>NZ_DAINBO010000005.1:5972-106761 GCF_036732845.1 Brevundimonas sp. | reverse complement strand
ATGCGGGACTCGGAAACGGGCGCGAGCCGCCTTGATCGCCGAAGGTTGGTTTACGCCGGGTTTACCAACCGCCCATGGCGCGGGAATTTCAGACTGGCCGCCCGATCCGCTTGATCTCCCAGTCCAACTGGACGCCGGTCTTGTTCAGGACGTCGGCGCGCACCGCCTCACCCAGACCCTCGATGTCGGCGGCGGTCGCTTCACCGGGGTTAATCATGAAGTTGGCGTGCAGGTCGCTGAACATGGCGCCGCCGCCGGTTACGGCGTGCAGCCTGCCGCGCCAGCCAGCCTCATCGACCAGCTTCCAGGACGAATGGCCGGGCGGGTTCTTGAAGGTGGAGCCGCCGGTCTTGTCGCGGATCGGCTGGGTCTGTTCGCGGCGGCTGGTGATTTCGTCGATGCGGGCCTGGACCGCCTCGGGCGCGTCCGACGTTCCGCGATAGACGGCCTCGACCCACAGGATGTCGGCGGGCGCCTGGGAATGGCGGTAGGTGTAGCCGAAGTCGGCCAGCGCATAGTCCACGCGCTCGCCCGCCCGGTTCAGGCCCCAGGCCGAGACCAGCACGTCCTTCGTCTCGGCGCCGTAGCAACCCGCGTTCATGGTCAGGGCGCCGCCGATGGTTCCGGGAATGCCCGCATAGAACTCCAGACCCGCCAGACCGGCCTTGGCCGAGGCCTTGGCCACCATGGAGTCGAGCGCGCCCGCGCCCGCCGTGATCGTGTCGCCGTCCGCCGTCACCTGCGCCCACGGCCGTCCGGCCAGGCGGATGACCACCCCCTCGACCCCGCCGTCGCGCACGATGACATTGGAGCCGACGCCCAGCACCGTCACCGAGACGCGGGAATCCAACGCTTTCAGAAAATCGCTCAGATCGCCGGCGTCGGCCGGAATGAACAGGGCGTCCGCCGCCCCGCCGACACGGAACCAGGTGTAGGGACCCAGCGGTTCGTCACGCAGCAGCTTGCCGCGGACGGGGGGCAGATGGTCACGCCAGCTCACGCCAGCGCCTCCAACTGGGCCGGAAGCGCATAGGCCCAGGCGGTGATGTCGCCCGCGCCCAACAGGACGACCAGATCGCCCGACTTGGCCTCGGCCGCGATCACCTCGGCCAGCACGGCCGAACTTTCCAGCGCCTGGACGTGGCGATGGCCGTAACGGCGGACGCCCTCGACCAGGGCGTGTTTGTCGACGCCCTCGATCGGCGCCTCGCCCGCCGGATAGACGTCGGCGACGATGACGCTGTCGGCGTCCGAGAAACAGGTCGAGAAGTCGTCCATCAGGTCGCGCAGACGGGTGTAGCGGTGCGGCTGGACCACGGCGATGACGCGGCCGGCGCCCTCGCCCTCTCCGTCCGGCGACTGGGCCACCTGACGGGCGGCCTTCAGCACGGCGGCGATCTCGACCGGGTGGTGGCCGTAGTCGTCGACCACGCGGACGCCATTGACGACCCCGGTGGTGGTGAAGCGCCGCTTGACCCCGCCGAAACCGGCCAGGCCCTGGCGGATGGCGCTTTCGTCCACGTTCAGCTCGCGGGCCACGGCGATGGCGGCCAAAGCGTTGGAGACATTGTGCCAACCGGCCATGGGCAGGTGCAGGTCCTCGATGCGGATCGGCTCGTCCGACGCGGTCGAACCCCGCCCCTGGATCACCACGTCGAAGCGGCAGCCGTCGGGACCCATGCGGCAGTTGTCGGCGCGGACCATGGCCTGGGGGTTCAGGCCGTAGGTGACCATGCGACGGTTGTCGATCGAGGCGACCAGCCGCTGGACCTCCGGGTGATCCAGACAGACGGCGGCGAAGCCATAGAACGGAATATTCTCGACAAAGTCGACGAAGGCCTTACGCACCCCGTCGAAATCGCCCCAGTGATCCAGATGCTCCGGGTCGATGTTGGTGACGATGGCGACGGTGGATTTCAGGCGCAGGAAGCTGCCGTCCGACTCATCGGCCTCGACCACGATCCAGTCACCGTCGCCGACCTTGGCGTTGGTGCCGTAGGCGTTGATGATGCCGCCGTTGACCACCGTCGGGTCCAGGGCCGCCGCGTCCAGCAGGGCCGCGACCATGGAGGTCGTCGTGGTCTTGCCGTGGGTGCCGCCCACCGCGATCGAGAATTGCAGCCGCATCAGTTCGGCCAACATCTCGGCCCGGCGGACCAGGGGGATGCGGCGTTCGCGGGCGGCGGCCATCTCGGGATTGTCGGCCTTGACGGCGGTCGAATAGACCACGGCCGAGACGCCCTCGCCCACATGGGCGGCGTCATGACCGATGAAGATCTTGGCGCCCAGCTTCTCCAGCCGCTCGGTGTTGGCGCCGGACTTGGCGTCAGAGCCTTGGACCGAATAGCCGATCTTCAGCATGATCTCGGCGATGCCGCTCATGCCGATGCCGCCTATGCCGACGAAATGAACGGGACCGAGGTCGAACGGAACGGGGCGAAGGCGACGGATCATTCGGGCGTCATAGCCGCCTCTCCCCCCGGCTGGAAAGGGCGCACCGTCACGCCGATCAGGCGCCGTGCCATTCGCTCATGACGGCGCCGTCGGCCTGGGTGACGGCCACGCGATCGAGCTGCACCGCGATCACGCAGACCGGACGCTGATCGGGTCCAGACGCCCGGCACCGGAAGGCGCGCCCGCTGGTGGGAAAGCCGACCACGCGGCCTTCCAGCAGAAGGCGATATCCCTGGGCCGGACGCTGGACCGGCTGATCGCCCTCGCCGCGCACCGTATGGGCGTAGGCGCGGCCGTTGCGACGACCGATGCGCGAGGCGTCTTCCTCGAACACGGCGGCGATGCCCAGGGTCTGGACCGTGGCGGCCGGGGGCGCGCCCTGAAGGGGATCGGCGGTCAGCGCGGGGCAGTTTTCGCCCGTCAACCATGGACGCGGCGCCCAAAAGCCCTCGACCTGCTCCCACCGGGCGGCGGCGTTGGGTTCGGCCATCAAGGCAGACTGGGTCCAGTCGCCGGGCGTCAGGCTGAGCTGGATGGTGCGTCGATCCGGTCCCCATCCGGCGCGCGGCAGGCCGTCGGGACGATCCCCCGCGCCGCCTTCAGACAACGGCCCGCAGGCGAAGGGAATGCGGATGGAGAAGGTCCGGCCGACCAGGGGATCGGTCCCTTCGACCCGCGCGCCAGACGCATAGTGATCGGCCGCCGCGTTCGCGGCGGCGATCAACTCGGCGCGAGCCAGGGTCGGAGCCGGCGCTGGCGCGGCGGGGGTCGTCGTCGTCGGTTCGGGCGGCCTGGGTTCCGACGCCGGCTCCGCGCCGGGCTTGCACTGGACCAGCATGAGAGCGGCCAGGGCCATGGTCGCCACGGCGGCGCGCTTGGGACGGGTGGCGTCGGTGCGTTCCCCAATCATGCGTTCAGACATAACACGACGGCGACTCGCAAGGCCAGCGAAGGTCCCCGCGCTTGACCCAAGGCGGCCGAACGGCTCACGAAGGCGGACATGACTTTTGACCAGATAGCCGCCCTGGTTGTCCTGGTGGTCGTGGTGGGCGTTCTGATCCACGGCCGCATGCGGGCCGACGTCGTCGCCCTGAGCGGGGCCGCCGTGCTGATGATGCTGGGCGTGGTGCGGCCGGTGGAGGTCCAGGGCGCCTTCGCCAGCCCGGCGCTGATCGCCCTGGGCGGCCTGTTCGTCATCGCCTACGCCATCGAGCTGTCGGGCCTGTTGGGCCTGTTGATCCGCGAGGCGACCAAGCTGGCGGCTCGGTTCGGGTCCAGCGGCATCTGGGCGGTGCTGGGGGTTTGCGGCGGGCTGGGCGGGTTCCTGAACAATACGCCGGTCGTCGTTCTGGCCGCGCCCCTGGTGCGCGACGTGGCCAAGTCGCTGAAGCTGTCGCCCAAGCGGTTCCTGATGCCGCTCAGCCATCTGACGGTGCTGGGCGGATTGCTGACGCTGATCGGCACTTCGACCAACCTTCTGGTCAACGACATGGCGCGCAACGCCGGCCAGCCGGTGTTCAGCCTGTTCGAGATCACCCCGGTGGGCCTGTGCCTGGCGATCACGGGAGGATTGTGGCTGTTTTTGGTGTCGTCGCGTCAGCTCGGCGCCGGCGTCGCGGCCGATGAAGCCGAACAACGCCGCCTGGCCGAGGAACAGGAACGCGCCGAGGCCCGCGCACGCGAAAACCGCCGCCGCAAATTCTGGTTCCGCCTGCCGCGGCTGGGCGAGACCCGCAATCAGGAAGACGGCTCGGGCGACGCCCAGCTCGGGCATGTGGAGCTGTTCCAGGCGGCGGACCGCCCCTTCGACCCGCGCCGCTCAGCCATCGCCTTGACGGTGTTCGTCCTGGTCATCGCCGTGGCCGGGCTGGGCTGGGCGCCCATCGCCTCCAGCGCCTTTGCCGGGGCGGTGGCCCTGATCCTGCTGCGGGTCCTGACGCCGGAAGAGGCCTATGCCGGTCTGCGCCCCGAGATATTGCTGCTGATCGCGGGCATGGTGGTGATCGGCATCGCCTTCGAGGTCACCGGCCTGGCCCAGGCGGGCGCGGACGTGCTGATCACCGTCATGCGCCCCTTTGGTCCGTTGACGGCGCTGATCGTGCTGTACGGCGTGACCCTGTTCGCGACCGAACTGTTGTCCAACGCCACCGTCGCGGTGCTGGTGACGCCGATCGCGGTGGCCCTGGCCGGGTCCCTGGGCGTCGATCCCCGGCCCTTCCTGGTGGCGGTGATGATGGCCGCCTCGGCCGCCTTCGCCACGCCGTTCGGCTATCAGACCAATGTGCTGGTCTATCAGATGGCGGGCTATTCCTACATGGACTTCGTCAAGGTGGGCCTGCCGCTGAACCTGATCACCTGGGCCGCGGCCATGGTCGCCATTCCGATCTTCTTCCCCTTCTGAGGTCATTCGACGATGCGATCGCCCGACCGGCTCCAAAGCCATCCGCCGATGCTGCTGGCCGGCCTGCGGCGGACCTATGGCTTCGGCGACGCGCCGGTGGGCATTCCCGCCGCTTGGGCCGAGTTCGTCCGGTCCCTGCCCCTGCCGGGCCAGGTCGGCGACGTCACCTATGGCGCGGTCTGCGCCGCCGACATGGCCGCCCAGACGTTTGAATACATGTGCGCCGCCCAGGTCGACGGCTTCGACGCCCTGGACCCGGACCAGGGCCGAATGCGCGTGCCCCAGGCCCACTATGCGGTGTTCGTCCACGCCGGGCCGATCCACGACATCCGCACGACCATCGCCGCCGCCCACGACTGGCTGGCGAACAACGGGCGATGGGCGGACGGCCAGACCCCGGAGTTCGAACGCTATGGTCCCGATTTCGATCCGGCGGGCGGCGGCGTCGAAATGTGGGTTCCGATCCAGCCCGCATAACCCGGCCTTAACCACAAGGATTCACCGTGTCGGCTCTGTAGAGCTTGCGGGGCCGCGCCATGTCCGATCTGAAGACCGACGTCATCCATCGCGGCGACTGCATCGAGGTGCTGCGCGCGCTGCCCGACGCCTCGGTGGACATGGTCTTCGCCGACCCGCCCTATAATCTGCAACTGGGCGGCGACCTGTTGCGGCCCGACAATTCCAAGGTCGACGCCGTCGACGACGACTGGGACAAGTTCGGCAGCTTCGCCGAATACGACGCCTTCACCCGCGCCTGGCTGAGCGAATGCCGCCGCGTGCTGAAGCCGGAAGGTTCGATCTGGGTGATCGGCAGCTATCACAACGTCTTCCGCCTGGGTTCGGCGATCCAGGACCTGGGGTTCTGGGTGCTGAACGACATCATCTGGCGCAAGTCGAACCCGATGCCGAACTTCAAGGGCACGCGCTTCACCAACGCCCACGAGACCCTGATCTGGGCCGCGCGCAGCCGCGAGCAGAAGCGCTACACCTTCAACTACGACGCCCTGAAGGCCTTCAACGAAGACACACAGATGCGGTCCGACTGGACCCTGGCCCTGTGCACCGGCGAAGAGCGGATCAAGGACGCCGACGGCAAGAAGGCCCATCCGACCCAGAAGCCTGAGGCCTTGCTGCACCGGGTGCTGCTGGCGGCCACGCGGCCCGGCGACGTGGTGCTGGACCCCTTCTTCGGCACCGGCACGACGGGGGCGGCGGCCAAGCGGCTGGGCCGTCACTTCATCGGCATCGAGCGCGACGAAGGCTACGCCAAGGTCGCCGAAAAGCGGATCAAGGCCGTGGTTCCCGCCGCGCCCGAGGATCTGACGGTCATGGGGTCCAAGCGGGCCGAACCCAAGGTGCCGTTCGGAGCGCTGGTCGAGGCCGGGCTGTTGCGGCCCGGCGACCGGCTGTACTGCCCCAAGGGCGAGCGCGAGGCGCGCGTACGGGCCGACGGCTCGCTGGTGCACGGGGCCATGACCGGCTCGATCCACAAACTGGGCGCCCTGCTGGAGAACGCCCCGGCCTGCAACGGCTGGACCTATTGGCGCTTCAAGTCGGACCAGGGGTTCAAGTCGATCGACGCCCTGCGCGAACAGATCCGCGCCGGGATGCAGTAGGCCGGTTCAGCCCAGGCCCCGATCCAGCGCCTTTCTGAACACCGTCGGCAGGGCGCGGCGGGCGTCATCCACATCGGTCCAGATCAGGTCGGGCGCATGCACGTGCGCGGTATGGACGCGCAGGCTCAGCGCGAAATGGGTGAAGACGTGCTCCACCGACCCGGCGTCGCGCCAGTCGGCGGCCACGGGCGGCGCGGCGTCGGCGGCCGCGACCGACCAGTCCGAGGTCGGCAGGCCCAACATCCCGCCCAACAGACCTTTGTCCGGGCGGCGGACCAGGCCGATGCGGCCCTGGGCGTCGCTCATGACCCAGGCGACGCCGTGGCGGCGGGGGCGGTCGGCCGTCTTAACCTTCAACGGATAGCGGGCGGGATCGCCGGTCCTGAAGGCCGCGCAGAAGGCCGAGACCGGACAACGCCCGCACGACGGCGACTTGGGACGGCAGATCACGGCGCCCAGGTCCATCAGGGCCTGCGCCCAGTCGCCCGGCCGATCATCGGCGACCAGCGACGCGGCCAGGCGGCGCAGTTCGGGCCGGGCGGCGGGCAGCGGCGTCTCGACCGCGAACAGCCGCGCCATGACCCGTTCGACATTGCCGTCCACCACATTGGACGCCCGGCCGAAGGCGATGGCGGCGACAGCGGCGGCGGTATAGGCGCCCACCCCCGGCAGGGCCAGCAGACCCGCCTCGGTGTCGGGAAAGACCCCGCCGTTATCGGCCGCCACGGCGCGGGCGGCCTTCAGCATGTTGCGGGCGCGGGCGTAGTAGCCCAGGCCCGCCCAGGCGGCCATGACATCCGCGTCCGGCGCGGCGGCCAGGTCGGCGACCGTCGGCCAGCGGCCGGTGAAGGCGTGAAAATAGGGCGCGGCGTGCGCCGTGGTGGTCTGTTGCAGCATCACCTCGGACAGCCAGACCCGATAGGGTTCCGTCCGGCGGCCGGACCCCGGCGGCGACCGCCACGGCAGGCCGCGCGCCTCGGCGTCGTACCAGGTCAACAATGCGGCGCGGAGGGCGGGAACGTCCATGCCCCCTCCCCCTACCCCGTCGTCGGGTCTAGAAGGAAGCCATGCGCCGCACCCTGCCCACCGAAGCCGAGGTCCGCGAGATCCTGTCGCGCCGCAAGACGCGCCCGGCGCCGCGCCCGGCGCCCAAGGCCGGGCGGCATCTGCAAGGGCTGGTGAAGGGGCTGGACGAAAAGTTCGGGCGCGGCGCCGGGGCGCTGGAGCCGCGCTGGCGCGAGATCGTCGGCGACCAGCTCGCCCGCGTCACCCGCCCGCAGAAGCTGATCAAGGGCCGCGGCGGAAGCGGCGGGGTGCTGGAGCTGCGCGTGGCGGGACCCGCGGCCCTGCTGGTCCAGCATCAGTCGGCGGAAATCCTGAGCCGGGTGAACCTGTTCCTGGGCGCCGGGTCGGTCGACAAGCTGAGGATCGCCCAGGGACCGGTGAAACCGTCGGCCGAGGCGGCGTCCAAGCCGCGCCGCCCGTCCAAGCCCCCGCCCCTGCCCGCCGAGACCGAGGCCGAGCTGGCCCGCGCCGTCGAACCGGCGCCCGAGGGGCTGAAGGCGGCGTTGCAGAAGCTGGGGCGGGCGGTGCTGGGTGAAAGCCGCGACCACTCGCGACGTTGACAAAAAGTCGCCGCACCTGTTCTCGACTGTTGAAACCTTGAGCGCGCGCGTCCGTGGGGGAATCGCGCGATGATCCACGAAACCCGAGGAAGACCCATGACCCGATACGCTTCGATGAGCCGCCGCGCGGCGATGACGGCCGCGGCCCTGGCGACGATGGCGGCTCTGGCCGGCTGCGGCGGCGGCAAGAACGCCGTGGCGGAAGGCGACATGGCCCTGGGCGCCGCCGAGGGCGCCAAGGTCACGGTGGTCGAATACGCCTCGGTCACCTGCCCGCACTGCGCCGCCTGGCAGGAGCAAGTCTGGCCGGCGTTCAAGACCCGCTATGTCGACACCAACAAGGTCCGCTACGTCTTCCGCGAACTGCCGACCCCGCCGGTCGAGGTGGCCACGGCCGGCTTCCTGCTGGCGCGCTGCGCGGGCGAGGACAAATATTTCGACGTGGTGCACCAGTTGATGGGCAGCCAGCAGGAGATGGCCGCCGGCGGTCCCCGCGCCTGGCTGCTGCGCACCGCCAACGCGGTGGGCATGAACGAGCAGCAGTTTGAACAGTGCGTCACCGATCCCAAGGCCATCGAAGCCTTTGAAGGCCGCATCCGCGCCGCCCAGAACGCGGGCGTGACCGGCACGCCGAAATTCTTCGTCAACGGCGTCGAGATCATCACGCCGGGCGGCGAAGGCGCCTCGATGGAAGACCTGTCGCGCGCCATTGAAGCCGAACTGGCGAAATAGTCGGATGAAGCGGCTGGCGCGGGTCCTGCTGGCGGCCGCGGTCCTGATCGGGACCGCCGCGGCCGTGCGCCAGGACGCCGCGCCCGTGCCGCCCGTCCACGCCAACGACCGGGTGCTGGGTCAACGCTCAGCCCCGGTGACGGTGATCGAATACGCCAGCTTCACCTGCCACGTCTGCGGCGACTGGCATGAGTTGGTCTGGCCCGAGTTCAAGCGCCGCTTCGTCGATACGGGGCGGGTGAAGTTCGTGTTCCGCAACATGCCGACGGCGCCGATCGAACTGTCCGGTCCGGCGGCGGCCCTGGCCCGGTGCGCGGCGCCCGAGAAATTCTTCGACACGGCCCACGCCCTGTTCGCCGGTCAGGCGGCCCTGCTGCGCGGCGGCGACCAGGGCGAATGGTACGCGGCCGGCGTGGCCGCCAGCGGACGCACCCGCGCCCAGATCGACGCCTGCGTCGCCCGCCCCGAGATCAAGACCTTCATCGAGGCCGAGGTGGCGGCGGGCGCCGCGACCGGCATCACCGGCACCCCGGCCTTCTTCGTCAACGGCCGCATGGTCCGCGACCGCTCGCTGGGCGGGCTGGAAATCGCCATCCGCACGGCGGAAGGCGGCTAGGCCGGAACGATGCAGTTCCAGCGCCTGAGGCTCGTCGGCTTCAAATCCTTCGTCGACCCGACCGAGGTGCAGATCGAGCCGGGCCTGACGGGCGTGGTCGGTCCCAACGGCTGCGGCAAGTCGAACGTGCTGGAGGGCCTGCGTTGGGTCATGGGCGCCAATTCAGCCAAGGCCATGCGCGGCCAGGGCATGGACGACGTGATCTTCGCCGGGGCCGCGGGCCGCCCGCAGCGCAGCCACGCCGAAGTCCAACTGACCATCGACAACGCCCAGAGGCGCGCGCCCCAGCCCTTCACCGACGCGGCGGTGCTGGAGGTGTCGCGGCGCATCGACCGAGGTCAAGGCTCGACCTATCGCATCAACGGCAAGGAGGTGCGGGCGCGCGACGTGCAACTGCTGTTCGCCGACGCCTCGACCGGCGCCAACTCTCCGGCCCTGGTGCGGCAGGGGCAGATTTCGGAGCTGATCGCCGCCAAGCCGCAGAACCGCCGCCGCATCCTGGAAGAAGCGGGCGGGGTCGCGGGCCTGCACACCCGGCGGCACGAGGCTGAATTGCGGCTGCGCGCGGCCGAGACCAACCTGGACCGGCTGGACGACATCGGGCGCGAGCTGGAGACCACCCTGACCCGGCTGAAGCGCGAGGCGCGCCAGGCCGAGAAATACAAGAAGATCTCGGCCGAGATCCGGGCCTTGCAGGCGGCCCTGCTCTATGTGCGCTGGAACGACGCGCGGGTGGCGGCCGAAACCGCGGCTGAGGAGCTGAAGGCGGCGGATCGCGCCGTGGCCGAGACGGCAGGGGCGTCCGCGGCGGCCCAGACGGCGGCGCTGAAGGCGCAGGAGGCCCTGAAACCGGCGCGGGAAGAGGATGCGGTGGCCGGCGCCCTGCTGCATCGGGCCAGTCTGGAGCGCGACCGGCTGGACATGGCCGAACAGGCGGCGCGGGCCGAGATCGAACGACTGGCCGCCGAGACCGCGCGCATCGCCGCCGACATCGAGCGCGAAACCGGCATGGCGACGGACGCCGAGGGGGAACTGGCGCGGGTCGCGACCGCCCTGGAGGCCCTGGCCGCCGAGATCGCCGCCGCACCCGAACGCGGGCCGGAACTGGAAGCCGCCCTGGCCGCCGCCGAGGACGCGCGCCGCGCCGCCGACGCCGAGGTCGAACGGGTGGCGGGCGCCGTGGCCGCCGTCGAGGCGCGGGTCTCGGCCGAGAACGCCCGCAAGCGCGACGCCGAGGCGCGTGTGACGCGGGCCGAACAGACCCAGACCGCCGCCCAACGCGAGCGCGAGGCCCTGGGACCGCTGGAGACGCCCGAGATCGCGGCGGCCCAAGAGGCGCTGACGACCGCCCAGGCCCAGCTCGCCGCCGCGCGCGCCGCCGTCGAGACCGCCGAGACCGACCGGGGCGACAAGGCGCGGGCCGAGGCCGAGGCGCGCCAGACCGCGCGGGCCGCCGAAGACCGGTTGGGCCGATTGCAGACCGAGGCGCGCGGCCTGGCCCAACTGCTGGTCACGGCGCGGCGCGAACACGCCCCGGCCCTGGACAGCGTCCGCGCCGACAAGGGCTATGAGGCCGCCCTGGCCGCCGCCCTGGGCGACGATCTGGACGCGGCGCTGGACGCCAAGGCCGCCGCCTATTGGGCCGGAGCCGCCGTGCCGACGCCGGACTGGCCCGCGGGCGTCGCCCCCCTGTCGACCCATGTAGCGGCGCCCGGCCAGTTGGCCGCGCGGTTGGCGCTGTGCGGGGTGGCGGCGCGGGACCAGGCGGCGCAACTGGCCGGGACCCTGCCGGTCGGGGCGCGGCTGGTGACGGTTCAGGGCGACCTCTATCGCTGGGACGGTTTCGTGCAGCGGGCCGAGGCGCCGCGCCCGGCCGCCGTGCGCCTGGCCCAGCGCACCCGGCTGTCGGAGCTGGAGTCCGAAATCGACGCGGGCAAGCCCGCGCTGGAGACAGCTCAGGCGGCGATGAAGGCGGCGGGCGAGGCCCTGCGCGCCGCCGACGAGATGGTGAAGACCGCCCGCGCCGCGCCCTTCCCGCTGGACAAGGCGGCCGCCGCCGCGCGTGACCGGCTGGAGGCCCTGACCCGCGACCAGGCGAGGAAGGAGGCCCGCGCCCAGGCCCTGGACGAGACCTTGACCCGCCTGACCGCCGAACTGGAGGCCGCCCAGACGGCCCTGGTCGAGGCGTCCGGGACCGAGGCGCCGTCCGAGACGCTGGACGCCCTGCGCGCCGAACTGGCCCAGGCGCGTCAGACCGCCGAGACCGCCCGCGCCGCCGCCGCCGCCGCCCGCGCCGAACGCGACGCCGAGGCGCGCGAAGGGGTCGCCCGCACCTCGCGGCTCGAAGGCCTGACGCGCGAACGCGACGGCTGGGCCAACCGGGCCAAGGACGCCCGCGCTCGCGTCACGACGCTGGACAAGGACGCGGAAAAGACCGCTCAGCAAAAGACCCTGGCCGAGACCGCGCCCGCCGGTTTCGCCGAGCA
Source organism: Brevundimonas sp. (assembly GCF_036732845.1). GTDB lineage: Bacteria > Pseudomonadota > Alphaproteobacteria > Caulobacterales > Caulobacteraceae > Brevundimonas. The sequence continues at coordinate 94,831 of NZ_DAINBO010000005.1, read as the reverse complement.
GCGCGGCAAGCTGCTGGATACGCTGACCGCCGCCGAGACCCGCCGCTCGGCCGCCGCCGACGCCTTGTCGGTGGTCGAAGCCGAGGCCGCCGAGGCTGACCGCACCGGCCGCGCCGCCGAGACCGCCGCCAGCCAGGCGCGTGAGGCCCGCGCCGGTCTGTCCGCCCGCGCCGAGGCCGCCGCCGACCGCCTGTTGGACTCCTCGAACCAGGTGCGCGAGACGGCGCAGATGTCGCCCGAGGAACTGGGCCAGAAGCTGAACGACGACGCCATCGCCCGCCCGCCGGACGCCGCCGGGGCCGAGAGCCTGCTGTATGGGCTGGAGCGCGAGCGCGACGCCCTGGGCGCCGTCAACCTGCGCGCCGAGGAGGAGGCCGTCGAATACGGCGACCGCCTGAACGCCATGCGCGAGGAGCGCAGCGACCTGACATCGGCCATCGCCAAGCTGCGCGACGGCATCGACGAGTTGAACGCCGAAGGCCGCGAACGGCTGATCGCCGCCTTCGACATCATCAACGACAACTTCAAGGCCCTGTTCGAGGCCCTGTTCGGCGGCGGCCAGGCCGAGCTGAAACTGGTCGAATCCGACGATCCGCTGGAGGCCGGGCTGGAGATCTACGCCTGCCCGCCGGGCAAGCGGCTGTCGGTCATGAGCCTGATGTCGGGCGGCGAGCAGGCCCTGACGGCGGCGGCCCTGATCTTCGCCGTCTTCCTGGCCAACCCTGCGCCCGTCTGCGTGCTGGACGAGGTGGACGCCCCGTTGGACGACGCCAACGTCGACCGCTTCTGCCGAATGCTGGACGAGATGCGCAAACGCACCGACACTCGCTTCATCGTCATCACCCACAATCCGGTGACCATGAGCCGGATGGATCGTCTGTATGGCGTGACCATGCCCGAGCGCGGCGTGTCGCAACTGGTCAGCGTCGATCTGAGCCAGGCCGAGCGGATGGTGGCGGCGTGATCGCCGTCGTCCTGGCCGCCGCCGCCCTGCTGCAGGCCCCGCCGCACCTGGTCCTGACCGGCGTCGGACGCTGGGCCATGTTCGCCGACGCCGCCTCGATCACGCGCGAGGGCGACGGGGCGCGGATGCGGGCCTTTCAGGTCGCCGAGACGGACTTTACGGCGGGCGGCCAGGCCTATTGGGGCGGCTGGTCGTGGTGGCGGTTCGATTGCGCGGCCGGAACCGCCGACCGCCTGGACTTCGCCTCGGTCGCCGTCGGCGGACAGGAAGGCCCGGCCATGCCGATAGACAACCGGCCCCAGCCCCTCGCGCGCGGCGGCGACGCGGCCGAGCTGGCCGCCGTGGCCTGTGCGACAGAGCCGCCGCGGGCGGCCGATGCGGTCACCGTGGAGGCGGCCGTGACCCTGGGCCGGGCGCACCTGGCGGACTAGGCGGCCGTCGCCTCGACCAGATCGGCCAGGCGGCGCGCGGCGTCAGGAATAGCGGCGGTGCGGGCGGCGGCGGACATGGCGGCCAGGCGCGACGGATCGGCCAGCAGGGGCTGGACGACATCGGCCAGGCGTTCCGGCGTCAGGGCGTCCTCGGCGATGACCACGGCGGCGCCCGCCCCGCTCAGGGCGGCGGCGTTCAGCGTCTGATGATCGTCGGTGGCGATCTTCAGCGGGATCAGCACCGACGGCAGGGCCGCCACCGCCAGTTCGGAACAGGTCGAGGCGCCCGCCCGGCCGATGACCAGATGCGCGCTCGACAACAGGGCCGCCATGTCACGGAAGAAGGGCGCGGTCTCGGCCTCGATCCCGGCCTCCAGATAGGTCTGGCGCGCGGCCTCCAGCACATCGGGCCGGGTCTGCTGGCGCACCTTCAGGCGCCCGCGCAGATCGGCGGGCAGGCGGGCCAGGGCGGCCGGGACGCCTTCGGACAACAGGCGCGCGCCCTGGCTGCCGCCAGTGACCAGGATCTCGATCGGCCCATTCGGCGTCGGCGGCGCATAGGCCCGGTTCATCAGGGCGGCGATCTCGGCGCGAACCGGACTGCCGACGAGTTGGGCGCGGGCGGCCACGGCCGGGCTGGCGCGGCCCAGGGTCGGAAAGGACGAGGCGACCGCCTTGACCCGCGGCGCCAGCATCCGGTTGGTGCGGCCCAGCACCGCATTCTGCTCATGAATCACGGTGGGCAGGCCGTCGATCAGGGCGGCGGTCAGGGCCGGCGCCGACGGATAGCCGCCAAAGCCGACGACCACCGCCGCGTCCAGACGACGAAAGGCGCGGCGCGCCTGGATCACGCCCTTGCCGATGGCCACGCCCGCCTTCAACAGGCCGAGAGGACCCGAGCCGGTGGCGGCGTCCAGAGCCAGTCGTTCCTCGGCCGGGAAGCTCTGGGCGTAGCGTTCGCCGCGATGATCGGTCGCCAGCACGATGCGCCAGCCGCGCGCGGCCATTTCCCGCGCCAGGGCCTCGGCCGGAAACATATGGCCGCCGGTGCCCCCGGCGGCGACGACGCAGACTTTGGCGGTCATTCAGGCTCCCGTGAATTCTTCTGCTCCGTCATCCTCGGGCTTGACCCGAGGATCAAGCGAAGAAGCGGGCTGTCGGACGAACATCGCGCGCAACCGTCGGCCCGACAGGTCGTCGCGGTCTCTGATCCCCGGGTCAGGCCCGGGGACGACGGCAGAGTCACGGCAACAGGCGCCGACGCGGGATCAGGCTGGCGCCCGGCTCATAGGCACCCGGACGACGGCGCGTCAGGGCCAGGGCGAAGCCCATGGTCAGACCCATGGCCGCCATGGACGATCCGCCATAGCTGATGAAGGGCAGGGTCATGCCCTTGGTCGGGATCAGGTTCAGGTTGACCGCCACATTGATGCAGGCCTGAAGCCCGATCAGCATGAACAGGCCCGCCGCCGCCGTCTGCTCGAACGGATCGTTCAGCCGCATGGCCTTCTTCATCCCCCGGATGACGATGAAGGCGTAAAGACCGATCATGGCCAGCGACAGCACCAGGCCGAACTCCTCGGCGCCGACCGAATAGATGAAGTCGGTGTGCAGATCGGGAACCGAGCGCTTCATCACCCCCTCGCCCACGCCGCGCCCGACCAGGCCTCCGGCGCGAATGGCCTCGGACGCCCGGTCGATCTGGAAGGTGGCGTCGGCGTCGGCCGAGCCGTGGGCGGCCAGGCGGTCGCGAAAGTGGCTGAAGCTCATGAAGATGGCGATCAGGCCCGCCGCACCGACGCCCGCCAGGGCCATGACCCACTTCAACGGCACCCCGGCCATGAAGAAGACGGCCATGAAGGTGGTGGTGATCAACAGGGTCTGGCCGATGTCCGGCTGGATCAACAGCAGGGCGACGGTCAGGCCCCAGGCCAGAAAGGCGATGGAGACGCCGGGCACGCCCTGCCCCTTCTGCGATTCCGCGAACATCCAGGCGGCGAAGACGATCAGGCAGGGCTTGGCGAACTCGGACGGTTGCAGGCTGAACGGTCCCAGGTTCACCCAGCGCGCGGCGCCCTTCACCGTGTCGCCGATGAAGGGCAGCAGCATCATCACGAAAACGGCCCCCAGCAGGCCCAGCACGGCGATGCGCCGAACCCCGCGCGGCGACAGCAGGGAGGTCAGCAACATGATCGTCACCCCGCCCGTGGCGAAGACGATCATCCGCCAGGAATAGTGGAAGGGATCGCTGATCGATTCATCGGCCAGGATGGCGGCCGGGCTGGAGGCGAAGCTGAGCGCCACGCCCAGGCCGACCAGGGTCAGGGCGGCGGCCAACAGGCCGCGATCGACCGTCCAGAACCATTTGGCGATCAGGCTCTGATCGTTGCGCGAAAAGGGATGGGACCAGCCGGGCGCGCTCATGCGGCGGTCTCCGGCTCGGCGCCGAGCGCCAGGACGGCGGCGCGGAAGGCTTCGCCCCGCGCCTCGAAATCCGGGTACTGGTCGAAACTGGCGGCGGCGGGGCTGAGCAGGACCACCTGGTCGCGGCCCGTCGCGGCGGCGGCCTGGGCGGCGGCCTGGGCGGCGTCGCGCACGGCGGCCGCCATGTCGCCGCTGATGCGGTGCGGCGTGTCGCCCCCGGACGCGGCTTGCAGGGCGGCGGCGAAGGGTCCGGCCGCCTCGCCGATCAAAAAGGCCTCGGTCACGCGTGGGAACAGGTCGGCCAGATCGTCGATGCCGCCCGCCTTGGCCCGCCCCCCCGCGATCCAGAAGACCCGGTCATAACTGGACAGGGCCTGACGCGCGGCGTCGGCGTTGGTGGCCTTGGAGTCATTGACGAACCGCACCCGGCCCAGCCGCCCGACCGGCTCCATGCGATGGGCCAGGCCTGGGAAGGAAAGCAGGCCGGTGACGGTTCGTTCGTGAGGGACACCAAGGGCGCGGGCCGCCGCATAGGCGAAGGCGGCGTTCTGAGCGTTGTGATTGCCGGGCAGGGAGCGAGCTTTCGTCAGGTCGGCAAGGAAAAGCCCATCCGCCGTCAGTTCCCCGTCGCACGCCTCCATTGAGATGAAGTGTCCGTCGTGGAATGCCTGTTCCCATGCGGCTCCGCGACGACCAACCTGGTCAACGGGAGTACCTCCACGTTTGCCCCCGCCAACAACAAGGACCCTTGTAGTGACGGTTGTGGTCCAACCAGTTCGCGGCAAGCCATAGGCGATTGGCTTGATCCACTGGTCATCGGTTCCCACGAGTGCGGTCTTACCTGCTCCGTGCGCCTTAAATATTCGAGCCTTGGCCGCGACATAGCCGTCCATGCCGCCGTGCCGGTCCAGATGGTCCGGGGTGATGTTGGTCAGGATGGCGACGTCCGGCGCGAAACGGGTCGTCAGGTCCAACTGATAGCTGGACACCTCGACCACATAGACGGCGCCGGGCGTCGGTGCGGGCAGGGCCAGGACGCCGATGCCGATATTGCCGCCGACGTGGACCGTCAGGCCCGCCTGTTTCAGCACCCAGCCGATCAGGGCCGTGGTGGTGGACTTGCCGTTGGTGCCGGTGATGGCGATCACGCGCGGCCGTTCGCCGTCGGGCAGGGCCGCGATGGCCCGCGCGAACAGTTCGATGTCGCCGATCACCTCGACGCCCGCAGCCTTAGCCTTGCCGACGGTCCAGTGCGGCTTGGGATGGGTCAGGGGCGCACCGGGCGACAGGACCAGGGCGGCGAAGCTGGACCAGTCGGCGACGGTCAGGTCCTCGACGGCGAAACCCTCGGCCTCGGCCTGCATCCGCGACGAGACGCTGTCGTCCCACAGGATGGGCTGGGCGCCTCCGGCCTTCAGCGCGCGCGCGGCCGTGATCCCCGACCGGCCCAGGCCGAAGACCGCGACGCGGCGCCCCTCGAAGCCGGATACCGGGATCATCTGAGTTTCAGCGTCGACAGGCCGATCAAGGCCAGCATGGCGGCCACGATCCAGAAGCGGATGACCACGGTCGATTCCGGCCAGCCCAGCTTCTCGAAATGGTGGTGGATCGGCGCCATCAGGAAGATGCGTTTGCCGGTGGCCTTGAAGTAGGCGACCTGGATCATGACCGAGGCGGCCTCGATCACGAACAGGCCGCCGATGATGCCCAGCACCAGTTCATGCTTGGTCGCCACGGCGACGGCGCCCAGCGCCCCGCCCAAAGCCAGCGAGCCGGTGTCGCCCATGAAGATCTTGGCCGGCGGGGCGTTGTACCAGAGAAAGCCCGTCCCCCCGCCGATGATCGCCGCCAGGAAGATCGCCAACTCGCCCGCGCCGGGCACATGGTGGACGCCCAGATAGTCCGCGAAGATGAAGTTGCCGACCAGATAGGCGATGATGCCGAAGGCCGCCGAGGCCATCATCACCGGCACGATGGCCAGGCCGTCCAGTCCGTCGGTCAGGTTCACCGCGTTCGAGAAGCCGACGATGGTGAAGGCCGCGAAGGCCACATAGAACCAGCCGACGTTCAACAGCACGTTCTTGAAGAACGGGAAGGCGATCGAGGTCTCCAGGTTCGGCGAGGTCGGCGAAATGGTCATCCAGACCACAGTCATGATCCCGGCGATGACGGCGATGACGGTCTGGGCGGCCAGTTTCTGTTTCGAGGTCAGGCCGGCCGAGGTCTGTTTCGTCACCTTGGCGTAGTCGTCGACGAAACCCAGCACGCCGAAGGCCGCCGTCACGAAGCTGACGATCCAGATGTAGGGATTGGTCAGGTCGCCCCACAGCAGCACCGCCACCGCTATGCCCGCCAGGATCATCAGCCCGCCCATGGTCGGGGTGCCGACCTTGGACAGGTGCGACACCGGCCCGTCGTCGCGGATCGGCTGGCCCTTGCCCTGTTTGACCCGCATCCAGGCGATGAAACGGCTGCCCATGGCGACCGCCACGATCATGGCCGTCAGCATGGCCAGGGCGACCCGCACCGTCTGGTACTGGACCAGGTTCAGCAGGGGATAATCCTGCGCGACGTCGGCGTAATAGAGATAGAGCAGATAGAACATTCAGACGCTCCCCATCGCGTCGTTCAGGCCATGACGGCGTTCGAGATCGGCCAGGGCGGCGGCGATCAGCGAGGCCTTGGACCCGTTCGATCCCTTGACCATGACGATGTCGTTCGGCTGGACCAGATCATCGGCGATCTCGGCCAGGTCGGCGGCCGCCTCGCGCCATTCGCCGCGCCGTTCGGGCGCCAGGGCGTCGTACAGCCAGCGCATCTGCGGCCCGGCGGCGTGTACGGTGTCGATGCCCGCCGCCTCGATGATCTCGGCCAGACCCGCGTGCAGCGTCCGGGCTTGGTCGCCCAGCTCCAGCATGTCGGTCAGGACCACGACGCGACGGCCGCCCGACGGCGGCGTCTTGGCGCCCAGGCTCTGGAAACCGGCGCGCATCGACAGCGGATTGGCGTTGTAGCTCTCGTCGATCAGGGTGAAGCCGCCGCCGGGAACGGCCACCCGGCGCGTCTGGCCCCGACCGGCCAGGGGCTGGAAATCCGACAGGGCGGCCAGGGCCGTCTCCACCGACACGTCCAGCGCCTCCAGCATCAGGATCACCGCCAGACTGTTCAGACCCCAGTGGAAGCCCGACTGCCGCAGGGTGAAGACATGGGTCCGGCCCCGGATCTCGGCGGTGACGCGCGCACCTTCGGGTCCCGGCGCGAAGTCGATCAAACGGGCGTCGTGACCGATCTCCGATCCGAAGGTCGAGATGCGCCCCCCCGCCTTCAGCGCGGCGGAACGCAGCACGTCGCGCCAGGGGTTGTCGCCGTTGACCACGGCCACGCCGCCGGGTCCCAGTCCCTCGAAGATCGCCGCCTTCTCACGCGCGATGCCGGTTTCGCCGTCCGAGAAGCCCTCGATATGCACCGGGCCGACGGTGGTGACGCAGGCGGCGTGCGGCTGGACCATCCGCGACAAGGGCGCGATCTCGCCGGGCGCGTTCATGCCGATCTCGAACACCGCACGCTCGACCGACGGATGCATCCGAGCCAGGGTCAGGGGCACGCCGATGTGGTTGTTGTAGCTCTTGATCGAGGCGTGGGCGGGACCGGCCAGGTCGAGACCCGCCTTGATCGCCTGGGTCACGCTGGTCTTGCCGACGCTGCCGGTGACGGCGCCGCGACGGACCTGGGGCGCACGGTCGCGAGCGGCGGCGCCCAGGGCTTCCAGCGCCGTCTGGGTGTCGTCCACGACGATGCACGGTCCGCCGTCGACCGGACGTTCGACCAGCGCCCCGACCGCGCCCGCCGCGAAGGCTCCGGCGGCGAAGTCATGGCCGTCGCGCGCACCTTTCAGGGCGATGAACAGGTCGCCGGGACCGATCTCGCGGCTGTTGTAGGTGACGCCGTTCGCCTCGAACGAAGCCCCTTCGATCCGTCCGCCGACGGCCATGGCGATTTCGGGGGCCGTCCACAGCGGGCGATGACGGTCAGGCATAGGCGTTCAGGGTCTCTGCGGCGACGGCGGCGTCGTCGAAGGGATGAGTCGTTCCGCCGACGATCTGGCCCTGTTCATGCCCTTTTCCGGCGATCACGACCACATCCCCGTCACGCATCATCGCGATGGCCGCTTCGATGGCCGCGCGTCGGTCGCCGATCTCCAGGGCGTCGGGGCAGCCCGCCCTGACCTCGGCGCGGATGGCGGCTGCGTCTTCCGAGCGGGGATTGTCGTCGGTGACGATGGCCACGTCGGCCAGACGCCCCGCCGCCGCGCCCATCAGCGGACGTTTGGCCCGGTCGCGGTCACCGCCCGCGCCGAAGACGACGATCAGCCGTCCCGTCGCGTGGGGGCGCAGGGCGGCCAGCACCGTCTCCAGCCCGTCAGGCGTATGGGCGTAGTCGACATAGACCTCGCCGCGTCCTCCGCCGGGAATGCGTTGCAGCCGCCCAGCCGCGCCCTCGATCTTCTCCATGGCGCCCAGCACCGAGGCGGCGTCGGCGCCCGCCGCGATGCACAGCCCCGCCGCGACCAGGGCGTTGGAGGCCTGGAAGGCCCCGGCCAGCGGCAACAGCACCTCGTGCAACTCGCCCCGGCAATCCAGGATCAGACGCTGGCCCTCGGGCACGGCGCGGCGCTCGATCAGGGTCAGGTCCCGGCCCCGCTCGCCCACGCCCATGACCCCGACCCCGGCCATGATCGAGGCCGAGGCGAAGGCGTTGAAGGCGTCGGAATCGGCGTTCAGCACCGCCGTCCGCCCACGCGGCAGCAGGGTGTCGAACAGCCTCAGCTTGGCCGCGCGATAGGCGGTCATATCGCCGTGATAGTCGAGGTGGTCCTGGGTCAGGTTGGTGAAGCCCGCGGCCTTCAGCGCCACCCCGTCCAGCCGCCGCTGGTCCACCCCGTGCGACGAGGCCTCCAGCGCCAGGTGGGTCACCCCCTGCCCCGCCAGTTCGGCCAGCAGGCGCGCGGCGTCGGCGGCGTCGGGGCTGGTCAGGCCGGGACCGGTCAGGGCCTGGGCCGCGCCCCTGCCCTGATAGACCACGCCCAGCGTGCCCATGCTGGCCGCCTTCAGGCCCATGGCGGCCCAGATCTGGCGGCAGAAGGCGGCGACCGAGGTCTTGCCGTTGGTGCCCGTCACGGCGACGCAGGTGGCGGGCTGGGCGCCGTAGAAGCTGCGCGCGGCGATGGCGTAGGCGCGGCGCACATCGTTGGAGGTGACCAGCACCGGCGCCGCTCCCGACGGGGTATCGGCGGGCGCCAGAACGGCGGCGGCGCCCTGGGCCAGGGCCTGGGGGATGAAGGCGCGGCCGTCGGACTGAGTTCCTGGCAGGGCCACGAACAGGGCGCCCGGCACCACCTTGCGGCTGTCCGAGGTCAGGCCGGTGATCACCGGATCGGCGCTGACGTCGCGACGCAGGAGGTCGGACAGTTTGAGAGCGCTCCCATGCTTCGCGCTCACAGGGCGCCCTCCGCCCGTTCGTCGGCCTGAGGCACGGCCTCGCCGGTGACGGTGCGCCAGCGGTCGGCGCGGCGCTGGACGCCCAGGAAGGGGGCGATGCGGTCGGCGATGCGGCCCACGGCGGGCGCCGCCACGAAACCGCCGGTGCGCGGATAGGTGGCCGGCTCGTCGACCAGGATGAAGATGGCATAGCGGCGCGCCGTCACCGGCCCGTCCGACGGGAAGACGGCGGCGAAGGAGCCGACCGCGTGGCTGGCGTCATAACGGCCGCCGACCAGTTTGTTGGCCGAGCCGGTCTTGCCGCCGACGCGCAGGCCCGGCGCCTCGGCCCGGCCGCCCGATCCGCGCACCACATTGCGGCGCATCAGGTCCAGCATGGTCAGTGACGTCTCCTGCGACACCACCTGGCGGATCTCGGGGTGACGCGCGCCGCCCTTGCGCAGGCTCAGCGGCACATAGCGCCCGCCGTTGGTCAGGGCGCCGTAGGCGGCGACCAGTTGGGCCGGGGTGATCATGATGCCGTAGCCGAACGACAGCGACGCCAGGGTCGAATCGTCCCACCGGCCCGGACGGCGCGGACGGGCGCTTTCCTTCAGCTCGATCGGCGCGGCGTCCAGCAGGCCCAGCCGCTGGAAATAGTTGCGCATCACGTCCGGTCCCATCTCGATGGCCAGGCGCGAGGTGCCGATGTTGGACGAATGGAGATAGACCTCCTCCAGCGTCATCACCTTGTTCTGGGCGTGGAAGTCGGTGATGCGGCGATTGCCGACCATCAGGGCGGCCGAGGCGTCGAACAGGGTGTCCATGTCGGCCCGACCGGTGTCCAGGCCCGCCGCCACGGTGAAGGATTTGAACACCGAGCCCATTTCGTAGTGGGCCGAGGTGAAGCGGTTCAGGGTCGCGCCCTCGACCGCCGCGCCGCGCTGGTCGCGGTCGAAGGTCGGCCAGGAGGCCATGCCCAGGACCTCGCCGGTGTGCACGTCGGTGACCACGCCGACCGCGCCCTTGGCCCCGGTCTCCAGGGCGGCGGCGGCCAGTTCGTTCTCCAGCACACCCTGCACGCGGATGTCGATGGACAGGGGATAGTCCACGCCCGCCTGACCGGCGGCGCGGATGTCGGCGTTGAAGGCCAGTTCGGCGCCCGAGACGCCCTGGCCGCCGGTGTCGGCGTCGCCGATCAGATGCTCGGCCGAGGCGCCCAGCGGATAGACGCGGCGATCCTCAGGCTCGAAGGTGATCCCGCCCAGGGCCAGGTCGTGCACGGCGGCCTTTTCGGCCGGAGTCAGGCCGGGCATGACGATCAGGCGGCGCTCGCCGTTCAGCACCTTGTTCAGCCGCGACCAGGACACGCGCGGCAGGACGCGCTTGATCTGGCGCGCGGCGGCGCCGCGGTCCCAGACCTCCGTCGGGTCGATATAGAGACCGTAGTGGGTGATGTTGGTCGCCAGCAGCGCCCCGTTGCGGTCCACCAGATCAGCGCGAACCAAGGCGCCCGGATTGGCGGCGTCGCCGAACCGGCCCCGATCAGCCAGAAGGGCCGCATAGGCCGCGCCCAGGGCCAGGCAGACGAACACCGCCACGAAGGCGCTCATGATCAGGAAGATGCGGACGCGGGTGTCTTCCTCGGGCCGGGCGTCGGCGCGGGCGCGCTCGAAGGCGTGCTCCAGCCGCCAGATCAGTTCGGCGATCCAGCGCCAGCCGGGCGCGATGCGGCGCGGCGCGGAATGGGACGCGGGCGGCCAGGCGTGGGGGTCGTGCACGCTCATTGCACGGCCTCTCGTTCGGCGGGCGCCGGGGCGGCTTCGGACGCGGCCGGAACCGTCGGCTCGACGATGACCGGCTTGGGATCAGGCTGGGGCGCCAGCTCGGTCAAGGCCGCCTCTCCGGCCTGACGGCGCGAATCCAGCGGGGCCAGACCGATGCCCCGCGACAAGGCCTCCAGACGGCCGGGCTGCTCCAGCCGCGTGACCTCGGCCCGCAGCAGACGCACACGCTGACGGTTCTCGGCGATCTGACGCTCCAGGTCGCCGATCTGGGCGCTCTCGCGGGCGGCCCCGGCCTTGGCGATATAGACCGACAGGATCATCAGGCCGACACAGGCCACGCCGATGATCTCGATCCAGCGGACGCCGCGGATCTTCCAGTCGAACAGGCGCTGAATCGGGTTCAGGGCGCTCATGCCGCCATCCCCCAGGCGGGCGCGTCGGTGCGCACCGCAGCGCGCAGACGGGCCGAACGGGCGCGGGGATTGGCGGCGCGTTCGATCTCGCCGGCCTCGCGCGCACCCTTGAACTGCAGGGTGAAGCTGGGCTTGCGGCTGTCGATGGCGACGGGCGCGTGACGCGAGCCGCCGGGCGTGTTGCCGGTCCGCTCGGTCAGGAACTGTTTGACGATGCGGTCTTCCAGCGAATGGAAGGTCACCACCGCCAGCCGCCCGCCGGGCGCCAGGGTCGCCTCGGCCGCCGCCAGTCCGGCGGTCAGTTCGCCCAGTTCGTCGTTCACGGCGATGCGCAGGGCCTGGAACACCCGCGTGGCCGGATGGATCGGCGCGCCGCGACGGCCGCCGACGGCCTTTTCGATGGTTTCAGCCAAATCCAGCGTGCGGGTGAAGGGCGCCTCGGCCCGGCGACGCAGGATGACGCTGGCGATGCGGCCGGACTGACGCTCCTCGCCATAGAGCTTGAAGATGTGGGCCAGCGGCCCATGGTCCCAACCGTTGACGATGTCAGCCGCGCTCTCGCCGTCCGACGACATCCGCATATCCAGCGGCCCGTCGCGCAGGAAGGAAAAGCCGCGCTCGGCCTGGTCCAACTGCATCGAGGAAACGCCGATGTCGAAGACCGCGCCGTCCAGCTTGGCCTCACCCGTACCGGCGAAGGCGGCCGACAGGCCCGAGAAGGGCGTGCGCACCAGTTGGAAGCGGCCGGGAAAGTCGGCGGCCACGGCCTCGGCGTGGGGCTGGACGCTGGGGTCGCGGTCCAGGGCGACGACCTTGGCGCCGGTCGCCAATATGGCGCGGGTGTAGCCGCCCGCGCCGAAGGTGGCGTCGATCATGACGTCGCCGGGCGCGGGGTTCAGGGCCTGGATGACTTCCGCCAGCAGGACGGGGGCGTGGGGCGCGCTCATTGCCCCTCCGTCTTCAATTGGGCCGCCAGACGCAGGGCGCCGAGCTGGGCCATGCCGGCCTTGGCCGCCTGACGCTGTTCGGCGCGGCGGGCGGCCCACTTGTCGCGGCTCCAGATCTGGAAGCGGTCGCCCAAGCCGACGATCATGACGGTGTCGGCCAGCCCCGCCTCGACGCACAGCGCCTCGGGCAGGGTGATGCGGCCGCCGCCGTCGAAGGCCAGCCGCGTCTGTTCACCCAGCACCTGCCACTCCAGCGCCGAGCGCTGCTCCGAGCCGAACGGCAGGGCGCGGATCATCTCCAGATAGGTGTTCAGCAGATGATCGCCGCCCGCCTCCAGGCAGTCGGCCTCGATCGAGGGAAAGCAGAAGATGCGGGCGTCGGCGCCGTTGTCGGCGGTGCGGAACTCCTGGGGGATCAGGAGCCGGCGCTTGCCGTCCAGTTGTTTCTCGAAGGTCGAGAAGAACACGCCCGCCCCAGTCGGACCCTGCGGCCCGCTCCCTCAATCCTCCGTCGCGAATGTGCGACGCCAACCCCAAATCATGATCTGGGATAGCATGGGATCAAATGGGTCTCAATGGGATTGGTTGACGCAATTTAACCATGACTGATCTGTGTCGCAGGGGTCACGGCGGCGCCAAAACAAGAACAGATGCGGAACATAGAAGTATTCACAGCCTGTGGATCGACCATGCGCCCCCGCATCGCCCAAGGGGTTAATGCGGCGCGCGGCTGTGGATGAGCGAGGGTAGAATGCCAGACGGCCTGTAAGCCGGGTTCTGTTCCGTCTCGAAAGACGGCGACGATCATTCCTCTGGGCCGACCCTTGCGGAGCGGCTCTCGCGACCAACCCGGGCGCCTCGGGCGGTGAACCCTGCGAACCGAAGCCCGCGCGACGCCCCTATTCGGTCTTGCTCCAGGCGGGGCTTGCCATGCCGGTCCCGTCGCCGGTCCCGCGGTAGGCTCTTACCCTACCCTTTCACCCTTACCCTGCTTCGCCAGAGGCTTCGCGGGGCGGTTTGCTTTCTGTGGCGCTATCCCTCGGGTCGCCCCGGGCGGAAGTTATCCGCCGCCTTTTCACCGTGGAGCCCGGACTTTCCTCGACGGGCGCGAAGCCCGCCGCGACCGCCCGGCCGTCTGGCGGGGCGACAGATGGGCCGGTCGCCGACCCGCGTCAAGCACGGCGTCAGGCGCTGTCAGTAGGCCCGCACCGCCGTTGGATTAGGATGACGGCATGATCATCCTGTTCGCCGCCCTGATGCTCATCGTCCAAAGTCCGCCCGACGAGGCGCGGATGCAACGGATCGGCCCGCACGTGCCCGCCTGCATCCGCGGCGAGGCCGCGCCGAACGAACTGATCGAGACCTGCGCCGAACGCCTGGCCGTGCGCGCCGAGGCCAAGGCCGTTCAAGACCGGATTCTGGAGGCCCGCCGCGCCACGGAGCGGGCCGAGGCCGTGCGCCTGTGGGGCGAACCGTGCGACGACATGGACGAGATGACGGGAAACTGCCCCGCCGACCGACGCATGGCCAGCCACGCCAAGGCCTGTATCGAGGCGCGCCCCGAGGGGCAGGGGCTTCGCGATTGCGTCGCCCACCGGGAGGCCAGCGGAACGCGCTACGACACCTGGGTTCAACGGGCCGAAGAGGCGAAGGCCAGGGCTGCGACGCCGGAACCGCAAGCTGAACCCGAACCCGCCCCGCCGCCCCGGCCGCGTTGTCGCCGCGAGACGACGCGCAGCCCGGACGGAGCCTCGGTCTCGACCACCCTGATCTGCGGCGACGGCGGCGAAACGGAACGGGCCGCACGTGAGGCCTTGGATCGGCTGATGCGGCCGCAGCGTTAAAGGACGCCCGTCACGCTCTCGGCGCTGGCCAGTTGCAACAGGCCGACCAGGCGGGCGCGGGTCTCGCCGTCGGCCACGCCGTCGATGGTCGAAGGCCGCCAGTGGCGCTGAAAGGCAACAACCGTCGCCTGCGTCTCTTCATCATAGGCGCCGCCGGGCTTCAGGCCGTAACCCAGGCGGTGCAGGCCCGAGCGCAGCACGATCACCCCCAGGCCCTCGTCGCCCGGCGACAGGGGCGCGCCCAGGGCCGCGATCCGCTCGGGAGCCGGGTCGAACCACAGGCCGTGCCCCGCCCCCGCCAGCCGTTTCCACGGGAACAGCTCGCCCGGGTCCTGCTTGCGGTCGGGCGCCAGGTCGGAATGGCCGATGATGCGGGCGTCGGGGATGGTCCAGCGGCCGCGGATGTCGGCGATCAGGTCGATGACGGCGCCGATCTGGACGTCCGGGAAGTCACAATAGCCGAATTCGTGGCCCGGATTGACGATCTCGATGCCGATGGAGGCGGCGTTGCAGTCGGTCTCGCCCTGCCAGGCGCCGCGACCCGCGTGCCAGGCGCGGCGCTCCTCGGCCACCAGGCGCAGGATCGAGCCGTCCTCGTTGACGACATAGTGGGCCGAGACCTTGGCCTCGGGATCGCGCAGGCGGGCGACGGCCTCATGGCCGGTCTTCATGCCGGTGTAGTGCAGCACCAACATGTCCGGCGGCGCGCGGCGTTGGTCGAAATTGGGCGACGGGGCGTCGAGGATGTTCAGAGCCATCGGCTCAGCGGGCCGAGCGGTCCCAGCCGTAGGCGACCCAGGTGCCGCCGACCTTGTGCGCCTCGATGATGTCGGGGTCGCCGGCGCGGCGGTTGGGCCGGCCGTTGCGACGCGCGCGCATGGCCAGGCCGGCGAAGAAGACGACCACGCCCGCGCACAGGGCGAACACGGCCACGGCGGCAGCCGTGAAGATCGCCAGCACGGCCCCGAAGACCAGGGCCGCGGCCGAGGCGATCAGTCCGGCCAGCCAGACGAACGGCGCCAGCAGGCCCGAAGGCCGACGGCGGGCGGCGATGCCGATCCGGGCGAAACCGTCAGACTGGGTCATCGAACATCCTCAAACGGGCGTCGGGGGAGAACGCCTCGCGGTCAATGTCGGTGCTTCCACCTGAACGGTCAATGGACGGCCCCTTCACAGGCGAGTGTGTCGCAGGGAATCGGCACGCCCCTCTCCCTCCCCCTGCGAGGGAGAGAGAATATGCGTCCTATCCCAACGGCTGGTCGGCCAGCACCGTGGCGCCGGATTGCCGGGCGCGGTCGGCCTGAATCCGGCGCATCGTCGCCTGGGCCGCCGGATCGTTCATGACGCCGCCCAGCATGACCAGGGCGTGCGCCGCCTCAGACTGGACGCCGAAGGCTTCCGACAGGGCCTCCCACGGCGACAGGGCCTTGGGATAGCGTTTGAAGCGAACCGACTCGTTTTCCGGGATGCGGGCCAGGGCGCGGGCGCGGTCGACGGCCTCGTTCAGGCCGCCCAGGTGATCGACCAGGCCCAGGGCCTTGGCCTGGGCGCCGGTCCAGACGCGGCCGCGCGCGATCTCGCGCACACGGGCGGCCGGGATGCGGCGGCCGGTCGAGACGCGCGTGACGAACTCGTCATAGGTGCGGTCCATCGAGGCGGCGTAGGCGCGACGTTGTTCCGGGGTCCAGGTTTCGCTGGGCGAGAAGGCGTCGGCGTATGGGCCGCCGATCGACAGGCCGCGCATGTCGACGCCGAACCGGCCGAGCGCATCGGCCAGCACGAACTTGCCGCCGAACACGCCGATCGAGCCGGTCAGGGTCGAAGGCTGGGCCACGATCTCATTGGCTTCGGAGCTGATCCAATAGCCGCCCGACGCCGCATAGGCGCCCATGGACACCACCACCGGCTTGCCCGCCGCCTTGGCCGCGCGCACGGCGGCCAGGATCTGTTCGGACGCCTCGGGCGAGCCGCCCGGCGAGGAGACGCGGAAGACGATGGCCTTCACGTCCTTGTCCTCGATCGCCTCATAGATGGCCGCCGCCGTGTCGTCGGAGCGGATGGATGAGCCGGAGCCGAACGGATCGGCGTCGATGCCCCGACCGGTCATGATGCCGCCCTCGCCGCCGACGATGGCGATGGCGCTGCGGCCCGAGCCGGCACGCTCGCCCTTGGCCGAAGCGTAGTCGCCGAACGTCACGATGTCGGCGTTGCGGCCGGCGCGCCGTTTGGCCTCGGCCTCGGCCTCCTCGACCTGGCCGACCTTGTCGATCAGCTTGTGTTGCAGGGCCTGGGCGGCGCTGTAGGGACCGGCTTCGATCACGGTCTTCAGAGCGGCCGGAGTCGTCCGGCGGTCCTGGGCGATATTGGCCAGGGCGCTGTTGTAGATGGAGGTCATCCAGGCCGTCATCGCCTCGCGGTGCGGCTCGGTGAAATCGCTGTGGGTGTAGACGTTGACGGCGTTCTTATACTCATAGCGCTGCTCGAACTCGGCGCGCACGCCGTAGCGGTCGAAGGCCCGGCCCAGGAAGACCTCGTCGGCGGCGAAGCCGGTGGCCTGGAAATTGGCCGTGTTCTGCATCCACAGTTCAGACGCCGAGGCGCCGACCATATAGCTGGACATCACCGCGCCCACGGGCTGGAAACCCTGCGAATGGGCGATGACCGGCTTGCCCGAGGCGCGGAAGCGGCGGATGGCCTGGCGCACCTCGTCGGCGGCGGCCGGGGTCATGCCGGCTTCCGGCAGGCGGACCAGCAGCACCTTGACGTGATTGTCCTGTTCCGCCTGGGCCAGCGTATCCACGACCTGGATCACCGACAGGCCCGAGCCGCCGAAACCGGCGAAGGGGTTTTGAACCGCCTGGTCGGTCAGGCCGCCGCGCAGGTCCAGCTCCAGCACCGCGTTGGAGGGCGTCGAAGGCTTCGACGAGGCTCCGGCGGCGGCCATGATCAGCACGAAGGGCACCACGATCACGAACAGCACCAGGCCGGCGAACACGCCCAGCAGCGTCAGGAAAAACTGTTTCATCTGAGGAGGATTAGGTCCAGGCGACGGCCGAAGGCGGCCATGTCCGACCCTATATGCGCAGGCGTAACCGTCAAATGAAGGTCGCGTCATGCGCGAACCCCCTGCGTCGTTGCAGCGCAGCATGACGATTGATGCGGCGCCCCGAAATCCCTATATCCCGGCGGCGAGCGGGGCGCGTTCCGGCCCCGCGTCATGGAAACGGATCGCACCGTTCATGCTGGTCACCCTGATGAAGGCCAAGCTGCACCGCGCGACGGTGACCCAGGCCGATCTCGATTACGAAGGCTCGATCGCCATCGATTCCGAGCTG
This sequence comes from Brevundimonas sp., assembly GCF_036732845.1. Taxonomy (GTDB): domain Bacteria; phylum Pseudomonadota; class Alphaproteobacteria; order Caulobacterales; family Caulobacteraceae; genus Brevundimonas. The sequence goes on along the minus strand of NZ_DAINBO010000005.1, from coordinate 77,209 downwards.
TTGGACGCCGCCGGCATCTATCCGCACGAGCAGGTGGATGTGCTGAACATCACCACCGGCGCGCGCTTCACCACCTATGCCATCGAGGCCCCGCGCGGATCGCGTGTGATCGGCGTCAACGGAGCCGCCGCCCGTCTGGTGCAGAAGAACGACAAGGTGATCATCGTCACCTATGCCCAGATGGAGGACGAGACGGCGCGCCAGTGGTCGCCCTCGGTCGTGCTGCTGGACGACGACAACCGGATCAAGCGCGCGGCCTGACGCCCGCGACATCCCCACGCCTTTCGACGGCGGCGCCCGACCCGAGCGCCGCCGTTTTCAATTCCCCTTACGGAATCCAGACGTGCCCATCGCCCTGCCCCGGCGGAGGCGGCGGAGGCGGAGGCGGAGCCGGGGGCGCGGGCGGCGGGGGCGGCGGTCCCGGCGGCGGCGGAGGCGCAGGAGGCGCGGGCGGGGCCGGAGGCGCGGGCGGCGCCGGGCAGTCGCGAGCGGCGCCGGGCGAGCAGGTGTAGCGATAGACCGAAACCGTGCGGTCCTGCCGCGCGGCGGGCGGCGCCGTCTGAGCGGCGGATGCATCGACGTTCAGCAGAAGCGCGGCCGTCAGGAAAAAGGCGTTGAACATGAGTTCCGTCCGAAGGTTCGCGTCCGCGTCGGGTGCGGACCCGGCCATCTGCGGACCCCGAAATCCGGTGTTCAAGCGATGGACGCCGCCATCATGAAACGATCATCGAGGGCGGCGGAGGCGGCGCGGGGGGCGGTGGTGGAGGCGCGGGCGGCGGCGGCGGCGGCGGCGGAGCGGGCGGCGTCGGGGGCGCGGGCGGCGCGGCGGGACCGACGGGGCGATAGACATAGGCCGCCTCCCACGCCGTGGCGTCGGACGGCGTCTTCGTCGCGGATCGGGTTTCCAGGACCGACGGCTCGAACGTCGTCAGACGAGGCGCCGCGGACGTGTTCAGGATCGGGACCGCGACGACCTCGGGCGCGGCTTGGTTTGCGGCTTGCGTCGCGACGGCCTGGGGGACCTCCACCCTGATGAAACGGACGACCGGTTCGGCGCTGGGCGGATTGAGCGCCAGGATCAGCGCGACCGAGGCGGCCAGCGCCGTCCCGCTCCAGGCCAGGGCCGGATGGCTGACGACGCCGCGCCAGCGCCGGGCGGCGACGGTCGCGGCCGGTTCGGCGCGGACCAGCCGATAGCCGACCTGGCGGACGGTCTCCACGTCGGCGCCGCAGCCGTCGCATTCGGCCAGACGGCGGCGCAACTGATAGACGGCGCGGGCCATGACGCCATCGACGAGGTTCAGCCCGTCCCACACCTCGGCCAACAGGGTCTCGCGGGTCGTCACCGCGTCCGGCCGCCGCATCAGGCAGACCAGCAGGCGCATGACCTTCGGCTCCAGGGCCACGACCCGGCCGCCTTTGCGCAGTCGATTGCGCAACGGCTCGACCGTCCAGCCGCCCAGCCGCAAGGGCGCCGTGTCCGCATCACGCATCGGGTTGAGAGCCATGGCGTCCTCCCTGTCGAGACGTCAGGTGACCGCCGGATCAGGGCATTAAGGTGGCGTCAGCCCCCGGCGTCCAACAGGGCGCGGATCGGCGCCCAGGTGCGGCGATGGGCCGGGCACGGGCCAAGGGTCTGGAGCGCGTTGTGATGGATTGGGGCGTTATAGCCCTTGTGACCGGCGAAGCCGTAGCCGGGATAGACGGCGTCCAGTTCGATCATCAGCCGATCCCGCGCCGTCTTGGCCAGGATGGACGCCGCCGCGATCGACAGCGACAAGCCGTCGCCGCCGACCACTGGGCGCACCGCACACGGCAGTTTGAAACGGTAGTTGCCGTCGACCAGGGCCGTGACGGGCGTGACCGCCAGCGCCTCGACCGCCCGGCGCATGGCCAGGCCCGTGGCGTGCAGGATGTTCAGCTCGTCGATCTCTTCGACCGAGGCGAAGCCGACGCCCCAGGCGACGGCGCGGGCCTTGATCTCGATCTCCAGCGCCTCGCGCCGGACGGCGCTCAGGGCCTTGGAATCGTTCAGGCCCGCCGGAATGTCGTCGGGGTTCAGGATCACCGCCGCGGCCGAGACCGGCCCGGCCCAGGGTCCCCTGCCCGCCTCGTCCACGCCGCATACGGGACCACCGTCGGCGTCCAGCGCCGCCCGTTCCAGGGCGAAGGTCGGCGGGGTCTTGGGCGACTTGGCGCGTCCGGCCATCAGACGTCGCCCATGGCGCGAACGGGGTCGTGACGCAGACAGGTCGCGACATGGTCGTTGACCATGCCGGTGGCCTGCATGAAGGCATAGACGATCACCGGGCCGCAGAAGTTGAAGCCGCGCGCCTTCAGCGCCTTGGCCATGGCGACCGATTCCGGCGTCTGGGCCGGGACGTCGGCCAGGGTCGGCCGCGCGCCCTGAAGGGGCCTTCCATCGACGAACGACCACAGCCAGGCCGAGAAGTCCTCGCCGTTCTGCTGCATCTCCAGGAAGATTTTCGCGCCCCTGATGGCGCTGTCGATCTTGGCGCGCGAGCGGATGACGCCGGGGTCCGCCAGCAGCCGCGCGCGGTCGGCGTCGCCATAGGCCGCGACCTTGACCGGATCGAAGCCGTCGAAGGCGGCGCGCAGGCTGTCGCGTTTGCGCAATATGGTGATCCAGGCCAGGCCCGCCTGGAACCCGTCCAGCACCAGCTTCTCCCACAGGGCGCGCGGATCGTATTCGGGCACGCCCCACTCCTCGTCGTGATAGGCGACGTACAGCGGCTCGGTTCCGCACCAGGCGCAGCGGTGGATCGTGACGGATTCGCTCATGCCCGCAGCATCGCCTCGCGCCGCCGGGTCCCGCAAGCGCGGCGGCCGTCATGTCTGGAAAGTCGTGGCCGACCGGTGGTCTCTGGCATTAGGGTCGCGACCAAGACTGGAGAGAGAACGACGATGCGCCGCGTGATCTGGGTCCTGATCGCCCTTCTGGGCCTGGCCACGCCCGTCATGGCCCAGGCGCCGTCGCCGCGCCCCGTCTCGCTGGAAGCCGTCGCCGCAGCCGTCGACACGGGTGATCTGGAGGGTCTGCGCGCGGCCTCGGCTGACCAGACGCTGATCGATCGACTGCGCGCCAGCGATTCCGAAACCCTGATCGCCTTCCAACTGGCCCTGGCCCAGGCCTATGCCGAGGCGGGTCTGAGGGACGAGGCGGTCGCGGCCTATGAACAGGCGTTGATGTCGCTGATGATGTTCCGGGGCCAGGGGCACCTCTCGATGGCCGAGCCGCTGGAGGCCGTCGCCGCCTTGCAGACCGAACCGGCCAAGCGGGCGCAATGGCTGAAGGCGGCGTTCGACATCCGCGAACGGGTCTGGGGCCAGACCAATCCGAACCTGGCCGCCTATCGCCAGGCCCTGAACACGGCGCGCGCCGAGGTCGGCCTGGAGCCGATCGTTCCGACGCCCGGCACCCGCGCGGGGGATCCGAATTTCGATCTGATCGACGTCTATTACGCCACCCATCGCACGGCGACGGGCGCGGCCGCGCCTTCGGACGCCTATGGCGCGCAACGTGGGCCGATGACGTTCGGCGTCGCCGAGGTCAGCGTGCCGCGCGACCGGGCGCCGGGGTCCATCCCCCGCCCCTCGGTCTGGACCTTCGAGTTCCGGCCCGACCCGAACAAGCACATGATCCTGAACTCGGTGACGCCGATCACCGACCGCGACAGCTTCTTCCGGCGGGTCTCCGAGGTGGTGGATGCGAGCGAGCGCAAGGAGGCCTTCGTCTTCGTGCACGGCTACAACACCAGCTTCGAGGGGGCGGCCGTCCGCGCGGCGCAACTGGCCGTCGACATGCACCTGGACGGGGCGGCCATCCTCTATGCCTGGCCGTCACGGGCGTCCCTGTTGGGCTATGCCGCCGACACGCGGACGGTCGCGGACGAGGCGCTGTTGGAAGACGTCGCCGCCTTTCTGACCCAGGTCGCCAATGAGACGGGCGCCAATCGCGTGCACCTGGTGGCCCATTCGATGGGCAATCGCGTGCTGATGCGGGCCTTGGATCGGATCGCGGCGCGCAACACCGACGGCAAGCCCCTGTTCAACGAAGTGGTGCTGGCCGCCGCCGACGTGGGGGTGGACGAGTTCCAGGCCACCCTGCCCCGCATCCTGCCCACGGGCGAGCGGTTCACCCTGTACGCCTCCAGCCGCGACCGGGCGCTTCAGGTGTCGGAACAGGTCAACGCCATGCGCCGCGCCGGCGACGCGCGCAGCGTCATGATCCAGCCGGGCCTTCAGACCGTGGACACCACGGCGGCGTCGGGCGGCCTGTTGGGCCACGACGATTTCGCGGGCAGCGCCCTGGCCGACTTCCGCGCCGTGATGTGGCTGTCGCTGGCGCCCGAGCGGCGCTGCGTGCTGGAGACGGCCCAGACGGACGGCGGCCGCTACTGGGCCTTCGGCGGCGGCGACTGCCCGGAACAGGAGTTCGAGGAGGCGACCGAACTGGTGCGCTCCACCGGCGCCATCGACCGCGCCCTGGCCAAGCTGGACGACGACATCTCCAAGGCGGCCGTCGCGGCGCGCGCCTCGCTGATCCGCAAGCGTGAGCGGCTTCAGTCGATCTTCGGCGCGGTCACGCCGACCAGTTCGGGCGCCGCACGCTGATCGGGCGACCGTCAGCCGTCAGGGCGCCCTCCAGCCGATCCAGCCGCATCAAGGCGATGGCCGCGCCGTCCTGGCCGGTCAGCACCTCTCCGGCGCGCAGTTCGCCGTTCAGCACCTCGGTCCCCGGCGCGGGCGGGGGGCCGTCGAAGGCGATGGGCAGCATGCGGTTCTTGATGACGCCGCGCCGCTTCATGCGCGAGGTCGTCTCCTGGCCGACGAAACAGCCCTTGTGGAAGTCGATGCCGTTCAACAGGTCGAAGTCCGCCTCGATCGGATAGTGGCGATCATGGCCGCCGTCCGCCGCCGGATCGGGCGCGCCGACGGCCAGACGGTGGGTTTGATAGTCCGCCTCGACCGCATCCGTGACCGGACCCTCGCCCAGACGGCGGCCGCCCAGCGCGGCCAGACGCGGATCGGGCGCGAACCCGTCCGCGGCTCCCGGCCATGACGCCAGGACCGGCCGGTCGTCCTCAGTGATCTCGACCTGGGCGCGAAGCTTGTAGAGCGACAGCCGCCGCATCAGATCAGCGCGCCGGTCGGCGGCGACATCCAGCACGACCGCGTCCACCTCTCCCCACAGGAACAGGTCGAACAGCAGCCGCCCCGGCGGCGACAACAGGGCGGCAAACCGCGCCTGCCCCTGACCTAGGGTCTCTACGTCCTGAGTCAGCAGGGTGTGCAGGAAGCTGCGGGCGTCGGGTCCGGCGACGCGGACCAGGGCGCGCGAGGAAAGGCGGGCGACGGGCATGGCGGCAACATAGGGCGCTTCGCCCACGCCGCCAGTGCGAGTGCGACGCTCTCTAGGCGCCGAGATAGGCCCGCAACGGCGTCAGGTCGTAACCGGCGGCCGAGGCGGCGGCCACGATCTCGTCCGACGGGCGGCTGCCGGCGACGGCCAAGGCCCACAGATAGGTGGTGCGCGTGCCGGTTCGGCAAAAGCCGAGGATCGGTCCCGGCAGTTCGTCCAGGGCCGCGCGCATGGCGTCCGCCTCGACCTCGCTCAGGGCGCCCGGCCGCACCGGAATGTGACGGAAGGCCAGACCCGCCGCCTCGGCGGCCTGGCGCATCTGATCGGCCGAGGGTTGGCCCGACTCCTCGCCGTCGGGGCGGTTGGAGACGAGGGCGCCATAGCCGCGCGTCGCCGCCTCGGCGACTTCGGCCAAGGCGATCTGGGGCGTGGCGTGCAGGCGGTCGTCGAGAATGCGGATGTCCATGCGGGATCTCCTTGTGCCGATCTGGGCTTAGTCGCGTGCGCTCCCCACCTCAAGACGCAGCGCATCCAGGCCCAGGGCCACGGCGCCCAGCGGCCCGGCGCGGTCGCCCAGGGCCGGTTGAACCAGATAGGCGTCGATGTCGCGGCCGATCCGGTCGGCAACGGCGTATCCGCCCAGGCTGTCCATCACCGCGCGGCGCAGTCGGGGCAGCAAATGCGGCTGGCCCAGCCCCACGCCGCCGCCGACCAGGATGCGCTGGGGCGACACGGTGAAGATCAGGTTGTGACACAGGCCGGCCAGGGCCTGGACCGCCCCGTCCCAGGCCGGATGATCGGGCGCCAGGGTCTGGGCGGGCGCACCGGCGCGCGCGGCGATAGCGGGACCGGACGCCAGCCCCTCGACGCAATCGCCGTGAAACGGACAGACGCCGGGAAAGGCATCGTCGGCGCGTCTGGACACGCGCAGATGGCCGGCCTCGCAATGGCCCAGGCCTCGGATCGGGCGCCCGGCCGTGATCGCGCCTACGCCGACCCCCGTGCCGACGGTGATGTAGGCGAAGTTCGACAGGCCGCGCGCCGCGCCCCAGCGCCCTTCGGCCAGGGCCGCGCCGTTGACGTCGGTGTCCAGGCCGACTGGGACATCGAACCCGCGCGCCATGGTCAGCAGATCCGCCCCCTGCCATCCCGGCTTGGGCGTAGCGACGACGCGGCCGTGGTCCGGCGAGGCGGGATCAAGCTCCAGCGGGCCGAAGCTTCCCAGGCCGATAGCCTCAAAGCCGTGACGGCGGCGCATCTCGGCCAGCCATCCGGCGACGGCGGCCAGGGTGGCGTCGACGGTCGTGGTGTCGATGCGCGTCTGCTCGACCCCGTCGCCGGGACCGCGCGCCAACAGGCAGACGACCTTGGTCCCGCCCAATTCGACGCCCGCGATCAGAGGTGATTCCGTCATGCCCGCCCTTGTCGACCGCCCGGCTCCGCCGTCCGCCCGACACCCTTAAACACGCCCGGCGTTCGGCCGAAGCGATGAAATTCCGCATGCCGCCTCATCCCCGCCCCAGTTGGGAATATACGAGCGAAATCAAGTACCGGCCGAGTGTTGGCCGATCAGTAAGCGTCAGTTGATTTGAGTATGAACGGCGGACAACCGGCCCGTCAGCTTGGGTTCGCCAGGCCCCTGCCATTTCCCCGCTCGACGCCGAATAGCGGCGTTCTTGAGGGGGCGTGGCCATGAAGGTCGCAATCATCGCGGGCACTCGGCCCGAAGTCATCAAACTGGCGCCCGTGCAGGCGGCGCTGAAGGCGCACAGCCGGTTCCAGCCGATCTGGATCTCGACCGAACAGCAGGGCGAGCTGAACCGCCAGGCCCTGGCCGACCTGGGCGTCATGCCCGACGTCCGCCTGGCCCCGCCGTCGCACGACCGGTCGGTCGGCGGACGTTTCGCCCAGATCATGGATCGGCTGGACGAGGCCTTCGCGCGCATCGAACCCGACATGGTGCTGGTCCAGGGCGACACCTCCAGCACCGGCGCGGGGGCCATGGCCGCCTTCGGTCGGCGCATCCCGGTCGGCCATGTCGAGGCGGGTCTGAGGACCTTCGACCTGGACCGCCCCTTCCCCGAGGAGGCCTGGCGCTGCGTCGTCGGCCAACTGGCCACGGTGCATTTCGCCCCCACCCTGGCGGCGGCCGACAATCTGCGGCGCGCGGGCGTGGCGTCCGACCGCATCCACGTCACCGGCAACACCGGCATCGACACCGTGCGGCTGATCGGCGACCGCACCGCGCCCGAGCCTCTGACCAACGGCCTGCGCCGCATCCTGGTCACCCTGCACCGTCGCGAAAACTGGGAGACCGGGCTGGAAGACGTGCTGCGCGCGCTGCTGACCTTGCGGGATCGGCTGCCGGATGTGGAGATCGTCTTCGTGGCCCACGCGAATCCCATGCTGCGCGAACGGGTTTTCGCCTACCTTGGCGATCAGCCCCGCATTCGGATCATCGGCCCGTTGGACTATCCCGCCTTCATCGCCCAGTTGAAAAGCGCCAGCCTGGTGTTGTCGGACTCCGGCGGCGTGCAGGAAGAGGCGCCCGTGTTCGGCGCTCCGGTCCTGGTGCTGCGCGAATCCACCGAGCGGATGGAGGCCGTCGAGGCCGGGGTGGCCAAACTGGTCGGGGTCGACCCCAGGGCGATTGTGAAAGAGACTATCCGCCTGATGACCGACGAAGCCCAACGGATGGAGATGGTGCGCGCCGTCAGCCCCTTCGGCGACGGTCAGGCCTCTGGCCGGATCGCGCACATTCTCGAAAGCGTTCTGATCCCCGAACGCGACGATCTGCTGATCCAAGCGGCGGTGTGACGCCATGATCGCGGGGGCGGCCATTCGGATGCAGGCGGCGGCGGTCGAGACTTCGGCATGGCTGGCCGCCCACCCCGTGACCGGCGACGAGGTCCACGCCTGGGTCCTGAGCTATTGGGGCTTCTTGCAGGTCGCGGTCATGGTGTCGGCGGTGCTGATCCTGATCTCGTCGATGGACGACATGATCATCGACCTGGCCTATTGGTACCGTCAGATCGTGGGCTTCTTCACCTTCTGGCGGCGGCCGCCGAAACAGGCCTGGCTGGAGAGATATCCTCAAAAGCGGATCGCCATCATGGTGCCCGCCTGGCAGGAATCCGACGTCATCGCCAACATGGTGGCGAACACCTTCAAGACCTTCGACTATGAACGCTTCCACCTGTTCGTCGGGGTGTACGCCAACGACCCGGACACCCGGCGCGAGGTCGAGAAGGTGCGCCGCCTGTTCCCCAACGTGCACCGCGCCGAGGTGCCGCACGACGGGCCGACCTCCAAGGCCGACTGTCTGAACTGGATCGTCCAGAACATCCTTCTGCATGAAAAGCGCACCGGCGAGACCTTCGACGTCTTCCTGATGCATGACGCCGAGGACGTGGTGCATCCGTTCGGCCTGAAGACCGTCAACTGGTTCATCGACGACGCGGCCATGATCCAGATGCCGGTGCTGTCGATGGACCGCAAATGGACCAAGCTGGTCGCCTGCCACTACATGGACGAGTTCGCCGAGTTCCACACCAAGGACCTGCCGGTGCGTTCGGCCCTGTCGCGCATGACGCCCTCGGCCGGGGTGGCCACGGCCTTCCACCGGCTGGCGATGCTGGCCTTGGTCGAAGAAAAGGACGGCCAGCCGTTCAACACCGACAGCCTGACCGAGGACTATGACGTCGCCCACCGCCTGAGCGCACTGGGCTATCCGTCGCAGTTCGTGCGTTATCACGCCCGCGTGCCGCGCCAGCGCAAGGCCTGGTTCCGCAAGGGCGAGGTCACCTATCGCCGCCGCGAACTGGTGGCCACCAAGGAGTTCTTCCCCGACAAATTCGCCACCAGCGTGCGCCAGAAGGCGCGCTGGATGCTGGGCATCTCGCTGATGGGCTGGCAGCAGTTGGGCTGGTTCGGCAGCGCTGTGAACCGCTATTATCTGTTCCGCGACAGGAAGGCCCTGTTCACCGCCCCCACCGGCATGTTCGGCTATGTCATCGTGGCCCAGGTGCTGGGGATGTGGGGCATATCGCTGATCTGGCCCCAGGCGCTGGAGCTGCCGCCGATCATCGAGAAACAGTGGGTCTGGGTCGTCGTCGGCATCAACTTCCTGTTCCTGGTCAACCGCATCCTGCACCGGGCCTGGTTCACCCTGATCAATCACGGGCTGAAGCACGTCTGGCTGACCCCGGTCAGGATCGTGACCTCGAACCTGATCTCGTTCGGCGCCTTCTGGCGGGCCATGCGGCAGTATCTGACCCATCTGATCACCCGGCGGCCGATCGCCTGGGACAAGACCCAGCACGCCTATCCGTCGCTGCAAGAGCTGCAACAGGGCGGCGGGCGGCTGGGCGACACCCTCAGGTTCTGGAACCATGTGTCCGAGACCGATCTGGCCCGCGCCCTGAGCGAACAGAAGAACCGCTATCGGCCGCTGGGCCTGATGCTGCTGGACCTGGACGCCATCGAGGACGAATTCCTAGCCGAGGCCTTCGCCGAACGCGGCGAGACCTACGCCTCGATGTTCGATCCCTTCCAGATCGACCGGTCGGTGCTGGCGCTGTTGACCCCGCAAGAGGCCGCGACCTTCGGCGCCGTGCCGTTGCGGCGGACCAACGGCTCGGTCGACGTGGCCCTGGCCGAACCCCTGCCGTCCGCCCGGCGCGGCGAGCTGGAGCGCATCCTGGGCCGCCAGGGCGTGAAGAACGTGCGCTTCCTGTTCGCTCCGCTCAGCGACATCGCCTTCGCCATCCGTTTCGCCTGGTCGCCGGAACCCTTCGCCGAGGTGCGTCAACAGGTGGCGCGGCTGCGCGCCTCGGGCGGGATGGACGCCTCACAGGAAGCCATGCTGTGGCGTTCGGTTCGGGCCGGATACGCGCGGCTGGGCGACCTGTTGGTGCGTCAGGGCGTGCTGAGCCACGCCGATCTGCAGTCGGCCCTGTCGGCGGCGCGCGCCAACGGCAAGCCCTTGGGCGAGGCGCTGATCACCTCGCAATGGGTCAGCCGCGACCAGGTCGAGGCGACCCTGGCGGAACAGAAGAACGCCCAGTGGGTCAACGACGCCCTGCTGGCCGCCCTGAAATCTCCCGTTGGCGATCGCGAACCGGCGGCGCACGATTGAGACCATGACCATGACCCCTCGCCCCACCCGCCTGATCCTCGCCGCCGTCGCGGCCCTGGCCCTGCCCGCGTTGACGCCCGCCGTCGCCGCGGCCCAGGACCCCGCCGCCGTCCAGGCCGCCCAGGACGGCTATGACCGGCTGGGGCGCGGCGACGCCGTCGGCGCCGCCCAGTCCGCCCAGCGCGCCGTAAGCCTGGCGCCCGCGCATCTCGACTACCGCCTGTTGTGGGCCGACGCCCTGTTGCGCGCCGACCGGCCCGCCGAGGCCCTGGCGGCCCTGGAGCCGGTGCAGACCCTGCGCGACTATCGCGTCCAGAGCCGGATCGCCGAGGCCGCGACCCGCGCCCAGCGGCCCGACGCGGCTGCGCAGGCCTTCGCCCTGTCGTCCGAACTGGCGCCGGACGCGGCCGCCCGCGCCTATGCCGCCCGCGCCCAGATCCAGGCCCTGATGAACGCCGGACGGCGCGAAGAGGCCGCCCACGCCCTGGACGCCGCCTGGACGTCGGGTCTTCTGCCGGGCGACGATCCGTTGAACGCGGCCATGGCGGCCGTGGCCGTCGGCGACGACGAACGCGCGCTGCAGGCCTTCGCCCTGGCCGAGGCGCGCACGCCCCTGACCGGCGCCGATGCGCTGAACGCCGGTTACGCCGCCAAGCGCGCGGGACGCGACGACGACGCCGTGCGCTGGTTCCGCCACGGCCTGGCCGGCCTGCCGACCGACGAAGACCTCAGCCCGCAACGCCGCCACGAGATCGGCCGTGAGATCGAGACCCTGGAGCGGCGCGGCGGGTTCAACGCCAGCGTCGAATACGGCCCGGCCTCGACCGTCACGGCCGCCAGCCCCGGCGGCGAAGAGGTGCTGCAAGCCGGGGCCGAGGCCTATTGGCGTCTGGGCGGCTACAACAACGGGCGTCCCGTGGACGCCTTCGTGCGCGCCTATGGCACCCTGGACGCCCCGGCGGGCCAGGCGACCGGAGGCGACAGCGTCCAGGGCTGGGCGGGCCTGCGCTGGAAACCGTTCGGCGAGACCAATCTGGTGCTCGAAGCCAGTCGGATGTTCGCCATCGGCGACGCCGCGCGCGACGACACCATGCTGCGCGCCGCCTGGTCGGACGAGGCGGGCGGCGATCTGCGCTTTGATCGGGACAGTTGGACGTCGTGGCGGTTGTACGCCGACGTGGCGCGCCTGCTGGAGGCCGAACAGACCCTGGCCGTGGCCGAGGCCCAGGCCGGGCGGACCTGGCGGGTCGGACAACGCGACCTGGCTACCCTGGGCGTCGGCGTCGCGGCCTGGCATGACAGCACGCTGAATCACGACACGGCCGCCGGGGCCGGGCCGCGCATCGGCTGGCGCCGCTGGTTCAACGCCCGCGAAGGCGCCGCGCCCGGCTCCTATGTCGATTTCAACCTCGGCTACGATTTCGACCTGTCCGGCGACCGGGGCGGACTGAGGGCGCGGCTGGCGGTCGTTTACTGATCGTCGGGCCAAGGATGCGGACTTGAACCCGGACGCACATTCGGGAAAGTCGCGACATGCGCAAACGCATCTTGCATGTCGTCACCAACGTCGCCCACTACGCCGACCCGTCCGAGCCGACAGGTCTGTGGCTGTCGGAGTTGACGCACGCGCACGACCTGTTCGCCGCCAGGGGATTCGCGCAACGCATCGTCAGCCCCAAGGGCGGCCTGTCGCCGTTGGAGCCACGCGCCCTGAAATGGCCGCTTCTGGACGCCTCGGCCCGGGCCTGGCTGGACGATCCGCATCGCATGGCCCTGCTGGCCGCCACCGCTCGACCCGATGAGATCGATCCGGCCGACTATGACGCGATCTATTTCACCGGCGGCCATGCGGTGATGTGGGACTTTCCCGACGACGAGGATTTGCAACGGATCACGCGCGTCGTCTGGGAACGGGGCGGCATCGTCTCGGCCGTCTGCCACGGCTATTGCGGCCTGTTGAACACCCGGCTTTCGGATGGAGCGTCGCTGGTCGCCGGCAAGCGGATCACCGGTTTTTCCTGGACGGAAGAGGTGTTGGCGGGCGTCGCTTCGCGGATGCCCTACAACGCCGAGGCGCAGATGAAGTCACGCGGCGCGCTCTACCGAAAGGCGCCCCTGCCGTTCGTCTCTCACGTCGTCGTCGATGGTCGTCTGGTGACCGGTCAGAACCCCGGATCAGCCAAGGCGACGGCCGCCGCGGTGGCGGCGCGGCTCTGAACCCGGCCGTGACCGCTAAGGCGACGGGAACGCACGGCCCGTCCCGGCCGCCGCCCAGGCCTCGGCCCGCGCGAAGTCGTCGGGCGTATTGATGTTGAAGAAGGGGTCGGGGACCGCATCGGCCCAGACGACGTCGGCCGCGCCGACCGCGTCGGCCAGGCCGTGCAGCGAAAGCCGGCCCTCGGCGGCCCGACGACGAAGGGTCTCCAGCGCCGAAGGCCGCCATAGGGCGCAGATCGGATGACGGCGCCCGCCGCTGGACGCCATCGCCGCCGAAATGCCCGGGACCAGGGCCGCACCCAGCCGCCGCGGCACGTCCTGCGGCAGGAACGGCATGTCGCACGGCAGGGTCAGGATCGCCTCAGCCCCCATTTCCCGCCCCCAGGCCAGGGCCGCCGCCAAACCGCCCAACGGGCCGGGAACGGCGGGATCGTCATGGATCACGGTCATGCCCGCCGAGGCGGCCTGATCCGGCGAACGGAGCACCAGAACGGTCGGCGCACCCCACGACCGCGCCCTGGCCGCCGCATGATCCAGCAGGGTCGCCCCCGCGAAGTCTCGCATCGGCTTGCCGCCGCCCAGACGCACGCCCTGGCCCCCGGCCAGAACGGCGGTCGCGAACGGGATCATGATCGACGGCCGCCGCCCCGACGCGGCGGCGCGGGCGGAGACGAGAAGAACAGCCGCCTGGCGTCCGCGCGCGACTCGACCGTGGTTTCCAGGTTCCGCAGCAGACCGTCGCGATTGACGTGAATCCAGCCGTGCAGGGCCAGCGGCTGACGCCGTCTCCAGACATCCAGCACCAGGGGGTTGTCCGCCAGGGCGCGCACTTGATCCACTACATTCAGTTCGGCCAGGAAGTCGGTCTGGGTTTCCACATCGCGCATGGCGCGCAAGGTCGAGGCGGCGTCCTCGCCCAGCCGTCGCAAGCCGCGCAGCCAGTGGTCGAGCATCCCGTGTCTGCCTCCATCCAGCGCCGCACGCACGCCGCCGCAGCCGGTGTGGCCGCACACGATGATATGGCGAACCTTCACGATCTCCAGCGCGAAATGGAGCGTCGCCATCAGGCCGAGATCGCCGCTGGGCGCCAGATTGGCGACGTTGCGATGGACCAGCAGCGCATCAGGCTCCAGTCCGACGATCTCATGGGCGCAGGCGCGGCTGTCCGAACAGCCGATCCACAGATAGTCCGGCGTGGTCCCGCCCTCGCGCCGCTGAAGCCAGTCGCCGTCGGCGCGGGCGCGGGCGGCGGCCCAGTTCAGATTGTTGTCGAACAGCGCCTCGATCACGGCGCCGCGTCCGATGTCGAGACCGGACGGCCCGGCAGGCCGCGCCGCGCGGCCATCCGGCGCGCGAAGACCTCCAGATCCTCCTGGGTCAGCCTCAGCCGCGCGATGGGCAGGACCACCGCATTCTCCAGGGCGATATGGGCGCGTTCGCGGGCGACGAAGGCGCGAAGCTGGCGCTGGGCCTTCGGGCTTGCGGCGGGGGGGCGCTCCAACCGCAGCGAGGCTTCCAACAGGCTGATCAGTTGCGCGACCACGTCGATGTCATCCCGATGGTCGGCAGACAGACTGCCGAGGACGCGGTCGACTTCGTCCTCGGGTTCGCAACGCCGTCGCAGCAGGGGGAACAGGTCGTCCTCCTCGTCCACGATATGCAGCGGCAGGTCGTGACGCAGAAAGGTCAGCGCCTCCTGGGTCTCCAGATGCGAGACGACCTGGGACGCCGCGATCCGCTCGATCAGGGCGCAGAACTGCCGGTGCCGATAGTGTTCGGCGAACAGCCAGTTCAACGGCTCGGCCATCAAGGCCGTCGGAATCGGTTCGATGGCGGGCGCGTGCTTCACCTCAACGTCTCCCACGGGAATGACCCCTGGTCAGAATTTGTACTCCAGCGCCATCCAGAGCTTGTCGCGATCCGCATAAGGACCGGCGCCGTCGAACAGGGCCGCCTTGGTCTCGACCGCCCAGCGGGCGTCCAGGATCAGACGGGCCGAAACGTCGAACTCTCGGCCGAAGTCGAGATCGCCGTCGCGGTCGGAAAAGTCCCGCCAGGCGCCGGTGAACAGCACCTGACGGCCGACCGGCGGATCGGCCCAGGTGTGCGTCACGGTGATCGAATCGTCGGTCAGGCCGCGCGCCGGCGTGGTCAGGAAGACATCGGCCCAGCCCTGAAAGGCGTGCAGCGTCGCCAACGGGGTCTGGAACCCGCGAACGCCGTTTCCGTCTAGTCTTTCCCGCGCCAGGGTCACGGTGAACGGGCCGTGCGCCACGCCCGCCGCCAGTTGGCCGTAGTCCAGATCGAACTGGGCCGGGTTGGCGCCGTATTCCGTCTGGCGCGCGTATTCGATGACCCAGTTCAGCGACCAACCGTCCGCGATCGGGCGGCCGCCCGCCAGGCGCGCGCCCACGGTGGCTGACGACTGGCCGGGCGCATTGTCGAAATCCAGCCACTGGCCGTCGAGCGACAACCGCCCCGCCGGGGTCGGCGTTTCGACATGAACCAGATGGCTGTCCGAACGCCATTCGCCGACCGGGCTGTCGTCGCCGAACACCCGGTGCACGCGGTCGATATAGGCGTAGGTCAGGTTGAACGGCTTGAACGCCGTGGTCGTCACCCGAACGGCGTCGAAGGTCTGTTCGTTCTGGCGAAAGCCGACATTGCCGACATAGCGGGCGTTGCCGAACACGATCCGCTGACGGCCCAGGGTCACCTCGGTGTCCGGCGCGCCGGTCCAGGAGACCTGGAGACGATTCAGCTCCAGCGTGTCGGGATCGGCCACGACGGCGCGGGTCGGCGGGCCGTGGATGGTGTCGTTGAAGTCATCGAGCACGGCCTGAACCGCCTCGCCCTCGACCAGGACGGTGAAGCCCGAGACGGTCGGGCTGCGCCACCCCAACCGCAAACGGGTGGTCAAGGCGTCGGCGTCGTCCAGCCCGTCCTGACGCACCGCCTCATAGCGGGTGCGGCTGTCGAACAGGATTGTTCCCGGCAAGACGCCGGCGGCCGTCCCGGACGTCGGGGGGGCCGTCTGCGCTAGCGCGGCGCCGGGAACCAGCAGGACGGCGACGAGGGCGGGAACGATGCGTCGCATGTCAGGCTCTCTTGATCAGCGTGTAGGCGCGAGCCGCCGGTTGGACCTTGCTCTTCAGGATCGCCCGCACGCAGCCCAGGGCCGGGTCGTCGGCGCCCTGGGCGGCCGAGATCAACCGGGTCCAGCGTTCATCGTCGGCGTCCTTCACGAAGTCGGCGATCTGGTCGCGCACGAAGTCCGCGAAAGCGGCCTGGTCGGCGGCGGCCGCGGTTCTGACCTGTTCGGCCAGTTCAGGATCGGCCCCGTCGAGCCAGGTCTCGACCCGTTCGGCCACGCCGTCGCGATCCTGAAGCAGGTCGCCCAGGGACAGGGTTCCGGCGCCGACGCGCCCGTCTTCCGTCAACGTCAGGGCCACCCCCTGTTCGCGCGCCTCGGCGGCCAGACCGGCGACATAGCGCGTCGCCGCCGCCGTCCAGGCCCGGCTCTCCAGGTGTAGGGCGATCTGTTCATGCACATGTTCAAACGGCAGATCGCGCCCGTCGATGCGGCGATCCAGGCGCAGCACGTGCCAGCCGAAGCGTGACCGCACCGGCTCAGCGGAGACTTCGCCCGGCCGCAGCCGCGCCAGACCAGTCTCGACCGAGGCGGTCAGGTCGCCGGGGCTGAGCTGGCCCAGAGAGCCGCCGATCGCGGCCGACGAACAGGTCGAATGGGTCTTGGCCAGGTCGGCGAAGCGGACGGCCGGATCGCCCAGTGCGTCGATCAGGGCCTGGGCGCGGGCGCGGGCCGTATCCCAGTCGGCGGGCGTGTCTTCGTCCGGCGCGATCAGGATGTGCGAAGCCTCGGTCAGGGTCGGCGTGCGGAAGGCCTCGCGGCGGCCGTCATAGACCCGGCGGCACTCGGCCTCGTCCGGCGTCTCAACCGTGACCTCGGTGTCCAGCACGGCGCGGATCAGGGCCTCTTCAGGCGTCTCTTCGCGGCCGTCCTCCTCGATCACCGTCTCCGGCTCCAGGCCCAGGGCGTGGGCGCGGTCCAGCAGCAGCGCCCGGATCGCCAGGGCATGGCCAGCGGCGCGCAGGGCGTCCTCGGCGGTGTCGGCTGGGTGGTTCTGGGCCTCTTCGGCGATCAGACGTTCGGGGATCTGGACCCCGTCGATGACCTTGCTACGGGCGGCGCTCATCGACGCACCCCGATCCGGCGGCGGTCGATCGGCATGGCCCGCTTGGACCGCACCAACTGCCAGCCGCGACGGTTCAGATACCAGATCGGCGCCGACAGCATGTGCACCAGGCGGGTGAACGGGAACACCAACAGAATGGTCAGGCCCAGCGCCAGGTGCGCCTTGAAGACCCAGTGCACGTCCGCGATGTAGGTCGAGGCCTGCGGGTTGAAGGTGAATATCCCCTGCGCCCAGTTCATGAATTTGATCATCTCGGCGCCGTCGCGGTGACCCAGCGACAGCGGAATGGTCGCCAGACCCAGGCACAGTTGCAGCATCAGGATGATCAGAATGGCGGTGTCGCCAAAGCTGGAGGTGGCGCGGATGCGCGGGTCGAACAGCCGCCGGTGCAGCAGCAAGAGGCCGCCCGTCAGGCAGAAGGCGCCCGCCACCCCGCCGGCGACGATGGCCAGCATCTGTTTGAAGCCGTGGCTGACGCCCAGCGTGTCCCACACCACCACCGGCGTCAGCAGGCCCACGAAATGGCCGCCGAAGATGGCCAGTATGCCCAGGTGGAACAGCACCGAACCGGTCACGAGCTGGCGTCGGCGCAGCAGTTGCGACGAGCCGGTGCGCCAGGTGTACTGCTCGCGGTCGAACCGCAGGACCGAACCGAGCGCCAACACCGCCAGGGCGATGTAGGGATAGACGCCGAAGGCCAGGAAGTTGATGTCCATCATCGTGCTCCTCTAGGCGGCCTGACCGTCGGGACGGTCGGCGCGGGGTTCGCCGTTCATGGCCTTCAGCATCGCTTCGGCCTTGGGGCAGCCGTCGTCGGTGGACGGGCCGAAGGTGACGGCGGTCTCCTCCCAGGCCTTGTCCAGCGCGGCCAGATCGTCGGGGTCTTCCTCAGGCTCGGCCATCAGGTCGGCCACGGCCTTGAAGTCCGGCGCCGCGTCCGACAGGGCGACCAGGGCGCCGAACACCGCCCGGTACGGGCTGGACTTCTTGTGCAGCCGCTCGGCCAGGGCCTCCAGCACATGGGCCGCCTCGCCCAGCAGCGAGGCCGCCTGGTCGTCGGGCAGCACCGACAGGAAGTCCAGGAACACCGGCAGATAGTCCGGCAGTTCCTTGGCCGACATCTCCAGGCCGTGCTGTCCATACAGCTCGATCAGATTGGCCATGGCCTGGCCGCGGTCGCGGCTCTCGCCGTGGACGTGCTCATACAGGTTCAGCGACAAGGTGCGGGTGCGGTCGAACACCTGCACATAGTCTTCCTGAAGCTCGTAGATATCCGCTTGGGCCAGGCGTTCACCCAGCCGCGTCAGAGCCTTGGCGACCGGCGCCGGAATGCGGCCTTCCTCGCCGATCACCCCGAGGATGGCGGGCATCACCTGCCGTTGCTCCTCGCTCGGATAGCCCAGCATCAGGCCCAGGGCGCGATAGATCAGAGCCATCTCAGGACACCTTCGCCAGGGGTTTGGCGCGTGAGCGCTTGTCCTTGCCGAACAGGCCCAGTTCGGTGCGGCCGCCCGAGCAGCCATTGCCGAAGGTGAAGCCGCAGTCCGAGCGCAGTTCGTAAGCGTCTTCGGCCATCTCGCGGTGCGTCGTCGGAATGACGAAGCGGTCCTCGAAATTGGCGATGGCCATGATCTGGTACATCTCGTCGATCTGGGCGGCGGTCAGGCCGACGCGCTCGGCGATGTTGTGGTCGATCCGGCCCTCGATGGAGCGCGCGCGCATATAGGCGCGCATCGCCATCATCCGCTCCAGCGCCTGGACCACCGGCTCCTCGACGCCCGCGGTCAGCAGGTTGGCCAGGTATTTGACCGGGATCCGCAGCGAGCGGACGTCGGGCATCTCGCCATCCATCTCCAGCGCGCCGGCGGCCGCCGCGTTCTGGATCGGCGACAGCGGCGGCACGTACCAGACCATCGGCAGGGTCCGGTATTCGGGGTGCAGCGGGAAGGCGACCTTCCACTCCATCGCCATCTTCCAGATCGGACTGCGCCGGGCGCCTTCGATCCAGGCCTCGGGCACGCCGTCGGCGCGGGCCTGGGCGATCACGGCCGGGTCGTTGGGGTCCAAAAAGACGTCGAGCTGGGCCTGGTACAGGTCGCCCTCGTCCGGGGTCGAGGCGGCGGCCTCGATCCGGTCGGCGTCATACAGCAGCACGCCGAGATAGCGGATGCGGCCCACGCAGGTTTCCGAACACACCGTCGGCAGACCCGCCTCGATGCGCGGATAGCAGAAGACGCATTTCTCGGATTTGCCGGATTCCCAGTTGTAATAGATCTTCTTGTACGGGCAGGCCGAGACGCACATGCGCCAGCCGCGGCACTTGTCCTGGTCGATCAGGACGATGCCGTCCTCTTCACGCTTATAGATGGCGCCCGACGGGCAGGCGGCCACGCAGGTCGGGTTCAGGCAGTGCTCGCACAGCCGGGGCAGGTACATCATGAAGGTGTTTTCAAAGGCTCCGTAGATCTCCTTCTGAACGCCCTCGAAATTGTAATCCTGCGACCGCTTGGAGAACTCGCCGCCCAGGATTTCCTCCCAGTTCGGACCCCATTCGATCTTCTCCATCCGCTCGCCGGTGATGGCCGAGCGCGGCCGGGCGGTGGGGAAATGCTTCATCTCCGGCGCGGTCTGGAGATGGGCGTAGTCGAAGGTGAACGGCTCGTAGTAGTCGTCGATCTCCGGCAGGTCGGGGTTGGCGAAGATCTTGGCCAGGATGCGCCATTTGGCGCCCATGCGCGGCTCGATCTGGCCGTTCTTCTTGCGCCGCCAGCCGCCGTTCCAACGCTTCTGGTTCTCCCAGTCCTTGGGATAGCCGACGCCGGGCTTGGTTTCGACGTTGTTGAACCAGGCGTATTCGACGCCTTCGCGGTTGGTCCAGACGTGTTTGCAGGTGACGGAGCAGGTGTGGCACCCGATGCATTTATCGAGGTTCAGCACCATGCCGATCTGAGCACGGACCTTCATTGGGCGGCCTCCTGGGCGTCGAGGGGTTGGTCCAGCCAGTCGACCTTGGTCATCTTGCGCACGACCACGAACTCATCGCGGTTCGAGCCGACCGTGCCGTAGTAGTTGAAGCCGTAGGCGAGCTGGACGTAGCCGCCGATCATGTGCGTCGGCTTCAGCACGATGCGGGTCACCGAGTTGTGGATGCCGCCGCGTTCGCCGGTGATCTGGGACCCCGGCGTGTTCACGATCTTCTCTTGCGCGTGGTACATGAAGGTCGTGCCTTCACGGATGCGCTGAGACACCACCGCCCGCGCCGCGATGGCGCCGTTGGTGTTGAACAGCTCGACCCAGTCGTTGTCGACGATGCCGGCCCGGCGCGCGTCCGTCTCCGATATCCAGATGACCGGCCCGCCGCGGTTCAGCGTCAGCATCATCAGGTTGTCGGAATAGGTCGAGTGGATGCCCCACTTCTGGTGCGGGGTGATGAAGTTCAGCTCGATCTCGGTCTCGCCATTGGGCTTGCGGCCCTTGATGGACAGCGTCTTCAGGTCCAGCGGCGGACGGTAAACGCACAGCGCCTCGCCGAAGGCTCGCATCCACGGGTGGTCCTGATACAGCTCCTGTCGGCCCGACAGGGTCCGCCAGGGTATCCGCTCGTGGACGTTGGTGTAGTTGGCCGCATAGCAGACGTGTTCCGACTCCAGACCGGACCAGATCGGCGACGAGATGATCTTGCGCGGCTGGGCCACGATGTCGGCGAAGCGGATCTTCTCGTCTTCCTTGGGGTGGGCCAGATGGGTGTGGTCCAGCCCCGTGTGCTTGGACAGCGACGCCCAGGACTTGACCGCCACCTCGCCATTGGTTTCCGGCGCCAGCATCAGCACGGTCTCGCAGGCCTGAACGGCGGTCTCCATGCGCGGCAGGCCCTGGGACACGCCCTCGTCCAGCACCGCGCCGTTCAGATCGGCCAGCAGCTTGACCTCATGCTCGGTGTTCCAGGCCAGGCCCTTGCCGCCGTTGCCGATCTTGCTCATCAGCGGCCCGAGCGAGGTGAACTGTTTGTACAGGTTCGGATAGTCGCGCTCGACCACGGTGATCTGCGGCATGGTCTGGTTGGGGACCGGTTCGCACTCGCCCTTCCACCAGTCCTTGACGTCATAGGCCTGGGCCAGTTCGGCCGGGCTGTCGTGCTGGATCGGGGTCAGGACCACGTCCTTCTCGACGCCCAGAACCTCGGTGCAGACCTCCGAGAAGGTCTTGGCCAGGCCGCGGAAGATGTCCCAGTCGCTGCGCGATTCCCACGACGGGTCCACCGCCGCCGTCAGCGGGTGGATGAAGGGGTGCATGTCCGAGGTGTTGAGGTCGTTCTTCTCGTACCAGGTGGCCGTCGGCAGAACGATGTCGGAATAGACCGCCGTGGTGGACATGCGGAAGTCCAGCGTGACCAGCAGGTCCAGCTTGCCCTGCGGCGCCTGGTCGCGACAGGTCACCTCGCTCGGCCGGGCCGCACCGTCCTCGCCCAGGTCCTTGCCCTGAACCCCGTGCGAGGCGCCCAGCAGGTGTTTGAGGAAATACTCGTGGCCCTTGCCCGAGGAGCCGAGCAGGTTGGAGCGCCAGACGAACATGTTGCGCGGCCAGTTGGCCGGATCGTCGGGGTCCATGCAGGACATTTCCAGCGACCGGTTCTTGAGCCGGTCGACCGTGTAGGTTTTGGCGTCGACGCCCGCCGCCGCGGCCTCACGGGCCACCTCCAGCGGATTGGTCTTCAGCGCCGGGGCCGACGGCAGCCAGCCCATGCGCTCGGCCTTGGCGTTGAAGTCGATCATCGAGCCGGACCAGTCGCCGTCCGGCGCCGTCGGCGACAGGATTTCCGACATGGCCACCGTCTCATAACGCCACTGATCGGTGTGGGCGTAGAAGAAGGACGTCGCATTCTGCTGGCGCGGCGGGCGGATCCAGTCGGTGGCGAAGGCCACCGGCGCCCAGCCGGACTGAGGCCGCAGCTTCTCCTGGCCGACATAGTGGCACCAGCCGCCGCCCGACTGGCCGACACAGCCGCACATCACCAGCATGTTGATGACCGCGCGGTAGTTCATGTCCATGTGGAACCAATGGTTCATGGCCGCGCCGATGATCACCATCGAACGCCCATTGGTCTTTTCGGCATTGGTCGCGAAGCCGCGCGCCACGGCGATGATCTGGTCGCGCGGCACCGTGGTGATGGTCTCGGCCCAGGCCGGCGAATAGGGCGCCGGATCATCATAGTCGGTCGGCATGTGGTCGCCGCCGAAGCCTTGATCGACGCCGTAGTTGGCCAGGAACAGGTCATAGGCCGTGGTCACGAAGGCCTCGCCGTCCGCCAGCTTCATGCGCTTGACCGGCACGTTGCGGACCAGGACGTCGGGGTGGTCAGTGACGGCGAAGCCGTTGCCCGCGGTGTTGCCGAAATAGGGGAAGCGCACGCCCTCGACGGAATCGTGCGCGCCCTTCAGGCCCAGGCGCAGCTTGACCTCGGCGCCGTGAGCCTTCTCCTCCAGGTTCCACTCGCCGTTCTCGCCCCAGCGGAAGCCGGCCGAGCCGTTGGGCGCGACCACCTTGCCGGAGATCTCGTCGATGGCGACGGTCTTCCAGTCCGGGTTGTTCTTCTGACCCAGGGCCTTGGGGAAGTCGGCGGCGCGCAGCATCCGGTCAGGCACCAGCGCCCCGTCCTGGGGAACCAGCCGCACCAGCATCGGCAGGTCGGAATACTGGCGCAGATAGTCGCGGAAGTAGGGCACCTCGCGATCGATGTGGAACTCTTTCAGGATGACATGGCCGAACGCCATGCCCAGGGCCGCGTCGGTCCCCTGTTTCACCGCCAGCCAGATGTCCGAGAATTTGGACGCCTCGGAATAGTCGGGACAGATCACCGCCGACTTGGCTCCGCGATAGCGCGCCTCGGTATAGAAGTGGGCGTCGGGCGTGCGCGTCTGGGGCACGTTCGAACCCCACAGCAGCAGGAAGCCCGAGTTGTACCAGTCGGCCGATTCCGACACGTCGGTC
This sequence comes from Brevundimonas sp., assembly GCF_036732845.1. Classification (GTDB taxonomy): domain Bacteria; phylum Pseudomonadota; class Alphaproteobacteria; order Caulobacterales; family Caulobacteraceae; genus Brevundimonas. Next base: position 54,267 of record NZ_DAINBO010000005.1, on the reverse strand, counting down.
TGTTCGCCCCAGGTCTGGGGCGAGGCCGGCGGCAGGTCGCAGTACCAGTCGTAGAACGAGCCGCAGACGCCGCCCATCAGTTGCAGGTACCGGGCGCCGGCCGCGTAGGACAGCATCGACATGGCCGGGATCGGCGAGAAGCCGAACACCCGATCCGGTCCCCAGGTCTTGATCGTGTGGGCGTTGGCCGCCGTGATCAGCTCATTGACCTCGTCCCAGGTCACCCGGACGAAGCCGCCCTTGCCGCGCATCTGGACATAGTCCTGGCGTTTGGCGGCGTCGGCCTGGATCGAGGCCCAGGCGGCCACCGGCGTCATCGTCGCGCGCGCCGCACGCCAGTGTTTGAGCAGGCGCGAGCGGATCAGCGGGTATTTCACCCGATTGGCCGAATACAGATACCAGCTATAGCTGGCGCCCCGGGCGCAGCCGCGCGGCTCGTGGTTGGGCAGTTCGGGCCGCGTGCGCGGATAGTCGGTCTGCTGGGTCTCCCAGGTGACGATGCCGCCCTTGACGTAGATCTTCCACGAACAGGAGCCGGTGCAGTTCACCCCGTGGGTCGAACGCACGATCTTGTCGTGCTGCCAGCGGTTTCGATAGGCGTCCTCCCAGGTGCGGTCGTCATCGTTCATGACGCCATGCTTGTCGGAGAACAGCTCGGTCTTGCGCGTGAAGAAGGCGAGACGGTCGAGGGTGTGGCTCATGTTCAGGCCGCCTTGTTCGAGGTCGGGTTCAGGATGGAGTTCTTGCGGGCGTAGAAGACCCAGTTCACCGCCGCGCAGGTCAGGTAGAAGCCCAGGAAGATGTAGAGCGCCGTGGCCGGGCCGCCGGTCGCCCCCATCGAACTGGCGAAGGCCAGGGGGATGAAGAAGCCGCCGTAGGCGCCGATGGCCGACGAGAAGCCGACGATGGCCGCCGACTCCAGCTCAGAGGACTTCAGCCGCTCCTCCGCCGTGGCAGTCGGCATCAGCCGGGGCATGTCGGCGCGCACCAGGGCCGGGATCATCTGGAAGGTCGAGGCGTTGCCGACACCGGTCCAGAAGAACAGCCACAGGAAGCTGGCGAAGAAGATCGGGAACGACGGCTCGGCCCCCAGGGCGCCGACGCCGTAGAGCACGCTGACGACGCCGGCCATCAGGGCGACGAACACCCACTGGGTGACGTGCTGGCCGCCCAGGCGATCCGAGATCCAGCCGGTCAGGGCGCGCGACGCCGCGCCGACCAAGGGTCCCAGGAAGGCGAAATGCAGGATGTCGATGTGCGGGAACAGCGTCCGGCCCAACAGCGGGAAGGCCGCCGAGAAGCCAATGAACGAGCCGAAGGTGCCGATATAGAGATAGCACATCAGCCAGTTGTGCTTGCGCTTGAACACCACCGCCTGCTCCTTGAACGAGGCGCGGGCCGAGGCGACGTCGTTCATGCCGAACCAGGCGGCGATCGCGGCCAGCACGATCAGCGGCGCCCACATGAAGCCGGCGTTCTGAAGCCAGACCTGATGCTGGACACCCTCGATCACGGCGGTCTGGGGCGCGCCGCCCATGGGACCGAACAGGGCGAAGCCCGCCGCGATCGGCGCCAGAAGCTGAAGCGCGCTGACGCCCAGATTGCCGAAGCCGGCGTTCATGGCCAGGGCGTTGCCCTTCTCCCGTTTCGGGAAGAAGAAGCCGATGTTGGACATCGACGAGGCGAAGGCGCCGCCGCCCAGGCCGCAGGACAGCGCCAACAGCACGAACACCCAATAGGGCGTGTCCAGATCCTGGACCGCCAGGCCCACGCCGACCGCCGGGATCAGCAGCGACAGGGTGGTCAGCACCGTCCACAGCCGCCCGCCGACGATCGGCACCATGAAGCTGTAGAAGATGCGCAAGGTCGCGCCCGACAGAGCCGGCAACGCCGTCAGCCAGAACAACTCGGCCGTCGAGAACTGGAAGCCGACCGTGTTCAGCCGCGTCGCCACCGTCGACCACAGCATCCAGACCGCGAACGCCAGCAGCAGGTTCGGGATCGAGATCGTCAGGTTGCGCAGGGCGATGCGTTTGCCGGTCTTGGCCCAGAACGTCTCGTCCTCGGGCCGCCAGTCGTTCAGCACATGGGCCGATTCCGGTTCGCCCAGTTCGGGGAACGCGGGCAGACGCGCCAGATCCGGCTCGCGCGCCACCTCCATGCGGCGCACCGAGAAATGCATCCAGACCAGCGCCGTGCCGACCAGCACGAACAGCAGCATGAAACAGCTCGTCCACACGCCGGTGAAGTCGGCCAGCACCCCGAACAGGATCGGCAGGATGAAGCCGCCCAGACCGCCGATCATGCCGACTAGGCCGCCGACCGCGCCGACGTGGTTCGGGTAATAGACCGGGATGTGCTTGAACACCGCCGCCTTGCCCAGGCTCATGGCGAAGCCGAGCACGAAGATCAGGGCCACGAAGCCGACCAGGCCGATCTCGGCGTGGAAGGTGATCGGGCCGCGAATGCCCTCGACCACATAGGTCGTCGCCGGATAGGCCAGCAGGAAGGTGCAGATCACGCTGAGGATGAAGGTGATGTACATCACCTTGCGCGCGCCGATCCGATCCGACAGCCAGCCGCCGAAGATGCGGAACAGCGAGCCGGGAATGGAATAGGCGGCGGCCAGCATGCCGGCGGCGGCGATGCCCAGACCGTACACGCCGGTCAGATAGTGCGGCAGCCACAGGGCCAGGGCGACGAAGGCCCCGAAGACGAAGAAGTAATACAGCGAGAAGCGCCAGACCCGGATGTCGCGCAGAGGCGCCAACTGCATCCAGGCCGGTTGGGCCTTCTGACCCGTGCGGCGGCGTTCCACCGTCTGCGGGTCGTCGGAGGTGAACAGGAAGAACAACACCGCCAGGCCCGCCAGGACCACCGCCCAGATCTGCGCCACAGCCTCCCAGCCGAAGGCCAGCATGACGAAGGGCGCCGCGAATTTGGTGACGGCCGAACCGACGTTGCCCGCCCCGAATATGCCCAGGGCCGTGCCCTGACGCTCGACCGAGAAGAATTTCGACACATAGGCCACGCCGACCGCGAAGGCGCCGCCGGCGATGCCGACGCCGAGGGCGGCGGCCAGGAACTGCGGATAGGTCTCGGCATAGGACAACAAGAAGGTCGCCGCCGCCGCCAGCAGCATCACGACCACATTGATGATGCGGCCGCCGAGCTGGTCGGACCAGACGCCCAGGAAGACGCGAATGAGCGATCCCGTCAGGATCGGCGTGCCGACCAGAAGACCGAACTGGGCCTCGTTGAGTCCAAGCTCGGCTTTGATCTGGACCCCGATGATCGAAAAGATGGTCCAGACGGCGAAACAGGCCGTGAAGGCCAGGGTGCTGAGCCACAGCGCCTTGTTCGCGCCCGGCGCTTGAAGTTGTGCATCGACCATGATCAGAACCTGACCTCCGCCCCCATTTGAGCGGCCGATGCAGCTTCTAATCAGGTTACGGCAACCAACATTTGATCAAGGTCAATTGATAATTGTTCTCAATGAAAGACATAAAAGTATTGATGTGAATCTATACGTAACTTACCTAAACTCATAGCTGCTCATGATCAACAACTAGCCATCAGTTGATTAAAATCAAGCGCGCCATATCCATCATGCGGCCAGTTGATATTCGTCAATCGTGGTGCGATTGTGGGCGCACGCCCCGGAGACTCCCATGACGATGCGCCCATCCGATCTCGACCGCGTGAAGGCGCTGCCCCTGTTCCAGGGCACCTCCGCGGAGACGTTTCGTGATGTCACCGCCGGGGCTTTTCTTCAACGTTTCCCGGCGGGTACGACTCTGCTGCTGGAAGGGGACACCGTCGATTTCCTCTATGTGCTGCTGGACGGAATTGTCGAGCTTCAGGGGTCCTGGAAGGAAAAGGACACCACCCTGACCGTGCTGCGGCCGGTTTCGACCTTCATCCTGGCCGCCGTGGTGCTGGACGCTGATTCCCTGATGTCGGCGCGCACGCTGGAACGCTCCGAGATCCTGATGCTGTCGGGCCAGGCCCTGCGGCGCACCATGCGCCAGGACGCCGACTTCGGCTTCGCCGTCGCCCGGGAGCTGTCGGGTTGCTATCGCGGCCTGGTTCGCGCGGTGAAGAATCACAAGCTGCGCGGCGGCACCGAACGCCTGGCCAACTATCTGATCACCCAGCGGGTCCGCCAGGGCCTGAAGGACACCATCACCCTGCCGCACGAGAAGCGGATCCTGGCCTCGCTGTTGGGCATGACGCCGGAGAACCTGTCTCGCGCCTTCGCCAGCCTGTCGGCCCAGGGCGTGGTGGTTCACGGTCCCGAGGTCACCTTGACGCGGCCCGAGGCGCTGGAGCGGCTGGCGCGTCCGACGCCGTTGATCGACAACCACATGCCGCCCCAGTCGCGCGTTCTCGGCAAGGGCGAGGTCGAGAGCTGGTCCGAAGCGACCGGCTACGCCTGACCGTCAGCCGCCGAGCTGGGCCAGGTTGGACAGGTCGCCGGGATTGCTCTGGGCCAGCAGATGCCCCGCCCGCTTGCCCGACATGGCGCCGACGATGCGTTCGCCCAGCGCCTGACGATCCGCGTCGTCGGCCAGGAGGTCGCGCAGGTCGACCCCGCCCTCGCCGAACAGGCACAGCCTCAGCTTGCCGCGCGCCGTGACCCGCAGGCGGTTGCAACTGTCGCAGAAACCCGGCGCATAGGGCGCGATCAGGCCCAGGGCGCCCGCATGGTCGGGATGCCGGTATTCCTGGGCCGGGCCGCCGTCGGCGGGTCTGGCGATCGGCGTCCAGCCGCGCGCCTCCAGCCAGGTCCGCAGGGCGGCGCCGCCGACGTGATGCGCGGCGAAGAAATCGGCGTTGTCGGCCGTCCGCATCAGCTCGATGAACCGCACCGACACCGGCCGATCCCGAACGAAGGCGGCCCAGGCGTCAAAGCCGCTCTCGGCCGTTTCACGCAGCAGGACGGCGTTGACCTTCACCGCCTGGAGGTCCAGCGCCAGGGCGCGGTCCAGCCCGGCCAACACCTCGTCCAGCCGGTCATGGCCGGTGATGCGGTGAAACGCTTCCGCCTCCAGGGCGTCCAGGCTGACGTTCAGGTGAGTCAGGCCGGCCGATCGCCACGCCTCGATCCCGCGCGCCAGATTCCAGCCGTTGGTGGTGACCGCGACCTTTTCGACGCCCGGCGTGGCGGCCGTGCGCGCCACGATGTCCGTAAAGTCCTTGCGCACCGTCGGCTCGCCGCCGGTCAGGCGCACCTTGGTCAGACCCAGGTCCGAGAAGGCGGCGGCCAGCCGACCGATCTCGTCGGGCGTCAGAAACGAGAGAGGGCCGCTCCGCTTCCAACCGTCGGGCAGACAATAGGTGCAGCGGAAATTGCACACCTCCGTCACCGACAGGCGCAAATAACGGAATCGACGGCCGAAGCCGTCGGTCAGGCGACCGGCGTCGAACGCCATGGAAGCTCCTTTCCAAACACGGGAGGCGACGGAGTTTCCTCCGGCGCCCTCGGCCCTTGACGGGACCCGGCCCGCCGACCCTGGCGCGAAGCGCTTTAGGTCGTCAGGCTCGGAGCGAGATGGACGCTGAATACGTGAACCCTAGACGCGGAGCTTTGACTCCAAGCTCATCGACACTTGACCATGATCAATCGTCAAGACGCCAAATGAGGTCAGACATCACTCGGCGCCGTGATACGGCGACGCCGCCGCTGGGAGAGATCGCCATGTCCGTCTCATCAAGACCGTCCGTCTGGTCGCGTCGATCGCTGTTGGCCTTCACGGGCGCCGCCCTGGCGGCCGCGTCCTGTTCGCGCGGCCCCAGCGCGCCGGAACGTCCGCTCACCCTCTTCGCGGCCGCCAGTCTGAAAGAGGCCCTCGACGCCGTCATCGCGGCCCATGCCGGCGCCGGAAAGGGCCAGGCCCGCGCCGTGTACGCGGGAAGCTCGCAACTGGCCCGGCAGATCGAACAGGGCGCGCCGGCGGATCTTTTCATCTCCGCCGATCTGGAATGGATGGACCGGCTGCAGGAACGGAACCTGATCGACGCCGCCGCCCGGCGGAATATCGCGGGCAACCGTCTGGTCCTGATCGCCCCGGCCCAGGGCGACGTCGCGCCGCTGGACCTGACGCCGGGACCGGGCCTGATCGGTCGCGTCCTGGCGCGCCTGGGCGACGGCGGCCGGTTGGCGACGACCCAGCCGGACGTTCCGGCGGGCCGCTACGGCCGCGAGGCGCTGACCGCGCTGGGTCTCTGGCCGAACCTGGAGCCGCGCCTGGCCCCAGCCGAGAACGTGCGCGCGGCCCTGGCCCTGGTGGCGCGCGGCGAGGCGCCGCTGGGCGTCGTTTACGCCACCGACGCCCGCGCCGAACCCCAGGTCGCCGTCGTCGCCGAATTCGCCGCCGCCCTGCACAGCCCGATCGTCTATCCCGCCGCGCCTGTCGTCGGGCCAAACGCCCAGGTCAAGGCGGCCAAGGCGTTCCTGGATCTCTTGTCGGGCGACCAGGGCCAGGCGATCCTGCGTCAGCACGGATTTGCCCCGCCTCCATGACGCTGACCGCCGCCGAGATCGAGATCATCGCCCTGTCGCTGAAGGTGGCGGTGACGGCGGTGGCGTTCAGCCTGCCGCTGGGCGTCGGCGCGGCCTGGCTGTTGGCGCGACGACGGTTTCCGGGACGGGCCTTGCTGTCGGGACTGATCCATCTGCCTCTGGTCTTGCCGCCTGTGGTGACCGGCTATGTCCTGTTGGCGCTGTTCGGGCGCAATGGTCCGGTCGGAGCCTGGCTGGAGCCGCTGGGCGTGGTCTTCGCCTTTGACTGGACCGGCGCGGCCCTGGCCGCCGGGGTCATGGGCTTTCCGCTGATGGTGCGTTCGGTCCACCTGGCGTTCGACATGGCCGACCCCGGACTGGAGCGGGCGGCGGCGACCCTGGGCGCCTCGCCCCTGGTGCGGTTCCTCACCATCACCCTGCCCCTGGCCCTGCCCGGCGTGATCGCGGGCGCCGTCCTGGCCTTCGCCAAGGCCCTGGGCGAATTCGGCGCGACCATCACCTTCGTCTCCAGCATTCCCGGCGAAACCCGGACCCTGCCGCTGGCCATCTACGGCCTGACCCAGGTTCCGGGCGGCGAGGCGGCGGCGCTTCGGCTGGTGTTGATCTCGACCGCCGTGTCGATTTCGGCCCTGGTCGCCTCCGAGGTCCTGGCGCGCAGGGCCTCCGCCCGAAGGGGGCGTCCATGATCGAGGTCCAGGCCGAACTGACGCGCGGCGATTTTCGTTTCCAAGCCGACTTCGTCGCCCAGAGCGGGGTCAGCGTGCTGTTCGGCCGTTCCGGTTCGGGCAAGACCACGGCCGCCGATCTGATCGCCGGATTGCTGCGCCCGACCAAGGGGCGGATCGTGCTGAACGGCGAGGTGGTGTGCGATACCCAGGCCCGACTGGACCTGCCCCCCTGGCGTCGCCGGATCGGCTATGTCTTTCAGGACGCCCGCCTGTTTCCGCATCTGAACGTGCGCGACAACCTGCTGTACGGCGCCCGGCGGCGCGGGGTTCAATCGCCGCCGATCGACGAGGTGGTCGGACTGCTGGGCCTGGAGGGTCGGCTGATGCAGCGGCCGGACGCCCTGTCCGGCGGCGAGGCCCGACGGGTCGCCATCGGCCGCGCCCTGTTGGGCGACCCCGGCGTCCTGATTCTGGATGAGCCGCTGTCGGGGCTGGACGGCGCGCGACGGGCCGAAATTCTGCCCTATCTGGATCGGTTGGCGCGGTCGGGACCGCCGATCCTCTACATCACCCACGCCGTCGACGAGGCCGCGCGCCTGGCCGACGAAGTGTTGCTGGCCGTCGAGGGGCGGGTCTTCAACGCCGGTCGCCCGGAACTGGCCTTCGCCCGGCCCGAGGCGGCCCAGGCGGCGGGCCTGGGTGCGCCGATCTCGGTGGTCGAAGGACGCGCCATGGCGGACGGCGCGGGATCGGTCGCCGCCGTCGACCTGGGCGGCGCGCTGTTTCACACGCCCCGGCTGGACGTCGCGGCCGGGGATCGGGTTCGGATCGTGATCGATGCGCGAGACGTCGCCCTGGCCTTGCAGCCTCCAGCCGACGCCAGTTTCCAGAACCGTCTGGCCGTGCGCGTCGAGGCGGTCGAACCCTGGGCCGACGGACAACTGGTCCGTCTGCGCGGCGAAGGCTTCGGCCTGACGTCCCTGGTCACGGCCCAGGCGGTGCAGGCGCTGGGCCTGACGCCGGGCCGCCCGGTCGTCGCCCTGGTCAAGGCGACAGCGACGGCGCGCTACGCCTAGGCCTTTGCTCTAGGCGCGCGGACGCGGCAGGGCCAGCATGGGACCGTACACCACGGCGAAGGTCAGGAAGGCCAGACACCACAGCCCCGCCGAAACGATCAACAACGGCTGATAGTGCGCCGGCCACAGCCCGCCGACGACGCGCGTCAGGGCCGCCGCATTGATCAGGATGTAGATCAGCGATCCGGTCCAGCCCGCCTCCAGCGGACGGCCGGTGTGGCCGCGTCCGGCCCGCGTCATAACCGCCAGGGTCATCACACCGACGGCGCCCGCCGTCAGGGCGTGGATTCCCGCCGACGCCGCGATCAGGTTCGGCCATAGCACCGAGGCGCCGACCAGGCCCAGTCCGACCGCCAGCCACAGATAACCAAGGTGCAGGATCAGAACCAGCGGCTCGGCCGTCGTCGCCTCGCCCCGCCAACGCGCCAGGCGGATCAGGTTCAAGGCCCCCGCCGCCGTCATGGCCCAGCCGACCACGGCTTGCTCCGGCGCCGCCGTCCAACCGGCCAGGGCCAGGCCGGTCACCGCCAGGGTCAGGGCGTCGAACCGTCCCGTGGTGGCGGGCAGCGGTCCCTGACGCTTCAATTGCCAGTTGCGGGTGAAGCTGGGCGTGATCCGCCCGCCGATCAGGGCGATCAGCATGGTGATCAGGGCCAGGGCCGCGCGCGTGGCGATCGGCGCGACGCCGCCCGTCAGATGCGCCTCGACATGAAAGCCGACGTTGGACAGGGCCAGCAGGCTGACCATCACGGCGACCGGCAGGTTGCGCCAGTTCCGACCCGCCAGGATCTCGCGCCAGATCAGTCCCGCCATGGCCAGCAGGAACAGGCTGTCGACCACGGCGGGCCAGACCGCCCCCGCCAGGTCCGGGCTGAACGCCGTCGCCAGCATCGCCGCCCGTCCCGCCAGCCACAGCCCGACCATCGCCATCAGGGGCGGCCCGACCACCGGCATCCGGCCGGTCCAGTTCGGCACGGCGGTCATCAGGAAACCGACGATGACGCCGCCAGCATAGCCGAACAGCATCTCATGGACGTGCCAGGTCAGACCCACCGGGCCGCCCGCCGTAAAGGCGTGGACCCACAGAGGAACCGCGACGGCGGCCCAGATCGCCGAGAACAGGAAGAACGGCCTGAGACCGATGCTGAACAGAGCGGGTCCCTGATAGGCCCGCATCGCGGCGGCGGTGTTCATGTCAGGCGTCCATTGATGGCGGGTCCTCACTCTAGAGGACGGGTCCGTGATCGTACTTGACCGGCGCGAACCGGTTCCTTGTCGTCGATCAAGGAACCGGCCGTTTCCTCATCCGCGGCTAGCCGCAGCGCGAATAACCGCACGACAGGCAGGTGTCGCACCCCTCCTTGCGCAACAGGCCAGGCGTGCCGCACTGCGGACAGGCGAGGCGCGACGCCGTCGGCGGCGTCTCGGCGACGGCCATGGGCGCCGGTTCAACGGCCTGGCCGTCGATGCCCATGTGGCGGGCGATGACGTCGCCGATGGCGGCCGGGATCGAGGGGATGTAGGCGCCGTCCATCCACGCCCCTCCGGCCGGATCGAACACCGCCTTCAACTCCTCGGCCACGAAGCCGACGTCGCCGCCGCGCCGGAACACCGCCGAGATCATCCGCGTCAGGGCCACGGTCCAGGCGTAGTGGGCCATGTTCTTGGAGTTGACGAAGATCTCGAACGGACGCGGCCCGTCCTGGTCGCCCTCGATGTCGTTGATGGTCACATAGACGGCGTGCGCGTCCAGCGGCCAGCGCACCTTATAGGTCGATCCGGTCAGCCGCTTCGGGCGCGGCTCCAGCGGCGGCGCAGCGACGACCGGGGCGGCGGCGGCCGGTTCGGCCACGCTGAGCACCGAACCGGTGATGGCGTTGGGCCGATAGGTCGTCAGACCCTTGCACCCCATGTTGAAGCCCTGGACATAGACGTCGCCGAAGGCCTCGAAACTGATGTCCTCGGGGCAGTTGATGGTCTTGGAGATCGAGCTGTCGACCAGGCCTTGCGCGGCGGCCTGCATCCGCAGGTGATCCATCGGCGTCAGGGTCTGGGCGCTGACGAAGGCGGGGTCCAGCGGAACGTCGTCGCCCTTCACCCGCTTCCAGACTGACAGGGCGTAGTCCTGGACCGCCTCTTCGCGCCGCGAACCGTCCGGTTGCAGCACCTTGCGCACATAGTCGAAGGCGAACACCGGCTCGATGCCCGACGAGACGTTGCCGGCCAGCAGAGAGGTGGTGCCGGTCGGGGCGATCGAGGTCAGGCAGCCGTTCCGAAGGCCGTGCTTGCGGATCAGGTCGCGGGTCTCGTCGTCCAGACGGGCCAGGTTGGGCTGGTCCAGCATCACCGGATCATAGTCGGGAAAGGCGCCCTTCTCGGCGGCCAGCTCGGCCGAGGCGCGATAGGCCTCGCGCTGGATGACGCCCAGCCAGCGCTCGGTCAGGGCGACCGCCGCGTCCGAGCCGTAACGCGCGCCGCAGAAGATCAGCGCATCGGCCAGGCCGGTGACCCCCAAGCCGATCCGCCGCTTGGCCTTGGCCTCGGCCTCTTGCGCCGGAAGGGGGAAGCGCGAAACGTCGATGACGTCGTCCAGCATCCGCACCGCCGTGCGCGTCAGATCGGCCAGCGCCGCCTCGTCCAACTCGGTCCCGGTCTCGAACGGATGGGGCGCCAGGCGCGCCAGATTGATCGATCCCAACAGACAGGCGCCGTAGGGCGGCAGCATCTGCTCGCCGCAGGGGTTGGAGGCCGAGATGGTCTCGCAGTGAGCCAGGTTGTTGGCGGCGTTGACCCGGTCGATGAAGATCACCCCCGGTTCGGCCGCGTCATAGGTGGCGCGCATCAGCCGCGCCCACAGATCGGCGGCGCGCACGGTGCGGAAGGTCTGACCCTTGAAGGTCAACGGCCAGTCGGCGTTCGCCGCCAGCGCCGCCATGAAGGCGTCGGTGACCAGCACCGAAACGTTGAAATTGCGCAGCCGCGCCGGGTCGCGCTTGGCGTCGATGAAGGCTTCGATATCCGGGTGGTCGATGCGCAGGCAGCCCATCATGGCCCCGCGCCGCTGACCGGCCGACATGATGGTGCGGCACATCGAATCCCACACGTCCATGAAGCTGAGCGGACCCGACGCCTCAGCCCCGACACCCTTCACCGCCGCGCCCGCCGGCCGCACGGTGGAGAAGTCCATGCCGACCCCGCCGCCCTGCTGCATGGTGACGGCGGCCTCGCGCAGATGTTCAAAGATGCCGTTCAGGTCGTCGGGCACGGTTCCCATGACGAAGCAGTTGAACAGGGTGACGGATCGCCCCGTCCCCGCCCCGGCGATGATCCGACCGGCCGGCAGGAAACGATAGCCCTCCAGCGCCTCGCGGAACCGCGCCCGCCAGCGCGCGCGCGTCTTGGCTGGTTCGGCCTCGGCCAGGGCCGCCGCGATGCGGTCCCAGGTCGCCGAAACCGTGTCGTCCCCGCCCCCTTCACGCGGATTGAAGCGGTATTTCCCGTTCCAGATTTCACCGGCCAGGGGGTTGTCGAACGCCATGTCTCGCTCCCGTCAAAAGAGACCCAAGGCTTCCTGATTCCCTGCGGCGTCCGAAAGCCGCGCGGCGCAGGCGAGACGACGAACTCGGTCAAGGCGGCGATTGATCCGCCTCAATCCAGATCACGCGCTTCAGGCCTATCTGGGCGCGAAAGGAGCCGTCCGATGGCCTTGCCGCACCCGATTCCGGCCCAGGCGTCGCCGCCGACCGAGGATCTGATCGCCAACATCTTGGTGCGACGCCACGCCGCGCATCGACGGCTTCTGACCAAGGCGATCCGACTGGCGACGCGGGTTGAGCGCGCCCACGCCGTCCACGACGCCTGTCCGCACGGCCTGGCCGACCTTCTGCTCCTGATCAGCGACGATCTGGAGGATCACCAGCAGAAGGAGGAGGCCGTGCTGTTCCCGCTGATGCTGTCGGGCGCGGCGGCGTCGCTGGCGGGTCCGCTGTCACGGATGCGGCGCGATCACGACGACCTGATCGATCTGGCCGAGGGTCTGAGCGCCCTGACCGACGGCTTCACCCCGCCCTCCGGCGCCTGCGCGGCCTGGTGCGCCCTCTACGCCGTCTGCGCCCAGCTCGACGTCGGCTTGAACGCCGACATCACCCTGGAGAACGAGGTGCTGTTTCCGCGTTTCGGCGCGCGGGCGCCAGTCTAGAAGTCCAGAACCGAGACCATCTCTCCGACCTCGGCGGCGGGCGCCGACGGACGGCGGCGTATCAGCACGTCGGCCGCCGCCAGGGCGCGCTGAGAGCCGGAATCCTGGTCGCTCAGCGCCTCGACGCGACCGTTCTGAATACGGCCGCGCTCTAGCGTCTCGCGGTCGCCGACAGGCTTCAGCGGCGCGCCCAGGGCCGCTTCGCGCCAGGCCAGGGCCTCAAGCGGATCGCGCCCCGAAAGTCCGGCCAGCAGCGGCGCAAGGAACAGGCGGCCCGTGACCATGGCCGAGGTCGGATTGCCCGGCAGCCCCAGCACCAGCCGATCACCGGCGCGCGCGAACCAGACCGGCTTGCCCGGCTTGATCGCGACCTTGGCGAAGATCAGGTCCAGCGCGCCGTCGGGGAACATGGACTTGGCGAAATCCCGCTCTCCGACCGAGGCGCCGCCCGTGACCACCACCACATCGGCGTCATCCAGGGCCTGGCGCGCCGCGATCTCCAGGGCCTGGGGATCGTCGGGAAGCCGACGGCGGCCGACCACCTGGCCGCCCCAGGCCAGGACCAGGCCCATGACCCCGAACGAGACGCTTTCTGGAATGGCGCCGGGCGTCTTCAAGGCCCGCCCCGGCTCGGCCAGTTCATCGCCGGTGCCCAGGATGACGACCCGCGGACGGCGATGCACCCGCACATGATCCCGGTCGGCGGCGGCGGCGGCGACCAGCGCCCGCGCGTCCAGCCGCCGTCCCGGCTCCACAAGGATGTCGCCCGTCCGAAAATCCGACCCCGCCGCGCGGATATGACGCGCCGGGCCGGGCGCCGCCTCGAACACGGCCCAGTCGCCGTCGGCCCGCACCTGTTCCTGGATCACCACCCGGTCGGCGCCGGGCGGGACCGGGGCGCCGGTGAAGATGCGCGCGCAGGTTCCGGCCTCCAGCGGCGCCGGGTCCGCCGCACCGGCGAAAATCCGCGCGACGACCGGCAGGCGCGCGGGCGTCGTCGTCAGGTCTGCGTCGAGCACGGCGTAACCGTCCATCGCCGACACCGCCGCCCGGGGAGCATCGCCGCGCGCCGTCAGCGGTTCGGCCAGCACACGGCCGTAGGCGGTTTCCAATCCGACCGGCTCGTCACCCAGCGGACGCGCCCGCGCCAGCACCCGCGACAACCCTTCATCCAGCGAAATCATATGAAGTCCTTCAGAAACGCCGCACCGCGATAGCCGCAAGGCCCGCATCGACGATTGCCTTCAATCAAGCGGGGATCGCAACTTCATCACGGCGCTGCTCGGCCACAGCGACTAGGGTTTCGGCCATCGTCGAGCGCTCGATTCCATCCCCGGTCCGAGCCTGGGCGACCGGTTGGATCGGGTCCTGCTCCCGCCCCAGCCATGGTGAGGCGGTGACGACGATAGTTTGAGTTCCTTGTCGCCGCCTCATTCCCATCCTCATGCTCCGTTCCCGCCAAGCCGCGTAGCTGGTCCCGTCCCGCCCTGCCCTGACGGGCCGAGGGGCTAGATCGGCGCGGTCCAGTCGCCGGACTTGCCGCCGGTCTTGGAGATCAGGCGGATGTCGCGGATGACCATGCCCTTATCCGCCGCCTTGAGCATGTCGTAGAGCGTCAGACAGGCGACCGACACGGCGGTCAACGCCTCCATCTCCACGCCGGTGACGCCGGTCAGCCGCACCTCTGAACGCACGTGAAAACCGGGCGGATCGGCCGTCGGCGTGACCACGACCGTCGCCTTTTCCAGCATCAGCGGATGACACAACGGGATCAGGTCGGAAGTCCGCTTGGCGGCCATGACGCCGGCGATCTCGGCGGCGGCGACCACCGCCCCCTTGGGCGCCGCGCCTTCGACGACCAGGGCCAGGGTGTCGGGCGCGCAGTCGATCCGCCCTTCGGCCACGGCGACGCGGCGGGTGGCGGCTTTGTCGCCGACATCGACCATGCGCACGCGCCCGTCCTTGTCCAGGTGGGTCAGGCTCACGGGCAGATGCCCCGATAGCGCGGGATCTGACCGACCAGGGAACAGGGCCTGAAGCGGCTGTCCAGCTCTTCGGCCAGCACCATGTCCCAGGCGTCGCGACAGGCCCCGGTCGAGCCGGGCACGCAGAAGACGAAGGTGTCCTCGGCCTGACCGGCGAAGGCGCGCGACTGCAAGGTCGCGACCCCGACGGTCTTCAGACTGGCCATATGGAAGACCACCGCAAACCCGTCCAGCTCGCGCCGGAACAGCGGCTTGAGCGCTTCGGGCGTGACGTCGCGCGGCGAAAAGCCGGTGCCGCCGGTGGTGATCACCACATCGACCCCCTCGTCCTCGACCCACAGCCGAACCTGGGCGCGGATCGCCTCGACCTCGTCCTTGACGATGACCTTGCCCGCCAGGACGTGACCGGCGCTCTGAAGCCGTTCGGCCAGCAGGGCGCCCGAGGTGTCGGTCGTCTCGTCGCGCGTGTCCGACACGGTCAGCACCGCGATGTTCAGGGGGTGGAAGGGCAGGTCCGCCTGTATTCCGGCCATCAGTCGCTCCAACGCGCCCGATCGGCGCGATCCTGTTCGGTGGGTTCGATCCAGCGGCCGCCGTCGGGACCGCTCTCATGTTTCCAGAACATGGCCTCGGTCTTCAACCGATCCATCAGATAATCCGCCGCGAAAAAGGCCTGACGCCGATGCGGCGAGGCGACGGCCACGAAGACGATGGTCTCGCCGGGCGTGATCTCTCCGCCGCGATGCACGACCAGGACGTCGCTGACGTCGAAACGCGCCGCGGCCGCATCGGCCAGGGTCGTCAACGACCGCGCCGTCATCACCGGGTGCCAGTCCAGCCGCAACCGCTCCACCGCCGCGCCGTCCTTGCCGCGCCCACGCGCCAGGCCGGTGAAGGACACCACCGCGCCGTCGGCGTCACGCCCCGTCAGGAACGCCGCCAGCTCCGCGCCCGCGTCCAGCCGCCCCGCCTCCAGCCGCGCCTCGACCGCCACCGATCAACCCCCTGAAACGATCGAGAAGAAGACGACATCCTGACCGGATTTCACGCCCGCGTCGTCCTCGACGACGATGGAATCGACCGCCGCCCGGATCTGGGGATTGAGCAGGATCGCCGCGGCCTCGTCCTGGCGGGCCAGTTCGGCGCGGATCTCGCCGACGGTGATGTCATCGGCGGCGAAGACCATGGCGCGTTCGCGCCCCAGCCGGTCGGCGATCTCGCCATAGAAGGAAACCGATAGCCGGATCATGTCGATCAGTCCTTCACCGATGCGGTCTCGACCGCTTGCAGGGCCGAAGCCAGTTCCGCGACGAACAGCGCCGCCATCTCATCGCGCATCACAGGATCGCACCAGTAGGGACTCATCACCACCAGACGGATGACCGACAGCTCATCACTGTCATCGGCGCCGCCATGACCGGCCAGATGGGCGGTCTTCAGCGCGGCGCAATCGCGACCCAGGGTGGTGCGCGACACGGCGAAGGCCGGAGACTCCTGGAAATAGGCGAAGACCGCCCCGGTTCGGGCGTTTGAAACGCTGAGCGGCTCACCCGCTTCGGCCAGGGTGAAACAGGCGATGTTGGCGTCGCCGGGCAGGAACCGCGCCTGGGGCACGGCTCGCGCCACCGCATCTTCCAGCGCTCGCCGGGCCTCGATCGTGCCGGCCAGGACCGCGCCCAGGCCGTCGGGACCCAGCCCCAGCGTCTCGGCCGTCAGCCAGGTCGCCGATGCGCCCGCCGCCGAACGCGACCCCTCCAGCGTCGAGGCCCATTTGCCCGCCCCCAGTTCGGGCCGATGCAGATAGGGCGCATCAAAGGCCGAGACGGCGTAACTCTGGGCGTCGGACGTCAGGAAGGCCCCGCAGGCATAGGGGATGTAGCCCAGCTTGTGCGGGTCGATGGTGATGGAATCGGCGCGCGGCAACGCCCGCAGG
This sequence comes from Brevundimonas sp., assembly GCF_036732845.1. Lineage (GTDB taxonomy): Bacteria > Pseudomonadota > Alphaproteobacteria > Caulobacterales > Caulobacteraceae > Brevundimonas. The sequence continues at coordinate 37,881 of NZ_DAINBO010000005.1, read as the reverse complement.
GCCGCGACCACATCAGGCGTCAGCGCCGCCTCGGACGCCCCGTCCAAAAGGGCGCGGAAGAAGCCGCCATAAGCGGCGTCCACATGCCGCCAGATGCGCCAGCCGTATTCCCGCTCCCACGCATCCAGCCGGTCGAACAGGCCGTCGATCGGATCGACCGCCGACATCTCGGTCGTGCCCGCCACGCCGACCGTCATCAGCACCGGACGGCCCTGGTCGCGCGCCTGAAGCACCAGACGCTCGAAATCCTCCAGATCCAGCCTGCCGCGCGCGTCCAGCCGCACGCTCCACAGCGCCTCGGCGCCCAGGCCGAACAGATTGACCGCCTTGTTCCACGAATAGTGCCGATTGCCCGGCGCGATCACCACCGGTCCCAGATAGTCGATCCCCGAGGCGCGGCTGATGCGGCGGCCGACGTCCAGCGGATTGCTGGCCATGGCGCTGGCCTGTTTCAACTCGGTCTCGGTGAAGCCGTGCTCGCGCCACAGGTCACGGAACCGGTCCCAGCCCATGTGCGCGGCCGCGAACGGATCGAGCCGTTCGCCTCGCGTCTCGCTGATGTGCAGCGCCATCGCCAGCCAGTGATCCAGCCGATAGCGCGCGCGCCACATGGCCTCGAAATTGGCCACCGTCCCGCCCGAGGTGAAATGCCCCTGGGCCTGGTCGGGATCATAGCCCAGCATCGTCGCCAGATGGGCGACCGCCTCGGTCTCGATCACGCTGCCGACGCGGCTGGCCTCGCGCGAGGTGTTGTTGGGATTGTGCAGCATGGCCGCGAACCAGCCCAGGATGGCCGGCAGCGACAGGTCCGACTTCATGTGGGCGATGTAGCGCGGCGTGAAGGTCGGGGTCTCTTCGGTCAGGGCCTCGCGCAGGACCGCCAGGCGCTCCGAAAGGCGATCATGACCGACCCCCGCCGCGACCGGCTCCTCGGTCTCGCCCGACGACTGGAAGCGGCGCTTTCGCCAGTCGAACCAGTGATCCAGCATCGCCAGCATCTCGTCGCGCAGCCATGGCGCATGTTCGGAGCGCGCGCCGGGGAAATGCTGCTGGGCGAAGGCCGTCGGGACCTGGCGGGCGGCGGCCGGATTCATCGTCGAAGACATCATGGCCCGCCCATAGCGGGTCAGGGCGGGATCGCTCTTGTCATGTGTCAAACCCGGCCTTCACGACCGTCAATACGACCGCCCGCCAGGGCCGATGCGGCGCCGCGAACAGACGCCGCACCGATGTCTCCCGTCGATGATCAAGCCTAGCCCGTTCTGAAATGCCCATGCAGGCCCAGCGGCATGGGCGTGTCCAGCCACGCCCTGGCGATGAAGCCGTCACCAGGGCGCGCGGCGTCAAAGATCGTCAGCGCGCTCTTCTGCGCCGTCCAGTTGAGCGCGGTTCCGACAAGCCACCCGTCATCCTCGTCCTGGGCGCCCGGTCTCGGCACGAAGACATGCTCCTCCACCATCCAGTCGGGACCATAGTCGAAATACTGGTTCCCGCCGCGCTCCAGATCGATCTTGACGACCGCATCGAACCAATCCTGGCGCGCGGGGTTCTGAAAGGCCGTCGCATAGACATAGCGGTTCCTGCGCGTCTCGAACCGCGGATTGATCGTGGGGAACTCGACCCGATCCTGCAGCCGTTCAAACCGGGGCGCGCCTCGCGGCGGCAACGACGCCCGGTACGAGACGGCCTGCCAGGCGGGAAACAGCCCAGACATCGGCTTGAAGAATTCCAGCATCAGATCACCGTCGGGGCTGTGGACGATGTCGAAATTGATCGTACCGTCGTCCTCTTCCCAGGCGTTGCCGAAGTGAAAGGCGAAACCGCTCGGCAGCTCGGATTCTCGGACGAGTTCAAACGTCTCCCTGTCGAAAACATGCACCCGCATGGGCTTGTCCGGCGCGGCGCGCAGCGATCCGAAACTGCCGCTTTCAAAGGAGCGAACACCCTGTGTCCGCGTCGAACACTGGATCAGAACCAGCGACCGACGGGTCAACAGGAAGTCGTGAAAATAGCCCTCCTGGCCCAGAGGCTGGATCTTGAATTTCTCCAGTTCGCCTGAGCGCCCGAGCCGATACAACAGAACGCGCTGACCCAAGGACCCGACATTCCACAGTCGGCCGTCATCGCCGCGTCTGGGGTGGGCGGAAAACGGCGCGCCGTCGATCTCGCTGTTCCATCGAACCAAGCCCAAGGTGTCCAATGTCTCGGGGTCCAGACGCATGGCGCTTCCCCCTTCCCACAAGGCCCAGGTCTCGCCGCCCATGCTGATGACGCTGGTGTTCGACGGATTGGTGCTGTTCGCCCCGGTAAAGGCCGCCGTGGGCGTGATCCCGCCCCCGGACACCGGCAACAGGAAACGGCTCGCCGCATTCTCCAGCGCATATTTCGAGGTTTGGATGAAACGGCTCCGATAGCTCACGGCCCCGTCGTGAATTCGCCACCGCTGCATCAAGCCGTCACCGTCGAACCAGTGCCGGTACCGGACGCCCTCCCGCTCGAACATCGCGGGACCGTTGCGGAAGAAGCCGCCCGCCAGGTCCGCGGGGACCTCGCCCTCGACAACCAGACGGGCCGTGTCCAACTCGCGGCCGTTGCTGAAGGCGACGAGGCGCGGATCGACGACCGTCGCATCGGCGTACGCGGATCGCGCCGCACCGCCCTGGGCTTGCGCGTGCGTCGCCGTCATGGCGGTCGTGACGCCGGCCGCCGCCGCGAGGGCCAGGAAGGCGCGTCGATCCGGCTGTTCTGCGCCGCCGCTCATGGCGCATAGACCAGAACGGCCGTGGCGGAGGCGTCAGCGGCCACGCTCACCTTCATGACGTCGAACGGAGGAATTCCCCCCTGCACCACGGGCACGTTCGAGAAACCGTAGCCCTCCAGGGGCACGCCGATCACGTTCATGTCGACCTTGCCGTTGGCGTTCTCGTCATGGAAAAGCTGGACGGCGTAGTCTCCGGCGGGAAGGTCGGGGAACACCATCACATTGGTCCCGGCCACGGCGTCCTGGACGCCGAATGATATCCGCCGAGGCGCCTCGCCGTCCTGGGACCGCCCCAGCAGTTCGGCGCGGAGTTGACCTGAAGCCGAGCGCACGCCCTCGACCCGCAGCGTCAAGGCATAGCGCCCTTTGGTCATCTCCGTGGGCTGTTGGGCATGTGTGCAGCTCGGCAGCGCGGCCAGCATCAGCACACAGACAAGTCGTTCGATACGTCGCATCGTGGGTTCACCTAGGGGGATCTGGAGCGGGGCGTCGTCGCCGTCCGCCAGCCGATCTGGCGATGCGGCGCATGTGCCGCCAAGGGTCGAATTCGTGAGCTGCCGTTCACGCTTCGTGGGGTGTTTTCGATTTTCGCGAACGGTCTGGAAATCACCACATCAGACCCAGCGCCGATGTTGGCCCGCCGTCTTGGTTGATCTATGAGCCGAGACGTGGGGTTCGACGTGAACAGCGAGACGCGATCCAAGGACGGTCGGCCGGCTTTGCGCCTGCTCGCCGTGCCGGTGGCCGTGGGCGCCGTGACGGGCGCGCTGCTCAGCATCATCGCGCCCTATGAAACGGGGGCGATATTTTCGCCCTGGCAAGGTCTGCTTTTTTGGACATGGTCCAGTGTCGTCGCCGCCCTGTTGCTGACCGCTTGCGGCGAGGCGGTCTCGACCATCGGCGGTGAGAACCGCGTACCGAAATACATCGCGATTTCGGTGGCCACGGTCGTCGCAGCGGTTCCGATCACTCTGATCGTCTACGCCACGGCGCCGGCCATCGACGACGACATCAAGCTGCTGCCCTTTTGGCAGTTGTTTCCGTCGGTGCTGATCCTCTGCATTCCCTTGCAGATCGTTCTCACGCTTTTGTCTGGCCGCCGGGTCGGCGACGTCGCCAAGGTCGCCGAAACCGCGCCGGGCCTGCGCTCGCCGCTCCTGGACAAGCTGCCCGCAACGCTCGGGCGAGACATTCTGTGCATGAAGATGGAGGACCACTACCTCCGCGTCTTCACGGCCAAGGGCGACGCCCTGATCCTGATGCGGATGGGCGATGCGGAGGCCGCGCTTGGGTCGGCGGGCCAACGTGTTCATCGCAGTTGGTGGGTGGCCCGCGAGGCGGTGCGAAGCGTCAAGACCTCGAACAACGCGGACTGTCTGATCCTCAGCAACGGGTTGGAAGTGCCCGTCTCACGATCACGACGCCAAGGGCTTCGGGACAAGGGCTGGCTTCATTGAAAACGGCTCACGGGCGCGGTGACCGCTCCCGTTCAAGAAGGCTCGTCCACTCTAGTCCCGCAGGCCGCCGATGACGCCCTTTTCAGAGACGACCAGCAGGCCGTCGCTGAAGCGGCCTAGGCCCGCGCGTTCCAGCTTGGGGTTGCGGCTGCCGTCGGCCTGAAAATGGAACGCGCACCGCGCGTCCTCGGGCATGGAGCGTTCGGCGTCGTACATGCTGGAAAAGTTCGAGGCGAGTTCCGGTCCCGGAACGATCGCATAGTCGTCGCCCGCCAGCGGCAGGGCGATCAGCATGGCGCTGGAGGCGTCCTCGACCAGGCGACCGTCGGCGACATAGCGCGCGTCACGCTCTTCGGCGAAACGGACCAGACTCTTACGCGACCGCACCGCGGCGGCGTAGTGCGGCATCAGCGCCTGCAAGGCCCCGGCGTGGCGAGACGGCGCACCGGTGGCGAAGATGTCGGGCGCATCGTCATGGATGCGGGTCCGGCGTGGCTGGATGACGGGTTCGCTCGGCGCGTCCCGTTCCACCCTGGAGGGGTCGCCGCCGAACCCTTGGGCGCCGCGCGCCTCGTCATAGAAGCCGCCGGGCCGCTCAACGAAGTCCGCATCGCCGTCGGGCGCGTCGCCCCTCAACCGGCTCACTTCCGACTTCAGCTCCTCCATCTGGCGATAGAGCGCGACCAGAACGTCGACCAGGGTCGTGGCCGACCCGCGCGACAGGGCCTGGGTCTGGTTGATGAAGCCCCCGCGTTGACGCGCCAGCATGTCGGCGTGTCGCCCATCGGCGAACGCCTCGATCAGGACTTGTGGGGAACCGACCATGGCCAGCCTTCGCCTCTGCGAAAACATCAGGAAAATCACTACGGCCTGGAGCAGTACGATGAAGGCGCCCAGAACATACAAGGCCCAGTCAGCGCCCAGCCAAGCCACGATCGGAGACTGGACCTCGACCCTTTCGGATGAGTTAACCTCTTGGTTGTTTTGCTCGCCACCAGACACCAAAGGTGGAATTCGCCGATCAACCAGACTCTCATTCGTCGATGTCCGTTCAGGGCGCCCGGCAGCCTTGGCAGGCGGGGCGGCGTCCGGGGTCGTGTTCGCGGCGGTCGCGCCGGGACCCGCCGCGCGCGGGTCAGGACGGGCCTGCGCGGCCGTTTCTTCCTCCGGGGGCGACGCGGCTTGGGCCTGGGCGGCGGCGACGCTCAACAGCACCCAGGCGGCGAGACCGGCGGCCCTCATTGCGGGGCGCCTTGCGCCCGGCGCTCTCGCCGACTGAGACCCGAACTGGGCGCGCCGACGGACAGGCGGTTGTTGTAGCCGGGCGTGGTCAGGTCGCCGAGCAGATGGCGCAGGGCGCTGACGAACAGGGGTTCCAGCGGGACCTCTCCTCGAGCTTGCCCCTTCTGCACCGTGGCCAACAGCTTGTTGCGGATATTGGCCGCCGCGCTTTGATCGCCCCTGGCCTGGATGTCCAAGGCGAAGGTGCTGTGTTGGCCCAGGGCCTTCAGGAAGGTGTCGAACTCCGTCAGGTCCGGCCGGGACACCGAACCCTGATGCGGGAAATCGATGATGTCGGCCTCGGCCCCCATGACGACCGAGCCGATCTGCACCGCCAGGCCGGAGGGTTCAAAGTCCTGGGCCGCACGCTCATTGTCCTCCAGCACGATGGCGGCGTCGCGGATCACCATGCCGTTCGCCACCTCCAGCTTGGGGATCGGCGACATGAAGACGGACGGGCGGCGCGCCTGACCGTCCGCCGCCAGGCTGAAGAGCGTCAACAGCCGGCTGACGGGCGTTTCCGCGCGCGCGTCGGCGTGGTCTCCGTGCATCCGTTTGAACAGGCCCGCGCCGCGGCCGCACAGGGCGAAACCGCATGAGGTCAGCAGTTCCGGCCGCAGGTCGCCCTGGGCGATCAGGCCGCGCGCGACCAGACCCAGATACCAGGCCACCCCGCCCAGGAAGGTGAAGGCCGAACGGGTCAGGGCCTGGCATTCCTCGGTGCCCGAATTGTGCAGCCAATGCTCGTCCAGCGCCCTTTCGAGCACCGGGCCGCTGAACAACAGTTCGCCGACATGGGGCAGGCGATCTCGGCCGATCCCCTCGGACTCGTCGCCCGTCAGGATCTTGGCCCAGGCCCCCAGATTGAGACGGTCACGCAGCAGCGCCGGGTTCTTGATGACGTGGGCGGTGAAGAAGTCCTGGCCCGCGAGGCGCAGCGAACCGCGCCACAGCGGCCGGTTGTCGGCCCAGATCGCCACGTCCGTCGTGCCGCCGCCGATGTCCAGAACAATGTTCAGATCGCTGGCGACGAAGCTGTGATCGCCCAGGCCGCCGCTAAGCACATAGTTGGCGGCCGCCCGGCCTTCCGAATACAGGCCGCGGATCGGTTGGGTCTTGATTTCACCCATCCGCGCCTCGGCCGCCGGTCGAATGACCCGCAGCTCGCGCCGTAACAACTCCAGGAATTCGCCGCCGTCGGTCCTTTGCGCGTCAGGCCGCGAGAAGCGCCACTCCAGCAGATCGGGGTCCTTGTTGCGGGCCAGGGCCTCCACGCCGATCATCATCATCATCTGACGCAGGAAACGGCCCGCCAGGATACGGGATCGCGGCGACGGGTCCGACTTCAGGCCGAAGTCGGCGGTCGATCCGGTCTCGGAGCCATGGTGCCATTTCAGATTGAAGCTGGCCCGCGTCAGGACGCCCCGGAACTTCTTCTCGTCGTCATTGTCTTCCTTCAATTCGAGATCGGGCTGGAAGTAGATCAGCGACGAGAACAGGGTGCGATGGTCGTCCTCGCTGACGCCCGCGCGCTGGACCACGACGGTCGGCGTCGGCGTCGGCTTGTCCACCAGGGGAAAGAAGATTTCGGCGAACGGCCATCGCAGGCCACGCTCGGCCGCCGCGTTGCGCGCCGGTTCGCTGGACGTGATCGCCTCCAGCGTCCGCTTGCCGAACACCACCGGCAGTCCGTCCTCGAAACAGGCGACGGTGTTGGTCGTGCCGAAATCGACGGCGGCGATGCCCGCTTCATTCGCCGTCTCGATGACCGTGGGCCGCAACAGGGTCATGCCCGCCGGTTCCGCCGCCGATCCCTGACTTTCGGCATAGGCGAAGAAGATGGCCTCGAAGGCGAAGGGCGAGGACTGAAGCTCCTCGACGACCGCGTCGTTGTCGGGCCGGACCCGATTGTTCCAGGAAGACGCGAAACCCTTGCCCGCATAGGGTTCGGCCTCGCTGACGATGTCGTCGTCGGCGCACAAGGGACGGAAGGCCACCTCTTTCTGAAGCGGCGCCATCGGCTTCAGCATCTCCGCCAGCGCCCGTCCCGAGACGGCGAAGCGCGCGCGGATATTGTTCTCCATCTTGGTGGAGTAGTTCAGACGCGCGAAATACCAGTTCCATTTCGAGCTGGCGATGTCCGGCCACACCGCGGCCCCGCCATAGTTCCACTCCGCCTCATCGACACGTTCGCCCTGGCCGGGTTCGGGCTGGTCGGCATAGACGCGCCGCATGGTGAATTCGGCGGGCTTGACCACCCATCCGTCCGCGTGGCCGGGCGTGTTGGAGCGGTGGCCCTCCAGCTTCAGCTTCAGCGAAACGGATTCGCCGGACCCGCCTTCGGATCGGACCTCGATCGCCTCGGCCAGGTCGGACGGCTTCATCAACAGCAGGGCCAGCGGGGTCAGCGGCAACAGGGCGTCGCGCAGGCCGGAGGGGTGCCCCGGAACGACGGCCTTCAACGCCAGTCGCAGGAATTTGCGGGTGAACAGGGCCGACGGACGCGCGACCAGATAGTTGGCCTCGGCCGCCGCCGTCTGCACCTTCAGCAGCGCGGCCTCGCTGTCCAGCACTTCGGCCAGGGTGGTGCTGCCCCAGACCACGACGTCCCGCGCGGGCTTGCCGCGCGCCTCGGCCACGGCCGGATCGACCAGGATGACGCCCTTGAACGGCGCCGTCTCCGCGTCGAAGTCGGCGCGCAGCGCGACCCGGCATTCGGACAGCTCCGCCGGCGCCCCCAGATCGCCCTGGTCGCCCAGTTCGACGCTGGTGCGAACCAGTTCATAGAGGGGCGGCGCCCCGTCGCGAGGGCCTTGGCGCACCTTCAGCCGATAGGGGCTGTCCGCCTCGCCGCAGTCGTCGGCGAAATCGGTGATGTGATCCCGCAGACTGACATAGACGGGATCGTTGTGATCCGCGGTCAGGGTCTCCAGACCGTCCGCCAGATTGTCGAGATAGGTCTGCAAGGCGCGTCTCTGCACCGCCGACAAGGCGCGCTCGCCCTTCAGCTTCAGCGGGTTGATCCAGTGCGGCCCGGCCATCCAGGGCACGACGGGGATCGGCGTCCGGTCGCAGGCCCGGCCCGGCGACACCAGGCTGGCGGGGCTGAGCATGCCGATCAGCTTGGGCCGCTCATAGTTGCGGCGATCCTGGCTGTTGCGGCCCTTCACCGTCTCGATGTGGATCAGCCAGGGCGTCCGCCAGTCGGCCTGTGACGCGGCCGCCTCCTGGGGCAACACCTGGGTGGGCAGCAGGGCCAGCAGGACCCGATCCAGACGCGGCCCGTCCGCCTTCAGCCGCACCGGCCGCGTCGACAGCTTGTAGAAGTCGGCCATCAGGTGTTCGAGCGCGAACAGCGCCAGCAGGGCGCGCCATTTCTCGATCGTATCCGCCTCCAGCGGATGCTCGTCGGTGATCAGGGCGTCGGCGAAGGTTCGCGGCTGCGCCCAGGCGTCCGGCACGGATGTGACGTCCTGAACGCCGCCGCCCGCCTTGACGTCCAGTCGTGACCCCATCTCGGCCAGGGTGCCCGGCGACGGCATCCATTCACCGGCGCGGTCGGGATCGGGAAACGATCCCCGGGCCTTCAACGGGGGAAGGTTGTAGGTCCGGCTCATTCGGCCCTCTCCTTGGTCGGCGCCCGCGCCGCGTGATGCACCATGGCGGCCAGCCGACCGAAGCCCCTGTGCCCGGCGGCGGCATGGGTGTCGCGCAGGGCGCGGTTGGTCAGTTCGTCATGCAGGGCGGCGGCGGTGCGCGGCGGTTCGTTGTGATCCAGGGGCGACAGCGCGGCGTTGTACGCCTCGTTCGCGCGTTGATCCGACAGGCCGTCGACGATCTTGATGGGGCGCCGGGGTTGCCGCACATCGGCCTGTTCCTGAACGATCTCGGTGTTCCAGAGCTGGAATTTCAGGCCCGCGTCCTCGGCGTACAGACGCATGGCGCCGCACCACATCAACAGGCTGTCGAACAGCAGGATGAGGCGTTTCCTGGCCTCGTCGGTTTCCGTGGCCTGGAAGTCGACGTCCCGGGTCAGGTCCTGAAGCCAGCCCGCCTTCAGCTTGCCCAACAGGTTGCGGCGCCCCAGTTCAGGCTCCACCTGGAACCGCCACCACACCGCCGTGCGCAGCAACTGGCCCAGCCGGTCATAGGTGTCCTGGTGCCGCGCATGGGCCGCGCCGGGCAAGTCGCCCCAACCCACGACCCCCGGCTTGGCGCGGGCGCAGACCTTCACGGCGGTCCCGAACTCTTCCGAGGCTTCGATGACGGGCGCGTTGAAGAAGTCGAGCGCGGCCTGGGCGCCCAACAGTTCCGACGGCAGCGGCGGATTGATCTGGTCGTTGTCGCCGGGCGAGTGGTGCGGCAGTTTGAAGATCTTGTCGCTGCCGGCCAGATAGATGTGGTCGAAGACCGGTTCGCTCTTGAACAACTGGTTGTAGTATTGGAGCGCGGCCTGCGCCTGGGGCATCAGGTTGGCGGCCAGCACGACGTTGTCGGTTTCGTCCTCGGGATCGGCGAAGCTGAAATAGGGCAGCATCAGCGCCCCGCCCAGCTTCACCTTCTCGCCGTTGCGGGCGTCCTTGCGCAGCGCGTTGATCCGCCGCGCCAGGGTCGGAAACCCGGCCGCGCCGGTGCCGCCGAAGGCCGAACCGACCAGGAAGATGCGCACATCGCCGTCGATGGTCGCATTCTTCATCAGTTCGATCATGCGCTTCTTGAACAGGCCGTCGCCCAGTTCGAGGCTGGCCAGCATCGCCGCTGCGCCGACATGGGCGCGGCCGCGATAGCCCTGGGCCAAACCCATGTCCTGTTCCTCTCGGCCCTCCAGGAACAGCAGGTCCATCAGGGCTTGCCGGTCGGCGTCCAGACCGCCGCGATCCAGGATCTGGGCCAGACTGCCCTGCCCGTCGGCCGAGGGCTGCCAATAGGGATCGTCGTCGAACAGCGGCTCGATCTGCACCCGCCCCAGCGCGGTTCGGCTCCAGTCCAGCCGGTTGTCGGCGCTGAAGTCCTTTCTGAACTTCACCAGGTCGTAGAGCAGTTCGCGCGTGCGCGTCAGATTGCCGTTCGCCTTGTCCTGATCGACCAGGCCGACGATGACCTTGCTGGGTCCCAGCCCCGCGAAGAAGAGATAGAGCGCGGCCTCGACGACCTTGGCGCCGGTTCCCCCGACGCCGATGAGAACATTGGTGGTCATCCGCGCCTCCTCAGGCGATGCAGCACGGCCGCGCCAGGCACGGCCGCCGCCATGGCCGGGCGGGTCGCGAAGACGGTGCCCAGATAATAGGCCAGGGCGACCCCGCTCATCGTCAGGCCGACCGCCAGGGCCATGGTCGCGGGGTTCTGAAGCGCCACTTGAAGCGGGCGGCTCCACAAAACGAACCAGCCCGTCCCGCCGACGGCCGTCAGCCCCGTGACGAACAGACCGGCCCAGGCGCCGCGATAGGCCTCGGCCTGGCGGTCGTTGATCGGATCAGCCCGCAAGGTGATCCACACCCAGACCATGGACAGCAGCGCGCTGAGGGCGAAGGCCGCCGAGACCATGGGCAACAGCAATTGCCGCAGATCGTTGAGCGCCAGGCTGATCTGAAGGCGGCTGGACGCCGTCTCCATGAAGCTCTGGTTCAACGACTCTTCGCGGCCGCCGATCAGCCAGAGGCTGAGCGCCACGACGCCCCAGAACAGAAGATGCACCAGCACTGTCCGCAAGAAACGCATACGCCACCCCCTCTCAAAATGATCAAACCCAGGCCTCTGCCCCTAGCCTTCCGTGCGTACGATGAAGGCGAAGCCCGCCCCCGCGCCCGGCCCGCCGCGCGCCGTCAAGGCCCGGGCGTGGGCGCTTTCCAGAGCCTCGGCGAAACGGGCCAGCCCCAGCGTCGGCGCCAGGCCGTCGTCGCGATCCAGGGCGGCGCGTTCAGACTCGACCGACCAGTCGAAGGTCCAGTCGGCGCTGCGCATCCAGGCCGCGGCGGAACCCGCCCCTTGCCCCGGCGCCAGCGGAACCTCGCCCACGATCAGCAGCGTCTCGCTGGGAAGCCCGCGCGACTCCGCCTTGGGATCGAAGCGGAAGACGACATCGCCCGCCTCGTTTTGGCTCCAGTCGCCGTTCAACCGGCCGAGCGGGCGCCACGCCCGCGGCGCGCAGGCGCCGCCGCCGCCCTTGACCCAGACCGAAGCCGTCGCGGCGCGCACATCCAGCGGGCGAGCGACCTCTGCGTCCCTGCCCCTCTCGCTCCAAACGAGGCGAAGTGCGGGGGCGCTGGCGCCCGAGCCGCCGTCGCGTTTCAGCGTGTACTGAGAGATCGGCCCGACATCGACGCGCGGCAGGACCGCGGCCCTCTCCATGCCGACGCGGAACAGCGGGCCTTCCAGGTTCGCCGGTTGAGGCGTGACCGCCTGTTTCGGGTCCAGGCTGAACAGGGTGCGGCGAACGCGCCCCTCGCTGAAGGCGGTCTTCAGATAGTTGGCCGACCGCAGTTCGCGATCCAGGGCGGCGAGGCGGTCGGCCGGCCCGGCCGCGACGACATAGAGCGGACGACGCCGCGCCTCGACATTCCTGCGGCCGCTGGGAAGGCTGTCCAGGATCCGCCCCTGATAGGGCAGGTTGAAACCATAGACGGCGACGCTTCGGCCCGAGTCCATGATCCGACGCAGCGGCTCGCCCAGGGCGGCGGCGTCGCTAACGGCCTTCTGCCGATTGTCCATCCACAGGTCGCTGATCAGGATCGACAGTTGGTCCCGCCGGTCGCCCGCCATGCCTTCGAGCGCCGCGTCGATATGGCTGGCCCTGGCGTCATAGGCGCCGGCCCTCATGAGGCGGTCCAGCTCGGCCGCGGGCGCCTCGGTCATCGTCTCGCCTTCGCCGAACAACCTGTAGTTGGTCTGATCCGCGCCCCACGGCGGATATTTCAGAAGGTCGGGGATGAAGCTTTCCCGCGCGCCGCCCGCGCGCAGATAGCCCTGCATGCTGGCCGACCGGTCGAGATAGACGACCGCGCCGCTCATGGCGGCCGGGACGGCCTGGGCGGGGGCGTCGACCGGGATCCACGGCCTCGCAGCGGGGGGAAAACAGCCCCGGACGCCCTGAACGCCGTCGGCGGCCGGCGGCGGGCCGTCTTGGGTCTTCGCCAGGGGCAAACGATCGCATCCGGCGGCCCCCTGAAAGGCGCCCAGGCAGACGGTCCCTGCGACCAGTTTCTTCAGCAAGCTTGCCCCCATAGGTTGAACTATGGAACATGGTTCAACCTGATGTAAAGGTGAAGACCGAGTTAATTCGGCCGGGCTGGGGGACTGGGGGTTGGCGGCGTTCGAGACCATCATGTTTGACGACGGCGGGACCGTGGTCGAACTCCAGACCGCCCGCTCGGTGCGGCGCGCGGTGGAGAACGGCGTCCTCAAGCCCGACACCCTGGTCACGCTGATCGCTCTGGACGGATCAAGCCGTCGGCTTCGCGCCGCCGAAATCGAGGCGTTGCGTCCGCTGTTCAGCCCGACCTCGGTCGTCGATCAGGCAGCGGCGCCCGCCGAACCGACGACGGCCGTCGAAGCCGCCAATGACGAGACGCCGCCTCCAGTCGACCCCGTCGCCGCAAACCCGGCGATGGAGGTCATGACCATGCGTTCGGCGGTCCCGCTGACGGTGGCCGCGACGGGCGCGCCCTCGACCTTCCCCGCAGCGTATCGGACGGCCGCCACGCCCACACCGAAACCGGGAGGCTGCGGGCTGATCGCCTGGGGCTGGACGCTGTTGATCGGCGGCTTTCTGCTCAGCGCCGCCTTTCCGCCCGCGAGCCTGGCCTTCCTGATCGGTCTGGGACTGCTGATCTTCGCCGCCGTGCGGGGCGTGGCGCGCCGCATGGCCGGGAGCGCGTGAAGGCGATGAGCGGTCTCGACTTCAGCCTGCTGTTCTCCGAGGGGGGCGGCGCCCATCAGTTGAGTTCCGTCCGGTCTCTTCGCCGCGCCATCGAGAACGGGTTGTTGGCCCGCGAGACCCTGGTCACCCTGATCCGAGACGAAGACAGCCGAACCCTGCGCGCGGGTGCCGTGCCCGAACTCTCGGCCCTGTTCGACGAGATCCTCGGCGCCCGCCCGGTTCCAGGGGCCGAGACGGAGCCTCAGCCCCTGGCCGAGGACGCCCGAGCCGCCGAAACCGATGCGCCCGCCCAAGACCCGTCCGACGTCACCGACGCGCCTGAGCTTGAGACGGTCTCGACGATGGTCTCGCCCGCCGCCGAGGACGTGGAGGACGACGCCCAGCCCGAACCTGATGCGGTCGATCACGCCGAGCCGGGCCGAACGCCTGAACTGTTCGACCTGGATCGACCGCCCGCCCCGGTCGTCTGGGGCGGCGTCGCGGCCGTCCTGTTGGCGGTCCTCTTCCTGCTCGCGAAATGCGCGGGCGCCGGACCCACGACCGGCGTGAAGCCTCCCGCCCCCGTGGTCGTGATCCTCTATGTCACGCGTCAGACCAATGTCCGCCCCGATGTGAAGGCGCCTGAGATCGGAACCGTGGAGCGCGGCGACGTCCTGCGCGGCGTGATCCAGGGCGGCGGCGACGGCGACCGCTGGCTGCAGGTGTCGCAAGGCCCGCACCAGGGCCGCTGGGTCTGGGCGGGCAATCTGTCGCCCAATCCGCGCCCCGAGCTGATCGAACGTCTCGACGGCGCGCATCAGGCCTTGAGACCGGGCGTGCTGCGACGGGAAGGTCAGGACGGGCGGTTCGTGGAACAGGCCGTTCGGGTCGGCGACCGGCTGACCCTATTGGCCTATGTCGCCGGCGATCAGGTCGAGGTCCAGATGGACGGCGGAGGCGTCGGCTATCTTCCGGCCCAGGTCTTCCGTCCCGACGAACAGGCCGAGGCTCGACGCCAGGCCGAACAGGAGACCGCCCGCCAGGCCCGAGCCGCCGCCAGGGCCGAGGCCGAGGAAAACCGCCGACGCGCGATCGAAGCGGCCAATGAGGCGGCGGCGGCCGCCACGATCGACACGCCGCGCACGATCTCGCAGGCCGACGCCAACTGGCGACTGCGGCTCACCCCGCGTCTGCCCAGCCGACTGAACCTGTCCGAAGGCGCCACGCTGCGCGCGAGCGTCGCCTGCATCGTCAGGGATGACGGCGGCACGAGCGATTGCCGCCTGGTGTCGGAACAGCCCCGCAACTCGGGATACGGAGCCGCCGCCCTGGAGGCGGCCCGGTCCAGCCGCCACTACCTCGAGGATCGAAGCCGCCGGCCCGCACCGGGACGCCAGGTCGTCCTGAATTACGAAGCCGATGTCGGGGTCTTGGTCAGTCCCTGACCGCGCCCAGCCGCGACGGTTCGCCCGCGCGGCCAGTGTTTGTTTCAACCCGAGTATTCAAGAAGGAGAAGGACATGACGAAGCGAGCGGGCCTGGCCCTGGCCGTGGCTGGAGCAATGACGATGTCGGCGTGCGCGACCACGGGTCAAGGCGCCGGGAGCGGCGGAGGCGGCAGCGCCCTGGACCATGCCGTGGCCCGATGCGCCGGCACGGTGCTGCTGACCGCCGCCATCGGCGCCGTCATCGGCAACAATACGGGCAGTGGAAACGCCGGCAGGGGCGCGGCCATCGGCGCGGCGGGCGGCGTCGCCCTGTGCGCGATCCTGCGACAGGCCCAGCGCGACCAGGCCGTCATCCTGGAAAGCGAGCAGATCGCCGCCACCCGCGGCGAGGACCTGGAGAGCAAGGTGCGGGGCGAAAGCGGCAAGGAGGCCACGCTGAGGCATGTCGTCGAAGCCGCCCCCGAACAGGCCGCCCGGCAACGCTGTCGCTATGTTTCGACCGTGGTGTCCTACGGCCAGGGCGAGGCCCCCACCGGCAAACAGCTCTATTGCGAAAGCCAGACGGGCACATGGGAGCGCATCGACGCCTAGCGGGCCAGGGTGCGCGGCCTCTGACGTGAAATCGGCCATGATCACCGGCGCCTTCCGTCACAGCCCAGGATTGCGACGGAATGAAAAACGACGCTTCGCTGGAACATAATTCCGTTCTGCGAAATACGTTGTCATCACGACGGGGGCATTCATGACAACGCGTTTGACTTGGACCGCCGCGGCCTGGGCCGCGTTCGCCGGTTTCCTCGGCCTTCAGGGCTGCGCCACGGTGCGAACCGCGCCCGATCATCGGTTCGACACCCAGCCGACCGGGATCGCCTATTTCCTGCCGATGCGGTTGGCGCGGCTGACGATCACCCAGACCCCCGTCAGCCTTGAGGACCTGATCACCGATCGGGACGAAAAGGTCGTGGCCCGCGCGACGGCGCGGGCGGCGGCGGCGGCGGCCACCGTCAAGCGCGAACAGGCGCAGACCGCACTCAACGCCGCCGCCGCCAACGCCGCAAACCGCGCCGATCTGACCCGTGCGCTCGAAACGGCGACGACGGACGAGACCAAGGCCAAGACCGCCGCGACGGCCGCCAATGCGGCGGTCGAAGCCGTCACGCGCGACATCTACGCGGCCAGCGTGAACGGGCAATCCTGCGCCTTTGTCCCGACCGTCGATCTGCTGCCTGTTCAGGCGGATCGGCGCCGCCGCTTCGCGCTTCAGCCCGTTCACAACGAACTGCGTGACGACACCCTGAAGATCGGCCTGACGCCGACCAGTCTGCTGACCACCGGCGACGTCACCGCCGTCGATCAAACCGGCCAGATCCTCGTCGACCTGGCCGGCGCGGCCGGGGCCGCGGCGGGCGTCGGCCGGGAGGGCGGAGGTTCCGACGACGACGGTTGTCCGGGTCCGGCGGTCTGGGCCACGGTCTTCGATCCCGCCGAGGCCGCCGCCGTCGCCGCGATCAATCTCCAGCTCGAGAGCAACGGCCTGCCCTTCCATCTGACGACCCAGGTCGATGGGCCGCCGATCACCCGCGATCGAACAGCCGACGCGGCCCTGCCCGCGGCCCAGGTGATGGAGGGCGTCTTCTACCGCTCGGCCGCGCCGCTGTTGCTGATCCTGAACCGCACCTTCGAGACCCGCGAGGATGCGGACCACGATGATGCGGCCGCCGGTCAGGGGGAAACCGCCGGACGCGACCGGATCGTCACTGGACCAGTTCAGATCCCGCGCGCCGCCGCCTCTCCGGCCGAGACCGAACCCGACCCTCCGGTCGAAATGGTTCCGGCCCTGGCCGCCGTGCTCGTCCTGCCTCAGGCGGGACCGGTTTCGCGCCTGTCGCTTCCGGCCTCGCCGTTCGTGCGCACCCATCACGCCTATGAATTCGCGGACGGGGCCTTGATTTCGGTCTCCAGCGAGCGCCCCGGCGCCGTTCCGTCCGCCGTCAAAGTGCCCCTGCTCGCGCTCAGCGCCTTCACCGACGCCTTCGCCAAGGCCGTGGCGGTGCGTGTCGATATCCGCACAACCCGCATCAACGACGATACGGCGGCCATCGACGCCGTCATCCAGGACCGGCTCAACACCGCCCTGATGTCCTGCCTGGACGCCGCGGGCGCCGACACGGCGGCGATCCGCGCCTGCGCCAGCGCGTATCGAGGCGCCGGGACGCCCGCGCCGTGACACGACGGCGCGTTCGATCCTGGACCTGCCGGATCGTCGGCGCCGCGCTGTGCGGTCTCCTGGGGGCCACGGCGGCGTCCGCCCAGACTCTGGCCGACCTGCCGACATGGGCGCAGGAACGCCGAGACCCGCCCAAGCGCGCCCTCGTCATCGGCGTGCAGGACTATGCGCGGGTCCCGTCCCTGGTCACGCCCAGGGCCGATCGGGACCTTGTGGCCCGCCGCCTGCGCGCCCTGGGCTTCACGGTCGCCGCCCCCCAGGCCCTGAATCTCGGTCGGGACCAGATGCTGGATCAGATCGACGCCTTCCTGGCCTCCCTGCAACCCGGCGATGTCGCCGTGGTCTATTTCAGCGGCCATGGGATCGAGCGCGACGGCGCCCTCTATCTCGCCCCTAGCGACGCCGGGCCGCCCGCGCCCGAACGCGAGGGGCTGGAGCTGATCAGCCTGGACTTCCTCCTGGACGAACTGCGGCGCGTCGGCGTCGGCCTGGCCGTGGTCTTGTTGGACGCCTGCCGGACGGACCCCTTCTCCGGCGCACCCGCCGCCGATGTCGTGCTCGCCGCTCAAGCCGACGAAGTCTCCGCGGACCCGGCGTCGCCCGAGACGCCGGGCGCGCCGTCCAGCCCACGATCAGAGCCGGTCGATCTGGCCAAGGTCGATACGCCGTACAGCGTCCTGGTCGGCTACGCCGCCCGCGCCGGCCAGCCCGCCTACAGCCTTCAGGGCGTCGACGACACGGCCGAGCGCGGCAGCCTGTACACCCGGGTCCTGGCGGCCACCCTGGGCCGACCCGGGGCCGATCTGTACGAAGACTTGCGCGACGCCAACCAGACCGTCGCGATCCGCACGGGCAACCGTCAGACGCCGTGGATCGGCGCGGGCGCGCCGCCCGACTTTGAACTGCGCCCGTCCGAGGCGTTCCGTCGTCGCGAGGAAGAGGTCTGGGTCATGGCCGCCTCCCTGCTCACGCCGCTTCGTGAGGCCGGAGAACTGGCCGACTATCTGGCCTATTTCCCGGCCTCTGGCTTCTCCCATGCCGCACGGCGGCGACTGTTCGCCCTCCAGCAAAGGGACGCCAGTCTGAGGGCGGCCTGGCAGGCCCTGTCGTCGGCCGCCTCATCCGACAGCTTCCAAAGGCTGGCCGGCGCCTTGATCAGCCGCAGCCTCAATCTTCCCGACCAGGGTCTGATCGGCGTCGCGGCGAACGACCTGGTCGTCTATGACGCCCCCGCCGGTTTCCTGCGCCGTCGCGAGGCGCTGGCGCGGCTCGCCGAGGGCGCCCAGGTGGAGATCCTGGACACGACCCTGTCGAACAAGGCCTCCAGCGTGCGGGTCGCCTTGGGCGACGGGCGCGTCGGCTATATCGATCACGTCCGCAGCGAGACCGTGCCGGTTCGGGCCACCGCTGCCGCGGCCTTCGCGGCGGCTTCGCCCGGCCAGGCGGCGGGCTATGCGCCGACCTTCGACCTGACGACGGCGAGCCTGGCCCTGCTGCGTTCAAACCGCGCGCGGATCGAGGTCGACGTCGCCCCGCCCGTCCCGGCCGACGCAGACGATGCCATGGCGGCGGCCGAGGCTCGGCGGCTCGCCTATGTCCGCGGATTGGCCGTGCGGCGACAGCTCATCGACCTGGGCGCATCCGGCGCGGACGTCATCGTCAACATCTCCGAACCGGGCCGAGGCGTCGACGCCGCGACCATTCGGATCGGGGAACTGGGGGGACCGCGATGAAACGCGCCGCGCATCGCCTGGGACCGGTGCTGTCAGGTCTCGTCCTCGTCCTGATCGGGTCGCCGCTGGACGCCCAGGTCGCGCCGCCTCCGGTGCGGGCGTCCGACTACGGCGCGGCCGTCTCGGATCGCATTCGCGAGACCCTGCTCGCGGCCGAGAGCGGCGATGTGATGCTCGGCGCCAAGATCATGGGCGGGTCCGAGGCCGTTCAGGGCGACGATCCCTGGCAGGCGGGCCTGATCATCGGCCGCACGCCGGACGAGGTCCGGGTTCCGTTCTGCGGCGGCGCCGTCATCGCGCCGCGCTGGATCGTGACCGCGGCCCACTGCGTCGACAACGGCACCAGTCCGCGGGTCGTCGATGTGGTGACGGGTTCGGTCGATCTGACGACGGGCCGACGCAGCCATGTCGATCTGATCGTCATCCATCACGGCTGGACGCCCGGGCCGCGGGCCGCCCCTCTGTTCCGCAACGACGTGGCGCTGCTGCATCTGACCGAGGCCGTCACGGTCACGCCGATCGCGCTATCCACCGCCGCGGCCGCGCCGGATCTGGAACGGGCCGGAGCCTTGGGCCGCGTCACGGGCTGGGGCAAGACCTCGGAACTCGGCGCCTTGCAGAACCGTCTTCGCACCCTGACGATCCCCGTGGTGGCGGCCGCCGACTGCAACGACCGCGTGGCCTATGGCGACCTTGATCCGACCACGCCGCCCCTCGTCGAAGAGATCATGCTGTGCGCGGGCCGCGCCGCCGGCGGGCAGGACGCCTGTCAGGGCGACAGCGGCGGTCCTCTGACCGGGACCACGGCCGACGGCCGTCTTCTGGTCGGCGTGGTCAGTTGGGGCAAGGGGTGCGGACGGCGCAACAAATACGGCGTCTACACCCGCCTGTCGGCCTTTTCGGACTGGATCACGACCTGCATCAACGGCGGCGACTGCCCCCGCCGACAACCCGACGCCTAGACGCCCTGTGGTTTGCAGATCGACAGAAAGCCCGCGGCCATGAAGGTGGCCATGCGGCTCTTCACCGCCTCGAAGTCATCGGAATCGCACAGCCCCCCGGACAGACGGTTGATCCGCCCGGTGCGCGCCAGCGTCAACATCAGGGCGCCGGTGACGAAGTGATAGCCCCAGAAGATGTCCTGTTCGGCGCAATCCGGCAGGGCCTTCTTCAAGATGCCGATCAGGCGCAGGACCACCGGATCGAAATGGTAGTCCATCAACTCGGCGCCGTAGGTCGTGTTCGACACCTGGGCGCCCAGGGCGCCGTAGTTCTTCCAGTTCTCGCCGCCGTTGCCATAAAGGTCCAGGTCGGTGTCCAGGAAGGCGCGCAAGGCGCCCTCGACCGTCGGCGCGCCGTCGGTCTCGGCGTCGTACTTGTCCAGCGCCGCCATGCGCAGCTTGATGGTCACCTCGGCGCGCCGCCCCATGACGGCGTCGAACAGCTTCTTCTTGTCGGTGAAATAATAGTTCAGCAGCGTGTGGTGCACGCCCACCCGCTGGGCCACGTCCTTCAGGGTGACGCCGTAAAGGCCGTGGATCGAGAACAGATATTCGGCCGCATCGAGGATCTGCTCCATCTTGTCGGCGCGTTGTTCGACCTTGGTGCGGCGTCGGCGCGGCTTGGCGACGGCGGGCGCATCCGTGCGCGCCTCCCGGGCCGAACCCTCATGCTCTTTGCTAGCAACCGCCATAGTCGACTCTCAGACGCATCTTGTCGATTTTCCCCGTCGGGGCCAGAGGCATCTGCTCCAGGCGAATGACGGCGTCGGGAATCCACCAGGACGCCACGCGCCCCCGCAACGCCTCCAACAGGTCCTCGTCACGGCTCGTTTCGCCTTCCCGAGGCTGCACCACCAACACCGGACGTTCGCCCCATTTGGCGTCCAGGCGCCCGATCACGGCGGCCAGAGACACCGAGGGCAGCTCATTGATCACGGCCTCGATCTCGGCCGGATTGATCCACTCCCCGCCTGATTTGATCAGGTCCTTGGCGCGGCCGGTGATGGTCAGATTTCCCTCTGCGTCGATCCGGGCCAGGTCGCCGGTCGAGAACCAGCCCTCGGCGTCGACGGCGGGGGCCGCATCGCCGAAATAGCGTTCGACGACGGCCGGGCCGCGCACTTGCAGATGGCCTTCCGCGCCGCGCTGATCCGGCAAGGCCCGGCCGTCGGCGTCGGTCAGCCGCAGATCGACGCCGACGGCCGGTCGGCCCGAAAGCTGAGCCGAGCGCGCAGGATCGCTCGATGGGGCGCATGTCCCCAGGGGCGACAGCTCCGTCATGCCCCAACTGGTCTGGACGACGACGCCCAGCCTCTGTTCGATCCGCTCCATCAGAGCCGGGGCCATGGGCGCGCCGCCGACGATCACCCGTTTCAGACTGGGCGTCTCGCCGCCGTGCGCTTCCAGATGCTCGACCAGGCCCAGCCAGACCGTGCCGATGCCGACGGCCAGGGTCGCTTCTTCTTCGTTGATCAGCTTCGCCAGGCTGGCGCCGTCCAGATGGCGGCCCGGCAGCACCAGCTTGCACCCCGCCGCCGCACAGGCGAACGGCAGGCCCCAGGCGTTGGCGTGGAACATGGGCACGGCCGCCAGCACGCTGTCGGCGCCGGTGATGCCCATGACGTCGGCTTGCAGCAGCCGCAGGGTGTGCAGATAGCTGGACCTGTGGGTGTAGGTGACCCCCTTCGGCGCCCCCGTGGTGCCCGAGGTGAAACACAGGCCCGACGGCGCCGTCTCCTCGAAACCGCCCCAGATTTCGTCGGTCGCCGCCGCCGCCAGCAACGGCTCCATCCGTTCGACGACGGGCTTGGCGGACACGTCCTCGGATACGGTTTCGGACACGTCGATCAGCAACACCCGGGTCAAGCCTGGCGTGCGGGTCGCGACGCGACGCGCCAACGGCGCCAGATCGGCGCTGGCGATCAGGATGCGGGCCTGCGACTGACCGGCCATCGCGGCCAACTGGGTTTCCGTCAGCCGGGGGTTCAGGGTGTGGCACACCGCGCCCATGCCGATGACGGCGTACCAGGCTTCGACATGGGCCTGGCTGTTCCAGGCCAGCGTCGCCACGCGGTCGCCGGTCCCGACGCCCAGACCGGCCAGGACGTGCGACGTCTTCAGCGCGCGCACGCGCAGATCGGCATAGCCGATCCGGCTGCGTCCCCCGTCATCGCGCGCGGTCACGACCTCGACCTCCGGGCGCCATTTCGCGGCGTGATCCAGAAACTTGTCGAGGGTCAGGGCATAGGCCTGCATCTCGCCGTCGATCATGGGCAGGGCGGCGCCGCGGGCGGGACGGGGCTGGCCACGACGCCGACGGCCCAGTTCCATGGCGTTCCGCCGGCCGCGCGTCGGCGACAGACCTCGGTCTCGCGCAGTTCAAACATGCCCGGCATCACCCGCTCGCGCAGGACCGGGCCGTCTTCAAAGGCCATGTAGGCGCGGGTCCGCCCGTAGGGCGCCCAGGCGGGCTGGCGGTCTGCCTGAGGCGCCCCGTCGCGCGCGAAACTGGTCCAATAGGCCAGCATGGCGTCCGACAGGCGGATCTCGGTCTCGGTCTCGGGAATGGTCGGCCAGCGCGGCGGCAGACGGTCCCGATTGCCGAACACATAGGGGATTTCGGCCGCGTGGAAGGCGTGCAGATCGGCCTCATCCGCGGCCGGATAGCCGTGGTCGAACAGATACAGATAGCCGGGCTGGCCCAAGGCGGTCTGGCGGCGGACCAGGCGTTCGGCGGTCCAGCCGTACAGGGCGTCGCGCGGTGCGGCCAGGACGGCCTGGGCCAGGTCGTCGGACGGATACAGGGCCAGGAAGGCGTCGGCCAGGTCGCCATAGCGTTGGCGCACGGCCGCCTCATAGGCCGCCGCGTCTGCCGGAACCGGGGGCGCCAGGACGCGCAGGGAGCGGATCTCTCCCTGGTTGAAGCCGGCCAGGATCGGCACCGGCGCCTGCTGGCCGCGATCGAAGACCTCGACCAACTGCTCGGGCAGATATTCGCCGTCGATCGTTCCCCAGGGCGAGAAACCGGCGGCGGCGGCGGATTCCGTCAGGGTCTGGGCGTCCATGGCCCGCAGGTCGGCCAGGCTGGACTGGGCCAGCCGCCCCTGCAGCCAAACCCCGACCGTCTCGGCCGCGATGTCGCCGTAGCGGCTGGAGCGCAGCTCGGGCGTCGAGATCATATAGGCGCTCTGGGCGATCGCCTTGTCGAACAGACCGCGCGCCGGGGGCGAGGCCATCAGATACATGACGCTGAGGGCGCCCGCGGATTCTCCGGCGATGGTGACATTGTCGGGATCACCCCCGAAGGCGGAGATGTTCCGCTCGATCCAACGCAGGGCCTCGATCTGATCCATCAGGCCGTAGTTGCCCGAGATGTTCTTGCGCGATTCCGCACTGAGTTCCGGGTGCGCCAGATAGCCGAGGACGCCCAGTCGATAGTTGATCGTGACCACCACCACGCCCTGGGCCGCCATCCGGGCGCCGTCGTACATGGCCTCGCGGCTGGCGCCGTTGACCAGGGCGCCGCCGTGAATCCAGACGAAGACCGGGGCCTTGGTTGCGTTCTCGGGCGTCCAGACGTTCAGCGACAGGCAATCCTCGCTCATCGGCGGGGCTTCGGCGGCGGCGTAGATGCTGGTCCCGCGTGAGGTCAACTGGTGGCACGCCGGGCCGAAGTCGGTCGCGTCGCGCACGCCGGACCAGCGCGGCAGAGCCTCCGGCGCCCGCCAGCGAAGACGGCCGATCGGCGCACGGGCGTAGGGCATGCCCTTGAAGGCGACGACCCCGTCCTGGGCCACGCCGCGCACCGCCCCGGCGGGGGTCTCGACCACCGGCTGGGCCGACGCCCGCGGAACGTGGACGCAACCCGCCATGACGACGGCGGCCATCGAGGCGATCAGGGCGCGGATCATCGGGCCGTCTCCGTCTGGGCCTGACGTCGGATCTTGCCGGCCAGGCCGATGAACATGGCGATCGCCAGAACGTAGAAGGGCAGCAGCGTATAGAAGGCCATCTGCAACGAATTGTCCGGGTGGCTGGCGCTGAACCAGTCGCTCATGAAGCCGAGATAGGTCGGTCCCAGACCCAGGCCGATCAGGTTCATGACCAGCAGCAAAAGGGCGCCCGACAGGACGCGCTGATCCGGCCGGACCTCTTCCTGCACCAGGGTGACGGCGGGCGAGAGGTAGAAATAGTTCAGCCCCATGGGCAGGGCCAGAAACACCAGCGCCAACGGCCAGGTCGGCGCCCAGATGAAGCCGGCGAAGAACGGGGCGGCGACGGCCAGGCCGATGGCCGGCAGCCAAGCGTAGGCGGTCTTGGATTTTCGGGCCAGACGATCGATCAGGCGACCCGAGGCGAACATGCCCGCGCTGATGCACACGCCGGTCAGCAGGGCGTACCAGACCGCGACCTCCTGCAACGTCATGCCCTTTTCACGCATCAGGAACAGGGTCGCGAAATTCAGGAAGGCATAGGTGATGAACTGGGTCGCGCCGCAGGCCAGGGCCATGCCGCGCAGCACCGGATTGGCGAAATAGGCCTTGCACGTCGACCAGAAGCCGGCCTTGGGAACCGGCGCGGCGTCGGCCGCGGGCGGGGCTTGCACCGGCGCGTCCAGCCCGCCCTTCTTCGGCTCCTTGACGAAGAACCAGACGGCGACGGCGGTGACCACTCCCACCACGCCCACCCACAGGAAGGCGTCGCGCCAGGAATAGGCCGCCGCGATCGAGGCGCCGAAGGCGACGCCCAGGGCCTGGCCTATCGGCGGGCCGAAGTTGAACAGGCTCAACGCCGTGCCGCGCGAGCCGCGCGGGAAATAGTCCGAGATGATGGCGTAGGACGGGGGCACGCCTCCGGCCTCGCCCACGCCCACCGCCATGCGCGACATCGCCAGTTGCGCATAGTTGTTGGACAGGCCGCAGGCCGAGGTCGCCGCGCTCCATAACGCCAGGGAGAAGGCCAGCACCTTCACCCGATTGGTCCGATCCGCCAGCCAGCCGACCGGAATGGCCAGGATGCAGTAGAACAGGGCGAAGTAGAGTCCCGAGATCATGCCCAACTGGCCGTCGGTGACGCCCAGTTCGTCCTGGATCGGCTTGGCCAGGATCGACAGCAACTGACGATCCAGGAAGTTCAGCACATAGACGAAGCACAGGACGCCCAACACGAACCAGGCCCTGGCCCCCGGGCGCGCGACGGGCGCGGCCGGGGGCGCGGCGTTGACGGGATCGGCCATCCTAGAAGTCATAGCCGATGCGGATGCCGATCGTGCGCGGCCGGACGCGGGCGTAGCGGCCGTCCAGGAAGGCTTCGGGGTGGACGTAGGTCACCGAGCGGTCGTCGAACATGTTCTCGACATAGGCGCCGACAGTCAGTTGGTTGAAGGCCACGGCGAAGTTGGCGTTCACGAAGGTATAGGCCTCGGTGTAGTCATAGGTCGGCATCGGCACGGTCGGCCGCCCGGGCGTGTTCGGGAAGGTGTTCGGGAAGTCGCCGACATGGGCGATGGCGATGGAGGCGTTGGCGTCCATCCCCGGCCCGATCTGCCAGTCCCGCGTGATCCTCAGCGAACCTTGCACCTCGGGTCCGGCCAGACGCGCGCCCAGGACGGCGCCCGAGATGGCGGCCTCCAGCGTGCTCAGCTCGGTCACCTCGGCCTGGTTGAAGGCGCCGTTCAGCGCGACCGTCCAACCGTCCGCGGGCATGGCGAACACCTCGAACTCGATCCCCTTGGAGGTGGCGCCGCCGATGTTGGTGGCGAACTGGACCGAGTCCGACACGCGGTTGGCCTGGACCTGGATATCGCTCCAGTCGATCCAATAGGCGGCGATGTTGGCGTTCAGCCGCCCGTCGAACCAACGCCCCTTCACCCCGATCTCATAGTTGATCAGCTTGTCGGAATCGGCGCCGTACGGAATGACGATGTCGGTCGGGTCGATGGTGCTGGCCGCGCCGGCGCGGGCGTTGACGACAGGCGTCCTGAAGCCGGTGGCGACGGCGGCATAGGTCGTCACCGACGGCATGGGCCGCCACGAGGCGCTGAAACGATAGGACGGGCCGTCCTCCTCGACCTTCACCCCGACGGCGGCGGGGATCGGCGTCATGGTGACCGGCACATTGCGGAAGCCGTACAGCGCCAGAACCAGATAGTTGCTGTTGTAGCCGCCCGGATCGGTGAAGCCCTGGGCGTCGGTCTTGCCGTAACGCACGCCGCCGGTGACCCAGAAGTCGGGATTGAAGCGATAGGTCAGCTCGCCGAAGGCCGCCATTTCGTGGCTGACGAAATAGGAGTGGAACCGGTTGTAGTATTCGTCCGGCAGGCCCGTCAGGCCCCGCGACGCCAGGAAGGCCGGGCTGGAGCGATAGTTGTAGTCCACATCGCGCCGACGCTTGAAATAGAAGGTGCCGACCGACCAGTCGATCGCGCCGCCGGGGTCCGAGACCAGTCGCGTCTCCTGGACGAAATTGTCGTCCCAGGCGTCGGCGTCCAGGGCGAACGGAAAGGCCTGGGCGAAGGTGCCCGCCAGATCGACGTAGAACAGGGCGTCATAGTCGCCCATCGTCGTGGAGGTGGTCAGCTTGGCGCCGTCGAACTGATACTCCAGCGTCAGATTGTGGTTGGTCATGTCGCCGGCGAACTTGTCGGGCCGATCCGACAGGCGGATGTCGGTCCCCCGCGCCGGATTGGTCAGCGAGGAATCGGCCGGTTGGCTGACCTCGCGCGAATAGGTGTAGCGCGCCGAGAACCGATCCGTCGGCTCCCATTGCAGGATGGCGCGGCCGCCGTATTGGCGCAGGGAATTGGAGTTCTCGACGCCGGTGCCGACATTGTCGACATAGCCGTCTTCGTTCCGATAGAAGCCGGTCACGCGTAGGCCCAGTTGATCCTCGATCAGGGGCACGTTGACCATGGCGTTGTAGCGCTGGCGCAGCGCGTTCTTGTCATAGCCGCCGAAGTCCATCAGCACCGAGGCGTCCCAGCGGTTCGGGTCGGGATCGTGCGTCAGGATGCGCAGCGCCCCGGCCAAGGAGCCGGAGCCGAACAGCGTCCCCTGCGGGCCGCGCAGGAATTCGATCCGCGCCACGTCGTACAGGCTGGGGTCCAGGATGGTGGAGTTGCCGTTCGACGAGATCGGCAGTTCATCGACATAGATGGCGACGGTGCTTTGCAGATTGGCGCCGTAGCCGTTGGTGGCGATGCCGCGGGCGGTGAAGTTGTTGAAGTTGGCGGTCGGGCGGTTCAACACCACGCCCGGCGTGGCGATGGCCAGGCCCTCGTAACCGACGATGCCGCGCTCATCGAGTTCTTCCTGCGACAGGGTGGTGATGCTGAGCGGGACGTCCTGAAGACGCTCGGTTCGGCGAGTGGCGGTCACCACCACCTCTTCGACCGTCGTGGCCTGGCGGTCGTGTCGTTCGTGCTCAGCGGCGGCCTGGGACGCGGTTTGCGGCGCGGCTTGGCCGGCGGTCTCGGCCGGTTCGGCCGCCAGGGCGGAGTTGGACGCAAGGCAGGTTACGGCAGCGGCGCAAGCCGACGCGAAGAGCATCGCTCTCATAGATTTTCCTCCCGTAGTCCGATCATGAGCGCCGGACCTGAACCCGAGTGGGACACGGCGTTCGCCGAGAGTCAATATTCGCTCACACGAGCGCGAATATCATAAGATGAATACGTGATAATTCAATGTATTGATGGATGTTGCGACACGCGCCAATGTCGCATTTCCGCCTTGCAGCCCGTCTCCGGGCCACGCCGGACCCTTCGCCGCTTTCGCTCCGAAGCCGACCAGGCGCGGGTCGCGGCCAAGGCTTGTGATCTCAGGGTGAGGGCTGCTTCATGCGCATCGGCCAGGCTGACAGCACTCTCCGTTCCCGGTGACTGCGCCCGTCGACCGACGCCCTCTAGACACGGGTTCGGGATCGTTCGGCGTCGTGCGCCGCCACCAGGAGAAGCAGCATGATCAGCGCGACACTGTATTCGCTCCCCCCCGTCCCGTGCTCGCCGACCCACCAGCCCAACCTGGCATGGATCAGGACGATGCCGCCGAACGCGATGCTGAACAGCGCCAGGGCCGCCCATCGCACATGGCGCCCCAGGATCATCAGCAGGCCCGCGACCAGTTCGGTCGCCGTGATGATCCAGACCACGACCACGCCCGCCGGGAAGCCCAGGGTCTCCATGAACAGACCGAACTGAGGAATGGTCCCCAGAACGATGCGCCCCACCGCATGGGCGACGAAGAAGCCGGCCGTCGCCAGACGCGCGACGATCATCGCCTGGTCGAGCGTGAGCCACGGCGCGCGCCCGATAAGGTTTCCGATGCGGCTCATCATGGATGTCCCTCCTTGCGCCGTCCGAAGACGACCGCGCCAATCGCCCGCCTTCGCAACGACGACGCCCGCCCCGAAAACAACCTAGGCGCGGTCGGCGCCGTCAGCCTAACGCTAACTTGCCTCCGCTTGAGATCGAACCCTTCGCCGCTTCTGCGCCAAAGTTAATGCGGCGCGTGGGGCGCGGCTTGAGAATTCAGAGAACGGGTCAAGTCATGCGACGACGGCGCTCTGACAGCACACACGTGCGGGGGCATGTGGCGGACAGAGAGGGATTCGAACCCTCGGTAGGCTTTCACCTACACACGCTTTCCAAGCGTGCGCGATCGACCACTCCGCCACCTGTCCGTTTCCCGCCTGCGCGGTGCGTCGAAGGTCGGTTCGACGCGAGGCGAGGCAGATAGAACAGACCGAACCCCTCGGCAAGCGCCAGCACGACGCCCATATAGGCGACGACCGATATTTCAGGAGCATCGCCCATGGCCTTTGGAAAAAGCCTCGACCTGCCCACCGCCGAAACCGCCCTGCCCGGCCGCGCCGACGCGATGGCGACCGACGCCGTGCATTTCGTCACCGGACGGCCGCTGAAAGGGCCGCACCCGGAGGGCTTTCAGACGGCGATCTTCGGCATGGGCTGCTTCTGGGGCGTGGAGCGGGTGTTCTGGAAACTGCCGGGCGTCTGGGTGACCTCGGTCGGCTATTCCGGCGGCGTCACGCCCAACCCGACCTATGAGGAGGTCTGCACCGGCAGAACCGGCCACAATGAGGTGGTTCAGGTGGTCTTCGACCCCGCCGTGATCACCTATGGCGACCTGCTGAAGGCCTTCTGGGAGAACCACGACCCGACCCAGGGCATGCGCCAGGGCAATGATCGGGGCACCCAGTACCGCTCGGCCGTCTATACGCTGAACGCCGCACAGCAGGCCGAGGCCGAGGCGTCGCGCGACGCCTATCAGGCGGCTCTGACGTCAGCGGGGCGCGGAACGATCACCACCGAAATCCTGCCCGCCGGGCCGTACTATTTCGCCGAGGCCTATCACCAGGGCTATCTGGCCAAGAACCCGGCCGGCTATTGCGGCATCGGCGGCACGGGCGTGGTCTGCCCCATCGGCGTCGGCGTCGTGGCCTGAGGCGATGGACCGCGAGGGGATCGGCCGGGCCTGTCTGGCCCTGCCGCACGTGACGCTGGACCACCCGTTCGGCGATGGGCACGACGCCTATCGCATCGGCGGCAAGATGTTCGTCATGGTCGGCGAAATGGGCGGGGTGTCGTTCAAGGCGTCGGACATCGCCTATGCGGTTCTGACCGAGAGCGGCCGGGCGCGGCCGGCGCCCTATCTGGCGCGGGCCAAATGGGTGAACCTGCCCGATCCCGCCGCCTGGCCCGACGATGAACTGACCGAGCATTTCGCCATCGCACGGCGGATCGTCGGCTCGAAACTGCCCAAAAAGACCCGGGCGGCGCTGGATATCGACTAGGCGGGCTGGCCTTCGTCGCCTCGCGTCGCGACAGGGTGCGACCGAACGCCTGATCGTCGATTGGCGACTAGGCGCCGTCCGTCACCCGTTGCAATCTGCCCTCCATCTCGAACCGGACGAACCGGACGATCAGGGAGCGTATCGATGCGACGGATTTTGGGTGCGGCGGCGGGCATGGCGGCCCTGGGTCTGGCGGCCGGGCCGGCCATGGCCGACGAGGGCATGTGGACCTTCGACAACTTCCCCATGGCGCGGGTCAACGCCGCCTACGGCACGTCCATCGACCAGGCCTGGCTGGACAAGGTGCGGGCCGCCTCGGTGCGCATTCCCGGCTGTTCCGCCTCGGTGGTCTCGGGCCAGGGGCTGGTGATGACCAACTATCACTGCCTGGAATCCTGCGCCGGATCGCTGTCGACCGCCCAGAACGACTATTTCGCCACCGGCTTCCTGACCGCCACGCGCGAGGAGGAGAAGCGCTGCGTCGGCATGACGGCCGAGGTGCTGCAATCGATCGAGGACGTCAGCGGCCGTCTGACCGCCGCCTCGGGCGATCGCACCGGCGCCGAACGGGTCCAGGCCCAGACCGCCGAGATCGCCCGCATCGAGACCGAAGGCTGCGAAGGTCAGGCCGGCATGCGGTGCCAGGTCATCGCCTTCTACGGCGGCGGCCAGTACAAGCTGTATCGCTATCGCCGCTATGAGGATGTGCGGCTGGTGTTCGCGCCCGAATTCGGCACCGGCTTCTTCGGCGGCGATCCCGACAATTTCAACTTTCCGCGCTACAACCTCGATGTCGGCTTCCTGCGCCTGTACGACGACGGCCGACCGGCCGTGACGCCGGACCATCTGACCTGGAACCCGGCCCCGCCGACGGCGGGCGAGCCGATCTTCCTGCCTGGCAACCCCGGCTCGACCCAGCGGCAACTGACCCAGTCGCAACTGACCTTCATCCGCGACATCCAGATTCCGTTCGATCAGTCGATGCGCAGCGAGCTGCGCGGCAAATACTATCAGTTCGGCGACGCCTCGCCCGAGGCGCGGCGCATGATCGTGGACCGGCTGAACAGTCTGGAGAACGGGATCAAGGTCTATGACGGCCGCTTCCGCGCCCTGGCCAATCCCGGCTTCTTCGGCCGCAAGGCCGAGCAGGAGGCCGACCTGCGCGCGCGTGTCGCCGCCGACCCGGAACTGGCCCGCCAGACGGGCGACGCCTGGGGCGAGATCGACCGGGCCTACGCCGCCTATGCCGACCTCTATCCCGAATACGCCTTCCTGGTGACCCAGGCCGGGGCGGGATCGACCCTGTTCAACCAGGCTCGGACCATCGTCCGCGCCGCCCTGGAGCGACCCAAGCCCGCCGCCGAACGGATGAGCGGCTATGACGACGCCGCCCTGGGCCGCGCCCGCAACGCCCTGGCCGGCCAGACGCCGGTCGAGCCGCAGATGGAGCGGTTGTTGCTGATCCACTGGTTCGGCAAGGCGCGCGAGAAACTGACCGTCGACAGCGAGACCAGCCGCCTGCTGCTGGGCCGCGATTCCCCCGAGACCAAGGCCACGGCCCTGGTCGAAGGCACCCGCCTGGGCGATCCGGCCGAGCGGCTGCGTCTGTTCGACGGCGGGTTGGAGGCGGTTCAGGCGTCCGACGATCCGATGATCAAACTGGCCCTGGCCATCGACCCGGCCGCGCGCGCCATCGCCCGGCGCGTGGCCCAGGAGGTGACGGGTCCGACCGGCGCCGCCCAGGCCCGCCTGGCCCAGGCCCGCTTCGCCGTCTATGGCGACAGCCAGTACCCCGACGCGACCTTCTCGCTGCGTCTCAGCTACGGCCGGATCACCGGCTGGACCGAACGGGGCCGCGAGATCGCGCCCTTCACCACCTTCGCGGGCCTGTATGACCGCGACACCGGCCAGGCGCCGTTCGACCTGACCGAGAGCTGGGAACGCGCCCGCGGCACGATCGACATGGACACGACGTTCGACTTCTCGGGCACCAATGACGTCATCGGCGGCGCCTCCGGCTCGCCGACCCTGAACGCGCGCGGCGAGGTGATCGGCATCGTCTTCGACGGCAACATCCACTCGCTGGGCGGGGCCTTCGGCTATGACCCGGTGCTGAACCGCTCGGTCCACGTCGCGGCCTCGGGCATTCAGGAGGCCCTGCTGAAGGTCTATGGCCGCCGCGCTCTGGTGGACGAACTGAACGGGCGCTAAGGCGAAATCGGCCGCGTCGGCGCGGGTCGGCGCGGCTCAGATTTCGGCCCAGAATGATTTCCCGTCAGCGCCCAGCCTGCTCGGCGATCCAGGCGTCCATCCGGGCGTCGAGCAGGTCCAGCGGCAAGG
>NZ_DAINBO010000005.1:0-5872 GCF_036732845.1 Brevundimonas sp. | reverse complement strand
GCCTGCTCGGCGATCCAGGCGTCCATCCGGGCGTCGAGCAGGTCCAGCGGCAAGGGTCCTTCGACCAGCAGGGCGTCGTGGAATTTGCGCACATCGAACTTTTGACCCAGCGCCGCCTCGGCCCGCGCCCGAATGGCGCGCAGGCGGATTTCGCCGATCTTGTAGGCCGTCGCCTGGCCCGGCCAGCCGATGTAGCGTTGCAGCTCGGTCTCGATATTGTGCGGGGCCAGGGCCGAGTTATCGCGGAAACAGGCCCGCGCCTGCTCCGTCGTCCAGCCCAGCCAGTGCAGGCCCGTGTCCGCCACCAGGCGACATGCGCGCCACATCTCGTACGACAGACGGCCGAACCGCTCATACGGCGTGCGGTAAAAGCCCATCTCCTCGCCCAGATATTCGGCGTACAGGCCCCACCCCTCGGTGAAGGCGGTGACATCGACCTGACGCCGGAAATAGGGCTGGTCCCCCGCCTCCTGCTGCAGGGAGATCTGCAGGTGGTGACCGGGCACCGCCTCATGCAGGGTCAGGGCGGGCAGTTCGTACAGCGGCCGCTGATCCAGCCGCGATGTGTTGACCATATAGCCGCCGGCCACCCCGTTCTGCATCGAGCCGGGGCTGTAGCGGCCGGTGGTGTAGTTGGCCTCGATCTCGCGCGCGACCGGCCGCACGCCATAGGGCAGGCGCGGCAGGGTCCCGAACAGGGCCGGCAGCCCGTCATCGGCCCGTTTGGCCATCTCTGACGCCTGCGCCAACAGCCCCTCGCGCGTCGTGGCGTAGAAACGCGGATCGGTGCGCAGGAAGTTCAGGAAGCCCGCGAAGTCGCCGGTCCAGCCCGAGGCGCGCATTTCGACATCCATGCGCGCGCGGATGCGGGCCACCTCGTCCAGGCCGATCTGGTGGATCTGATCCGGCGTCAGGTCGGTGGTGGTGTAGCCCGCCACCTCATAGGCGTACATCTCGCGCCCGCCGGGGCGGTGGGCCAGACCCGGCTCTCGCGGCGCGGCGGGCAGGTAGTCGTCGGTCAGAAAGGCCAGCCAGGCGCGGCGACGCGGCGCCAGAACCTCGGCGATCACGGCCGCGCCCCGCGCCTTCAAGGCCTCGCGCTCGGCGACGGGCATGGTGGACGGCAGGGTGTCGAACGGCTTCAGCATCGGATCGTTCGCCGCCGTCAGCTCCGCGTCGATACGGGCGGGAACGATGGCGCTCTCGACCACCGAACGCGACTGGACCAGGCCCGTCGTCAGGCCGCGTCGGGCGTTGTCCAGGGTGTCGTCATAGGTCTTGCCCAAGGCCCGCAGGCGCGACAGGTAACGTTCGGCCTCAACCGCCGAACCCAGGCGGGTCGAACTGGCCAGATAGCCGGCGAAGGTCCCCGGCCCGCCCTCGGAATCGAAGGCCAGCCGACCGCGATCCAGCGGAATGCCGGCCAGCCTGTGCCGCAGCACGCGCGACAGGAAGGCGTGGTTGATCCGGTCGGCCGCCGACAGGCCCTGCGGGTTCAGCGCATCCAGCCGCGCCAGGAAGGCCCGCAGCGGCTCCGCCTGGGCCAGTTCAAACGCGCGGCTTCCGTCCGGCAGACGGGCCATGGCCGCGTCGTCGCCCTCCATCCCCGCCGTCATCGGGTCGATGCGGCGCAGATAGGCTTCATAGTCCGACAGGATCGACGCCAGCCGGGCGTCCGACGCGGCCGCCGTCGCGGGCGCCGCCGTCTGGGCCATGGCGGGCGCGCCGCAGACGATCATCAGGGCGGCCAGGGCCGCGGCCGTTGTCTTCATCACCCTCTCCCCGAAGGATTTCAGCCGCAGCGGCCGAAGAATTGTTCGATGCGTCCGGCCGAGTCCGCGTGCGGCGCATAGGCGTGGCGTTCGCCCCCCTGCCACAGAGCGATCCAGCCGACCCGGCGAAACCGTTGGAACACCGGGTCCGACGTGCGGGCGGCGGCGGTCAGCCAGTCGCCGTCGCTGATCTCCAGCGCCTCGGCCTTGGCGTGGAGCCGTTCGGTCTCGCCGCCGGATTCCAGGTGGATTTCGGCCGGGCCGCCGGTCGGGCCGTGGGCCGAGACCTCCAGCCTGCCGTCCGCCCGCTCACAGGCCAGGGTCAGGCGCACGTCGTCGCTCTCATGCAGGCCGTAAACCAACTGCGTCGCCGCGCCGTCCTCGTTCAGAAACCAGTCGTAGCCCTCGACCGGGGCCGGGGCGCCGCCCGTCGTCGTGATCGGCCGCTGGGGCGGCGACGCGGTCGAACAGGCGGCCAGGACGACGCCCGCGCCCAAGAGGCACAGCCCGACCCGCGCGCGTCCGACGTTCAGGTCCGTCATGACATCCTCCGCATTCAACCGCCGCAAAGCTCCGCGAAGCGACGCAGCTTGGCAAGGTGGGCCGTCTGGACCTCGACGACCCTTTCATTCCCGCCCACGGCCACGGCCATGCGGCCCGTCTGGACGAAGGCGGCGAACACCGGATGGTCGGTGCGCAGGACAGCCGTCAGCTTGCCGTTTCGTCCGGCCTCGGCCTCGGTCGCCGCCGACGCCGCACCTGAACGCAGCGTCGCCAT
The DNA here is from genome assembly GCF_036732845.1 of Brevundimonas sp. Classification (GTDB taxonomy): domain Bacteria; phylum Pseudomonadota; class Alphaproteobacteria; order Caulobacterales; family Caulobacteraceae; genus Brevundimonas. The sequence continues at coordinate 3,322 of NZ_DAINBO010000005.1, read as the reverse complement.
GCCCGGCTCGGCCGCCGCGCCGTAGCTGGCGATGCGGGTGACGCCGCTGCCCGGTTCGCACTCCAGGGTCGCCCGCAGACGCGCCGTGTCGGGAACGTCGTTGGCCAGGACGACCGGTCCTTCGCCCTGGTACAGACTCCAGGTCCAGTGCGGCTCGGCGCCTTGCAACGCCAGGCCCGCGAGCGCCGCCAGCAACATGGTCATGGTCAGAGCGCCCCCGCTTCCGTTGTCGGAGAATGGATCAGGCGCGGCTCGATCCGCAATAGGACAGAACGTCCGCGATCACCCGACGTTCCATCCAGGCGGCAAACGAAGCCGTCGTCAGCCAGACCTGTTCACGACGCGGTCAGAACGGGCTGAAGCGCTCCACCAGGCTTTGCGCCGCCGGGGTGGACTGGACCCGGCTGATGTCGCCGCGCCCGCCATAGCTGATGCGGGCCTCAGCGATCTGGGTGTGGTTGATGGTGTTGGCGGCCGAGATGTCCTCGGGCCGCACGATGCCCGCCACGGTCAGTTCGCGCACCTCACGGTTGGTGCGCACTTCTTGCCGACCCTGGATCACCAGATTGCCGTTGGCCATGACGTCGGTGACGACGGCGGCGATGGTCAGATTGACCTTCTCGGCCCGATTGACCGAGCCGGAGCCGGCGGCGTTGGACTGGCCTTCCAGCCCGACCATGTTCTGCGGGTCGAAGCCGCCGGGGAAGGCGCGGCCCAGGCTGTTCTCCAGGCCGAAGAAGTTGGTGACGCCGCCCGAGATGTCGTTGGATCGGGTGCGGGTGGTCGAATTCTGGGTCTGGGCGCGGTCGTCGATGTTGATGTTGATCGTCAGGATGTCGCCGACGTGCCGCGCGCGCTGGTCGCCGAAAAAGGTGCGGGCGCCGGCGCGCCACAGGCTGTTGGCGCTGGCCGCCGTCGCCTCCGGCCGGGCGTTGGGAGCGGGCAGATAGGCCTGCTGCACCGGCACCAGGGCGGCCGGATAGCCGATGGGGGCCAGTTCGGGACCCCGCACCGTCTCGGCGACGGTCGAGCAGGCCCCCAAGCCCGACATCAGGGTCAGGGCGGCGGCGGAGACGATCAGAACCTTACGCATGACGAACTGTCCTCAGCGGGCGGCGAACTGTTGCAGGGCGGCGTTGCGGGCGGCCTGGGCGGCGGGACCGGCCAGGGCCTGGCCGGGACCGACGGCCACGGCGTCGATCATCCGACCCGAGGCGGTGTTCAGCACCACGACCGGCTCTCCAACCGCGGCGTTGCGCTGGGCGCGGCCCATGACGCTCAAGGTCACGCCGCCGACCTGATAGGCCACGGTGACCATGTCGTTGCGGGCGATGACGCGCTCCGCCGCGGCGGCGCGCACCGGCGCGGCCCGGGCGACAGTGGGCGCGGCGGACGTTTCGGTTGGCGCTGTGGCGGCGCCGGGCGAGGCGGCGGCGCTGCGGATCACGACCCGGCGCAGGCCTTGCGGATTGGCCCAGTCCAGGCCCGACTGGCGCGCCAGGGCCTGAAGCTGCCCGGCCTCCATGACCACCGAAGGTCCGGCGCGGGTCGCCACCTGCACGTCGTCGGCGGCTCCGGCCCCGTCGAACAGGTCGCCGAAGGTCACGCGCCCGTCGGAATCGACCGGCTGGGCCTTCAGCGTGACCGGGCCGCTGAGCGCGGGCGTGGCGGCCAGAACGGCGGCGACGGCGGCGGCCAGGGCGGTCAGCCAGCGGGTGCGGCGGCTGAACAACGGCGGGCGCGGCGGCGGGTTCAGGGGGAACAGAATGCTCATCAGCTCTTCACCTGGGCGGCGACGGACAGCATGTCGTCGGCGGTGGAGATGACCTTGGAGTTCATCTCATAGGCCCGCTGGGCCACGATCAGGGCGCTGATCTCGGACACCGCGTCGACGTTCGAGGCTTCGGTATAGCCTTGCAGGATCTGGCCGAAACCGGCCGCGCCAGGCGTGCCGACGGTGGCCGGACCCGAGGCGGCGGTCTCCATCAGCAGATTGTCGCCGACGGCCTCCAGGCCCGCCTCGTTGAAGAAGGTCGCCAGCTCCAACTGGCCGACCACAGACGGTTCGGTCGAACCCTGGGTGATGACCTGCACCTGGCCCGACTTGGAGATCGACACATCGACCGCGTCCTGGGGGATGGTGATGGCCGGATTGACCGCATAGCCGTCGTCGGTGACCAACTGGCCCTCGCCGTTGACGGCGAAATTGCCCGCGCGGGTGAAGGCCGTCTCGCCCGAGGGCAGATTGACCTGGAAATAGCCCCGGCCGTCGATGGCCATGTCGTAGCGGTTGCCGGTCTGGCTGGGCGTGCCCTGTTCGGTGATGCGGTACACGCTGCCGGCCTTCACGCCCGCACCGATCTGGATGCCGGTCGGGACCACCGTGCCCTGGCTGGACGACTGTGCGCCCATGCGTTCGACGTTCTGGTACAGCAGGTCCTGGAACTCGGCCCGTTGGCGCTTGAAGCCGACCGTGTTCATGTTGGCGATGTTGTTGGAGATGACCTCCACGTTCAACTGCTGGGCGGCCATGCCCGAGGCGGCGGTTCTCAAAGCGCGCATGCCGGGATCTCCTTAGGAAGTCCGACCCAGGCGCTCGACGGCGCGCCGGGACAGGTCGTTGGTGTTCTCGATCATCCGCGTGATGCGTTCGTAGGCGCGGCTGATCTCGATCAGATTGGTGATCTCAAGGATCGGATTGACGTTGGAGCCTTCCAGCATCCCCTGGCGGACGCGCGCGTCGGTCGCGTCCATGGCGGCGGCGTTGGAGGCGTTGCGGTACAGGCCGTCTCCGCCCTTCGACAGGGCCGCCAGGGCGTCGAAGCGGACCAGTTTCAACTGACCGACCGGCAGGCCGTTCTGGCTGATCGCGCCGTCGGCGGCGACGGCGGGCTGGCCCAGGGCCGGATCCAGAATGATCTCGCCGCCCTGGCCCTGGACGCGATGCCCGGCCTCGGTGACCAGACGGCCTTCGGGGTCCAGGGTGAAGGCGCCGTCGCGGGTGTAGGCCGGTCCCTGATCGGTCTCGATCTCGAAAAAGACGCCTTCGCCCTCAATGCCGAAGTCCAGCGGGCGGCCGGTCTGGTTCAACGGACCCTGGCCGTAGTCGCGGCCCACGCCGCGGTCCAAGACGAAGCTGACGCCGGGGCGCACCGCGTCGTTGCGCGCGCGCTCGCCCACCTCGGCGCCCAGCAGCAACTGCTCGACCTTGAAGCCGGTGGTGTCCGCATTGGCGATGTTGTTGGCCACGATGTCGAGTTCGCGGCGCAGCGTCATCTGGCGGGACAGTCCGATGTAGGCGGCGTTTTCCACGGGGCGGGCG
>NZ_DAINBO010000004.1:100329-107310 GCF_036732845.1 Brevundimonas sp. | reverse complement strand
TGATCAGGCCGGCGGTCGAGATGATGGCCGTGCCGTGCTGGTCGTCGTGGAAGACCGGAATGTCGAGCAGATCCTGAAGCTGGGCCTCGATCTCGAAACATTCGGGGGACTTGATGTCCTCCAGGTTGATGCCGCCCCAGGTGTCGCCGATGTTCTTGACCACGGTGATGAATTCGTCCGGGTCGGTGGTCTTGACCTCGATGTCGAAGCTGTCGACGTCGGCGAAGCGTTTGAACAGGACCGACTTGCCCTCCATCACCGGCTTGGAGGCCATGTGACCCAGGTTGCCCAGGCCCAGGATGGCGGTGCCGTTCGAGATGACGGCGACCAGATTGCCCTTGGAAGTGTAGTCATAGGCCTTGTCCGCATCCTCGGCGATGGCCAGGACGGGAATGGCGACGCCCGGCGAATAGGCCAGCGACAGGTCGCGCTGGGTCGCCATCGGCTTGGTCGGGGCCATGGAGATCTTGCCCGGCGTGGGGACGCGGTGGAACTCCAGGGCGTCGTCGTCGGAGAAGGTTTGTTTGTCGGTGATGTCGGGCATTCGCGGGTCTCTCGGGCTTCGCTTCTGTTCCTAGAGCGAGCCTTCCGCAGGGACAACCGCTTCTCCTGCCCATGCGTGCATGGAGAGGAGACTTAGAGCGTTCCCGTGCGCTCGATCTCGACCGGGCCGGTCATCAGCACGTGGTCGGTCGCTTCGTCCCATTCGATCAACAGTTCGCCGCCGTCGACCTCGACCGTCGCGGAACGGCCGGTCAGGCCGCGACGATGGGCGGCGACCAGGGCGGCGCAGGCGCCGGTGCCGCAGGCCCGGGTCAGGCCCGCGCCGCGCTCCCACACCCTCAGCCGGATGCGGTCGGGGGCCAGGACGTGGGCGAAGCCGACGTTGACGCCCTCGGGGAACAGGGGGTGGTGCTCGATCAGCGAGCCGGAGCCGCGCACGAAGGCGTCGTCGGGCGTGTGGTCCATGAAGAAGACCACGTGCGGATTGCCCATGGAGACGGCGCCCGGCGTGTGGATCACCGGCGCGTCTATGGGACCGATCTGAAGCTCTATGCCATAGGTCGCCATCTCTTCGGCCAGGGGGATTTCGTCCCAGCGCAGCCGGGGCGCGCCCATGTCGACTTTGACCTGGGCCGCGGTCGTCGGTCCTTCGGGACCTCCCGATCCGACGCGGCCCGGGACGCGCCAGGCGGTGGTCAGGCCGCCCAGGGTGTCGATGACGACGCGGTCGGTTCCGTTCGCCTGCATCAACAGCCAGCCGACGCAACGCAGGGCGTTGCCGCAGGTCTCGACCGTTCCGCCGTCGGCGTTCCAGACCCGCATGAAGGCGTCGCCGCGATCGGAAGGTTCGATGGCGATCAACTGGTCGCAGCCTTGGCCCGTCGCGCGGTCGGCGATGGCGCGCGCCTGGTCCGCGTCGGGCGTGAAGGGCGCGGCCAGGGCGTTGACCACGACGAAGTCGTTGCCGGCGCCGTTCATCTTGACGAAGGGTCTGGTCATCACCCGTGGATATAGGCCCGACGCGTCAATCAGGCTATCGCTCAACCATGAGCCGCAAGCCCAGTCTCCCCGCAGCCCCGCCCGACAAGGCCGAAGGCCTGCGGCTGCGGGCCAGGCTGCGGTACCTGTATCACGGCAGCCGGCCCCCGGCGGTGCGGTTCCGGCTGGCGGTCATCGTCATCGATTTCGCCATCATCGGCTTCTTCCTGGCCGCGCCGATCCTGCATGAGGCGGGGGTCGTCTTCTATGTCATCGACTATCTGGTGGCGGCGGTTCTGGCGCTGGACCTGGCGGCCCGGGCCTATGCCCACACCGACATCAAGGCCTGGCTGAAGAAGCCGACGACGTGGATCGACCTGTTCATCCTGGCGACCCTGTTGTTTCCGGCCTGGCTGTACAATTTCGGCTTCCTGCGCCTGTTGCGCATCTGGACCCTGCTGGATTCGGAGTTCTTCTGGCGCACGGTCGGGCGGCGCTATGACGACACCCGGGTGGAGGAGATCACCCGCGCCCTGGCCGCCCTGGTGACCTTCGTCTTCGTGGTGACCGGCTTCGTCTATGCGACCTTCGCGGGCAGCCATCCGGGCATCAGCGGCTATCTGGATGCGCTGTATTTCACCATCGCCACCCTGACGACGACCGGGTTCGGGGACATCACCCTGCCGGGCAACTGGGGGCGGGTGCTGTCGATCGTGGTCATGCTGGCCGGCATCACCCTGTTTCTGCGGCTGGCCCAGACCCTGATGCGGCCGCACAAGGTGCGCTTTCCCTGCGAGCGCTGCGGCCTGCAGAAGCACGACCCGGACGCCGTGCACTGCAAGGCGTGCGGCAATCCGCTGTGCATCCCCGACGAAGGATCATGACAAACCCGTAATGTGCGCATCCGTAAAGGACGGATAGGGTGCGGCCCGAACCATTCTGGGGAATGTCATGATCCGATCCGCCGTCCGCGCCGCCCTGCCCACGACCGCCTTGGCGACGCTGGCCTTGTCCCTGTTGAGCACGACTGCCATGGCCCAGACCGCCGCGCCCGCCGCCGCTTCTCCCGCCGCCGCTCCGGCCGCCGAGGCCGAGGACCCCTATCTGTGGCTGGAAGAGGTCGAGGGCGAACGGGCCATGGCCTGGGTGCGCGAACACAACGCCCATTCCCTGGGCGTGCTGCAATCGGACCCGCGCTATCAGGGCTTTTATGACCAGGCGCTGGCGATCAGCCAGTCGCGGGCGCGCATTCCGTCGGCTGGGTTCAACCGCGACGGCACGGTCGATAATTTCTGGCAGGACGCCGACCATGTGCGCGGCGTCTGGCGGCGCGCGACCCTGGACAGCTATCGCGGCGCCGACATCGCCTGGGACACGATTCTGGACATCGACGCCCTGGCCGCCGCCGAGGGGGCCAACTGGGTCTATAAGGGCGCCAACTGCCTGCAACCCCAGGAACGCTACTGCCTGGTCAGCCTGTCTGACGGGGGCAAGGACGCGGTCACCGTGCGCGAATACGACACGGTCGAACGCCGCTGGGTCGAGGGCGGGTTCACCCTGCCGGAATCCAAGGGCGGGGCGACCTGGATCGACCGCGACACCCTGTTGATCGCGCGCGATTTCGGCGAGGGGTCCCTGACCACCTCGGGCTATCCGATGACCGTGCGGCGGCTGAAGCGCGGCCAGAGTCTGGACCAGGCCGAGATCGTCTTCACCGGCCAGCCGACCGACGTCTCGGCCGGGGCCTATACGCTGCGCGACGCCGACGGCGCGCTGAAGGCGACGCTGCTGCATCGCGGGATCACCACCTGGGAGAGCGAGACCTGGCGGCTGAACGCCGACGGCACGACGACGCGGATGGCCCTGCCGACGCGGGCCGACATCAACGGCATGGTCGGCGACCGTCTGATCGTCACCATGTTGCAGGACTGGACCTCGCCCTCGGGCCAGGCGTTCCGCATGGGCGACGTGGTCGCCTATGACATCGACGCCTGGCTGGCCGATCCGATGGCGCCGGGCGAGATCGTCATCCGCCCCGGCGAGCGTGAGGCGGTCGAGGCGGTGACGGCCACGCGCAACACCTTGGTCGTGGCCCTGTATGAGAATGTGCGCGGCGGGGTTTACGTCTATCGCCCGCGCGCCGGCGGCGGCTGGGACCGGTCGCGTATGGACCTGCCTCAGAACGTCACCGTCGGCCTGGGTTCGGCCAGCGAGATCGATGACAAGATCTTCGTCAGCCTGACCGGCTATCTGAACCCGTCCAGCCTGTGGCTGGCCGACGCCGCGACCGGGGCGGCCGAACAGATCAAGAGCCTGCCGCCGATGTTCGACGCGGCGGGGCTGGAGGTCGAGCAGTTCGAGGCGCGCTCGGCCGACGGGACGATGATCCCCTATTTCGTCGTGCACCGCGACGGCATGGCCCTGGACGGGTCCAACCCGACCCTGCTGGGCGGCTATGGCGGCTTCCAGGTGTCGCAACTGCCCGGCTATTCCGGGACCATCGGCAAGCTGTGGCTGGAGAACGGCGGCGTCTATGTGCGCGCCAACATCCGCGGCGGCGGCGAGTTCGGCCCGCGCTGGCACGAGGCGGCGCGGCAACAGAACCGTCAGCGCGCCCATGAGGATTTCCAGGCCGTGGCCGCCGACCTGATCGCGCGGAACATCACCAGCCCGCGCCGCCTGGGCGTCATCGGCGGCAGCCAAGGCGGCCTTCTGATGGGGACCATGCTGACCCAGCGGCCGGACCTGATCAATGCGGCGGTCATCCAGGTGCCGCTGTTCGACATGATGCGCTATCACCGCCTTCTGGCCGGGGCTTCGTGGATGGGCGAATACGGCGACCCCGACATCCCCGAACAGCGCGCCTGGATCGCGGAATATTCGCCCTATCAGAACCTGCGCGCGGGCCAGCCCTACCCCGAGGTCTTCATCCACACCTCGACCAAGGACGACCGGGTGCATCCGGGCCATGCCCGCAAGGCGGCGGCGCGTCTGGAGGCGCTGGGCTATCCGGTGCTGTTCTACGAGAACACCGACGGCGGGCACGCGGCCGGGGCGAACCTGCGCGAGACGGCGCGGCGCATCGCCCTGGAATACACCTATCTGTCGCGTCGGCTGATGGACTGATAGGAAACCATCCTCCCCCGTTCTTGACGGGGGAGGGGGACCACGAAGTGGTGGAGGGGGCGACCCCAGGCGCCGGTCGTGGCTTTCGCCCCCTCCACCGCCTTCGGCGGTCCCCCTCCCCCGCTTCGCTGGGGAGGATTTAGAACGGAGTGTCCCGCCTATGCGTCGCCTGCTGCTGACCGCCGCCCTGCCTGCCCTGATGCTGGGCGCCTGCGCCACACTGGACGCCGCGCCCGCCGCGCCGTTGGAGACCCCCATGGCCGAGGCCGCGCCGTCGCCGTATCTGCCGACCGACCTGTCGCCCGCCGGGGTGCGCGCCGCCGACGATCACCTGGCCTTGGAACAGGTCAACGGGGACGAGGCCATGGCCTTCGTGCGGGGCGAGAACCAGCGCTCGCTGGCCGCGCTGACCGGCGATCCGCGCTATGAGACCTATCGCCGCGAGGCCGAAGCGATCCTGACCGCCACCGACCGCATTCCGGGACCCGGTTTCCTGGGCGAGGGCATCGGCAATTTCTGGCAGGACGCGGCCAATCCCAAGGGCGTATGGCGGCGCACGACGCTGGACGGTTACGCCGCGGCCGACACGCGGTGGGAGACGCTGCTGGACATCGACGCCCTGGCCCGCGCCGAGGGCCGGGACTGGGTGTGGAAGGGGTCCGACTGTCTGGCGCCGGACGAGACCCGCTGTCTGATCTTCCTGTCGGACGGCGGCAAGGACGCCCTGTTCGTGCGCGAGTTCGACACCACGACGAAACGCTTCGTCGACGACGGCTTCACCCTGCCGGAGGGCAAGCATCGGATCGAATGGCTGGACCGCGACACCCTGCTGGTCGCCACCGACTTCGGCCAGGAGAACGGCCACGGCACCCTGACCGAGAGCGGCTATCCCTATATCGTCAAGGCGCTGAAGCGCGGCCAGACCCTGGCCCAGGCGACCGAGGTCTATCGCGGCGACGCCTCGGACGGCGGCTATGGCGTCAGCCCCTCGGTCTATCGCGACGCCCAGGGACGACCGACGGCCGTGATCGTCACCCGCCCGCTGGACACCTATCGCCAAGAGACCTGGGAACTGGTCGATGGCCGGCCGGTGAAGCTGGAGCTGCCCGAGCGCGTAAACATCTACGGCGTTCAGGGCGGGTCGCTGATCGTCTCCCCGGACGAGGATTGGTCCCGACAGGGCCGCGACTACAAGGCCGGATCGCTGTTGGCGATCTGCATCCCCTGCCTGCGGGCCACGACCGGCCCGGCGGCGCTGTCCAATCAGGCGGACGTCATCTTCCAGCCGACCGACCGCCAGTCGATCGGCGGCGTCCGGGTGATGAACGACCGGGTGGTCGTGGCGATTTCCGACAATGTCGTCGGCCGTCTGGCGGTGTTCCAGAACCGGGGCGAGTTCGGCTGGCCCAGGACCGACATCGCCACGCCCGAGAACATCAGCGTCAGCCTGGGCGACGCGTCCAAGGGGTCGGGCCGGTTCTTCTATTCGGTCGAGGGCTTTCTGACGCCGCCGACCCTGAGCCTGGCGGACGTGGACGACGGCTCGACCCGCGTGCTGCGCCAGGGACCGGCGCGGTTCGACGCCTCGACCCATGTGGTGGAGCAGTTCCAGACCGCCTCGTCCGATGGGACGATGATCCCCTATTTCGTGGTGCGGCCGAAAACCCTGGCGATGAACGGCCAGGCGCCGACCATCCTGTTCGGCTACGGCGGCTTCCAGGTGGCCAAGCCGCCCGCCTATATCCCGGAGATGGGCAAGCTGTGGCTGGAGCGCGGGGGCGTCTTCGTCAACGCCAACATGCGCGGCGGGTCCGAGTTCGGCCCGGCCTGGCACCGCGCCGTGCTGAAGGAGCACCGGCAACTGGCCTTCGACGACTTCGCCGCCATCGCCCGGGACCTGATCCGGCGCGGGATCACCAGCCCGGAACATCTGGGCATCTACGGCCGGTCGAACGGCGGGGTGCTGACCAGCGTGTCGGTGACCCAGCATCCCGAACTGTTCAATGCGGCGGTGATCGAAAGCCCGCTGATCGACATGCTGCGCTATCACGAACTGCCCGCCGGGGCGTCGTGGATCGGCGAATACGGCGACCCGCGCATCCCCGAGGAAGCGGCCTATATCGCCCGCTATTCGGCCTATCAGCACCTGCGGCCGGGCGTGGACTATCCGCGCGTCTACATCACCACCAACACCCGCGACGACCGGGTGCATCCGGGCCATGCGCGCAAATTCGCCGCGCGTCTGGGCGATCTGGGGGCCGATCACCTCTATTACGAGGAGACGGCGGGCGGGCATTCCAACGACGCCGACCCGGTGGCCAACGCCCGCCGCTGGGCGCGGCACTACGTCTATCTGGCGCAGCAGTTGATGGA
>NZ_DAINBO010000004.1:0-100229 GCF_036732845.1 Brevundimonas sp. | reverse complement strand
CCAACGCCCGCCGCTGGGCGCGGCACTACGTCTATCTGGCGCAGCAGTTGATGGACTGATGTCCTCCCCGCATGGCGGGCAGGGGGACAGCCGAAGGCGGCGGAGGGGCTGATCGCCGCAAGCTTCGCCCGCCCCTGCGTCTCGTCGGCCTCGCCGACGATCCACCTTCCATTCCATGGGACGGTGACCCTCGCCTCACGCGAAAATGAGGGGCGGGGTCGCGCCGGAGGTGATTTAGTCCGCCTCCATGAAGGCGAGGGGTTGGATTCTGGGCGCGGCCGCCGTGGCGGTCGGCGCATTGGCGGCGGGCGGCGCCGCCCAGCCCAGCCGTGCGCGCGCGGTCCAGGTTCCGGCGACCCAGGACGAGCCGGTGGTGGTCGAACTGTTCACCGCCCAGGGCTGCGCCGGCTGCCCCGAGGCCAATCGCGCGGTCGAGACCGTGGCGGCCGAACCGGGGGTCATCGCCCTGACCTACGCCGTCGACTATTGGGACTATCTGGGCTGGACCGACACCTTCGCCAAGCCCGAGTTCGCGGCGCGGCAACGGGCCTATCGCACGGCGCTGAAACTGCGCGCCCTGCCGACGCCCCAGGTCATTCTGGACGGCGCGCGTCAGGCCCAGGCGCGGCCCGAGCCGCTGCAGGCGGCCATCGACGCCCAGGCCGAGCGCCGCGTCTTTCCGCCCGAGATCGAATTCCGCGACAGCGGCGACGCCGTGGGCGTGGGATCGGGCCGCGCCCCGGCCGGCGGGGCCGAGGTCTGGGCCGTGACCTTCACCCCCGGTCCCCAGGAGGTGACGGTGGCGCGCGGCGACAACCGGGGCCAACGTGTGCGGCACGTCAATGTCGTGCGCCGCCTGACCAAGCTGGGCGACTGGCGCGGGCGGCCGATGCTGTTCCGCCTGCCGGACGGCGACGCCGAGGGTGAAGCCGTGGCCGTTCTGGTCCAGTCCAAGGCCGACCGCCGCATCCTGAGCGCCGCCGTCGGCTAGGGTGACGATCCAGGCCGTTCGCGGGCCTGGTCATCTTCAATCAGTTTCCGATCCGCATGATCCGGGGCATGGTCCGGTCGAACCGCCGCGTGCTGTTCGAGGAACGAGGATCGAGTTCGTGATGAAGCGTCTGTTCGTCAGCCTGATCGGCGTCGCGGCCCTGTCGGCCGGGACCGGAGCCTTCGCCCAAGAGCCGGTTCACGTCGATCCGACGGCTGATGCGGCGGCCGAGGCGCGGGGCGTGGCCCAGGCGGTGACAGCGGCGGAGCTGGCGCAATGGGGACGTGAGCGGCGCGACCCCGGCGCCCTGATCATGGCCGCGCGCCTGCTGGCCGAGGTTCCGGTGCGGGCGGGCGGCGACGCCCCGATCCTGACCCCGGACGCCCTGCTGGACGAGGCGGCGGGTTTCGCCCAGGGCAGTCAGGCGGTGCTGGACGCCGTGGCGCGGCTGAAGGCGGCGGGGACGCGCGGGGTGCTGAGTTCGCCGTTCGGACGCGGGCCGGTGTTCACCGTCAAACAGATCGAGCCGCGCGAGACCTATTGGTTCGAGGTCGAGGCCAAGGGCGGCGAGGTGCTGCGGGTCGCGGCCATCGGCGACGGCGACACCGACATCAATCTGACGGTGCGCGATGCGGACGGAACGCTGGTCTGTCGCGACGGTTTCGGCGATCATTATCCGGTCTGCACGACCCAGCCGCGGGCCGATGGGCGGATGCGGGTGGACATCGTCAACCGGGGCGCGGTCTGGACGCGGGTCCAGATCCTGACCAACTGAGGAGACGGGACATGAGGGGCATCGGACGACGAACGGCCGCGGCGATCGCCCTGGGCGCCGGTCTGTTGTTGGCCGGATCGGGCGCGGCGCGGGTCGAGGACACGCCCGAATCCCTGCGCGCCGAGGCCTTCGAAGCGGCGCAATGGGCCATCGCCTCGGACGCCGCCGACGCCCTGGCCAAGGTCTCGGCCCGGTTCGCCGAGGGCGACGACGCCCTGGGGCGGCTGGCCGAGGAACGCGAGACCCTGCTGGGCCGTCGCGACGCGCTGGAACTGGAGCTGGAGCGGCTCTACGCCGTTCAGGGCGACGAGGGACGCGACCGCCGCGCCGCCGCCCGCGCCGATTATGAACAGGTGCGCGCCCGGCTGACCGCCGTGGACGCCGACATCGAGGCGCGTTTTCCCGCTTATGCCGAACTGACCAGTCCGCGCGCCCTGACGGTGGCCGAAACCCAGGCGTTGCTGAAGCCGGACGAGGCCCTGCTGCTGGTGCTGGTGAACCCCGAGGCGGCCTATGTCTGGGGCCTGTCGCGCGACCGGGTCGAATGGGCGCGGGCCGAGGACCTGGGCGACGCGGCCATGACAGCCGCGGTGGCGAAACTGCGCGAATCCCTGACCACGGCGGCCCAGAACCGCAGCGACCTGGACCCCTCCATCTTCGCCGGGCGGCCGGTCGCCGCCTTCGACCGGGCCGAGGCGCACCGGCTGTACGCTGAACTGATCGAACCGGTCGAGGGGGTGTTCGAAGGCAAGTCGACCCTGATCACCGTGGTCACCGGCGCCCTGACCACCCTGCCGCTGGCGGTGTTGTCGACCGAGGCGCCGACGGGAGCCGACACGGCCGAGGCCCTGGCCGCGACGCCGTGGCTGATCGACCGTTACGCCCTGGCCACCCTGCCGTCGGTGTCGAGCCTGAAGGCCCTGCGCTGTCACCTGGTGTCGGACCCGGCGCTGCGCAGCCCCGGCTGCCCGCCCTCGGCCGCCGCGTCCGCGCCGCGACCGGCGGCGCGCGCCGAGAACCGGGGCTTCACCCTGGCCGCCTTCGGGGCGCCGATATTGGCCGGGGCGCCGGACTACGCCTCACGCGGGGCGCCCGCGGCGGACTCCATCCTGGGCGAAGGGCGGCTGGCCGATGTGTCGCGGTTGAAGGCCCTGCCCTATCTGCCCGGCTCCAAGACCGAGCTGGAGGCGCTGAAGACCCGCTATCCGCGCGCCCTGGTGCGCATCGGCGGCGAGGCCACCGAGACGGCTGTGCGGCAAGGCGACGCCGTCGCCCTATCGAACGCGCGGTTCGTGGTGTTTTCGACCCACGGGCTGATGGCCGGATCGACGGCGGCCGAGCCGGGGCTGGTGATGACCCCGCCCGACCAGGCGACCGAGGCCGACGACGGCTATCTGAGCGCGTCCGAGGCGGCGCGACTGAGGCTGAACGCCGAGTTCGTGGTGCTGTCGGCCTGCAATACGGCGGCCTCGGACGGGCGTCCGGGGGGCGAGGGTCTGTCGGGCTTGGCGCGGGCCTTCTTCTACGCCGGGGCGCGGTCGGTGCTGGTGTCGCACTGGGAGGTGTCGGACGCGGCCACGACCGAACTGATCACCTCCAGCTTCGCGGCCCTGGATGCGCCGGGCGCCGATGTCGGCGACCGGGCGCGGGCGCTGCAAGCGGGGATGCGGGCCGTGCGCGCCAACCGCGCCTGGACCCACCCGGCCTTCTGGGCGCCCTTTACTCTGGTGGGTGAGCCGGGCTGAAGCCCGGCCGCCTAACGCTCGCGACACGGTCACTCGCTTTTTGAGGCGATCCTCCCCCGCGCGGCGGGGGAGGGGGACCACGAAGTGGTGGAGGGGGCGGCTACGCTCTCAAGCCCCGGCCTTCTTGGCGAAGGCCCACGCGGCCGCCGACAACGGCTCGACCTGGGCGGCCATGGTCTTGGCGTGGCTTGAGGCGGCCGTGCCGTCCCGCACCCGGCCGGCGATGCCCTGGCAGATGGCGGCCAGGCGGAACAGGTTGTAGGCGGTCAGCCAGTCCAGGTTGGTCGGCGCCGCCGAACCCCGTCGGGCGGCGTAGCGATCCACCGTCTCCGCGACCGACGGGATGCCCAAGGCCTCCAGATCGGCGCCCGCCAGGCCGTTCCGCAACGTCGCCGGAATGGCCCAGGCGATCAGCAGATAGGACAGATCGGCCATCGGATCGCCCAGGGTCGACAGCTCCCAGTCCAGCACGGCCAGCACCTTCGGCGCGCTCGGCGCCAGGATCATATTGTCCAGACGGAAGTCGCCGTGGACGACCCGGGCCGGGGCCTCGGGCGGCAGACTGTCGGGCAGGAAGGCGATCAGCCGGTCCATGTCGGGGATCGGGTCGATCTCGGACGCGCGATACTGTTTGGTCCAGCGGCCGACCTGGCGGGCGAAATAATTTCCCGGCGGGCCATAGTCGGCCAGGTCCAGTTCGACCGGGTCAAAGCCGTGCAGATCGGCCAGGGCGTCGGTCTGGGCGTGATAGACGGCGCGGCGTTCGTCGGGCGTCAGGCCGGGCAGTTTCAGGTCCCAGAACACCCGGCCCTGGACCCTGTCCATGACATAGAAGATCGAGCCGACGACCGCTTCATCCGTACACAGGGCATGGGGCCGGGCGACCGGATAGCCGCGCGCGTGCAGGGCCGAGATGACGCGGAATTCGCGGTCCACGGCATGGGCGCTGGGCAACAGAACCCCTGGCGGCTTGCGACGCAGCACATAGGCGCCCGAAGGGGTGGTCAGCTCATAGGTCGGGTTCGACTGGCCGCCCTTGAACTGACGGATCGTCAGGGGACCGGCGTAGTCCGCGACGTTGGCGCGCATCCAGGCGTCCAGGCGCTCGACGTCCAGCGCATGGCGGGGGTCGACCTCGCGCGTGCCGGAGAAGGCGGCCTGAGGGTCGGCTTGGGGATCGTTGACGGCGTCGCTCATTTGGCGGCGATGATGGCGGCCCGGACGGCGGCGCGCCAGCCCTTCAACAGGCGCTCGCGTTCCTCGGCGCCCATGCGCGGGGTCCAGCGGGCGGGGGCCTGGGCGGGGGCGGCCGACAGGTCGGGAACCAGACCGGCGCCCAGGGCGGCCAGGCGCGCGGCGCCCAGGGCGGTCATCTCTTGGAAGGCGGGGCGCTCGACCTCGACCTGGCAGATGTCGGCCACAAACTGCATGGCGAAGGCATTGGCCGTGACGCCGCCGTCGACCTTCAACGTCTTCAGCCGGGGGGCGCCGTCGTCGGCCAGGGCGTCCAGCAGATCGCGGGTCTGATAGGCCAGGCTCTCCAGGGCGGCGCGGACGAAATGGGCCGGGCCGGAATCGCGGGTCAGGCCGACCACGGCGCCGCGCGCATCGGCCTCCCACCACGGCGCGCCCAGGCCGGTGAAGCCGGGCACCAGATAGACGCCGCCGTTGTCGGGCAGGGACTGGGCCATGGCCTCGGACTGGCGGCTTTCGGAGATCATTTTCGCCCCGTCGCGCAGCCACTGGACCGCCGAGCCGGCCGAGAAGATCGAGCCTTCCTCCGCATAGGCCGCCACGCCGCCCGCCTCATAGCCCAGCGTGCCCAGAAGGCGTCGGGTCGAGGCGACCGGCTGCGCGCCGACATTGGCGACCAGGAAGGCGCCGGTGCCATAGGTGATCTTGGCGTCGCCGGGGTTCAGCGCCCCATGCCCGACCAGGGCCGCCTGCTGGTCGCCCGCCGCCCCGGTGACGGGCAGGGCCAGGCCGAACAGGGCCGGATCGCAGGTCCCCAGCGTCTCGGCGCAGCTCCTGATCGCGGGCAGGGCGATCCGGGGCACCCGGAACAGGGCGCACAGGTCGTCGCGCCATTCGCGCGCCCTCAGATCCATCAGCGAGGTGCGGCTGGCGTTGGTGGCGTCCGTGACATGGGACGCGCCGCCGGTCAGTTTCCACACCAGCCAGCTTTCGATCGTGCCCAGCTTGACCTCGCCGCGCGCGGCTCGTTCGCGGGCGCCCGGCACGGCGTCCAGCAGCCAGGCGTATTTGGTCGCCGAGAAATAGGGGTCCAGGATCAGGCCGGTCGCGGCCTGGACCATCGGTTCATGGCCCGCCTCGGCCAGGGCGGCGGTGACCGGGGCGGTGCGCCGGTCCTGCCAGACGATGGCGCGGTGCAGCGGCTGGCCCGTCGCGACGTCCCACAACACCGAGGTCTCGCGCTGATTGGTGATGCCGACGCAGGCGAAGCGGGCCACGCCCCCGGCCTTGCGGATCACCTCGCGGCAGGTCTGGAGCGTGGCGGTCCAGATCTCGGCGGCGTCGTGTTCGACCCAGCCCGAGGCCGGGAAATGCTGGGCCAGTTCGATCTGGCTGACGGCGACGGGCGACAGGCCGCCATCGGTCTCAAGCTCGAAGGCGATGGCCCGGGTCGAGGTGGTGCCCTGGTCGATGGCGAGGATCAGCGGACGCATCGGACCATTAAGGCCGCCTGGGACGACCGCGTCCAGATTTCCTTCTCCCCAAGGGGAGAAGGATAGGGAAACTAGAATTCCTTCCAGGACGAGCCGGGATCGCGTTCGCCGGGGTTGGCCGACTGCTGGCCCCAGCCGACGATCATCAACGCCTTGTGGCTGCGGATGCGATAACGGCCGATCATCGGGCTGACCGCGCCCAGGGGCGCGCCGGTGCGGGCGTCGTAGAGAAAGCCCGAGAATTCGGCCACGCCGATCCGGTCGCGGCGGGAATAGACCGACAGCTCCGGCAGGGAGACGACGTTCAGGTTCTCATTGATCGGCACCCGCATCTCGGGCAGGCCGACGACGCGGCGCATCTGTTCCAGCGACAAGGCGCCGGCGCGGATCTCGAAGACGGCGTCGGCCTGGTTGCGGTCGGTCGACAGACGATAGCCGGCGTCCGACAGGGCCGAGCGGATGGCGCTGACGGCGTAGGCCCCGCTGTCGACGCGGAAATAGACGTCGTCGACGAAGATGCGCGACCCCTGGGCGATCGGCAGGATCAGCCCCTCGGCGGCGCGGTCGGCGGCGCGGGCCAGCAGCAGTTGCTCGGTGGCCGTGCGGCCGGTGTTGGATTCGGTGGTCGAGGCGCAGGCCGACAGGGCCAAGGCCGCCGTCTGGGCCGCGACGAGGATCAGGCGCTTCATCACCAGGCTCCGATATTCGGCATGGAGGTCCAGGGTTCGGCCGGGACCAGGGCCTCGCCGGTCTGCAACAGTTCGACGGAGATGCCGTCCGGCGAGCGGACGAAGGCCATGCGGCCGTCGCGCGGCGGGCGGCTGATCGTCACGCCGCCGTCCATCAGCCTGCGGCAGGCGGCGTGGATGTCGTCGACGGCATAGGCCAGGTGGCCGAAATTGCGCCCGCCCGCATAGGTTTCCGGGTCCCAGTTGTAGGTCAGCTCCAGCTCGGGCGAGCGTTCGGTCTCGGCCCGGTCCTGGTCCTGGGGCGCGGCCAGATAGACCAGGGTGAAACGCCCCTGTTCGCTCTCCATCCGCCGCGTCTCGACCAGGCCCAGCAGGTCGCGCCAGAACCGCAGCGAGGCGTCGAGGTCCGATACGCGGACCATGGTGTGCAGATAACGCATGGCGACAACTCCGGTCCCGGGGAGGGGCAGGGGGCGTTCCTATACCGACAAGCGGGTAAGAACCCGACTCAATTCGGGTAAAAAGTCATGTCGCGCGCGCTAGGCGAAGAAAAGCAGCCTCAAGCAGCGAGCGACCGCGTCGCGAGCGTTAGGCCAAGAAAAGCAGCCTCAAGCAGCAAGGCTCCGCGAGCCGAGCGATAGGCTCAAGAAAGACAGCCTCAAGCAGCGAGCGACCGCGTCGCGAGCGTTAGGCGAACAAAAAACTCAATGCGCCTCGGGCGGGCGGGCCGCCGGGTCCAGGTATTCGCTCTCGGGCTTGGCCTTCTTGCCCCGGATCACGAAGCGGCGGTCGCAGTAGCCGCATTCCACGAAGTCGTCCTCGCCCATGTCCATATAGACCAGCGGGTGGCCCAGAACGCCGCCGCCGCCGTCGCAGGCGACGCGCTTGGTCGAGACCTTGATCTCTTCGGGCGGCGGGATGATCGCGTCGGTGGAGCGGGGCGGCATTTTCGGACGGCCTGGCCTTGGCGGTGAAGGGTCGGCGGCATACCTATGCGGCGCGCCCTCGGGCGTCAAACGTTCACAGCCGGACCCGCATGACCGAAGCCGAAACCCCGCCCGAGAACGCCCCGATGAACGCGATCGAGATCCGGGGGCTGAAAAAGACCTATGCCGGGTCCAAGAAGGCGCCGCCCAAGACGGCGCTGAAGGGCGTGGACCTGAAGATCCGGCGCGGCTCGGTGTTCGGCCTGCTGGGTCCCAACGGGGCGGGCAAGTCGACCCTGATCAACATCCTGGCCGGGGTGGTCAACAAGTCGGAAGGCGAGGTCCGCATCTGGGACCGCGACATCGACCGGACGCCGCGCGACGCTCGCGCCGCCCTGGGCGTCGTGCCGCAGGAGATCGTCGCCGACGTCTTCTTCACCCCCAGGGAGGCGCTGGAGGTCCAGGCCGGCTTCTACGGCGTGCCCAAGGACCAGCGGCGGTCGGACGAACTGCTGGCCGCCGTCGGCCTGTCGGACAAGGCCGACGCCTATGTCCGCTCCCTGTCGGGCGGGATGAAGCGACGGCTGATGGTCGCCAAGGCCATGGTGCACGCCCCGCCGGTGCTGATCCTGGACGAACCGACCGCGGGCGTGGACGTGGAGCTGCGCCGCCAGCTCTGGGACTATGTCCGAAAGCTGAACGCCGAGGGCGTGACCATCGTCCTGACCACCCATTATCTGGAAGAGGCGCAGGCGCTCTGCGACACCATCGCCATCGTCAACCACGGCGAGATCGTCGCCTGCGAGCCGACGTCGCAACTGTTGCGGCGGATGGACACGCGCAATGTGGTGGTGACGCCCGAGGGCGACCTGGGCGCCCCGCCCGCGCTGGAGGGTTTCGAGGTCACGCCGCGCGCCGACGGCGCCTTCGCGGTGACCTATCGCAAGGGCCGCTCGTCGGTGGAGCAGGTCATCAACGCCGTGCGCGCTGCGGGCGTGACCATCGGCGACATCACCACCGAGGACCCGGACCTGGAGGACGTCTTCCTGGCGCTGACCTATGGCGACGCCTCGCGGCAGGACCCGACCAAGGACTGAAGCCGGGGTCCAGACAGCAAAACGCCCGCTCGGCCGGAGGGGGGAGGGGGCGGAGCGGGCGTCTCGCTTGGAGGAAGCATCGGCCCGCCGAAGCCCTGTCGGAAAATCCAGGGGGGCTGGGGGGGCTGTTCAGGATCCGGGACGTTCCGAACTCCGACGAGCCGATGGTTGACTTTTCTTCCCTCAAACAGGCGGGCGAAGGACCGAAACAGGGCCATTTCGTGTCGTTCGCGAACGTCGAATTCAGACGTCCGCCCGCCGGTTGCGCGCCCTGAGATCGGGGCTAGTCTGATCGCCGATGAGTCTCGACTTTTCCGGCGCGCCGCCCCTGCCCGGCCCGGTCTTCTTCGACCGGCGCGAGCTGATGCAGATTCTGTCGGTCTACGGGCGTCTGGTCGCGGCGGCCGAGGCGCGGGACTACGCCCTGGCCGACGGGCGCGACGCGGCCGAGTTCGCCGTGTTCCGGCGCAGCGGCGACGCCCCCGCCTGGCGCATCGAGAAACGCCCCGCGCTCCAGGCGCGCCAGGGCCAGTGGGCGGTCTTCGGCGAAGGCGGACAGGTCCTGAAACGCGGGCGCGACCTGGGCCAGGTGCTGCGCGTCTTCGACGGCCGCCGCTTCACCGTCATCGACTGAATCGCCGCGTCCGCCGCGAGTCACCGAAAGGTCATGATCGTTGAAAAATAGCGGTATTCCGACGAACGCCGGTTGACAACAATAGGTTAACGGCTTGGATGGCGGCGGAAGGGACCACCATGACCGCCTTGCCGATCTCTCGCCTGATCTGCAGTCACGACTTCTATTGGTCGCGAAAGCGCCAGGCCGACGTCTGTCGCCGTTGCGGCGCCCTGTCGCCCGTGCTGGCGCTGCATTTCCGCAGCAAGACGTCGTGGACGGTCGGCGCGGACCTGCCGCCCGAGCGGGGCAATGGTTTCGAGGCCCTGCCCGCCCTGTCGGCGCCGTCCGCCCCCGTCGCCGCCCCCGAACCCCCGGCCCAGATCACCGCCTTCGTCGCCGAGCCGGCCGAGGCGCCCGCGCCTGAGATTTTCGCGCCTGAAGTCCTCACGCCTGAAGTCCTCGCTCCTGAGATCCTCGCGCCCGAACCCGCGTTCGACATTCCCGCGCCGGTCGAGACGCCGCCGACCCCCGCGGCCCAGATCATGATCGTCGAACTGACGCCGTCGGCCGAGCCTGAGCCGACGCGCGCCGCGCCCGAACCCGAAAGAACCGAGCCTGAGGTGTTCGAGGTCGAGACCTTCGCGTCGGACCCGTTCAGCCGGCCGATCTTCTCGCGCGCCCTGACCGATTTCAGCGGCCGCGACGCCGCCCCCCTGCTGCGGCCTCTGGTGACCTGAGGCTTCCGCCGCCTTCGTGCGGCCGATTTCGGTCTAGCGTGAACGGCGCCGCGCCTGTCATGATGGCGCGACGTCGGGAGGGCGGATGACCGAGCACGGAGCGGGCGACTACAAGGACCTGGTGGTCTTCCTGGCGGCGGCCGGGGTGATGGTGCCGCTGTTCAACCGGTTCAAGGTCAGCCCGGTGCTGGGGTTCCTGGCCGCGGGCGTGCTTCTGGGGCCCGACGGTCTGGCGCGTTTCGCCGACGCCGTGCCCTGGCTGCGCTATCTGACCATCGACGACGAGACGCAGATGCGCCAACTGTCCGAACTGGGCGTGGCCTTCCTGCTGTTCATGATCGGGCTGGAGCTGTCGTGGGGACGGCTGCGCGCCATGCGGCGGCTGGTCTTCGGACTGGGGCTGGCCCAGATCGCGGCCTGCACCGCGGTGCTGGCGGGCGGCTTCATGCTGATGGGCCAGCCCTGGGTCGGGGCGGTCGTTCTGGGCATGGGCCTGGCCCTGTCCTCGACCGCCGTGGTCATGCCGGTGCTGGCCGAGCGCGGCCGCCTGAAGGGCACGGTGGGGCGTTCGACCTTCGCTGTTCTGCTGGCCCAGGACCTGGCCGTGGCGCCGATCCTGATCACCGTGACGGTCATGGCGACCCTGGCTCAGGCGGGCGGAGAATTGGACCCGCCCGCCCTGGGTTCGGCCCTGTTCACCCTGGTTCCGGCGGCGATCGGCCTGGCCCTTTTGATCATCCTGGGGCGGCTGGTCCTGCGGCCGATGTTCCGGTCGGTGGCGCGCGCGCGCAAGCCGGGCCAGGGCGGCGAACTGTTCCTGGCGGCGGCCATGCTGGTCGTGGTCGGGGCGGGGGTCGCGGCCCAGGCGGCGGGCCTGTCGATGAGCCTGGGCGCCCTGGTGGCGGGCATATTGCTGGCCGAAACCGAATACCGGCGCGAGGTCGAGGTCTCGATCGAGCCGTTCAAGGGCCTGTTGCTGGGCGTCTTCTTCGTCGGCGTCGGCCTGAGCCTGGACCTGGACGCAGTGGCCGCCGATCCTCTGGCGGTGTTCGGCATGGCGGCGGCGATCACCGGGGCCAAGATCGCCATCATCTTCAACCTGGCCCGGCTGTGGGGCCTGTCGATCCGTTCGGCGGCCGAGACCGCCCTGGTGCTGGGTCCGGCTGGAGAATTCGCCTTCGTCATCCTGACGGCGGGCATGGTCGAGGGCGTGGTCTCGCCCGCCTTCGCCGCCCAGGTGCTGCCCGCCGCGACCCTGAGCATGTTCACCGTGCCGCTGATGGCCCTGCTGGGTCAGAGGCTGAACCGCGCGGGCGGGGGCGGGGAAACCGCCGTCTCGGCCGCCGGCCTGTCGCCCGAGGGCGCGCGGCCCGAGGGCGCGGTGATCATCGTCGGCTTCGGCCGGGTCGGCCGCCTGGTCGGAGAGCTGCTGACCGAGCACGGCCAGAGGTTCATCGCCCTGGACACCGATCCCGCCGCCGTGGCCCAGGCGCGTAAGGACGGCATCGAGGCCTATTACGGCGACGCCGCCCGGCCCGAGCTGCTGCGCAACTGCGGCGTCGACACGACCCGCGCCCTGGTCGTGACCATGGATTCGCCCGGCAAGGTGGACGAGGTCGCCATGGCCGCCCGCGCCGCCCGCGACGATCTGATCCTGATCGCCCGCGCCCGCGACGACCGCCATGCGGCGCGCCTGTACGCCCTGGGGGTCACCGACGCCGTGCCCGAGACCACCGAGGCCAGTCTGCAACTGGCCGAGAACACCCTGGTCGACCTGGGCGTGCCCATGGGCCTGGTCCTGGCCTCGGTGCACGAAAGACGCGAGCAGTTCCGCAAGGTCTTCCAGGCCGCGGCGCCCAAGGACCGCGCCGCACGGCCCAGTCGGGCCTTGCGCAGCAGCCTGGGGCGCGACCCCGGCTGACGCCGCGACGGATCGTCACGGAAAGCTTCCGTTAAGGCGAAAGACCCATTTTCGTCACCGTTTGGTGGTCTGGGTCCGCCCTAACGGCCCTCCTCCCCCGGCCATTCCCCCACAGTCCGGCCCGGCTCCGTTTGTCGGAAATCCGGCCGTCGTATTGAGTCGAGTACGCTTTTTGATGCGAGACACCGTAATCCCCACCGCCGCCGACACCGTTTCGAGCGAGCCGCGCATGAACCGCCGCCAGGCCGCCAAGATCCGCACGCGCGGCAAGGTGCTGGACGCCGCCCGAAACCTGTTCGCCGAGCGCGGCTATGACGCCGCCACCATCCGCGACATCGCCAAGGCCGCCGGCATGTCCACCGGCGCGGTCTTCGCCAACTTCCAGGACAAGGCCGAACTGTTCGAGACCGTCCTGGCCGATGAGATGGGCGACCTGCTGCTGGCCGTTCAGACCGGCGCGCCCAAGGACGGAACCGTGGCTGAACGCCTGACCGGCGCCCTGGCCGCGGGCTATCACCGCTCGCTGGACCAACTGCCGCTGATGCAGGCGACCATCGCCCGGTCGTGGTTCCAGCCCGACGACGCCGACCAACGCTCGCGCGTCTTCGTCAAGCCGATCATCGAGACCCTGGTCGCCATCCTGCGCGACGGCGTCGGTTCGGGCGAACTGCGCCAGGACCTGGACCTGCCGCTGCTGGGCCGGATGATCTGGGAGATCTATGTCTCCAACTTCCGCTTCGCCGCCTATGACGGCTGGGACATCACCCAGTTGGAGCCGCACGCGCGCAAGCAGGTGGACATGATCCTGGCCGGGCAACTGGCGAAGTGACCGAAGAGGCCCCCCGATTGGGGGGCCTTTTTCGCATCAGCTTTTCCAGCGCAGGGTCGTGGGCGTGACCGGATTGACGAAAGCCCGGCCCTCGGCCCGGCTCTTGGTCCATTCGCGCTTGAGCTGCTGGTACCATTTGGCCTGTTTGTCGGCGTCGTCGATCCAGATCAGGGCCGGGTCGTAGCGCAGGCCCTCGTTCTGCAGGTTCACCATGCCGCCGTCCTGTTTCAGGAAGGCGACCACGCCCCGGCGCAGGAAGGGCTTGGCCAGGTCGAAGACCCAATGGTCGGACCAGAAGATCTGGGTGATCCGCGTTTTCGTCTCGGTGACGGGCGTCAGGCAGGTCAGGGCCAGAACCTGTTTGTCCCCGACCTGGATATGCTCCCAGCGATAGCCGGGCAGGCGGAAGGTGATCTCGGTCGCCGGGGCGCCGCCCAGGATCTTGTAGGCGCGGCTGTTCGACGACGGCGCATGGCGGGCCATGGCGAAGCCGTGCTCGCGCGGCTCGAAGGCCTTGGCCTTCTCATGCATCGAATGTTCGGATCGCCACCACCACTGCTGGTGCACGAAGGGACCGTGGGCGGGGTCCATCAGGCCGACGACGGCGTGGTCGATATGGCTGTCGAAATCCATCCATTCGACCAGTTTGGCCCCGCCGCCGACCACGCCGGGAAAGACCGGCGGTTCATGGTCCGGCTCGGGCTTGGTGCGCGGGTCCGACGCCATCCAGACGAAGACCAGGCCCTGGCTCTCGCGCACCGGATAGGCGCGCACGCGGATGCGGTCGGTCTCGAACGCCTGGTCCTGGACCAGGGACGGAATGGAGGCGCAGGCGCCGTCGGGGCGGAAACGCCAGCCGTGATAGGGGCATTCGACCGTCTGGCCCTCGCCCGGCTTGTCGACCACCCGGCCCGCCGACAAGGGCGCGGCGCGGTGCGGACAGATGTCGCGCAGGGCGAAGATCTCGGCGGCCTTGCCCGGCCCGCTCTTGGTGCGGCCGATCAGCACCGGCTCGCCCATCAGTTCGTATCGTTTCAGCGAACCGGGCGCGACGTCGCGCGACAGGGCGACGAAATACCAGGCGTCCATGACGAAGCCCTTGCCGAAGGCGGCGGGCGGGGCCTTGGCCTCGGGCGTCGAGGCGGCGGTCTGGGCGCGGTCGGCGGACGTCATGGCCGCGATCCTAACGATGCGCGGGGCGGAAGTCTTGACCCGGCGCAACCAAAGCCGTCATCGGTTACGACCAAGTCGATAAGACGGGTGATCCAGCCCGTTCCGTTCCTGGGGGGACCTCTATGACCCGATTGTTCGCCGCCGCCGCCGTTGCGGCCCTGCTGACCGCCGCCGCGCCCGCCCTGGCGCAGGAGCACGATCACGCCGCCCACGCCGCCCACGGCGCTCCGGCCGCCCCGGCGGCGCAGGCGGCCGACCACGGTCATGCCCATGCGAATTTCGTCTCCGGCCGTTTCCATGTGCGCGTCGACGGGCCGGAGCATCCGATCGGCGACGTCATCCTGATCCCCGGCCTGTCGTCCTCGCCCCATGTCTGGGACAGGATCACCGACAGTCTGAAGGACCGTTACCGCGTCCACCGCATCCATGTTCAGGGCTTCGCCGGGGCCGAGCCGATGGACAACGCCACGGGGCCTGTTTCCGCACCCGTCGCAGAGGACCTGGCGCGCTACATCCGCGAACAGGGGCTGAACAAGCCCGCCGTCATCGGCCACTCCATGGGCGGGACCATCGGCATGATGCTGGCGGCGCGCCATCCTGACAGCGTCGGCAGGCTGATGGTCGTGGATATGATCCCCTTCATGGGCGCCGCCTTCGCCGGGCCGGGCGCCACGGCCGAGAACGTCGCCCCCCTGGCCGACCAGATCTACGCCGGCATGATGAACGGCCCGGACGAAGCCTATCGCGCCCAGGCCGCCGCCTCCGTCACCGGCATGATAAAGACCGAGGCCCTGCGCGCCGGCCCCCTGCGCGACGCCGCCCGCAGCGACCGCGCGGTCTCTTCGGCGGCTTTCCGTGAGCTGATCGTCACCGACCTGACGCCCGAGCTGTCGCACATCACGGCGCCGACGACGGTTCTGTATGTGAAGTTCAACGACCCGCGCATGAACGACGCCATGATCGACGGCATGTACGGCGCTGCATTCCGAAATCTGCAGGGCGTGACGCTGAAACGCATCGACGACAGCGCCCATTTCATCATGCTGGACCAGCCCGCGCGGTTCGAGGCGGAAGTGAACGCCTTTTTAGATTAATGGCCCGCACGGTCATGCTTTCGGCGGAAACGGCCTTCACGGTCGCGTGAAGCGGGTAGGCCGTTTCCGCGCGACCGCTGTTCGGCTAGAGCGGTCGCTGGATCGGGATTGAGGTTGGCATGGCGGGTTTCGGCCAAGGCGGTCAGGGCGGCGGGGCGCAGCGGCGCACCCGGATGCAGCAGTTCCTGTACTGGGGCGCGGTGGCGGCCGTCTGGGGCCTGATCTTCCTGGTCGTCTTCTTCGCCGTCTTCGCACGCGACCTGCCCGACACCTCGACCCTGTACGAGATCGACCGCCAGCCCTCGATCACCTATCTGGACCGCAACGGCGCCCTGATCGCCACGCGCGGCACCCAGCAGGCCCCGCCCGCCGACCTGGAATCCCTGCCTGACTACGTCCCGGCGGCCTTCATCGCCATCGAGGACCGACGCTTCTATTGGCACCCCGGCTTCGATCCCGTCGGCATGAGCCGGGCCATCGTCGCCAATATGCGCGCGGGCCGGGTGGTGCAGGGCGGATCGACCCTGACCCAGCAACTGGCCAAGAACCTGTTCCTGACGCCGGACCAGAACCTGAAGCGCAAGGTTCAGGAGTTGATGCTGGCCGTCTGGCTCGAGATGAAATTCTCCAAGAAAGAGATCCTGGCCCTCTATCTGAACCGGGTCTATTTCGGCGCGGGCGCCTATGGCATCGAAGCGGCGTCGCAACGTTATTTCGACAAGAGCGCCAAACAGTTGACCGTCGGTGAGGCGGCCCTGTTGGCCGGGCTGCTGAAAGCCCCGTCGCGCTATTCCCCCGTGTCGGAGTCCGAGCGCGCGGCGACCCGCGCCACCGTGGTCCTGAACGAGATGGAGGACATGGGGGTCATCACCGCCGAACAGCGCGCCGCCGCCGTGCTGGAGCCGGTGCGGGTGTCGCGGACCCTGGCGACCCAGCACGCCCAGTATTTCATCGACTGGCTGGACAAGTCGATCCGCGGCCTGGTCGGCGAACCGACCGAGGACCTGGTGGTCGAGACGACGCTGGACCTGACCTTGCAGACCGCGGCCGAGCGCAGCGTGCGCCGCATCCTGGATCGCGACGGATCGCGCGGGGTGCAGCAGGCGGCCCTGGTGGCCCTGGACGGCGACGGCCGGGTGCGGGCCATGATCGGCGGCGCCTCCTACGCCGACAGCCAGTTCAACCGCGCCGTGGACGCCCAGCGCCAGGCCGGCTCGGCCTTCAAACCCTTCGTCTATCTGGCCGCGCTGGAGGCCGGATACACGCCCCAGACCCCGGTGGTGGACGAGCCGATCCGCATCGGCAACTGGTCGCCGCGCAACTATTCCGGGACCTTCGCGGGTCCGATGACCCTGGCCCAGGCCGTGGCCCAGTCGACCAACACCGTGGCCGCCTCGGTCGCCGATCAGATCGGCCGCGACAGCGTGGCCCGCGCCGCCCGCCGCCTGGGCGTCACCAGCCGCATCGGGCTTGAACCGGCCATGGCCCTGGGCGCGGTCGAGGTGTCGCCGATCGACATGGCCACCGCCTATGACGCCTTCGCCAATGGCGGGCGCCGGGTCGAGGCCTATGGCATCAACCGCATCCGCACCCCGCGCGGCCGGGTCATCTATCAACGCAGCGTGCGCGAGAACGCCAGCGGCCAGGCCATCAACAATCCGCCGCTCTATTATCTGAACCAGATGCTGCGTGGGGTGATCACCTCGGGCACAGCGCGGTCGGTGGCCATTCCCGGCCGCGACCTGGCGGGCAAGACCGGCACCACCTCGGACTATAAGGACGCCTGGTTCGTCGGCTACACCGGCGGCTTCGTCACCGCCGTCTGGGTCGGCAAGGACGACAACAGCCCCATGCGCGGCGTGACCGGCGGCTCGTCGCCCGCCGCCATCTGGAAGGGCTTCATGGAGGCGGCTCTGCCGCGCCTGAACGCCCCGCGCATTCCCGACGGCCCGGCCATGCCCGAGGGCTGGCGGCCCCAGGACCCGGTCGGCGACCTTTTGGGCCAGATCGGCGACGCGGTCGGCGGAACCGAATCCGAGCCGGTCGATCCGGCTCAGGGCGAACCCTATCGGCCCGAACCCGAGCGGCCGACGACGCCCGCCCAGCCCGTGATCCGCCCGACCACGCCCCAGCCGGATCGCCGCGACCCGCCGAACCAGCAGCCCGAGGGCCGCCCGGCGCCCGAGAAGAAGTCCGACCCGTTGTTCTTCTGATCGATCCTTCTCCCCTTGGGGGAGAAGGTGGGCGTCGGAGGCGTTCGGATGAGGGGGCTGTGTCAGGCAGGCTGACCGGCTGACAATTATCGCGGATCAGGCCTACCCCTCATCCGTCATGCTCCGCATGACACCTTCTCCCCCAAGGGGAGAAGGACGACGATCAGCGTCCGACTGCGTGCAGTTCGGCGCCGTGATCGCGCAGCCATTTGCGGTGCGGGCGGTGATCCCCGATCAGCCGTTCGACCACCGACCAATAGGCCGGGCTGTGGTCGGCGTGGACCAGGTGCGCCACCTCATGGGCGGCCAGATAGTCCAGCACCGGGGGCGGGGCCATGATCACCCGCCAGGAATAGCGGATCGAGCGATTGTGCGGGCTGCAACTGCCCCAGCGCGATTTGGTGTCGGCGATCGACAGCGTCACCGGCCGCTGGCCCAAGGTCTTCAGATGAACCTCGGTGCGCGCCGTCAGGGCCTCGCGCGCCAGGCGTTTCATCAGATTGACGACCCGGCGGGCATAGGCCTCGCCCTCGCCGCCGGAAAGAATGGTCGGGCCGTCGTGCGTCTCGACCAGTCGGGCCGCCCCGGCGCCGCCGGTCGCGGCCAGCCGCACCGTTCGACCGTGCAGGGGGATGACGCCTCCCGGCGCCAGCGGCGAAGACGGGGGGCGGATCGCCAGCCGTTCGGCGATCCAGGCCGCCTTGGCGCGGGCGAAATCGACCCCGTCCTTCAGCCGCCGCTCGCTGGGAGCGGTGACCACGGCCTCGCCGACACGGGCGTCGATGCGGATCGAGACCCGGCGCGCCCGACGATTGACCGACAGCCGCAGCGTCAGCGGCTCAGCCGTCAGGCCGTCAAGCCGCAGCCGCTGGCCGTGCTGAAAGGCCACCGACGGCCTCCTCGTTCAGGGCGATGAAGTCGCACACCCGCGGATAGATCTCGTCGCGGAAACGGCGGCCGTTGAACACGCCGTAATGGCCCACGCCCGGCTGGACATAGAGCACGCGCCGGTCGTCGGGGATGTTCGTGCACAGGCCGTGCGCGGCCTGGGTCTGGCCGACGCCGGAGATGTCGTCCATCTCGCCCTCGACGGTCATCAGGCCGATGTCGGCGATCTGGGTCAGATCGACCGTGCGTCCGCGATGTTTCAGCAGGCCGCGCGGCAACAGATGCTGTTGGAAGACGATGTCGATGGTCTGGAGGTAGAATTCCTCGGTCAGGTCCAGGACCGACAGATATTCATCATAGAATTCCGCGTGTTTCTGGGCGCTGTCGCCGTCGCCGTCGACCAGGTGGCCGAAATAGCGCTGATGGGCGTCGACGTGTTTGTCCTCGTTCATGGACATGAAGCTGTAGAGCTGGACGAAGCCCGGATAGACCCGCCGCCCGACCGCCGGATAGGGCAGGGGCACGGTGTGGATCATGTTCGACTTGAACCAGGCGAAGGGCCGTTCCTCGGCCAGTTGATTGGTCACGGTCGGCGACAGGCGCGCGTCGATCGGCGATCCCATAAAGGTCATGGAGGCCGGGCGGTTCGGGTCCTTGTCCTCGGCCATCAGGGCGCAGGCGGCCAGCACCGGCGGTCCCGGCTGGCAGACGCCGACGACGTGGGCGCCCGGTCCTACCTGGCCCAGCATGGCGCGGACGTGGTCGATATAGTCGTGGAAGTCGAAGCGGCCTTCCAGCATCGGCACGTTGCGGGCGTTCTCCCAGTCGGTGACATAGACGTCGTGATCCTGGAGGAAGGTCTCGACCGTGCCGCGCAACAGGGTGGCGTAGTGGCCCGACAGCGGGGCCACGATCAGCACGGCGGGGGCCGTCGTGGGCTTTCCGGCCTTGCGCAGATCGGTGACGTCGCGCTCGAACCGCACCAGGCGGCACCAGGGCGAGGACCAGACCACGCGTTCGGCGGTGCGCACCGGCTTGCCGCCGACATCGACCGTCTCCAGCCGCCAGTCGGGCTTGCCGTAACGGCGGGTCAGATTCTCGAACAGCTCGGCCGAGGCATAGGCCGTGCGCCCGATGGCCGTGTCGGACCAGGGGTTGATGGGAGAGGTCCAGAACGTCCGCGCCATCTGCGCGCCGATCCGAAAGGGAGCCGCCGACTGGTAGGCAAGCTCATGTAGCGAATAAAGCATGGAATCCTGTACGCGGCCCAGCCGATTGCTGCAGGGCAGCATGAAACGCCCGCGGCTGCAAAGAGATTATGAACACGGCCGCGTGTTCGGCGGGTCGATTTTCCGCCGATGGATTGAACCGCGCCGCCGTCAGGCCGCACCTATAGCCCTGAAGGGACGGCCCATGACCGAGGACAAGGCCAGATCGAGGGCGCTGGACGGCTATCTGATCGCCGCCGTGCGGACCGGCGACGGCAAGGCCGCCGACCTCTTGGTGCGGCGCTGGCAGCCGCGACTGGTCGCCCACGGCTGGCGTCTGACCGGCGACGTCGACCTGGCGCGCGAGGCGGTTCAGGACGGCTGGATCGAAATCCTGCGCGGGATCGGCCGCCTGCGGGACGAGGCGGCCTTTCCGGCCTGGGCCTATCGCATCGTCACGCGACGTTGTGCGCGGCGGATTCGCGGCCGTCAGCACGACCGGGCCTTGGCCGCGGCCGTCGCCGCGGAGCCTGTGGCGGCTTGGGTCGAGGCGGAGGCTGGCGATCCGCCGGCGTTGCTGCGCCTGAAGCGGGCCATGGCCGGCCTGCCCGCCGAACAGCGGGCGACGGTGGCCCTGTTCCACCTTGAGGATATGAGCGTGGCTGAAACGGCCATCGCCCTGAACGTGCCGGCGGGCACGGTGAAGACCCGCCTGATGCACGCGCGACGCAAGCTGCGCGCCGCGCTGGAAGGAGAGACGTGATGCAGGATCTCGACCGCATGATCGAAGAGGCCCTGAACGACGAGGACCGCGCCCTGTTCGAGCGCACTGCACGCGAGCCGGGCTATTTCGACCAGTTGGGCGGCCTGTTCGGCGGGACGGCGGGCTGGGTCAACGCCATGATGGTGGCGGCCCAGACCGCCATCTTCATCGTCGGGGTCTGGACGGCCTGGCGCTTCTTCCAGGCGGAGGATGTGCTGACCGCCCTGCACTGGGGCCTGCCGTCGGCGGTGCTGCTGTTGATGTCGTTGATGATCAAGCTGGCGCTATGGCCCGCGCTGCAGGCCAATCGCGTCATCCGCGAGCTGAAGCGGATCGAACTGCAGATCGCCCGTTCGCGGGGCTGAGCCGTCAGCCCCGCGCCATCGCCCGGCGGATCACCTCGGCCGAGCGTTGCGGTCCCAGGTCGTGGGCCAGGGCGGCGCGGAAGCGGCCGTCGGGACCCATCAGATAGATGGTCAGCGAATGCTGCATCATATAGCCCGGACCCTCGCCGACCTTGGCGTAGCTGGCGCGGTAGGCGCGGGCGGCGGCCGCCACCTGGTCAGGGGTTCCGGTCAGGCCGACGACGCCCTTGGGGAAGCCGTCGCTGGACAGATAGTCCTTCAGCGCCTGGGGCGTGTCGCGTTCCGGGTCGATGGTGACGAACAGGATCTGCACGTCCTTGGCCTGGTCGCCCAACTGGTCTTTGACCGCCTTCAGCACGCCCAAGGTCGTCGGGCAGTAGTCGGGGCAGTAGGTGAAGCCGAAGAAGACCAGGCTCCATTTGCCGTTCAGGATCGTCTGATCGACCGCCCGGCCGTTCTGATCGACCAGTTGGAACGGTCCGCCGACCAGGGGCTGGCCCGTCTCGCTGACCTCGATGGCGTTGCGCGTCGTCTCGTCGCGGCCGGACATGACGATGGTCGTGACGGCGATGGCGGCGGCCAGGGCCACGCAGGCGGCGGCGAAGATCAGTATGGAACGGCGCGGCATGAGGCCCTCTCACGGTTCGGATCGCACAGGTCTATAGAAGGCCGGTGAGTTCCGAAGAAGTCTTCAGTTCGCCGCAGGCCGGGCCGCAGTCGATCACCGGCTGGCGCGACGTGCCTCGGCGTGGGCGCGGCCTGACCCTGCGCACCCTGATCGTGCTGCGCTGGCTGGCGCTGCTGGGCCAGACGGCGACGGTGCTGACGGCCTATTTCGCCCTGCATTTTCCCCTGCCGCTGTGGCCCTGTCTGGGGGTGATCGGCGCCAGCGTGCTGATGAACCTGGCAGCGACCTCGCATCTGAAACGCACCGACAACCGCCTGCCCGATGGGCGGCAGACGGCGACGCAACTGGGCTTCGACATCGTCCAACTGGCGACCATGCTGGCCCTGACGGGCGGGCTGGAGAACCCGTTCTGCCTGTTGCTGGTCGCGCCGGTGACCATCGCGGCGGCGGCCCTGCCGTCGCGCCAGGCCATGCTGTTGGGCCTGATGGCCATGATCGCCACCGGGGTGCTGTTCTACTGGTCCCTGCCGCTGCCGTGGCGCCAGGGCGAGCATCTGGACCTGCCGCCGCTGTACCGGTTCGGCATGGGTCTGGCCCTAGTGACGGGGGTGGTGTTCACCGCCGCCTATGCCTGGCGGGTGGCGACCGACGCCGAGAAGCTGGAGCTGGCCCTGGCCACGACCCAGGATGTGCTGCAACGCGAACAGCGGCTGGCGGCCCTGGGCGGGCTGGCGGCGGCGGCGGCGCATGAGCTGGGCACGCCGCTGGCGACCATTCAGGTGGTGGCCAAGGAGCTGTTGCGCGCCTCGCCGCCCGACAGTCCGGCGGCCGAGGACGCGGCCCTGATCCTGCAACAGTCCGAACGGTGCCGCATCATATTGAAGCGCCTGTCTCAAAGGCCTGAACAGGGCGACCCCCTGTACGCCGACGTCGGCCTGAAGGCGTTCCTGGAAGAGGTGGTCGAGCCGCACCGGGGCTTCGATCTGGAGTTCGAGGTCGCCGTCCTGACCCCGCCCGGCCGCCCGGCGCCGCGCATCAAACGCCTGCCCGAGATCATCCACGGCCTGTCGACCCTGGTCGAGAACGCCGCCGACTTCGCGCAAGACCGGGTCATCGTCCAGGCCACGGTGGACGCCGGCTGGATCGAGATCGCGGTCATCGACGACGGTCCCGGCTTCGCCTCCGAAGTGCT
Source organism: Brevundimonas sp. (assembly GCF_036732845.1). Lineage (GTDB taxonomy): Bacteria > Pseudomonadota > Alphaproteobacteria > Caulobacterales > Caulobacteraceae > Brevundimonas. Next base: position 77,692 of record NZ_DAINBO010000004.1, on the reverse strand, counting down.
GCCGCGCCTGGGCGAGCCGTATGTGACCAGCCGTCCGCACGGCAAGGCGCGCCAGGCCCTGGCGGCCCAGATCGCCGCCGCCGCCCGCCCCGTCACCCCGTTCCGCGGCAGGAAGGCGCCGCCCAAGCCCCAGCCGATCGCCCCCAGCCAGGGCGGCATGGGCCTGGGCTTCTTCATCGCCCGCACCCTGCTGGAGCGAACCGGCGGGGCGCTCAGCGTCGGTCCCGCCGCGCCCGAGGCCGGGCGGCGCGGCAACAAGGGCGCGCGCGTCGCCGTGCGCTGGTCGCGCCAGAGTCTGGAGGCGCCGCCCGAGACCCTTGCCGAAATGTCGCAGGACGCTCACTGAACCTTGAATGCGAGGGACCGCCTCCCGACCTGCGGCCCAGGAGATTTGAATGCCCGACCTCGAAGCCCGTATCGCCGCCCTGCCCGACACGTCGCTGCTGCTGCTCGACGACGACCAGGCGTTGCGCACCCGCATGGGCCGGGCGCTGGAATCGCGCGGCTTTTCGGTGCTGCTGGCGTCGTCGGTGGCCGAGGCCATGCAGATTCTGAAGGACCAGGCCCCCGCCTTCGGCGTCTTCGACATGCGGCTGGAGGACGGCAACGGGCTGAAGGTGGTCGAGGCCCTGCGCGACCGGCGCGAAGACGCCCGCATCGTCATGCTGACCGGCTATGGCGCCATCGCCACCGCCGTGGCGGCGGTCAAGGCCGGGGCGGTCGACTATCTGTCCAAGCCCGCGGACGCCGACGACGTGGTCAAGGCCCTGCTGGCCGTCGGCGACGCGCCCGAGCCGCCCGAAAACCCGATGAGCGCCGACCGCGTGCGCTGGGAGCATATCCAGCGGGTCTATGAGCTGTGCGATCACAATGTCTCGGAGACAGCGCGGCGCCTGGGGATGCACCGGCGGACGCTGCAGCGGATTTTGGCGAAACGGGCGCCGCGATGAGGGAGTAGGGCTTAGGGGTTAGGTCCTAGGGCTTAGTTTGGTCAGCAGGGCGCGAAGCATACGGCCGATCTCATCGGCTTCGGTTAAGGCGACCTCGATGTCCGCCGCCGCGCAGTAGCCGATCCGTTCGGCCAACAGCAAATGCGTCTCTAGCTCCTTGAGCGAACCCTGCGCGATACGGACAAAGCTCATATAGGCTGGGCGCGTGCCTCGACCGTAGCCCTCAGCGATATTCGCTGGAATGGACACGGCCGCTCGACGTGCCTGAGACGTGAGACCGAACCGCTCGTCCGTCGGAAAAGCCTTGCTCAGCCGATAGACGGCTTCGGCCAAGCCCATGCTTCGTTGCCAGACGATGAGATCACGATAACTCTGCATATCACCCTCCTAAGCCCTAAGCCCTAAGCCCTACTCCCTCACGGACCGCATCGCGGCCAACCGGGCGAAGGCCAGGGTCAGGGCTTTGCGCCGTGCGGGGGCCAGCGGGGTGAGGGGCGCGTCTCTGACCACGGCGCCGCCAAAGCCGTCAGCGACGATCAGGCCCGGTTCGTCGGGCAGGACGCCCTCGGGAAACTCGGGCGCGACGGCGAAGTAGAAGGCGTCGCAGAACGGGCCGTACTCATGCCATTTGCGGTCGACGCGATAGTCGTCGATCCCCGACTTCACCTCGACGATGGCGATGTCGCCGCGCGGTCCCAGCGCCATGACGTCGGCCCGGCGCCCGTTCGGCAGGGTGACCTCGCACAGGGGCGCATAGCCCATGTCGATCATCAGCCGCGCCGCCCCGCGCGTGACGCCCAGTGTCGTCTCAGGACGCGAGAAGACCAGCTCCAGATGGACGGCGGCGTCGGGCATCGGGCTTTATGTTCTGCTTGTGTTCCGTCGGTCAAGCAGGAGGGCTGGCGGTCAGGGCGCCAACCGCGCCCGGTTGACGGCCCATTCGGCGCGGCTCTGGCCCCATTTCTCGGCCTCGATCTCTTCATAGGGCGGCGGGCAGCGGGCCATGCCGAGCACCTTGGACCCCAGCTTTTCGGCCAGCCGTTGCGACGGGGCGTTCTCGGGGTCGATGCAGTGGATCACGTCGTCCCAGCCCAGCACGTCGAAGGCGTAGTCCATCGATGCGGCGGCCGCCTCCAGCGCATAGCCCTTGCCGGCGGCCTCGGGGTGGACGCCCCAGCCGACTTCGTTGCCGGGCCAGCCCAGCGGCCGCCACGGGCCGACGCGGCCCATCCACAGGCCGGTGTCGCGCTCGATCAGGCTGAACATGGCGACGCCGGTCAGGCTCCAGGCCCCGGCCATGGTCATGAAGCCGCGCCAGGCCACTTCGGGAACCATGGGACCGCCGATGAAGCGGGCGCTTTCATGGGCCATGGAGTCCGCCCAGCGCGGAAAATCCTCCATGCGCGGCGGACGCAGGGTCAGGCGGGCGGTCTCGATCACCGGGCCGGAGAGGTCTGGGGCGGTCATAGAGGATACTCCCGTTCCAAGGCGTAGAAGCCGCCGTTATCGCTCAGCGCGCTGCTGTACAGTCCGAACCGGTCGATCCGAAACGGCGGCGAATGCAGCAGATTGTGGCCGACGGTCCAGGCTCCGATCCGATCCGGGTCGGTCTGGGGCTTCAGATAGGCCAGGGTGACGTGCGGCCGATAGGCGCGCTTTTCCAGCATCAGCCCGGCCCGTTCGCCCGCCGCGCGGCAGCGTCCGGCCAGGACGTTCAACCGTTCATTGGACGCCACCCCGGCCCAGATGGCGTGGGTGCGGTGGCCTTCTCCAAAGGCCCCCACGCCGCTCAGTTCGATGTCGAACGGAGCGGCCGTGACGCGGGCCAGTTCGGAGGCGACGTCGTCAGCCGTGCGCGCGTCCATCTCGCCGTAGAAGGCCAGGGTGACGTGCAGCGCCTCCTCGGGTCGCCATTTGGCGCCGGGCAGGCCGGATTGACGCCGTTTCAACGTCTCGGCGACGTCCGGCGGGATCGACAGGGCGGCGAACAGGCGGACCATGCGACCGTTGGTAGCGGTCCCGATCCGGCCCGCAAAGACCGGATTCGCTTGCACCGGCCGGGCGCCGACCCGATATTCCCCGCTTACGCCGGGCGGAGGACCGCCCGCGATTGGGAGACGAAACGCGCGATGAGCGATTTCAACAACGGTTACGCCCGCCCGGCGCCGGCCAGCCTCGACATGTCGGTCGACGCCGGTCTGCGCGCCTTCATGCTGGGCGTCTATAACAAGCTGGCCCTGGGCCTGGTGGTCGCGGGCGCCCTGGCCTGGGTCACCGGCAATGTGCCGGAGGTGCAGCAGCTTCTGTTCGTGCGCACCGCCGACGGCCGCCTGGGCATCACCGTGCTGGGCATGGTGGTGCAGTTCGCGCCGCTGGTGCTGCTGTTCGGCTCGATGTTCTTCATGCGGAACCCGACGGCGCGCGGCGTGAACATGCTGTACTGGGCCGTGGTCGCCACCATCGGCGCGGGCCTGGGCGTGCTGTTCCTGCGTTACACCGGCGGGTCTCTGGCCTCGACCTTCTTCGTCACGGCCGCCGCCTTCGGCGCGCTGAGCCTGGTCGGCTATACGACCAAGAAGAACCTGTCGGGCATGGGCACTTTCCTGATCATGGGGGTGATCGGCCTGGTCATCGCCTCGATCGTCAACATCTTCATGCAGTCGGGGACGCTGTACCTGATCATTTCGGGCGTGGGCGTGCTGATCTTCTCGGGTCTGATCGCCTATGACACCCAGCGGCTGAAGATGACCTACTACGCCCTGGGCGGCGACAAGGCGGCCATGGGCGTGGCCACCGGCTATGGCGCGCTGAGCCTGTTCATCAACTTCGTGAACCTGTTCCAGTTCCTGCTGGCCTTCATGGGCGGCAACCGAAACTAGGCGAAACGGATCGCTGAGCGACCCGAGGCCCCGGTGGAGACGCCGGGGCCTTTTTCATGAATTCACATTGAGCGTCGGCGGGATTCCCACTCACCGTTTCCCCGGCGAATGCCGGGGTCCCGATCCAGTCTCGGTCTCTGGGATCAGGACTGGGCCTGGTGTCGCAATCGACGGAGACCTGCCATCTGGCCCCCGGCATTCGCCGGGGAAGCGGAGAAGGCTCGATCACCGGTCGCCTGACGAGACACAGCCTTTTTCGTTCAGGCGCACGCTTTATCCATCGCCGCATCGATGGCGGCGACGGTCTGGCCGATCTCGTCGTCTGTCAGGGTCGGGTGGACCAGGAAACACAGGCCGGTCTCACCCAGCAGGCGTGCGGTCGGCAGGCGCTGGGCTGGGCGGCCGACCGTATCGAAGGCGCGCTCCAGATAGACCTCGGGCGCCGAGCCTTGCAGGCAGGGAACGCCCCGCGCGTTGATCGCCGCGATGATCCGGTCGCGGTCCCATCCGGGCGCCAGGCGATCCGGCGCGACGAAGGCGTAGGCGCGGTACCAGGCGTGGGTCGTGTCGGAGGCGACAGGCGGAACGCGCAGGGCCGGCCAGCGTGCGCAGGCCGCCAGAATCCGTCCGGCGATCTCGGCCCGGCGCGCCGTCCAGCCGGCCATGCGGTCCAGTTGGATCAGGCCCAGCGCCGCCTGCATCTCGATCATCCGGCCGTTGGTGCCCAGCCGGTCGTGCACCAGGCGCGGGCCGGGCGGGTGTTCGCGCTCGTACATCGCCTCCCAGGTCTTGCCGTGGTCCTTGTAGGACCAGACCGCCGACCAGATGTCCGGGTCGTCGGTGGTGATCATGCCGCCCTCGCCGCCGGTGGTCATGATCTTGTCCTGGCAGAAGGACCAGGCGCCGATGTGGCCGATGGCGCCGACGTTGCGCCCGCGATAGCGCGCGCCGTGGGCCTGGGCGCAGTCCTCGATGACCTTGAAGCCGTGCTGAGCCGACAGGTCCATGATCGGCTCCATGTCGCAGGGCATGCCGCCCAGGTGGACGCAGACGACGGCCTTGGTGCGGGGCGTCAGCGCGGGCCGGATGGTCGCGGCGCTGACGCCTTGGGTGTCGGCGTCGACGTCGGCGAAGACCGGCGTCGCCCCGGCCATGGCGATGGACGAGGCCGAGGCCACGAAGGTGCGCGGGGTGGTGATCACCTCGTCGCCCGGCCCGATCCCCAAGGCCGCCAGCGCCGCGTCCAGCGCCACCGTGCCGTTCGACAGGGCCACGGCGTGACGGGTCCCGACCCAGTCGGCGAAGCGGCGCTCGAACTGGCGGCACAGGTCGCCGGTCCAGTAGTTGACGCGGTTCGAGGCCAGGACGGCGGCGACCGCCTCGATCTCTTCGGGCGAATAGCTGGGCCAGGGCGAAAAGGGGGTGTTCAGCATTCGCGTCCTCGCATCGGCCGGGCCGGAACGCCGACCACGGTCTGGCCGTCCGGGACCGGTTTGACCACCGCCGCCCCGGCGCCGACACGCGTCGCCGCGCCCAGCGTCAGCCCCTCGCGCACCACGGCGCCGATGCCGATCCAGGAGCGTTCGCCCGCCGAGACCCCGCCCGCCAACCGCGCGCCGGGCGAGACGTGGACGCCGTCGCCCAGGACGCCGTCGTGATCGACGCTGGCGCCCGTATTGATGATCACCGCCCGGCCCAGGCGCGCCCCGGTCCCGACCACGGCCTGGGCCAGGATCACGGTTCCGCCGCCCAGCATCGCCCTGGGGCTGACCCAGGCCGTCGGGTGGATCACGGTCGCCAGGACAAGGCCGCGCGCGGCCAGGTCCAGCGTCGCCGTCAGTCGCCGGTCGTTGTCGCCCAGGGCGACGACCACGCCGTCGAATTCGGCGGCCCTGGCGAACAGGGCGTCCGCGTCGCCCAGCACCGGCCAGGGATGGTCCCCCGGCGGTGCCTCGCGGTCGAACAGGCCCGGCACGGTCCAGCCCGCCGCCTCGGCCGCCTCGGCCACGACCCGCGCATGGCCGCCCGCCCCCAGGATCGCCAGCCGTCTGGTCATGCCGTCCCCCACCGTTCGCGCCAGGCGCCGTAGATCAGCACCGGCCACAGCCGCCGTCCGTGATCGGCGCGTCCCGCCTTGTGCGCGCTCCAGAGTGCGCGAACTGTCGCCGGATCGAAGGCCGCCTGGCCCGCCAGCCGCTCCGGCGCCAGCAGATGTTCGGCCCAGTCCGCCAACGGCCCGCGAATCCAGTCGCCGATGGGCGGGGTGAAACCGGCCTTGGGCCGGTCGGTCAGGGCGGCGGGGGCGTATCTGTCCAGCAGCCGCCGCAACGGCCGCTTGCCGATCCCGCCCGACAGTTTGAGACCCATCGGCAATCGCCAGGCCAGGACGGCCACGTCCGGGTCCAGATAGGGACAGCGCGTCTCCAGCGAATGATGCATGGCCGCGCGGTCGACCTTGGTCAGGACGTCGTCGGGCAGATAGCCCAGATAGTCGGCCAGCATCATCCAGCGGGTGTAGTCGTCTTCATCCGACGGCGGCGCATCGGGCGCGACCGCTCCGGGCCAGACCCGCAGCGCCGCCGCATAGAGGGCGCGCGGGTCGTCGGCGGCGTCCAGCATGGCCGCCAGGTCGTCGATCCGCCGCGCGACCGAGGCCGAGGCCCCCGCCCCCGCCGCCAGCCGCTCGACCAGGCCCAGGGGCGTGTGCCGCAACAGGCCGGCCGCGCCCCGTCGCAAGGGCCGCGGCCACGGTCCCAGCGTCCGCCGGATGCGCGGCAGCAGGCGATGGCGGTTATAGCCGCCGAACAGTTCGTCGCCGCCGTCGCCCGACAGGGCCACCGTCACCTGCCGCCGGGCCAGGGCGGCGATCAGCGAGGTTGGGATTTGAGACGCGTCGGCGAACGGCTCGTCATACATGTCGGCCAGGGTCGGCACGACGGCCCACGCCTGGTCCGACGACACGCGCAGGGCGTGATGTTCCGTGCCCAGATGATCGGCGACGGCCTTGGCGTGGCCGCTCTCGTCGAAGGCCGCCTCGTCGAAGGCGACAGTGAAGGTCTTGATCGGCCGGGCTGAGCGCGCCTGCATCAGGGCCGTGATCAGCGAGGAATCGACGCCCCCCGACAAAAAGGCCCCCAGCGGCACGTCCGAGATCATCTGCCGCTCGACCGCGCGGCCCAGCGTATCCTCCAGGGCGGCGTCGGCGGCGTCTGGATCGGTGATCGGATCGGCCGCGCCTCGCGCCGCCACCGCCTCGATCGCCCACCAGCGGACGGGCGCGGGCCAGGTCCGCCCGTCGCTGGGCGTCCAGCTCAGCCAGGACCCGGCGGGCAGTTTCCGCGCGGCGCGATAGATGGTCAGCGGCGCGGGCACATGGCCGCGCTCGGCGAAGGCGGCCTCGGCCTGGGGATCGACGGCGGGATCGAAGCCGGGCGCGACGCGCAGGGCCTTCAGCTCCGAGGCGAAGACCAGGGCGTCGCCCGCCCAGCCGTAATACAGCGGCTTCTCGCCCGCCCGGTCGCGCGCCAGGGTCAGACGGCGCTGCACCCGGTCCCAGACGGCGAAGGCGAACATGCCCGCCGACGCCTCCAGGGCCGAGACCACGCCGTGCCGGGCGATCCACTCCAGAAAGACCTCGGTGTCCGAACGCCCGCGCCAAGCGATGGCCGGACCTTCGGCGTCCAGGCGGCGGCGCAGAGACTCGGCGTTGTAGATCTCGCCGTTGAAGTTGATGACGTATCGGCCGTCCGCCGACAGCATGGGCTGGGCGCCCGCCTCGGTCAGGTCGATCACCGCCAGCCGGGCCTGGCCGAAGGCCGCGCCGTCGGCGGCCCACAGGCCCACGCCGTCCGGGCCGCGTCGCCGCAAGGTGGCGATCATGGCCCGCGCCGAGGCCTCGGGCGGCGTCCGCGCCGAGACGGCGCCGGCTATGCCGCACATGGCGCGATCGCGATTCGGCGACGGGGGCTGGACATGACGTCAGGCTAGTCCCGCCGTGGCGCAGAGCAAGCGTTCCCAGCGATCGGCCGAATCGTCCGCTCCCGCCATCGCCTCGGCCCGCGCCCGCCCGGCCGCTCCCAGCCGTTCGCGCAGGGCCGCGTCGGCCATCAGCCGCTCCAGCCCGGCCGCGAAGGCGTCGACACGGTCGTCTCCGGGCTGGACCAGCAGGCCGGTCTGCTCATCCAGGACCACTTCATTCGTGCCCGGACAATCGGCGAAGCCGACGACGGGCAGGGTCTGGGCCATGGCCTCCAGCGTCGCCAGGCCGAAGGATTCGTAGGACGACGACAGGGCGAAGACGTCGGCCTGGGCATAGGCGCCGACGATGTCGTCGGTCACGCCGGGCAGGGCGATGCGGTCGCCCAGGCCGGTCTCTGCGGCCAGGGCCTCAAGCTCCGGCCGCAGACGCCCCTCGCCCAGGATGCGCAGCCGCCAGTCGGAAAAGCGCGGCGCGACCCGGGCGAAGGCGCGGATCAGCAGGGCCTGGTCCTTCTGTTCCTCCAGCCGCCCCACGTTCAGGACTAAACGGCCCGAACGCGTCGATGTCGCCGGTGGGGCGATCATGATCGGATTGGGCATGACCACCATGCGGCGGCGGACATCGGCGGTGTATTCGGCGCCCACGGCCTCGGTCGTCACGGTCACGCGCCGGACCAGTCGGGCGGCGAGACGGAACAGGGCGTAGTCGACGGCGCGGTCGCGATAATGGGCGCGGGCGCCGTGCTCGCTGGCGATCACGGGCAGGCCGCTTCCCGTCAGGGCCAGGGCCAGGGGCACGAACATCGAATGGCCGAAGCCGATCGCCACGTCCGGCGCCTGGGCCATGATCGTGCGGCGCAGATCGAGAATGCGGGCCGGCAGCTCGTGCGGTCGGGTCGGCCGGGCGCTGTCGCCGACGCCCCGGTTGATTAGCCGCACCGCCGGATCGAGCGGATAGAAGGGCCGGGCGTCGGGCGCGTCCCAGGTCAGGACCGTCACCGCATGGCCGCGCCGGACCAGGGCGGCGGTCAGATGGGCCAGAACCCGTTCCGACCCGCCGGAGGCGCGCTCCAGCCGCTTGATGGCGAACAGCAGTTTCATCGCCGGGCCGCCTGGGCGAACAGGGCTTCCCATCGGTCGAAGACAGCGTCGGGCGCATAGGCGGCGATGGCGTCTCGCCCCGCCGATCCCAGGGCGGCGCGACGGTCGGGATCGGCCATCAGCGCGCCCAGGGCCTGGGCCAGGGCCGCCTCGTCGCCCATGGGCGCGGCCAGCAGGCCGGTGCGATCCGGCTGGATCAAGACATTGACCCCGGCGCAGTCGGCGAAGCCCACGGCGGGCAGGCCGTGGGCCATGGCCTCGGCCAGGGCGTTGGGGAACCCCTCCCAACGCGCGGGCAGGCAGAACAGTTGGGCGTCGCGGTAATGGCGCGCGACATCGGTCTGGGCGCCGATCAGGCGGATGCGGCCGGGCGGGGCGGCGGACGCGGCCAGGGCCTCGATCTCCGCTCGATCCTCGCCGTCGCCGACCAGAACCAGGTCCCAGTCGGGAAAGTCGTCGGCCAGCCGCCCGAAGGCGCCGACCAGAACCGCCGGATTCTTCTGCGCGCTGAGCCGGGCGACGCACAGCAGGGTCTTGCGGCCAGTCTCGGAACCCTTCGGATCGGCCGTTTTCGTGACGCGTCCGACCGGATTGGGGATGCTGACGATCCGGTCACGGATGAAATCGGGATAGCCGTCGCGATAGGCGTCGAACTGTACGGTCACGAACCGCGCCAGACGAAAGCTCTGGAACTGAAAGGTCCGGCCGTGGCCGTCCTTTTGATGGTCGAACCGCTGGGGGGCGTTGCGTTCGGCGGCGATGACGGGAACGCCCATGCCCAGGGCCGCCGCGGCCATGGCGACGAAGGCGCCGTGCTGGAAGCCGATGATCACGTCGGGACGGAAGCGCCGCACGACGCCGCGCATGGCCGCCAGCCGCGCCAGGATTTCGCGCGGCGAGGCGCGCCGCGACGGGTCGCCGATGGCGATGCGGGTCCAGTCGACGGCGGGGTCCAGCGGATAGAAGGTCCGCGCCTCGGGCGGGTCCAGGGACGTCAGGGCCACCTGATGGCCGCGTCGGACCATCTCGTTCATCAGGACAACGGACATCCGCTCCACGCCGCCCGCGACCCCGTCGTATTTGCGGCTGTTGAACAGGATTCTCATGCCGAACCGGCGTCCCGGTTCATGCGGCCCTCGTGCGCCAGCCGCGCGGGACCGGACTGCAACAGGCGTCGCACGGTCAGGATCGGCCGGTTCAGGAACAGGCCGAAGGCGCGCCATGCGGCCTCGCCGCGCCGCCGCGAGAACCAGGCCTCGCGGAACTGGAACCACGCGCGGGCGTGGCGGTACAGGCCCTGCCGCTCCAGCCAGGCGCGGTGTTTGTCGACCACCGCCAATTCGGCGGCCAGGTTCCGCGCCGGGGTCTTGTCCGAACCTTGGGTGGCGTGTTGCAGATACAGACGCTCCGGGCAGCCGACGAAACGCCCCCCCGCCAGGGCCAGGCGGATGGCGATGTCCACGTCTTCGGCGCGGCCCAGGGTCTCGTCATAGCCGCCGACGGCCCGCAAGGCGGCGACCGGCGCCATCAGGGCGCAACTGGGCGTGCCGGCGCCGTAGAAGGCGTCGGCCGTGCGCCGGTTCACCAGCAGATAGCCGACGACCTCATCTCCTTCGGGCGGGCGGCCTTGCGAGCCGATGGCCGGGGCCTGGATCTCATAGCCGTTGGGATAGCGGCGCGCGCCCGAGGCGAAACACAGCACCGGCCCGCCGCCGGTCGGTTCGGTCTCGATCCGCGCGACCTGGATCGCGATCCGTTCCGGCGCGCTCTCGTCGTCGTCGTCGAAGAAGGCGATGTAGCGGCCGGTCGCCTGGGCCAGCAGGGTGTTGCGCGCCGCCGCCACGCCGCCGTTGACCGGCCGCCGGATCAACCGCCCGTTGGGCAGGTCTCGCAAGGCCGCCTCAGCGGCCTCGGCCGAGCCGTCGTCCGAGGCGTCGTCGACGACCAGGATCTCGGCATCCGGCCAGGTCTGGGCCGCCGCGCTGGCGATGGCGCGGGCGATGGTGTCGCACGCCTTGTAACAGGTGATGCCCACCGTCACCCGGGTCACGTCGGTCTCGCCAACAGGTGCGAGGTGCGGATCGACAGCTCATCGTCCGTCAGATCGCGGAAGGCGGGATCGAGGTCGCGCCGGGCGAGGGGAAGCGCGGGCCAGCGGCCGAAATCCTCGACGATCAGGTCGAACCCGGCCTGGCGGATCAGGTCGTGCATCGTCCGGGCGCGCACGCGGTTGGTGTAGAAGCCCGCGTTCCGCATCGTCGGCGATTCCCAGACCGCTTCGGAAAACCGCAGGCTGTTCAGGCCGTGGGACAGGTGGTCCTGAAAGTCGATGTTGTGCGACATCCGCCCGCCCGGCGTCAGCACCCGGCGCATCTCGGCCAGCAGGCGCGGGAGTTGTTTCAGCGGAATGTGCTCCAGCACCGAATGCGACCAGATCAGATCGACCGACCGATCCGGCAGCGCCGCGAAGGCCTCGACCCCGGTCGTCAGATAGCGGGCCGAGCAACGCGCCAACACCTGTTCCAGGGTCTGTGCGTCCGACAGGTCGGGCGGCGTCTGGCCGCGTTCGGTCAGGGCGGCGGCCATGGCGCGGTACAGATCGACCTCGCGCCGGGCATAGGGGCCGGCGTCGACCAGTAGGGTTTGATCAGCGCCGTGCGCGCGCGCGGCGACGGCCGAGGCCAGGCTGTCGCCCGGCCCGATCTCCAGCACCGTCTTTCCGTCCAGCCGTCCGTCGGGGAAGGCGCGGCGGACATGCAGGTCAAAGGTCCTCAAGGCATAGTCGGGCCGGTCCATCCGGCCCAGCCGGAACAGACCCAGCTCGCGCCAGCGGTCATAGGGCAGGCCCAGGCGCGACAGGGCGACCTTGGCCGCGATCTTCAGGCGCCAGTTCATCCCGCCCCTCCCGGCGCCGGGCCGCGGCGGTGCAGGTCGCGCACCCCGGCCCGCGACGCCGACATCGGCAGGGCGTAGGCCAGCCGTTTCGCGGTCTCGACCGGGCGGTTCAAGGCTAGGGCCAGAAGGCCCGCGGCGAACCGGCCGCGGCGCCCGGCCAGCCAGTCGAATTTCAGCGCCGTCCAGCGACGGGCGAAGGCATGGGCGCGCGCGGTTCCGAACACGGCCCGGTGCTTGTCCAGCAGGGCCAGCATGGCCTCGCGCTCGGCCGTCAGGGTCTTGTCGCCGGCCAGGGTCAGGGTCTGGCGCACCAGGGGTTCGGCCACGCCGACGAAATGGGCGTCCGCCAGGGCCAGGCGGATGGACAGGTCGGTGTCCTCGCTGCGCCGGAAAGCGGGGTCGAAGCCGCCGACGCGGACATAGGTCGAGCGCCGCGCGGCCTGACTGCATGTCGCCAAGGCGCCGTAGCCGTCGGCCAGGGGCCGGCCTGTCAGTATGCGCTCGGCCACCGCCCGGCCGTGCGGGGCGCGAACCGTCTCACGTCCGCCCATGGTGGTTTCGATCCTCTGGGTCCCGTCCGGCGCGGTCTGCAGACGCGCCGCATGGCAGATCACCGGTCCGCCCGGCGCGAACCGGGATTCATAACTCTCGATGCGGGCGATCTGGTTGGTGATGCGGTGCGGAACGCTTTCGTCGTCGTCGTCGAAAAAGACCACGAACTCTCCGGCCGCCGCCTCCAGCAGGCTGTTGCGCGCCGCCGCGACCCCCTGGTTGCGGGCATGGCGGATCAGGCGGATCTGGGGGTGGAGCGCCGCCATGGCTGCGACGCGGTCGGCCGTGCCGTCGGTCGAGGCGTCGTCGACCACCAGGATCTCGATCGGCCGCCAGTCCTGGGCCAGGGCCGAGGCCAGGGCGTGTTCGATCGTGTCCTGGGCGTTGAAGGCGGTCATGGCGACGGTCGCCAGGGGCCTGGCCATGGTCGGGGCGCTCCCGGGGCGGCGGATCGCGGGCGCGCCGACCTTAGGCGCCGGGTCCGCGCCGGACAAGGCGAGGCGGGCGCTCATGTCGCCGGTCCCAAGCGATAGCCGCGGCGATAGACCCTGAGGGCCGCGGTCCAAACCGCCCACAGCACGACCGGCCCGATGATGCCCGCGAACAGGCGCAGGAAGGGATTCTGGGCCTCGACCTCCAGGCCGATCAGGCGGCCGATGCGCCATATCCCCCAGAAGGCGTAGTAGTGGAACAGGAAGATGAACAGGGTCGCCTGGCTGATCACGATGGTCACGCGCGCCAGCACGTTCGGCAGGCTGATCCGGTCCAACCAGATCACCGGCAGGATGATCAGCGGCATATAGATCGCCCGCGTCTCGCCGCCGAAGGCGTCCACGCCCAGGAACAGGACGGCGACGGACGCCGCCAGCACCCCGGTCAACAGCCAGCGCCCCGTGAGCGTGGGCAGGTCCGAGGCGCGAACGGCCCAGATCAGCCATCCGAAGACCAGGTTCCACAGGATCAGGTGCGGCAGCTTGTCGGCCCAATAGGTCGTGTCCCACGTCGCATAGGAGGCCAGGGCCAGGCCGCAACTGACCAGATACAGGCCGCCGACCCACAGGATCGGGCGTCGCGCGATCCGCGCGCCCATGTCGGTCAGCAGGAACAGGGGGATCAGCACGATCAGCATCTGACCGATCGCCTGGGCGTACCAGATGGGAAACAGGGCGACCCGGAATTTGTAGAGCCAATTGCTCCAGAACCCCAGTTCGGGAAGACTGATGTGTCCGACGCCGACCTGCCAGACCAGGGCCAAAAGGAAGCTGGGCAGGATCAACCGCACGCCGAAGCGGAACATGGCGCGCACGGCCTCGCGCGTCGTCGCGCCGAAGCCGAACTGGGCCATGGCCAGGCCCGAAACGACCAGAAGCGCGTTCAGGCCGCCGTGCATGTTGATGCCGAACACCACGTGATTGGCCACGACCAGGACGATGGCCGCCGCGCGCGCCACGACCACGGTCTCGACCGACCGCATGTCGTTCACGACCAGGCCTCCCGGCGATGTTCCAGCGCCTCGACCGACATATGGGTCCAGCCGTCGGGCAGGCGGCCCATGACGTCTTCCAGGGCGACGGACAGTTCGACGTAGTTCAGGGAATCGGCGCCCAGGGAGGTGAAGCTGTCGGTCATCGTCACCGGGCGGCGCAGCACGTCGCGGAACACATCGACGACGGCGCGCGTGCGGTCGCCGCCGCCCGCCAGCAGCCGCCAGGTCTCCACGGCCGTGTCGCGGGCGAAGCGCAGCGGATGGGCCGGCAGCCAGGCCTTGCTCGGCGTCGTCGGCTTCAGCGCGCCATAGTCCGGCTTGCCCGAGACCAGGCGGGGCAGGGCGTCCACCCGCCGGGTCTCGACCAGGGTCGTCGGCAGACCCAATTCCTGGGCCAGATGCGCGGCCGACGTCGCCTCGGCGCCTTCACAGACGACCAACAGGCCCTCGCCCTGGGCCACGGCCGCCGCCGTCACGCCGCGCGCCGCCAGCAGCCGTTCGACCTCGTCCAGGCCGATGCGGACGCCCAGGGGTTTGATGAAACGCGAGCGCCGCCCGGTGATGACGAACAGGCCGTCGGGCCGCCGCACGGCCAGGTCGCCGGTGGCCAGGCGCCCCAGGGATTGGGCGGCCGCCAGATCGGCGCGCCGCGTCGCATAGCCGGCCATGACGTTCGGCCCGCGATAGATCAGTTCGCCCTCGGTCTCCGGCGTGTCGATCGTGCGGCCCTGCTCGTCCTGGAGCGACAGCTCGCCGCCGGGAATGGCCACGCCCATGGCCTCGGGCGCCGTCTCGGCCAGTTTGGGCGGCAGATAGGCCATGCGCGGCGCGGCCTCGGTCTGGCCGTACATGACGCAGAAGTCCCAGCCCGCCTTGCGGCCGCGTTCGGCGAACCGCCGCACCAGCTCGGGCCGCAGCTTGCCGCCCGCCTGGGTCAGCAGGCGCAGGCTGGGCGTTCGTTCCAGATCGTCGCCGTCGGCCAGGACCTCCCAGGTGTGCGGCACGCCCGACAGGGTCGTGGCGCCGTGCGTCCGCGCAAACCGCCAGAAGGCCGGGTCCTGCACCGAACGGTCGGTCAACAGCAGGGCGCCGCCCGACAACAGGGTCGAATGGATCACCGACAGGCCGTAGGTGTAGGTCGGCTTCAACGAAGTGATCGCCCGGTCCTCGGCCGTCAGGCCCAGATAGTCGACGATGGCCTCGGTGTTCGAGCGGATGGCGCCGTTGGTGATCTTGACCATCTTGCTGGCGCCGGTGGTGCCCGAGGTCGAGAACAGCAGCACCAGGTCGGGATGGACCCCTTCGCCCGAACCCTTGTCGTCGCCGGTCTCGATCGCCGTCGTCATGTCGCCGCAACGGATGAGGACCAGGGGACCGAAGGCCGCCCGCAAGGCGTCGGCGCGGCCGCTCTCGGCCAGATGCGCCAGGCCGCCGTTCAAAAGGACGCCCAGATAGGCCGCGATCGTGGACGGCGCATTGCCGCCCTCGATCACCGTCAGACACGGGCCGGGCAGCTCGGCGGCCACCGCCCGCGCCTCGGTCTCCAGCCGCGCATAGGTCCAGACGTCGCCGCTCTCGGCCACTAGGGCCGGGCGGTCGGCGTGACGCCGAAGAGTTTCCGCGACCGCCCGCCTCATCCGGCCCGCCGTATGGCCGAGACGCACCAGAAGGGCGGCCCTTCCTCGCGGAAGCGGATGTCGCCGAAGCCGGCGTCGGCCAGCATCTTGGTGATCTCGGGTCGGGTGAAGCGCTGCTCCAACCGGGTGCCGAACCGGTCCAGCGCATCGGTCTTCAGCGAATACAGGCCCTGCCAGCGATAGTTGGACAGGGGGAAGTTCGTCACGTCGACGCCGCGCCGATCCAGCCACCGGGCCAACCTCGCCAGGGGCCAGTACACCGTCAGGGCGATGGCGTAGGCGACGGCGTGTTTCAGGCCGAACGGCAGGCGGCTGATGATCCAGCGGGGAATCTCGCTGAGCGCCCACAGGCCGCCGTACCACCAGGGCCGGTTGTCGAACCGGTAGTAGAGATACAGCAGCAGTACTCCGCCCGGCCGGATCACCCGGCCGCATTCCTTCACGCCGCCCGCCGTGTCGGGGATGTGATGCAGCACGCCCAGCGAGAAGCCGAAGTCCAGACTGGCGTCGGCGAAGGGCATGTCGCCGGCGCTGGCGTTGTGAAAGGTGATGTTGTCGTGGTCCGCCAGGTTGCGACGCGCCGTCTCCAGCGCCTGCGGGCTGGCGTCCAGACAGTGCAGCCGACCGACGCGCGGGGCCACGAATTGCGCCCAGCGGCCCGAGCCGCAGCCCAGGTCGAACCCTTCGGCCCCGTGGTGCAGCCGCTCCCAGGGGAAGGGCGAGAAATACTGGCCGAAATGGATCGCCAGTTCGTCCGTGGCGATCGGCGACTGATCATAGGCGGCCCATTCACGGCCGAAGTCGCGCACGGTCGCCGGGTCGACGTTCTTCATGGGGCTGTTGGGAGAACTATCCATGGCCGACCTCGGACGTGGCGGAGCGATAGCGCCGCCGGATCACGGCGGATGAAAGCAGACTCAACACGGCTCGATGCAGGAAAACCGTCGCCACCGCTCCCCAGACGCCGAAGACGTAAACCAGGCCGAACCCGGCCACGATGCGCAGGCCCGAGGTCCACAGGGTCACGGTGCGGAACGATTCCCCGTCCAACTGCGAACGGATGAAGCGGAACTGAAACTGGCCGACATTGCCGATGGCCACCGAACACAACAGGGCCTGGGCGAAGGGGATCGACGGCGCGTAATCGTGACCGAAGATCAGGATCAGCAGGGGCGGAGCCAGGGTGAAGGCGAAGCCGATGATGCCGACCCCGGCGGCCATGCAGATCAACCAGATCGCCTTTTCGACCTTGCCTTCATAGGCGCGCATCCGCGCGAACCGAGGCGCCAGCACGGCCGCGCCGTCCTGGGCCACGCTGCGAACCAGCTCCGACAGACGATCCCCCGCCAGATAGACGGCCAGGACGGCGGGGCTGAGCAGCAGGAAGATGGCGATGCGCTCGATCTGTTCGGCGACCAAGCTGACCATGGTGACCGCCGAGGCGCCCAGGCCGTAGCGGAACAGCCTGTCGTTCTCGTCGGTGTCGCCCGGTTCGTTCATCCGCGCCCAGCACAGACCGCTGGCCAGGACGTTCATCACGGCGCCCGGCCCGAAATACAGAGCCACGAAGATCCATAGCGATTGCACGTCCAGCAGGACGGCGCTGATCAGCAGGCCGTGCGTCATCAGCGACACGAGGCTTTCCGTCAGCGCCCAGACCGAGAAGCGCGTCCGCGCCAACAGCACGCTCTTCCACTGGGTCAGGCCGGCGTAGGCGGGAAACAGGGCGGCGGCGACCAGCAGAGGCAGAAACACCTCGGGCCGATGCGACCGCAGAACCAGGGCCGCGAGAACCAGCAGAACCGCGCCGAGCAGGCTGCCGAACAGGGCGGCGCGGGTCGCGCGGCGGTACAGGGCCTCGGACCCGCGGGCGACCGACTGCATCACCGCATTGTCGAGACCGGGCAGGGCCATAAAGGCCACGGTCGCCACGGCGACGGCGGCGAATTGATACTGGCCGAAGTCCGTCTGGCTGAGGTGACGGACGACGAAATAGAGGCTGACCAGGCCTACGGCCCGCTGGAACACCCGTTGCGCGGTCAGGCTGCCCATGTCTCCGGCCAGTCGCCGCAGAACCCGGCCCTCCTGCCGTACGAAGCCGATGACGCCCCCCGCGAACGTCATGGCGTCGTCGCCTCCGACCGGCGCGCCGTCAGCACATAGGTGACGGCCCAGGCCATGCGGGATGCGGCGACGTCTCGCTTCATGAGGCGCAGCGACGCCGCCTCCAGCCCGTGCAAACCCCGGCACAGGGTCCGGGCGATCCAGCCGAACGCCCCGCCCAGCCTCAGCGCCCTGAGAGGCGGCAAGCCGGCCAGGTAGATCGGCGTCACGGCGCCCAGCAGATACCAGAAGCCGCCCAGGGTGCGGCGCTCGACCAGTTCCAGCCCATGGGCCGTCAGCATTCGGTCCATGGCGAATTCACTGAGCCGGGCGAAGTCCCAGGGCGGGGCGTGGATCGGATAAAGATAGGGATAGCTGAGAAACAACAGGCCGCCGGGCTTCAGCACTCGGGCCGCCTCGGCGATCGCCTTTTCGGGATCGGGCAGGTGTTCGATCACCTGGCTGGACAGGATGGCGTCGACCGATCCGTCCGCCATCGGCAGGTCGTCGGCGCTGCCGATCAGGTCGATATGGCGGGTGTCGTAGAAGCCGTAGTCGACATCGACCCCGACATGGGCGGCGACGCGCCCCTTCAGAAAGGCGGCGAAGGGCTTCTCGCCGCAGCCGACGTCGTACAGCGTGATCTCGGGCGTCAGGCGCGCGGCCATCATCGCCTGCATCAGCGCCTGGGAATCGCTTCGCTGGTTCAGGGTCTCACGCATCGGCGCCGCCTTGCGAAATTTCCGCACGATCCATGGCCGAAAGCGTCGCGCGCGTCACGGTTCCCAACTCGAAACGTTCCGCACACAGAAGGCGGCTGGCCCGGCCCATGGCCTGGACGCGCGCCGGGTCGCGCGCCAGGGCCAGCATGGCCTGGGCCAGGGCGGCGGGGTCGCGCGGCGGGACCAGCAGGCCGTTGACGCCGTCGCGCACCGTCTCGCGGCAGCCGGGCGTGTCGCAGGTGATGACGGCGCGGCCCGTGGCCAGGGCCTCCAGATTGGTGCGCGGCACGCCCTCTCGGTAATAGGACGGCAGCACGAAGACGTGACAGTCCGCGAAGGCCTGGCGCGGATCGGCGACCTGGCCCCGGATCTCGACCACGCCCTCGCGGCGCCAGGCCTCCAGCTCGGTCTCGGTGACGGAGTTCGGATTGGCGTCCGGCGCGCCGATCAGGACGAAACGCGCCTGGGGCGCCTCGGCGCGCACCCGCCGGGCCGCCTCGACGAAGTCGTGCACGCCCTTGTCGCGGATCAGACGCGCCGTCATCAGAAAGACGGCGGGTCCGTCGGGCAGGGGCGTCTGGGCGAACCGCTCCACATCGACGCCGGAGCCGTCCACCACCGTCGTGGCGGTTCGGGGCGACAGGGCGCCGCGCGCCAGCAGTTCGTTGCGGTCGTCCGTGTTTTGAAAGATCACCAGGCTGGCGCAACGCGTGGCCAGGGCATAGGCGGCCTGGGCCGTCATCGACACCAGGCCCGCCTTGACGCCGCCATCGCGGCCGAAGGCGTAGCCCAGGCCCGGAATCATGGCCACACGGGTCCGCGCCCCCGCCATCCGCGCCAGGATCATGGCGTAGATCACCGGTTTGACGGCGTGGGCGAAGACCAGGCCGGGGCGCTCCCGACGCAGAATCCGCCACAGGTCCGCTAGGGCCGGCAGGTCCGCGATCGGATTCAGGGCGGTGCGGCGCAACGGCCAGGGGATGAAGCGCGCGCCCAGCCGCTGGACGGCGCCTTCGTCGAAGTCCGGCGTCGGCGCGGCCAGGATCGTGACCGGCCGTCCGCGCGCGGTCTGGGCCGCGATCAGGGGCGCGCGGAAGTCGATCATGTATTTCAGATCCGCCCCGACGAAGAGGGCGGAAGAGACGGGGCGTTCGGCTGTCGTCACGCCCTGGCCTCGTGCAGCCAGGCCTTGATGTCGCCCTTGATCTCGGCGCGGCACCGCGCCGCCTCGACGGCGTCCACGCGCTCCAAGCGGCGAAGACGCATCGCCGTCAGCGCCAGGATCTTCAGATCCAGGCCCAGGGTCGCGTGTTTCACATACCAGGCGTCCATGATGAATTTGTCCTCCAGGGACAGGGCCTGCCCGCCGTGGATCTGCGCCCAGCCGGTCAGGCCCGGGGTGACCTGGCCACGCAATTGTCCGCGATCGGGCAGCCCCGCCACCTGTTCGGTCACCAGGGGCCTGGGACCGACGAAGGCCAGGTCGCCGACCAGGATGTTCCAGAGCTGGGGCGTCTCATCCAGCCGCCAGCTTCTCAGCCAGGCGCCGATGGGATTGGTTCGGTCGTCGTCGGGCAGGGCGTCGCCGCCGTCGGTCGAGGCGAACCGCATGGTGCGGAATTTGGACACGACGATCGGCTCGCCGTCGCGGCCCACCCGTTCCTGGCGGAACAGGATCGGCGCCCCCAGGGCCGCCCGGACCAGGGCGGCGATCACCAGCATGGGGACGGCGGCGACGACCAGGCCGGCGGCGGCCAGGCCGATGTTCAGGCCGCGCCGCGCCGCCGCCGAGAAACCGCCGCCGGGCGGCTGCAGTCCGATGGGGACGGTGCGGCGGCGCACGATGTGGCGCCGGGTCACGGTTTCAAAACTGCGGGTCAGGTCTGCGGCCACGTCGATGACCGTCAGACCGCGTCCGTCCGCGGCCTCGTCCAGCGCCGATCGCGTCGCGGCGCGCAAGCCGTCGCGCCGGGTCGCCAGCAGGACGACGGGCGGAAGCCGCCGTTCGGTCGCCAGCCGTTCGCAGATGACGACCAGGTCGGACCCGGCGCCCAGCACCTCCTTCAGCGCCAGGGTGCGCACCGGCACGGCTTCGTCGGTGACCACGCCCAATATGACCAGCCCGCCCCGATCCGGCAGGGTCTGGATGTATTCGACCAGGGCGCGGGCGTCGCCCGGCCGACCCAGAACCACCGCCGCCGGCGCGCCCAGCGGCGGCTGCGTCGTCAGATGCAGCACCCGCGCCACGGTCGCCGTCAGCCAATGCATGGCGATCAACGCCAGGGGCAGGCTGACGCCGTATCGCAGAAGCACCTGACGCGGCAGCTCCGCGCCGCGGTTCAGCAGGAATTCGGCGACCAGCCACAACAGGGTGATGACGCCGCCCAGGATGATCAGCCGCGCGATGGTGCTTTCCGTCACCGCGGCCCAACTGCGTCCCGGCCGCAGCAGCAGGGCCGAGCCGATGGTGATGGCCGCCAGCACGGCGGCGCTCAACTCGGGACTGGGCAGCGACCACTGCGGATAAATCTCTCTTTGCCAGGCGATGGAGACGAACAGCACCGCCAGAGCACAGGCCACGTCCAGCGCCACCAGCAGACCCAGGCGGATCGCGCCCGTGCGCGGCGACGCCGCGACGCGACGGTCGCTGCTCCTGCGCCGTTCGTCAGGCGGATCGTGATCCTGCGTCATTCCGCCCCCATCGAAATCCCCAGCGTCGGCGCGGGGTCTTTCATCCCTCTGAAACGCATAACCTACGAATATGAAACTTACATTCAGAAACTCTCGGTTCCTGACGCGCGAGGCGCGGGGTTAGGCGTTGTCTTCTTTTGCGCCTTCCGACAGGGTTGGTTCATGACAGCCGTCGCCACAGCGTCCGATCCGGGATCGCGCCCCATGTTGGCGCGCCTGACGCCGCCGCTGGTCTTCTTCCTGTTCCTCATCCCGTTCGCCTATTCGGACGATAACGACCTGCTGCGCGCGCCAAAGGTGGCGTTGGTCGGCGTCGTCGCCCTGTGTTTCGGCTTCGTGATGGCGGGACGGTACAGGTTCCGGCCCGAAATCGTGTTCCTGGCGCTGTACGGGGCCTTGCTGACCTTGCAGCAACTGGTCATCCCGAACGGCGACCTCTTCTTCGGCCTGCAATACGCGGTCGTCATGGTGGCGGCCTTCCTGCCGGCCCTGACCCTGGCGGCCGTCAACTGGGACCTGAACCGCATCGAGCGGCTGTGGGATCTGGCGATCCGCGTCATCGCCGTGGTGATCGTGGGCAATATCCTGTTGTCGCGGCTGTTCGGTCTGGGCGAGACCTTCTCAGGCTCGGGCGGGCGGTATTTCGGCTATCTGGGCGACTCCATCTCGCCGGTCATCGTCTTCCCGACCCTGTATTTCACCCTGTCGCGTCGACCGCTTTGGGCCGGCGCCTGCCTGGTGGCCCTGTGGCTGACCGGCGGCAAGGCGGCGCTGTTGATGCTGGGTCTGGCCCTGGCGTTGATCCCGTTGACGCGCTTTCGGTCCTTCGTCGTGATCCTGGGGCTGATCGCCTTCGTGGTCGTCGGCGTGTGGCTGTATCCCACCGTGGCCTCGATGTTGGAGTCAGACCACCTGGTCTATTCCTGGAACACGCGGCTCTTGTCCTATGAGATCGGCTGGCGGCATTTCCAGGACAGTCCGATCTGGGGCGTGGGCATCAACCAGTCGATGATCGGCCTGAAGGCCGAGGCCCAGAATCTGGCCGGCATTCGCGGCATGACCCGCTATTGGGACGTCGGCCAGGTCCAGAACAGCTTCCTGCGCAGCCTGGCCGAGACGGGGGTGATCGGTTTCTGCCTGCTGGCGTTCTTCTGCGGCCTGTTGATCGTCCGGGCGCTGAGGACCATCCGGGCCGCCCGTCGGCATCCGCGCTCGAACGTGCGCTCGATCGCCATCGCCGGGGCCTGTTGGACCGTGGCCTTCATCACCAGCTATCAGGGCGTCGGCTGGTTCGAGCATGTGCACCCCCTGTTCGCCTGGCTGTTGCTGTTTTCGGCGGCCAGCACCACGGCGGGGGACGCGCTTCAGCAGTTCAGCGACCGCGCCGCCATGGCGCGGGAACGGGCGGCGCGTCCGTCGTCGTCTCCGGCCGTCGCCCTCGATCCGATCCGGGACGGTCGACCTTGAAGCGGGCGCGGGCCGCGTTCGCGATCGGCGCCGTCTTGATCCTGGCGCCGAGCGTCGCCGACGCGGCTGCGCGCGCGGACGGTCCCCGAACCGCCCTGCACGCCCTGCGCGACCAGGACCGCCGCGTCCTGGCCATAGGCTGGCGACTGAGCGAGGCCGCGGCCGATCTGTGCGGCGGCGCCCGGCCGGGCCTGGGCTGGACCCTGCACGACCTGGATCAGTACCGACCCGGCCTTCGTCCGGCCGTCGCCTCGGTCTTCGGGCTGAACGGTGGGGATCTGGGCGTCATGGCCCTGGCGCCCGACGGCCCGGCGGCGCGAGGCGGGGTGCGCGAAGGCGATGTGGTTCTGAGCTTCGGGCGGCGCCGTTTCGACGCCGCACGCGCACCGACGCCGCGGGCGGACTATGCGCCCATGGCCCGGGCGCTGCACGACATCGAGGCGGAAACCGCCGCCGCGCCGATCCCCGTGCGCGTCCGCCGTGAGGGCCGGGTCGTCGATCTGGTCGTGCGTCCGCGCGGCCGCTGTCCCTGGCCCGTCCAGGTCGAGCCTTCGTCGCGCCTGTTCGCCGCCTCGGACGGGGTGCGGATTTCGGTGTCCAGCGCCCTGGCCGACTATGCGGTCCGCGACGACGACCTGGCCTTCGTCATCGCCCATGAGATGGCGCACAATCTGCGCCGTCCCGAGGAGACCGGCGCCCGGCGCGGCACGCGCGCACGCGAAGAGGCGGCCGACCGGGCGGGTCTGATCCTAGCGGCCCGCGCGGGCTATGACACTTCGGGCGCCGCCGCCTTCGTGACCCGGCTGGGGCGGACCCTGGGACGCCGCCCGTTCGACGGCCATCCGCCGACCCCGGCCCGCGCCGAGGCCTTGGTCCGGCTGCACGCCTGGATCGTGGCCGAGCGGCATGCGGGGCGTCCGCTCAGGCCGTGACGACGTCCTTGCGCGGCGCGGCCCGATGCGGCTCGGCCGCCGCGATCAGGCCTAGGCACAGGGCGGTCAGGACCAGGATGGTGGTCGACCGGATCGGAAAATCGACGACCGAATGCATCGCCAGCAGCACCAGGGCCGCACCCGCCGCCCGCACCAGAGGATCGCCGCGCGTCTCGCCCTTGTCGCGCCAGCTTCTCAGCCATCGCGGCGCGGCCCAGACCAGGGCGAAAATCAGAACCGCCGCACCCAGCCAGCCGGTCTCCAGCCACAACTCCAGATAGTCGTTGTGGGCGTGGTTGAAATAGGTCGCATCCAATGACGCCACGGGTTCGACCGACCGATAGACGGCGTCGAACGAACCCAGGCCGGAACCCAGCGGCTGATAACGGCCCGCGGCCTCCAGCACCTCGGGCCAGCGGTCCAGCCGTTCCTGACCCCCGCCCGCCTGCTCGAACCGGGCCATCAAGGGCGACAGGCCGAAGGCCAGCACCGCCAGTCCCGCGCCGACGCCGCCCAACAGCCACAGGCGCAGGGCGCGGATCGACCGCCCCGCCTCGCCCGAGCGCGCGATGATCAACAGGCCCAACAGCATGGCGGGCGCCAGAAGCACCACCCCCGCCCGCGACCGTATGGCGGCCAGGGCGATGACCGCCAGAAGGCCGAACAGGGCGCAGGCCCAACTCAACATCCTGGGCGAGACCGGCCAGCGTCGGCTGGGCGCCGCCAGGGCCGCCGCGAAGGGCACGCTCATCAGCACCAGGGTGGCGAAATGATTGCGGTTGACGAAGAAGCCCGCCATGGCGCCGTCGGCGGTGCGGGCGTCGATGTGCAGGGTGTTGTCGCCGCTGGCGACCTGCAAGGCGCCCAACAATATGCTCAAAGCCGCGCCGATCAGGACGATGACGACGAGGGCGAAACGCTGTCGCGCGTCCAGAACCAGGCAGGCGGCGAAGACCGCCAGGGCCGGGATCAGGCCCAGCGCCGTGGCCCAGGTCCGGTCGGGCGTCAGCGACAGGGCGGCCCAACCCGGCGTCGCCCCAGCCAGGGCGGGCGCCAGGGCGGCCTCGGCATGACCGGGCAGCCGCGCCCACAACGGCGTCGACAGGGGGATCAGTTGGATCAGGGGAACCGCGACCACGGCCAGGGCCAGGGCCACGGCCCATCCGTGCCGCCGCCAGTCCCCGGCGGCGCCCAGGCGCAAGACGGCCAAGATCAGAACGCCCAGCCCCAGAAACTCCAGGATCGCCAGGAGGACGGGGCGGGGCGGGGCTGCGCCGCCGATCAGAATTGAAAAGGCCAGAAGGGCGCTGACGGAAATCGCCAACAGCCGCTTCTGGCCCGAAATGGGTTCAGGCGAGTTCAGGACTCACTCAGGACGGGCTGCTTTCGTTGTCGCTGGAGACCTGGTCCACCGTGATGACGGTGACGGTGGTGATGAGACCAATCGTCAGAATGGTGCCGAAGACGCCCCCGCCGCCGAAGAAGCCGCCGCTCGCCAGCCAGGGACCGAGGGCGAAATCCTCACGTTCGCCCAGGGCGGCGCCCACGCGGTCGCCGACGCGCAGCGATTGGGCCGCGCCGTTCGAGGCCAGGGCCTGACCGCCGACGAGCGCCAGTCCGATGACCGAAGCAGCGATGATCTTGCGCATCTCAAACCCTCTCGACTTTGCGGAAACGCCGCACAGTTCCAAAACCCTATGCGCCCAAATGGTTCCCGGAGCAATAATGGGAATGTGAATTTTCGCGCCGGACGTGTCCGACGCCCTATCGAACAGGGGTCAGCGCCACGTCGTCCACCCAGATTTCAACCATGGACCGCCGGTCCTGAACTCGGCTGGCCAGAGTGAGCCGTTGCGCGCCGCAGGCGTCGGGACCTACGTCGATGACGGTCGAAAATCCTGTCCAGGCTCCGTGCGCGGGGGCCGACAGGGGGGCGGTCCCCAAGACGCGGTCTCCGGTCGCGCAGGCCAGGGTCCAGGCCAGGCGGCCGCTGGGTTCGCCCTGTTCGACGCGGAACCGTCCCGACAGCCGCCAACGCCCCGGCGTCAACAGCACGAGCTGTTCGGCGACCGTGCGGCCGGCCATGTCGGCGACGACGGCGTGCAGGGCGGGCTGGCCGCCCTCGGGATCGGCCGCGATCTCGGCCAGAACCCCGGCCCCGGCGGGCAGGCTCCAGCCGAAGGGCGGCGCGCCGGTCCCGTCGGTGAAGTCGCCGTGGCTCAGGGCCGGCCGCGCGGCGCCCTCGAT
This sequence comes from Brevundimonas sp., assembly GCF_036732845.1. Classification (GTDB taxonomy): domain Bacteria; phylum Pseudomonadota; class Alphaproteobacteria; order Caulobacterales; family Caulobacteraceae; genus Brevundimonas. The sequence continues at coordinate 52,052 of NZ_DAINBO010000004.1, read as the reverse complement.
GCGGACGATCAGGTCGCGCAGCACCGGAATGCGGCCCTGGGCGATCAGCGTGCCGTACAGCCGCGCCTTTTCCTCTTCGGTCACGCGGCCGGGACCGTCCTTCAGGGCGACGGCGACCGCCGCCGCGACGGGCAGGCCCTCGGGCCGCTCCAGCGCATGGATGAAGAAGTCGATCCGCCACGGCGGCTCGCGCCGCAACAGGGCCACCAGGGCGCCCTGGGCCTGGACGTCGTTGCGCAACGCCAGGCTGATCATCAGGTCGAAATACCGGGGTCTCAGGTCCGTGCGGCGACGCATCAACGTGTCGGCGTGGGCCAGGGCCGAGGCGGCCTGCCCCTGCTCCAGCCGGTGCATGACCAGCCAGCTATGGGCCGGGTCATCGCGCAGGCTCCAGTTGCCGGCCAGGGTCAGCATCCGATCCGCGGCCTCCAGGTCGCCTTCCTTGGCCGCGGCCAGGCCGGCGACGCGCAGGGCCGCCACGTTGAACGGCTTGCGGGTCAGGGCGCGCTGGGCCAGGCGCTGGGCCGTGTCGATCCGGCCCGCCGCCAGTTCGGCCTCGGCCGCGCGGGTCAGCACCGTCGGAGCGTCGGGACCCAGCCGCAGGGCCAGGTCCGGCGCCGCCGTCAGCACCAGGGCGTTGCGCAGAATCTGCCAGGCGATCCAGACGCCCGCCACGATCACCAGAAAGACCAGGGCGTCCGGCGCTCGTCCGGCCGCCCGCCGAGCCGCCCTCGCGTCAGGGGCGGCGGCGCGGCTCAAGTATCGGCCTTACGGTCGGCGTTGGAATCCGCCCCATAGGCGTAGTCGTAGGCGTAGTCATAGGCCCCGTAGGCGCTGGACTTGGTGTTGAACTTGGTCAGGACGGCGCCGAGAATCCGGGCGCGGCCCATCCTCAGTCGGGCCAGGGCGCCGCGCGCCTGGCCGCGGCGGGTGCCGTTGGCCTCGATGACGAAGACGGTGCCCGCGACATTGGCCGCCATGGCCGGGGCGTCGGCGAAGCCCAGGGTCGGCGGCCCGTCGATGACGACGATGTCGAACCGGCGACGGCTCTCGTCCAGGAAGCCTTGGACCCGCGCGCCGCTCAGCAGTTCGGCCGGATTGGGCGGCAGGGGACCGCAGGGGATGAACCACAGGCCGCCGTCCTCGGGCCGCTGGACCACGTCGCTGAGGCTGGCCGAGCCGGACAGGATCGAACTCATGCCCCGGTCGTTGTTGGCGCCCAGCAGGCGGTGCATCGAGGGTTTGCGCAGATCGACGTCGACCAGCAGCACGCGGTGGCCGATGCGGGCGAAATTCTCGGCGATGGCCAGGGCTGTGGTCGACTTGCCCTCGCCCGGCCGGGCGCTGGTGACGAACAGGGTCGAGGGCGCGCCGTTGGGCGTGGAGAATTGCAGCGCCGTGCGCAGCGAATAATAAGCCTCGGCGAAACCGGATCGCAGGTCCGCCAGGGCCTCGACCGGCGTCTGGCCCCTGGGCAGGATCGGCACGGCGCCCAACACCGCCACGTCCAGCTTGGACTCCACGTCCTCGGGGGTCGAAAGCGACTGGTCCAGGGCCTCCATGGCGAAGGCCAGCAACACGCCGAAGCCCAGGCCCAGGATGGCCGCGATGGCCAGGTTCAGCATCATGTTCGGCTTGGACGGCCCGCCCGGCGGCCGGGCGCGGTCGACGATCGAGATGTTGTTGGCGGTGATGCCGCCGGCGACCCCGACCTCCTTGTAGCGTTGCAGCAGGCCGTCATAGAGGCTGCGGGTGGTGTCCACCTCGCGTTGCAGGATGTTGTACTGGATGCTGCGGCTGCGCAGGTCCAGCACATCGCCTTTCAGGCCGTTGACCTGGGCCTGCAGGGCGCGCTCCTGACCCAAGACGGCCTGGTAGTTCTGGCGGATCGACGAGCGGATTTCGTTGGCCAGGGTGCGGATCTGGCTGTCGGTCTCGTCGATGCGCGCCTTCAACTGCAGCATCTCGGGAAACTCGGGCCGGTAGATCGACAGCTTCTGCTGGTATTCGGCGTTCAGGGTGGCGCGGTTCTCCGTCAGGCGCTGGATGGCCGGGTTCTGCAACACCTCGGGCAGGCTCATCAGGCTGGACGAATTGACCTGGTTCCATTTCTGCTCGGCGGCGATCCGTTCGGCGCGCACGCGGGTCAGGGACGAATTCAGCGCCAACAGGTCGTTGGCGGCCAGCGAGCGCGCGCCCCCGCCCGACGGATCGGCGCCGGCGGCCGTGGTCTCGTCGACATTGATGATGCCCTGCTGCTGGGCGTAGGCGACCAGCGAGCGTTCGGCCTCCTCCAGGCGGGTCTTGGTCTGGGCCAGACGCTGCTCCAGGAAGTCGCGGGCGTAGGAGGAGGAATCGAATTTGCGGTCCAGGTTGGCCTGGATGAAGTTGACGGCGAAGGCGTTGGCGATGCGCGCCGACTGCACCGGGTCGGGGCTGTCGAAGGTGATGTTCACCAGGCGCGACCCCCGCGCCGGCTGGACGCCCAGATTGGCTTGCAGCATGCCGACCACCGCGTCCTGACGCCGGGCCAAGCTGGCCGGGGCGGCGGCGGCGGCGCCGTCGCCCGAGGCCATGCCCATGGCCTGAAGGAAGCGGGCGTCGGCGGCCAGGCCCTCGCTCTCGGCCACGCGCTGGGCCAGGGACCGGCTGCGGATCAGGCCGTACTGGGTCTGGAAGAACTCCTCGGCCTGCATGGCCGCCGCATTGGGCGAGACGTCGCTGGTCTCCAGCACGCGGGCCGATTCCCGGTCGATCTGGATCGTCGTGGTCGCCGTATAGATCGGCGTCATCAGCAGGGTCGCCGCCACGCCCAGAACGATCGCGCCGATGAAACAGGCGGCGATGACGAAACGGTATTTGAACAGCAGGCGCCAATATTGGGCCAGGTCGATGGCGGGTTCGTCGACCACCCGCTCGGGCCGCCAGACGTCGACCGCGCCGTCGGGTCCGCGCGGGGCCAGGCCGCGACCCGCGCCGGGCAGCCGCCGGGGTTCGTCGTCCTCGCCGAAGATCCGGTCGTCCGCCATGCGTCGCGCCACTTCCCTCACGATCCGCGGCCAGGCCGCGCATCGCAAACGCCAAAGTCAGGTTTCGGCTCCAGCCCATCCGGTCCGACGGCTCGACGCTTACCCCACGCCCCTATCGTCGCCAAGCCTTGACACCCTTTCGCGCGAGAGCGGACTCGATTATTGTTCCGAATAAGGATTTCGCTCCGGGGGGAGATCGGATGACGGGCGGGATCTCAAGGGACGGACCTGAATGAGTGATCCCTATCGCGTACTGGGGGTTGAGCCGACGGCGGATTTCGCCGCCATTCAGGCCGCCTATCGCCGCCTGATGCGCGAACATCACCCGGATCGCGCCGGGGCCGGGGCGGACGCCGACCGCGCCCAGGCCATCAACGCCGCCTTCACCCTGCTGAAAGACCCCGCCCGTCGCGCGCGCCTGGACGCCGAACGGCGGGTCCATGCTCCGATCCGGCCGTCGCGAGCCTATGAGCCGCCGGTGTTCGTGCGCCGTCGCGGGCCGTCGCTGCAAGCCCGCCAGCGGCGCATCGAGGAGGTGCGCTGGGTGCGCCGCGCCATGCTGGCGGGGGCCTGTCTGCTGGTCGGCCTGGGCGTCGTGGGGGCCGTGCTGAACTATCGCCCGGCCAATGCGCCCTGGCAGACGTCGGCGGCCGAGGCGTCCGAAAAACTGATCGCCGATTCGCGCGAGACCCTGCGCGACCGTCTGAACTGAGCCGGCTTCAGCGGCCGAACACGTCCACCCCGACCTCGCCCTCGACCGTCAGCCAGGCGCGTTTCATGCCTTGGCTGTTGTAGGGGTCGGCGATGTTCCCATCTGCGTCCAGCGCGATCAGGCCGCCGTCGCCGCCCAAGGCTCCCACCTCGTCGATCACGGCGCGCGCCGCGTCCGTCAGCGACGCCCCGGCCGCGACGCGCCAGGCCGTCTGAGCGCAGGCCGCCACGCGGATGAAATATTCGCCCTGGCCGGTCGCCGAGGCCGCCACGCGGGCGTCGGCCCAGGAGCCGGCGCCGGGGATGGGGGTGTCGCCCACCCGGCCCGACATCTTGCCGAACACCCCCGCCGTCGAAGTCGCCGCCGCCAGCCGCCCGTGGACGTCCAGCACGCAGCAGCCGACCGTGCCGTGCGCCAGCACGCCCGGCGGGTGGTTGTCGTCGCCCTGGCCGGCCTGGGTGAACCAGCTCGGTTCGTCGGCGATGGCTTCAAAGCCGTGCTCGGCCGCGAACAGGGCCGCGCCCTCGCCCGCCAGCATCACGTGCGGGGTCTGTTCGACCACCGCCCGCGCCACGCGGATCGGATTGCGGAAGCCTTGCAGCGCCGCCACCGCCCCGGCGCGCCGGTCGGGTCCGATCATCAGGCTGGCGTCCAGCTCATAGGCGCCGGCCGCGTTGGGCGAGGCGCCGCGCCCGGCGACGTACAGGCCCGAATCCTCCAGCATGACCACCGCCTCGACCGCGGCGTCGGCGGCCGACAGGCCGTCCAGCAGGCGCGGCTTCATCACCTCGACCACCTCGCGCATATGGGCGATCTCGCGGTCATAATCGACGCCTCTGCGGGCGCCGGCGCCGCCGTGAAGGATGAGGGCGGGTCGGCCCATGCCTGTCGTCTCCTGATCGAACGCTTCGGCCTCTTTCCAAACGGGCCGAGGCCTGATTAGCGTCACCTGACCTCGGGCGCCACGCCCTGAACGTGAGACACGACATGCGCGCCCTTCTGTCCAAGGCCCCCGGCGGTCCCGAGACCCTGTCGCTGGAAGAGGTGCTGGACCCGACGCCGCATCCCGGCCAGGTGGTGATCGAGGTCAAGGCCGTGGGGATCAACTTCCCCGACACCCTGATCATCGAAGACAAATACCAGTTCCGGCCCGAGCGCCCCTTCGCGCCGGGAGCCGAGGTGGCGGGGGTGATCGACGCCGTCGGCGAGGGGGTCAAGGGCCTGCACAAGGGCGACCGCGTCATCGCCGTGCCCGGCTGGGGCGGCCTGGTCGAACGGATCGCGGTTCCGGCCCAGAGCGTCATCAAGATGCCCGACGCCATGTCCTTCGAGGAAGGCGCAGCCCTGATCATGACCTACGGCACCAGCTATTACGCCCTGAAGGACCGGGCGGGGTTGAAGCCGGGCGAGACCCTGCTGGTGCTGGGCGCGGCGGGGGGCGTGGGGGCCGCCGCCGTCGAACTGGGCAAGGCCATGGGCGCGCGCGTGGTCGCCGCCGCCTCGACCAACGACAAGGTCGAGTTCGCCCTGGATCTGGGGGCCGACAACGGCCTGATCTATCCGTCGGGACCGATGGACAAGACGGCCCAGAAGCAGTTGTCGGGCGAGTTCAAGCTGGCCACCGGCCGCGACGGGGCGGACGTGGTCTATGACGCCGTCGGCGGCGACTATTGCGAACCGGCCCTGCGCGCCATGGACTGGAACGGCCGCTATCTGGTCGTCGGCTTCCCGGCGGGCATACCGTCGCTGCCGCTGAACCTGACCCTGTTGAAGTCGGTCTCGGTGGTCGGCGTCTTCTGGGGCGCGGCGGCGGCGCGCGACCCGGCCGCCCACGCGGTCAATATGGCCGAGCTGATGGGCCTGTACGCCGAGGGCAAGATCCGGCCGCGCGTCAGCCGGACCTTCCCGCTGGAACGGGCGGGCGAGGCGATCAAGGCCCTGGGCGACCGCCAGGCCCTGGGCAAGATCGTCGTCACCATCGACGACCCGGCGTGACCTTCACCCTGTCGTCCGATCTGGACGTGACGGCGGCGGCCGAACGGCTGGCCGCGACCGGCCGCACGCGCCTGCATGGGATCTTCGGCCGGGGTTCGACGGCGATCCATGCGGCCATGACCGATCCGGCCATGCTGTGGAACCGGGCCATCCGCAATCCCTACAACGCCGACGTGCCCGTCGCCGTGTTCGAGAACGAGCCGCCCGAAGAACAGGCCCGGCTGATCGGCATGGCCTATGAAGAGGCGACGCGCGACTTTCAGTTCATCTTCGACCGGCTGCGCCTGGGCCAGGCGCGCGGCATGGGCCTGGCCGTGCCTCAGGCGCTGTACGACCTGCACGCCGTCTTCAACGGCGCGGCCTGGCTGGACTTCGCGCGGCGCCTGACCGGCGACGACCGCATCGCCTATGTCGACGCCCAGGCCACCCGCTATCTGCCCGGCCATTTCCTGAACGGCCACACCGACGAGCACGAGGGGGCGGGGCGGCTGTACGCCTATGTGCTGAATGTCTCGCCGGAATGGCCGGTCGACTGGGGCGGCCTGTTGATGTTCACCGACCCCGACGGCCAGGTGGCCGAGACCTTCGTTCCCCAGTTCGACACCCTGAACGTGTTCCAGGTGCCCGCCTGGCATTCGGTGTCGATGGTCGCCCCCTATGCCGGGGCGCCGCGCCTTTCGATCACCGGCTGGTGGCGGGTCAACCCGCCGGAGGCGGGCCGGCCGTGAGCACGCCCCCGATCGAACTGAACCCCGACCTGGACGTCGCGGCGCTGAAGGCCGCCTTCGCCCCGAACCGGCGCCTGCACATCCCGTCGATCCTGAAGCCCGCCTCGGCCGAGGCTGTGGCCCAGGTTCTGGAGGCCGAGACGCGCTGGAAGACCACGGTGGCGGCGGGCGGCGCCTTCTTCGAGCTGCCGCTGGACGGGACCCGTGCGGCCGATCCGTCGAAACAGGCCTGGCTGGACGCGGCGGCCGTCGACGGCTCAAGCCCCCTGACCCAGTATGTCTTCGACAACCGCCGTCTCGGTCCCGAGCAGACCGAAGGCCCGCAGGACGCCGCCGACGCCGTCCACGCCTTTCTGAACAGCCCCGCTTTTCTGGATTTCATGCGCGCCGTGACCGGCGACGACCGGATCGACCTGGTCGACGCCCAGGCCAGCCGCTATCGCCCCGGCCATGTGCTGACGGCGCACAACGACGTCTCGGCGGGCAAGAACCGGCTGTACGGCTATGTGCTGAACTTCACCCGCGACTGGCGGGCCGACTGGGGCGGCAATCTGCTGTTCTACGGCGCCGACGGCCATATCGAGCACGGCTGGGTTCCGGCCTTCAACGCCCTGAACGTCTTCGTCGTGCCGACGAAACACGCGGTGACCGAGATCGCCAGCTTCGCCCCGCGCTTCCGCTACTCCATCGTCGGCTGGGTGCGGTCGAACCAGAAGGTCGGGCCGCAGACGCGCGAAGAGGCGAAACAAGCGTACTGACCCCTGACTATTGATCCTTCAGCCGCCGCAACGCCTCGGCCGCCTGGTCGCGGTGGCGTTTGCGGATATTGGCGCCCAGGGTCGCGATCAGGGCGGCGATCACCGCCGCGTCGTCGGTGAAGCCGATGCCGGCGAAGACGTCGGGGATCGCATCCACCGGCAGGACGAAATAGGCCAGCGCCCCCAGCATGATCCCCTTGGCGGCCGCCGGCGTCTGGGGGTCGCGCGCGGCGTACCAGACCGCCAGGACCTGGTCGGCGAACGGGATGCGCGCCGCCGTGCGGGTGATCTTGGGCCAGAAGCCGCGCGAGACGCGGCGTTCGTTGACGCGCTGGACCGAGGGGACCAGGGCCTTGTTCGGGTCCAGCGCCTCGTCTGGACGGATGGGTTTGGCTTTGGCGGGCATGGCCGCTAAACCCCGCGACTGACTTCAGGTTCACACAACATAGGGGCTTCGGCCATGAAACTCGACGGGTCGATCGCGGCGGTGGTGACGGGCGGGGCCTCTGGCCTGGGCGAAGGCACGGCGCGGGCGCTGGCGGCCAGGGGCGTCAAGGTCGCCCTGTTCGACCTGAACGCCGAGCGCGGCGAACAGGTGGCCAAGGAGATCGGCGGCGTCTTCTGCTCGGTCGACGTGACTGACGACGCCTCTGTGGCGGCGGCCTTCGCCAAGGCCCGCGCCGCCCACGGCCAGGAACGTCTGACCGTCAATTGCGCGGGCATCGCCACCGGCCAGAAGACCGTGTCGCGCAAGAAGGACACCGGCGAGATCAAGGCCCACGACATGGCCCAGTTCGAGCGCACCGTGCGGGTCAATCTGTTCGGCACCTTCCGCGTCGCCAGCCAGTCGGCGGCGGGCATGGTCACGCTGGACCCCATGGAGGACGGCGAGCGCGGCGCGATCATCAATACGGCGTCCGTCGCGGCCCAGGACGGCCAGATCGGCCAGGCGGCCTATTCGGCGTCCAAGGGCGGGGTCTACGCCATGACCCTGCCGATGGCGCGCGACCTGATGAGCGAGGGCGTGCGGGTCAACACCATCCTGCCCGGCATCATGTGGACGCCGATGATGGCCGGCATGGACCAGAAGGTTCAGGACGCCCTGGCGGCCATGATCCCCTTCCCCAAGCGCCTGGGCACGCCCGCCGACTATGCGGCCCTGGCCCTGCACCTGGCCGAGAACACCTATATCAATGGCGAGTGCATCCGCCTGGACGGGGCCATTCGCCTGGCGCCGCGCTGATCGCCAAGGCGATCCGCATCGCCTCTGGCGCCATGTTCACGACGCGGTCGCTCACGACTTGAGCGCATTGTCGCGGAATTCTTGCGAAGGGGGCTTGCGAGGGGCCGCGAGGGTCCGGTATAGGCCCGCCCTCGACTGAAGCGCGGGCGTAGCTCAGGGGTAGAGCATCACCTTGCCAAGGTGAGGGTCGGGCGTTCGAATCGCCTCGCCCGCTCCAGTCGAAAGCCTCTAAAGGGCCGGTCGCGAGACCGGCCCTTTTGCTTTGGCGCGTTGGCGGCACTGGATTCCCGGAGAAAAGGCGGACAGCGGAGACCCCTTCAATTCTCTCGCTGAGAGCCGGGCTGAGCATCGAGGAAAGTTCGAGACAGATAACAAAGTTCAGCATAAAGTTATGGCTCTTGGGGGGAGTCAGCATGCAGAAAATTCTGAAAATCGCCGCCCTGCTGATCGGCATGGCTGTCTCCGCGGCGGCATCCCCGGTGATGGCGCAGGTGCTGCCCTACAGCCTGGCGAACACCGATCCCACCCTGCCCACCTATCACTTCGATAGCGGTCAGCCCTGCAGCATCCACACGACCGGCGGCCCATATTACTACAGGTTGGTGACGGCCACGGTCAGCACGGCCGGGGTTTACACCTTTGTGGACAACTTCACCCCGGGGGATGCGTCGCTTGGCGTCTATTCGGGCGCGTTCAATGCGGCGACCCCTGCCACGAACTGCGTGGCGACCGTCGATGACAACCAAAACGTGACCCTGTCCGCGGGTATCTACACCTTCGTGCTGGCGTCGTTTTCGACGGCCGAGACCTCGACCTACCAGTACACCATCACCGGGCCGGCCGCCGTGGTCTTCAGCGCCCCGGCTCCAGTGCCGACGATGTCGGAATGGGCCATGATCCTGTTCGGCTTGCTTCTCGTCGGCGGGGCGGCGGTGATGATCCAGCGGCGCCGACTGGCCTGATCGTCCACGGCTGAATCTGACGGGGCCGCGTCGGCTTGGGCGCGGCCCTTGTCGTATCCGCGTTCTGCCGCATAGTCGGCGTCATGAGCGACAGCGCACCGAAATCCGGCATCCGGCCGGTTGAGACCGAACGGCTGGACGCCTTCGTCGACGCCTCCTTCGCCTTCGCGGTGACGCTTTTGATCATCGCGGGGGCCGAGCCGTTGCACGATTTCGGCGACCTGATGCGGGCGCTGGGGCGCATCCCGGCCTTCGCCGCCGGGTTCGGCCTGGTGGTCATGTTCTGGCTGGGGCACCGCAACTATGGCCGCCTGGCCCCGATCCGCGACAGTTGGTCGGCGACGCTGAGCCTGGCGATCGTCTTCATGATCCTGATCTACGTCTTCCCGTTGCGGCTGCTGACCGAGGCGGGCATGGCCTATTTCTCGGGCGGGCGGCTGCCGGGGCGCGAACTGATCGGATCGATCCAGCAACTGCGCGACGTCTATACGATCTACGGCGTCGGCTTCGCCTTTCTGAGCTGGCTGTATTTCCTGTTGTACGGCCATGCGCTGAAGCGCGGGACGGTCGCGGGCCTGGCCGATGACGACCGCGACGAAGCCGAGGAGAGCCGCGCCATCTGGGGCGTGATCACCGCCACCGGACTGTTGTCGGCGGGCCTGGCCTGGATCATCCCCTTGGGCGACCTGCCGTGGATTCCGGGCTTCACCTATTGGCTGATCCCGTTCGGCCTGTATTTCCTGAACCTGTTTGAACGCCGCCGTCACGGGCGGGGCATATTGAGACCCCGCAAGAAGACCGCCGCGCCAGAAAACCCAGCCTGAGCGACGTCAGCGCGGCGCGGGGTCGGCAACGCCCAGGGCGCGGCGGACGTCGCCCCAGTGCAGATATTTGAAATTCTGCGCGCCGCCGGGGTTCACGTCGTCCTGGACCACGACCAGCCCCTCGCCGAACGGGCCGAAGGCGCCGTGGGCGTCCAGGCCGTCGGTTCCGGTCACGGCGTCGACGCCGTCGCCCGCGTGTACGGCGAACCGGCCGACCCATTCGGTCTCGCGGCCGTGGAGACGCCAGACCGCGAAGGCGGAATCGCCCTGGCTGGAGGCGATCAGATACGTGCCGGTCATGTCGTTCAGGATCGCCGCCCCCTCGACGTCGGCGGTCAGGCGGACCCCGTCCGCCGCCTGGACCAGGGTGCGCGCGTCGCCCGAGACCGGATCGAGATCATAGCGCCACAGACCGACCGTCTCCTCGCTGATGAACAGGCCGCCCCACGTCGTGTCGATCGCACAGCCTTCGGCGATGGAGCCGACGGCGAAACGACGCACTTCGCGCGCCGCCGGGGTGCCGTCAGCCCCCTCGGTCAGAACGAGTTGGCGCGCCTGGCCGTCCTTGCCGATCAGGACGGCGTGAACCTGCCCGCGCCACTGACGCATGCAGAAGCCGTAAGGCTCGATGATGTCGGTGGCGATGCGGCCCCAATATTCGATCTCGCCGCCGGTGCGGGCGTCGAAACGGAACAGGGTGATTCCCTCGCGTCCCGGCGTGCGGTCGCTGGCGCCCAGTATGACCCACCCCCCCGCATCACGCGGCAGGGTGGCGACATCGACATTGTTCAACAGGCCCTGCGGCAGGAATTGCAGCACCGCGCCGGTCAGGTCGTAGATGTAGAGACCCGCCTTCTTGTCCGTCCCGGCGACGAAGGCGTTGAGGCGACGACCCGCCAAGGTGGTTTCCGGCCCGGACCAGATCGCAGGGTCGTCGGCCGCGTCGGCGTTGCGGGTGCCCACCGCCGTCGTTTCCGCGAAGGCCGTCACCCGCACGCCCGCGCCCGGCCGCTCCACGGTCGCGCAGGCCGCCAGGACGGCGGCGCAGGCGGCGGTCATGGCGAGGGTTCGCATACGGATCATCGTCGCTCTCACTTCAGGGATCGAGCCGCCAGACCACGACCCGGCCCAGCCTTTCTAGCGCCGTTTCACGACAACTCCAGGTCGTCTCGATGAAGAGCCTTCCGTGGCCGGAGACCTTGTCGCGACCTTGTCGGCGTTCCGCCACGTGAACTTCGTCTGGGCGTCGTCGGCGCTTCGTCATCGCGGCCTAGCCCTCGACGCCAGACCGGGCGCGATGGCCGCGAACCCGGCGATCGGGATGTTCGTCATGACACTGTCGCTTCTGCTCGGCGCCGCCGCCGCGCCCATGATCCTCGCCGCGCCCGCCGCCGCACAATCCTTTGCGGTCCAGGCCTTCGCGGCCGAGGACCCGTCGGGTCCCTCCACGGCGCTGGAAGAGGTCATCGTCACCGGCGAACCGGCGATGCGCAACCGCACCGACGACGTGGTCCCGACCCTGTCCTACGACCTGGAGTATTTCCAGCGGTTCGAGCCGCTGACCGTCGGCGACGCCCTGAAGCGCGTGCCGTCGGTGACCTTTCTGTCGGACGTGCTGGAATCGGACGGGGTGCGGCTGCGGGGTCTGGACCCGGGCTATACTCAGGTGCTGATCGACGGCGAACGCGTGCCCGGCGCGGGCCTGGACCGATCCTTCTTCGTCGACCGCATTCCCGCCGAGCTGATCGAACGGGTCGAGGTGGTGCGTTCGTCCTCGGCCAATCGTTCGGGCGACGCCCTGGCCGGGGCGGTCAACATCGTGTTGCGCGACGCCCTGTCGCTAGACGGCGGCTATGTGCGTCTGGGCGCCCTGAACTGGAGCGACAGCGAATACGGCCGGTGGGGCGGAACCTATGGCGCGGTCTGGGGCGGCCAGGTCGGGCCGGGGCGTCTGTTGGTCGGCGCCAACATTCAGGACCGCCGCAACCCCAAGAACAAGTTCAGCCAACGCTTCGACGCGCCGGGCGGAACCCTGGAGAACGTCGAGGTCCAGACCGATGTGCGCGACGGCGCGGACTATTCGTTCAACGCCGCCTATTCGGTCGATGTCGGTCCCGGCGCGCTGGAGCTGTCGGGCGCCTTCGTGCGCACCGACCGCTATCAGGACGAGGATTCGTTGGAGTACCGCAACGGCGTTCAGAGCGACGCCAATCTGTTGACGGTCAACGACAACGACCTGGACATCCGCACCGACAACCTGGCCCTGCGCGGCCGCTACGCCTTCGACATGGCGGGGGGGCGGACCCGCATCAAGCTGGGCTACGCCTCGATCAACGACGACCAGTACGAGTTCGAGGCCGAGTCGGAATATCTGCGCGACGCGGTCGCCTATCCCGACGAGGACCGCTTCACCCTGGATTCGACCCGGGTGAACATCGAGGACGCCGAGATCTCGGGCGCGGTCGAGCATGAACGCGGCCTGGCGGGCGGCGCGACGCTGGAGTTCGGCGTGCAGTGGAACCGCAAGGACCGCGACACCCTGATCCAGGAGACGCCGCGCATCCGCTTCAACGTGCCGAACGCCCCGGCCCCGCGTCCGGCCGTGCCCGCCTTCGGCGCCTTCGCCTCGGTTCCCGGCGGCGAGGGGACGATCGAGGAGACCCGCATCGACCCCTATGTCATGCTGTCGGGCGAGACCGGCGCGGTGAAGTGGGAGACCGGCCTGCGCTATGAGAGCACCCGGACCACGATCACCGATCTGACGGCCGCCGCGGCCGACCGGGTGACCGAAACCGATCACGGCTTCCTGCTGCCGTCGGCCAGCCTGCGCTGGCGGCTGTCGGAGACGGATCGGATCATCGTCTCGGTCGCCCGCACCGTGCGCCGTCCCGACTTCGACCGGCTGCAACCGGCCCTGCTGGAAGAGGAGTTCGGCGACAGCGACTTCATCGGCGATCCGAAGCTGAAGCCGGAAAGCGCCTGGGGCGTGGACGTCGGTTTCGAGCGCCGCCTGGGCCGTCGCGGCGTGGTCGGGCTGAACGCCTTCTATCGTGACGTGACCGACCTGATCGAGGCGGTGAACACCGGCGCCGTCGGATCGGGCGGGGCGGGGACCTTCGTCTATACGGTCGACAATGTGGGCGACGGCCGCGTCTGGGGCCTGGAGTTCGACCTGTCGACGCCGCTGGACGCCCTGGGCATGGCCGACACCGGCGTCTTCCTGAACGCCTCGTGGCTGGACAGCGAGGTCGACGACTTCATGGGGACGCGCCGGTTCAACGACCAGTCGGACTATGTCTTCAACACCGGCTTCACCCACGACATCCCGGCCTGGGGCGCGGCCTTCGGCGCCACCTATCGCAAACAGGGCGACGCCTTTTCGCGGGTGTTGGCCGAGGAGGTGCGCACATCATACGGCGCGGACCTGGAGGTCTTCGTCGAGAAGCGGATCGCGTCGAACATCGTCGTGCGCCTGACCGGCTCGAACCTGCTGAACGCCTCAAAGGACGAGGTCTTCGACAAGTTCGACAGCGTCGCCGATCAGACGGCCCGCGCCCATGACGAATACGAGCTGGAGACCGAGGACGCCGGTCCCTGGTACCAGTTGGTCATGCGCGTCGCCTTCTGACGCGGATCGGATCGCGATCTTCCCGCATGGGGCCGGGCGGCGACGTCCGGCCCTTTTGCATCGGTCGCCGCAAAGTGACCGGCGGGACGCTGGACGCCCGACTGCGCGCCCTCTACTCGCCTTTTCAGAGAGGCGGCCGGAACCGGTTCGCTCCTTGCAAGGTGTTTCCCGAAGGGACCGGTGCGTCCCGAAACGGGATCGGTGAAGGCGTTCGATGTTTCTGGAAGGCGAAGTGGACTGGGTTCTGGTTCTGGCGATCACCGCCGGCGTCACGACGCTGATCGCGCTCGTCGCCTCCTTCTTCGCCGTCAAACGCGGCGTCAGCCACGCCAGCGCCAGCGATGAGCTGGACATGGTCCAGAAGGTCGCCCACGCCGCCGACAAACGCCTGTTCGAGACGCTGAACGCCATCCCCGTGGCCCTGGTCGAGACCGACCGGTCGGGCAAATTCGTCTTCGCCAACCGCGCCGCGCACCAGCTTCTGGGTCGTCGCGACGCCGAGCTGTTGGGGCTGCGGTTCCATTCGGCGACCTGGGGCATCACCTATCCCGACGGCCGTCCCGTGCCGCCGGACCTGTTGCCCAGCGCCCGCGCCCTGCGCGGCCAGACGGTCAAGGGGTTCCAGCACCTGCTGTCCAACCCGGCCACGCGCCGCAAGATGCTGGTCTCGGTCACGGCCATGCCGATCGAGAACGAGCTGGGCGAGGTGATCGGCTCGACCGCCGCCATCGTCGAGACCGAGGGTCTGGCCATGCCCGAGGCGATGCAGCCGGTCGACAATTTCCCGCCCCTGTCGGCGGCCGACGACCTGACCCGGCGCGTCTTCGACGCCGCGCCCGGCGCCCTGGTGATCGTCGGAACTGACGGACGGGTGCGCGAGGCCAATCCGGTGGCCCTGGCCCTGGCGGCCGAGGGCGGCGCGGTTCTGGACCAGGATTTCGCCGAACGGTTCCTGGACGAGTCGGCGCGCGGCGCGGCGCGCCAGGCGCTGCACGTCGCCCGCGTCTCGGCCGAGGTCGAACCGGCGCCCATCGTTTCGGGCGGCGTGGCCTGGTCGATCCTGCGTCTGACCGACGCGGCCGGAACCGTGGACGCCCTGCTGCTGGCCGGAGAGGCGGCGCCGGCCGGGACCGCCGATGCGCCGGAACCGGCCGAACCCGGAATCGAGACCCTGCCCGTCGTGGGCGTCGATCTGGCCGCCGCCGCGCGCGAGGCCGAACTGTCTGCCCAGCGCGACGAAGCCCTGAACCAGGCCGAGACCGCCCGCGCCGAGGCCCAGGCCGCGCGCCGCGCCGCCGAGGCGGCCGAGACCCGCGCCGAGGCCGAACTGGCCGGAGGCCGCCGCATGGAGAATGTCGGCCGCTTGACCGGCGGACTGGCTCACGACTTCAACGCCCTGCTGGGCGTCATGACCGGCGCCCTGGACATGATGCTGCGCCAGGCCGACGATCCGGCGCGCGTGCGCCGCCTGGGCCAGGCCGCCCTGGCCGCCGGGCAGAGGGGCGAGGCCCTGACCCGCCGTCTGAGCGCCTTCGCCCAGGGCGACGACGAGACGCCGTCGATGCAGATTTTGGACGCCGGGGTTCTGTTGACCGCCATGGAGAGCCGCCTGCGCGCCCTGGCCGGTCCCGGCGTCGACCTGATGATCGAGGCGCCGTCCGAGGCCGCGCCCGTCCGCCTGGACCCCGTCGCCTTCGAGGGCGCGGTCAAGGCCCTGACGGCCAACGCCATAGAGGCCGTGGGCGGCGCCGGGTCGGTGGCCGTCCGGCTGGAGAGCCTGATGGAGGGCGGCTTGCGCCTGTCGGTGCGCGACAGCGGTCCCGGCATGGATCGCGAACTGGCCGCGCGCGCGCTGGAGCCGTTCTTCACCACCAAACCGGGGGCTGCGGGCCTGGGCCTGTCGCAGGCCTATGCCTTCGCCCGCCAGTCGGGCGGCAAGCTGTCGATCGATTCCGGTCCCGGTGAAGGCGCCGAGGTGGCCGTGACCCTGCCGAGCGTCCGGGTCGAGGATCAGGCGGCTTAAGTCTTCTCCTTCTCCCCTCGCGGGAGAAGGGAGCATCGCACTGTCGCCGGTCGCGGCCGGATCGTATCGGGGCCTGAAACCTCGCGTCACGGCAGTTGAGCGCCCATATCCGGCGCGGCGGTTGACCCCCGTGGGTTGAACGCTAGTGTCCGGCCGCTTTCCGCGCCCGCTCGATCCAAGGACGAACCCATGGCTGACGCCGCCCAATCCTATGATGTCGTGATCATCGGCGGGGGTCCCGGCGGCTACAACGCCGCCATTCGCGCCGGGCAACTGGGTCTGAAGGCCGCCTGCATCGAGATGCGCGACACCCTGGGCGGCACCTGTCTGAACGTCGGCTGCATGCCGTCCAAGGCTCTGTTGCACGCCTCGGAGCTGTTCGAGGCGGCGGGCAAGGAATTCGCCGGTCTGGGCATCAAGGTGGGGACGCCCGAACTCGACCTCGGCCAGATGATGGCCCAGAAGGCCGACAGCGTGACGGCCCTGACCAAGGGCATCGAATTCCTGTTCAAGAAGAACAAGGTCGAATGGATCAAGGGCCGCGGCCGCATCGCCGGACCTGGCCAGGTCGAGGTCACGGCCGCCGACGGGTCCAAGACCGTCGTGGCCACGAAGAACATCATCATCGCCACCGGCTCGGAGCCGACCCCCCTGCCGGGCGTGGACTTCGTGGAGGGGCGGATCATCGATTCCACCGGCGCCCTGTCGCTGCCGTCCGTGCCCAAAAAGCTGATCGTCATCGGCGCGGGCGTGATCGGGCTGGAGCTGGGTTCGGTCTGGCGTCGCCTGGGCGCCGAGGTGACGGTGATCGAGTATCTGGACGCTGTCGGCGCGGGCATGGACGCCGAGGTGGCGACCGCCTTCCAGCGCGGCCTGACCAAACAGGGCATGACCTTCCGCATGGGAACCAAGGTCGTCGCCGCCAAGGTCGATGACACGGGCGTCGAACTGACCGTCGAACCGGCGGCTGGCGGCGCGGCCGAAACGGTGCGCGGCGATGTGGTGCTGGTCGCCATCGGTCGTCGTCCGTACACGGAGGGCCTGGGTCTGGAGGCGGTCGGCGTCGAGACCGACAAGCGCGGCTTCATCGCCAACGACCATCTGAAGACCGGCCAGGCCGGGGTCTGGGTGATCGGCGACGTGACCCACGGCCCGATGCTGGCCCACAAGGCCGAGGAAGACGCCGTCGCCGCCGTCGAACTGATCGCGGGCAAGGCGGGCCACGTCGACTACGACCTGGTGCCCAGCGTCATCTACACCAGCCCCGAGGTCGCCTGGGTCGGCAAGACCGAAGAGCAGTTGAAGGCCGCGGGCGTGGCCTTCAAGAAGGGCAAATTCCCCTTCGCCGCCAACAGCCGGGCCAAGATCAACCACGAGACCGACGGTTTCGTGAAGGTGCTGGCCGACGCCGCCACCGACCGGGTTCTGGGCGTCCACATCTATGGTCCCCAGGCCGGGGAGCTGATCGGCGAGGCCGTGGTGACCATGGCCTTCGGCGGCGCGTCGGAAGACATCGCCCGCACCTGCCACCCGCACCCGACCCGTTCGGAGGCCGTCCGCCAGGCGGCCATGGGCGTCGAAGGCTGGACCATGCAGGCCTGACGGGGACAGGCCTGACGGCGGCGGCCTAGCTGGTCGGATATCCGGCGAACGGCCGCGCCCGACGCAGACCCGAGAAGATCATCCGGTTGCGGCCGTAGTCCAGGCCGACCTGACGGAAACGGGTCAACAGGTCCGCCCCCATCAACAGGGCCGGGTGATCCGCCAGCTCCAGGGCGCGGAAGGCGTGCAGGTCCGCGAACAGCAGGGGTGTGGTCCCCAGATCGAAGCGGCCGATCTGAAGGTCGCGCACCTCGCCGATCCGCGCCTCGACGCTCTGGCCGATCACGCCGAACACCTGGATGCGTTCACGCGGCGTCGAGCGGGGAATGTAGCGGTCGACCGTCTCCATCAGGGCCGGGTTGCCGATCGAATACTGGGCGCCGGAATCCACGAACAGATTGACCGGCCGCCCCTCGGCCCGCGCCGTCAGCAGCACCAATTGGCCGAACCGGGCCACGGCGCTGGACCGGCCTTGGCGGTTCATGCGGGTGGCTTCGTAGAAGGTCTCGGACGTCTCGACCACGCTGCCGCCCGACGGAGCCAGGGTGACCCGCAGGGCGCCCAGGTCGAAGGTCAGACGGAATTGCGACAGAACGTCCAGACCGACCAGGCCGTCCGCCGCCAACTGTTCGGCCGGAAAGACGGGACAGATCAGATCGTTGAACAGCCGCCCGCCGAACTGCAGCCGATCCAGCCGCACCGTCGGCGTCATCACGGCCGAGGTCACCCCATGGACCAGCACGTCGGGACCCGGCGGCAGGCGCAGCTCGGCCGCCACCCGGTCGGAAACGGAGGTGCGGCCCGCACCCGTGTCGATGACGAAGGCGTAGCGTTCGCGTCCGTTGACCCCGACCCGCGCGGCCATGCGGGTCACCATGTTGTTGAGGATGCGGTGTTCGTCGCCGGTGCGCGGAATGGCCGAGAACACCTGGGCGGACGCGGGCGTCGCCGCCGCGCCGGCCCATGCGGCCAAGACCGCCCGTCGGTCCCACTGCCGGTTCACGCCCATCCCGGTCCCCCCGAGGTCAAGCGCTTATGTTAAGCTCGGGGGTGTGCATTTGAATAGGCCCGGAGCAGGGCGGCGGCGTCGACGGCGGCGTATTTCTGGGTCGTCGACAGGCTGGCGTGGCCCAAAAGCTCCTGGATCGACCGCAGATCGGCCCCCGCGCCCAACAGATGGGTGGCGAAACTGTGCCGCAGGGCGTGGGGCGTGGCCGAGGGCGGCAGGCCCAGCCGGCCGCGCAGCCGCTGCACCGCCGCCTGGACGTGGCGGGGGCTTAAGGGACCGCCGCGTTTGGCCCGGAACAGGGGGTCGTTCGGCGTCGAGACGAGGGGCAGGGCCGCCAGATAGGCGTCCACCGCCGCACGCACGGCGGGCAGCACCGGGGCCATGCGCGTCTTGCCGCCCTTGCCGGTGATGCGCAGGGTCTCAGGCAGAGGCGCGTCGGCGCGGGTCAGGGACAGGGCCTCGGAAATGCGCAGGCCGCAGCCGTAAAGCAGGGTCAGCACCGCCCGGTCTCGGGCCGCCTCCCACGGTTCGGCGTCTGGATCGGCTTCGGTCTCGTTCAGCAGGCCGCGCGCCTGATCCTCGTTCAGCGGGCGCGGCAGGGTCGGTTTGACGCGGGGACCGCGCACCAGGGCCAGTTGCGACGCCACGACGCCCAGCCGCCGGTCCAGAAAGGCGTGAAACCCGCGGATCGCCGCCAGCGTCTGACTGAGCGAGCGGGCGTTCAGCGGGCGTTCGCCGCCGCGCCGTTCGGCCAGATGGGCGCGCACCTCGGCGGCCGTGACCGTGCCCAGGTCGGCGGCGTTCAGCGCCCCTTCGCCGCGATGCCGTTGCAGAAAGGCCAGGTACAGCCGCCCGATGTGGCCATAGGTCTCGACCGTGCGCGGCGACAGCCGCCGCTCATGCGCCAGATGCGCCAGCCAGTCGGCCAGCGCCTGATCGACGCTCATCCCAGGACCGGCCATCGCTCGGCCATCCGTTCGACCACCCGGGTGATGAAGGCCGCCAGTTCACAGCCCATGGCCGGGGTGAAGCCGTCGATGTCGGGAGAACCGAAGGCGCACAGGGCGTTGCGCGCCGCGCCGCCCGCGAACTGAGGCGCCATGCGGATCAGGGCCACGGACTTCACCTGGTCCTCGGCCGAGCCGAACAGGTCCAGCCCCTCGAAATTCTCGCCCAGCCAGTGCAGGCCGTCGTCGCCGACCAGCCGGTCCACCTTTCCGGCGATCAGGCCGCGCCAGCCGAAGGGCACGCCGCCGGGCTTTTCCAACGCGATCGCCGCCGCCGCCAGGCCGAACCGGGCCTGGGCCGCCGCATCCAGCCGCCGGGCCAGGTCGGCGTGGCTGCGCGCCTCCATCAGGTCCAGGGCCGCCGCATGGGTCTGGGTCTGGGCGGCGAAATTGGCGCGCGCCACCATCTCGATCTGCTTGCGGGCGCCCGCCTCACGCTCGGCCACGGCCTCCAGCTTGGTCAGGGCGGCGCGGCCCAGGTCGACGACCTTGCCGCGCGCCTCCAGCCCCATCTCCTGCAACAGGGCGGCGTCGCCGGTCAGGCTGTCGGGATGGGCCTGGACCCAGGCGCGCACTTGGGGCCAGTGAAGCGAGGACTCGGACAGGGCGTCCGCTTCCGTCGTGGGGTCGAGGTCCAATGCGCCGTTCAACAGACCTCTCCGGGGATCAGGTGTTACAGAATCGACTGACCGGTCTTGCCCCAGTCCGCCAGGAAGGCATCAAGCCCCTTGTCGGTTAACGGGTGTTTGATCAGCCCCTTGAACACGTCAGGCGGCAGGGTGGCGGCGTCCGCCCCGGCCAGGGCCGCGGCCGCGACATGGGCTGGATTGCGCAAGGACGCGGCCAGCACCTCGGTCTCGAAACCGTGGATGTCGTACAGGGTGCGGATCTCTTCCAGCA
The DNA here is from genome assembly GCF_036732845.1 of Brevundimonas sp. GTDB lineage: Bacteria > Pseudomonadota > Alphaproteobacteria > Caulobacterales > Caulobacteraceae > Brevundimonas. The sequence continues at coordinate 31,632 of NZ_DAINBO010000004.1, read as the reverse complement.
GGGCGATGCCGTCAGCCCCGTGGTCCTCCAGCCGCCCGACGAAGGGCGAGATGAAGGTCGCGCCGGCCTTGGCCGCCAGCATGGCCTGGGCGGCCGAGAAGCACAGGGTGACGTTGGTCTTGACGCCCTTGTCGGCGAAGACGCGCGTGGCGCGCAGTCCGTCCCAGGTCAGGGGCAGTTTGACGACCACGTTCGAGGCGATGGCGGCCAGCTTGTCGCCTTCCTTGACCATGGTCTCGAAATCGGTCGCCACGGCCTCGGCCGAGATAGGCCCCTCGACGAGGGCGCAAATCTCGGCGATGACCTCGGCGATGTTCCGACCGGACTTGGCGATCAGCGACGGATTGGTGGTGACGCCGTCCACCATGCCGGTGGGAACCATGTCCTTGATGACGGCGACGTCTGCGGTGTCGAGAAAGAGTTTCATGGGGCGGGTGATAGCGGAAAGGCGCGACCTTCGCCAACCGCCCTTCCTTCTTCCCCCCGCGAGGGGGGAAGGGATGCGCATCTGATGAAGGTCGCTTCTGTCCTCCTGCCCCTCCCGGTCCCAGAGGCCTTCGACTACGAAGTCCCGGAAGGTCTCGATCTCGTGCGCGGTGATCAGGTGGCGGTTCCGCTGGGTCCGCGCCTGGTGCGCGGCGTGGTGTCCGAAGTACGCGAGACCACCGGCTCGAACCGGCGGCTGAAGCCGATCGAGGGGCGGCTGGACGATCCGTCCCTGCCGGAACGCACATTGGATTTCCTGGAATGGGCCGCGCGCTGGACCCTGTCGCCGCCCGGCGAGATGGCCGCCGCCGCATTGAAGGGGCTGCGCGCGCCGCCGTCCCGGCCTGAACGCCGGGTGCGCCGCGTTCCCAACCGCGACCCGGCCCGCGCCACGCCCGCCCGCACCGCCGTGTTGGATGCCCTGGGCGAGCGGGCGATGCGCGCCGCTGACCTGGCGCGTGCGGCCGCCGTTTCGACCGGCGTGGTCAAGGGCCTGGTCGATGAAGGTGTTCTGGAGATCGTCGAGACCGCGGCCCTGGCCGTCTTCGACGCCCCTGATCCGGCCCACGCCCCCGCGATGCTTAACCCGGATCAGGCGGCGGCGGCCGACGCTCTCGCTTCGACGCGGGGGTTCGCGCCCTTCCTGCTGGACGGGGTCACCGGCTCGGGCAAGACCGAGGCCTATCTGGAGGCGGCGGCGCGCATCCTGACGGCCGATCCGACGGCGCAGATCCTGATCCTGCTGCCCGAGATCGCCCTGACCCAGGCCTTGATCGCGCGCATCGCCGACCGGTTCGGCGCCGCCCCGGCCGAATGGCATTCCGCCGTCGCCCCGCCCCAGCGCCGCCGGGTGTGGGAGGCGGTGCGCGCCGGGCGCTGCAACATCGTGGTCGGCGCCCGTTCGGCCCTGTTCCTGCCGTTCGTCAACCTACGCCTGCTGGTGGTGGACGAGGAGCACGACGGCGCGTTCAAACAGGAGGAGGGGCTGGTCTATCACGGCCGCGACCTGGCCGTGGCCCGCGCCCGGATCGAGGGGGCGGCGGTGGTCCTGGCCTCGGCCACGCCGTCGCTGGAGACGCTGGCGAACGCCCAGGCCGGGCGTTACGGCTGGCTGAAGCTGCGCGCCCGGCACGGGGCGGCGGTGCTGCCGGACATCGCGCTGATCGACCTGCGCCAGTCGCCGCCGGACCGCGAGACCTGGCTGTCGCCGCCGCTGCGCGCCGCCGTGGCCGAGACCCTGGCGCGGGGCGAGCAGACCCTGCTGTTCCTGAACCGGCGCGGCTATGCGCCTGTGGTCCTGTGCCGCGTCTGCGGCCACCGGCTGACGGCGCCGGACACCGACAGTTGGCTGGTCGAGCATCGCTACACCGGGCGGCTGGTCTGCCATCTGACCGGCTTCTCCATGCCGCGTCCCAAGACCTGTCCCAACTGCGGGGCCGAGGACAGCCTGGTCTCGGTCGGTCCCGGCGTCGAGCGGGTCGAGGAGGAGGTGCGCCAACTGTTCCCCGACGCCCGCACGGCCGTGTTCAGCTCCGACACCGTGCCCGACGCTAAGTCCGCGCGCGCCCTGATCCAGGCGATGATCGACGGCGAGATCGACATCCTGGTCGCCACCCAGGCGGCGGCCAAGGGCCACAACTTCCCGCGCCTGACGCTGGTCGGGGTTGTGGACGCCGACCTGGGCCTGCGCGGCGGCGATCTGCGGGCCGCCGAACGGACCTTCCAGCTTCTGACCCAGGCGACGGGGCGGGCGGGGCGGGCCGACCGGCCGGGCCGCGCCCTGTTGCAGACCTGGACGCCCGAACACCCGGTGTTGACGGCCCTGGCCGCGGGCGACCGCGACGCCTTCGCCGAGACCGAATCGGCCGAGCGTGAGATGGGGTCCCTGCCGCCCTATGGCCGTCTGGCGGCCCTGATCCTGTCCAGCGAGAACGCCCAGGCGGTCGAGAAGGTCGCCGCCGATCTGGCCGCCGCCATCCCCAATGCGGAGCGGCTGGAGGTCTATGGTCCCGCCGACGCCCCCCTGGCCCTGGTGCGCGGGCGGCGCCGCAAACGCCTGTTGGTCCGGGCCGACCGTGACGTCGATCTGCAAGGCTTCCTGCGCGCCTGGCTGGCGCGGGTGAAGGTCCCGGCCAGCGTGCGGCTGACGGTGGATGTGGATCCGTATTCGTTTTTGTGAGGTGCGGTCTCCTTCTCCCCCAAGGGGAGAAGGGTCTTTGCGGCGCCTTACCGCGTCGCGCCCGGCTTCCACAGCACGTCGCCGCCGCTCTTGGAGTTCGCGCGACGGGCGGCCACGAACAGGTGGTCGGACAGCCGGTTCAGATATTTCACGGCCTCGGCGTTCACCGCCTCGCCCGCCTCGATCAGCCGCACCGCCTCGCGCTCGGCGCGGCGGGCCACCGTGCGCGCCAGGTGCAGATGCGCCGCCAGGGGCGCGCCGCCGGGCAGGATGAAGCTGTCCAACGGTTTCAGGCTTTCGTTCATCCAGTCGATCTCGGCTTCCAGCCGTTCGACCTGAGAGGCGAGGATGCGCAGCGCCTCCCATTTCGGCTCAGGCTCGTGCGGCGTGGCCAGGTCGGCGCCCAGGTCGAACAGCTCATTCTGGATGCGGCCCAGCATGGCGTCGATGCGTTCGTTCTGGCCGGTGTGCAGCCGCGCGATCCCGATCACGGCGTTCAGCTCGTCCACCGCGCCATAGGTTTCGACGCGCGGATCGCTCTTGGACACCGGCCTGCCGGACGCCAGCCGCGTCTCTCCGCCGTCGCCGGTTCGGGTGTAGATGCGGTTCAGCGTGACCACGATCAGCCGCCGTGGGTGGAGCGCCACCACATGCCCAGGCACAGCAGCACGACGGCTACGGCCTGCAAGGCCACGCGCAGCCGCATCAGCTTGTTCGACCGACTGCGCGCCTCGGGTCCCTCGGTGAACAGGGTCTTCAGACCGAAGGCCAGGGTGACGGTCACGGCGGCGATGGCGACCAGGAACAGGATGTCGAACAGGTTCATGCCGCCTTGATAGGCCCCCCCGGCGGGCGGCGCCAGCGAGATGCGCGGCGTCGGTTATTGCGACTTAATCGCACACCCGCTTGCCTCGGCCGCTAAAAAGCTATTGAGAAGCGCTCGCAAGAAGCGGGCGCCCATCGACGCCCCGCCAGTATCAGGGGTTTGAATATGAACGGCCGTCTCTCTCTTCGTCGCAAGGCGTCCTGGCTTTGCGGGGCCGCCGCCCTGGCGATCTCCGGCCCGGTCATGGCGGGCGAAGACCCTGCCGCCGACCCCAAGGGAGAGACGCATGAGCTGGAGGAGGTGGTGGTCACCGCCGCCGGCTTTGAACAACGCATCGAACAGGCGCCGGCCTCCATCACCCTGATCTCGCGCGCCCAGATCGAAGAGATCCGCGCGGTGTCTCTGGTCGAGATCCTGGCCGATGTCGTGGGCGTGGACGTGGGCGCCCCGGTCGGCAAGACCGGCGGCCAGACCATCAACATCCGCGGCATGGGATCGGACTACACCCTGGTGCTGATCGACGGCCGCCGACAGAACACCGCGGGCAATGTCACGCCCAACGGCTTCGGCGAGACCTCGACCAGCTTCCTGCCCCCCGTCGGGGCCATTGAACGAGTCGAGGTGGTGCGCGGCCCGGTCGCCACCCTGTACGGCTCGGACGCCATGGGCGGGGTGGTCAACATCATCACCCGCAAGGTCGGCGACGACTGGACCGGTACGGGCACGGCCCACTACACTCTGCAAGGCGACGACGCTTTCGGCGCGGTCTGGGGCGGCAATCTCTATGCCGCCGGTCCCCTGGTTCCCGGCCTGGTCGGCCTGGCGGTGCGCGGCTCCTGGTCCGAGCGGGGGCAGTCGTCCCTGACCTATGACCAGGTCGGCGGCGCTCAGGCGCCGGTGACGGGTTTCGGCCGCAGCTCCACCGCCAATGAGATCTGGTCCCTGGGCGGGCGGCTGTCGTTCGACCTGCACCCCGACCACGACCTGTGGCTGGACGTCGACACCGCCAACCAGTGGTACGACAACAGCAAGGGCCAGATGGGCACCCTGGGCGTCGCGGGCGGCTATGGCCCGGCGCTGGAGTTCAACCGCGACCAACAGGTCCTGGCCCACGACTGGCGTCTGCCTTTCGGCGTGCTGGAAAGCACCCTGTCGCGCAACACCACCGAAAAGCGGGGCCGCATCGTCCCGGCCCTGGTGCCCGTCACCGGCGGCCAGCCGCGCACGGTGGAAAGCACCAGCCTGATCTTCGACACCAAGCTGCATTCCCAATGGCGCGATCACGCCTTCACCGTGGGCGGCCAGTATTGGGACGCCGAAATGATCGACGGCGTGGCCCCCGCCCCCTTCACCTTCGAGCAGTGGGCCGTCTTCGCCGAGGACGAGTGGCGCTTCACCGAGACCTTCGCCTTGACCATGGGTCTGCGCTACGACGATCACTCGACCTTCGGCGACCAGCTCAGCCCGCGCGTCTACGCCGTGTGGAACGCGACCGACGTCTGGACCTTCAAGGGCGGCGTCTCCTCGGGCTATAAGGCGCCGCGCGTCGAACAGTTGGCGCCGGGCATCATCGGGTTCGGCGGCCAGGGCCGCATCCCCCTGATCGGCACGCCCAGCCTGACGCCCGAGACCAGCGTTTCGACCGAACTGGCTGTCTTCTACGACAACCGGGATGACTTCCGCGCCAGCGTCACCGTCTTCCGCAACACCTTCGAGGACAAGATCGCCACCGGCGTGCCCGTGGCCAACTGCACCGCGGGGATCAGCCGTCCCGTCTATGACGCCGGAACCTACAACCGCACGGGCTGCGTCGATGTGGGCTTCTATCCCGCCGTGGCGACCTTCGGTCAGAGCGTCAACATCGACGAGGCCGAAACCCAGGGCGTCGAGGTGACGGCCTATTGGCGCCTGGCGCCCGACTGGAGCGTTCAGGGCAACTACACCTACACCGACTCCGAGCAGAAGTCGGGCGCTTCGGCGGGCCTGCCGCTGACCGACACGCCCGAGCATATGCTGAACGGCAGCGTCCGCTGGCTGGCGACCGATCGACTGAATCTGTGGGCGCGCGGCGAATACCGATCCGAGCGCTTCCGCACCGTCGGCGCGGCCCGCGACGCCTGGGGCGACTACAAGGCCTACGGCCTGGTCCATGTGGGCGGCGCCTTCGACGTCACCGATCGGCTGACGGTGAACGCCACCGTCTACAATCTGTTCGACACCGACTTCGTCAGCCTGCTGCCCTATGGGGCGCCGGTCCAGTACACGCCCGAATACGCCAACAACCAGGAGCCGCGTCGCCTGTTCGTCTCGGTGACGACGACCTTCTGAGACCGACCGCCGACGCGCGCGCGACAAGGTAAAGGGCCGGCGGATCGCTCCGCCGGCCCTTTGTTTCTTGCCCTAACGCTCGCGACGCGGTCGCTCGCTGCTTGAGGGCGTCTCTGTTCTTGCCCTACCGCTCGCCGCACGGCGGCTCTCTGCTTGAGGGCGGCGGGATCAGTAGCGGTAGTGTTCCGGCTTGAACGGACCCTGGGTCGGGACCGAGATGTAGTCGGCCTGTTCCTTGGACAGGGTCGTCAGCTTGGCGCCCAGTTTGGCCAGGTGCAGGAAGGCGACCTTCTCATCCAGGTGTTTGGGCAGGGTGTAGACCTGCTTGTCGTAGGCCTTGGCGTTGGTCCACAGTTCGATCTGGGCCAGGGTCTGGTTGGTGAAGGACGCCGACATCACGAACGACGGGTGGCCCGTGGCGTTGCCCAGGTTCACCAGACGGCCTTCCGACAGCAGGATGATCTTGTTCCCGCCGGGGAATTCGATGTGGTGCACCTGCGGCTTGATCTCGTCCCACTTGAAGTTCTTCAGGCCCGCGACCTGAATCTCGGAATCGAAGTGGCCGATGTTGCAGACGATGGCGTTGTTGCGCATGCGGCGCATGTGATCGACGGTGATGACGTCCTTGTTGCCGGTGGCCGTCACGAAGATGTCGGCCTTGTCGGCGACGTCGTCCAGGGTCTGGACGTCATAGCCTTCCATCGCGGCCTGCAGCGCGCAGATGGGGTCGATCTCGGTGACGATCACGCGGGCGCCGCCCTGGCGCAAGCTCGCGGCCGAACCCTTGCCCACGTCGCCATAGCCGCAGACCACCGCCACCTTGCCCGACAGCATCACGTCGGTGCCGCGACGGATGGCGTCGACCAGCGATTCCCGGCAGCCGTACAGATTGTCGAACTTGGACTTGGTGACGCTGTCGTTGACGTTGATGGCGGGGAAGGGCAGCTCGCCGCGCTCGGCCATCTGATACAGGCGGTGCACGCCGGTGGTGGTCTCTTCCGACACGCCGCCGATGGCGTCGCGGATGGCCGAATAGAAGCCGGGCTTCTCCTTCAGGTACCGCTTCATCACCTTGTAGAGGGCTTCCTCTTCCTCGTTCTGCGGATTGTCGAGGATGGAGGCGTCCTTCTCGGCCTTGGGACCCAGCACGCACAGCAGGGTGGCGTCGCCGCCGTCGTCCAGGATCAGGTTCGGATAGCCGCCGTCGGCCCATTCAAAGATCTTGTGGGCGTAGTCCCAATACTCTTCCAGCGTCTCGCCCTTGACGGCGAACACCGGGGTGCCGGCGGCGGCGATGGCGGCCGCGGCGTGGTCCTGGGTCGAGAAGATGTTGCACGAGGCCCAGCGCACCTCGGCGCCCAGGGCTTCCAGCGTCTGGATCAGCACCGCCGTCTGGATGGTCATGTGCAGCGACCCGGCGATCCGCGCGCCCTTCAGCGGCTGGGCCGCGCCGTATTCCGCGCGCACCGACATCAGGCCGGGCATCTCGGTTTCGGCGATGGCGATTTCCTTCTGGCCCCACGGAGCCAGGGCGATGTCGCGGATGATGTAGTCGGTCATGTTAGGGCCGGCCTTCGTCGTCGTTCGGGAAAAGGGTCGCGGCCCTATAGCCCGCCTGGTCTCGCGGGGCAATAAACACATAAGGATATCCTTATATAAAACCCTACGAAGGGTTCATTTGCCACCATGTCGGCGGCCTGTCAGCGTGCGCCCCAAGGGGAGGACGCCATGTCCATCGGGCTAGATCGCAGGGCCGCGCTTCTGGGCGCGGGGGCTTTTTCTCTGCTGGGCGCAGCCTCGGCGCGCGCGGACGCCGATACGCCCGTGGTCGAGACCGACCGCTTGGGGCGGATGACGTTGCCGGTCTTTCTGAACGAACGGGGTCCGTTCCGCTTCGCCCTGGACAGCGCCGCCTCCATGTCGATGGTCGCCGAGGATCTGATCGCGCCCTTGGGGCTGGACCGCGACGCGGACGTCACCTTGCACACCCTGTTGGCGGGCGAGCGGGCGCGAACCGTGCGGGCCGAGCGGCTGCGCTGCGGCGCCCTGTATCAGATCAAGCCGCGTCTGGCGGTCGGTTCGCGCGTGGGCATGGCCGGATTGGACGGCCTGATCAGCGCCTCGGTGCTGAACCAGAACCGCGTGCTGATGAATTTCCGCGGCGACCGCATGACCATCGGCCGTTCGCGCGCCAGGGGACGGTCGGACTTCGCCACCGACCGCAGCGTTCCCTTCCGGTCGCCGGATCGGCCGGGGTTCCAGAATCTGATCATGGTCGACGCCGGGGTCGGCGGCCGTCCGGTCACCGCCATCGTCGACACCGGGGCGCAGTCCTCGATCGCCAACACCGCCCTGATCGCGGCGGCCGGCGGCCAACCGGCTCAAACTTCCGACGGGTCGCGCACCCGCCCGGTCCAGTCGGCCACCGGCGCCGTCGCCGAGGCGCGGATGATGGTGGTGCGCGACCTGAATTTCGGCCCGCTCAGCCTGGAACGGGTGCCGGTGCTGGTCGGCGATTTTCACACTTTCGACGTCTGGGGCCTGGCGGATCGGCCCGCCATGCTGCTGGGCGTCGACCTGCTGGGCGTGTTCCAGAGCGTGGCGATCGACTTCAAACGTCGCGACCTGACCTTCGAGATCTGAGCTTGCCAGCGGTCCCGGTTCGGACGACACAGCGCCCATGAACCAGACACGCGATCTCTCCACGCCCCGCCACGACTGGACCTTGAACGAGGTCCAGGCCCTGTTCGCCCGGCCCTTCATGGAGCTGGTCTATGAGGCCGCGACCGTGCATCGCCGCTGGTTCGACCCGTCCGAGGTGCAAAAGAGCCAGCTTCTGTCGATCAAGACCGGCGGCTGCGCCGAGAACTGCGGCTACTGCAGCCAGTCGGCCAGTTTCGACACCGGCCTGAAGGCCGAAAAGCTGATGGACGCCACCGCCGTGATCGCCGAGGCCATGGCGGCCAAGGCCGGGGGCGCCGACCGCTTCTGCATGGGCGCCGCCTGGCGCGAGCTGAAGGACCGCGACACGCCCAAGCTGGCGTCCATGATCGCGGGGGTGAAGGCCCTGGGGCTGGAGACCTGCGCCACCCTGGGCATGCTGACCGCCGACCAGGCGAAGCAGCTCAAGGCCGCCGGGCTGGACTATTACAACCACAACCTCGACACCGGCCCGGAGTACTATGCCGAGGTCGTGACGACCCGGACCTATCAGGACCGTCTGGACACGCTTCAGCACGTGCGCGACGCGGGCATGGCGACCTGCTGCGGCGGCATCGTCGGCATGGGCGAGAGCCGTCGCGACCGCGCGGGCCTGCTGCACGCCCTGGCGACCCTGCCCGAACATCCCGACAGCCTGCCGGTCAACGCCCTGGTGCCCGTCACCGGCACGCCGCTGGGCGAACGGGTGAAACAGGAAGGCGAGATCGATCCCATCGAGTTCGTGCGCACCGTCGCGGTGGCGCGGATCGTCTGTCCCAGGGCGCGGGTGCGCCTGTCGGCCGGGCGCGAGACCATGAGCGCCGAGATGCAGGCTCTGTGCTTCCTGGCCGGGGCCAACTCCATCTTCGTGGGCGGCAAGCTGTTGACCACGCCGAACCCGGAACAGGACGCCGATGACGCCCTGTTCGCCCTGCTGGACCTGAAGCCGGCGGTGACCGCGCACGAGGCGGCGGCGTAACCGGCCCTTAACGGGCGTTGACCATCCTGGCCGGATGGAACGTCGCGCCCTGATCGGACTGTCGAAGCCCGCGCCCCTGAAGACCAGCGGCGGCGGGGGCGGGTCCCAGAACACCTATGTCCGCTTTCCCACGGTGACGGCGACCATCATCCGGTCGGGCGGCGGGCGTGGCGTCTTCTCGGTCGAGACCGGGGTGGACGTGGCCGACGCCGCCTTGCGCACACGCGCCGAACAGTCTGCGCCGCGCCTGCGCGCCGCCTATGCCGAGACCTGTCAGCGGGCCGCCAACGCCCTTTTGCCCGGCGCGCCGCCGAACATCGACGCCCTGTCGCGCGACCTCCAGGCCGTCACCGATCGGGTGCTTGGCCGAGCGGGCGCGCGGCTGTTGCTGGGCACGGTGATGATCGCCTGAGACCCTGTGTCGGCGCGCGGGCCGGGCCGGTTTCAGATCGCCAGTTCTATCGTCTCGCCGCCGCGACGCACCGTCATGGCGACCGGGCCGGTTTCGGCGTCCAGCGCCGCCGCCAGGGCCGCGCGGTTGGCGATGGGGCGCCCGGCCACGGCGGTCACCGTGTCACCGGCCTTCAGCCGCGCCGTGGCGGCGGGCGAGCCGCCCTCGACGGTCAGCACGGTGACCCCGCCCTCGCCGTCGCCGAACTGGGCGCCCAGGGCGCGCACCACGTCGCGGCCGACGATGACGCGCGGCGGATCACCCGCCTCGACGCCCAGGGTCGTCGCGGCCTCATGGCCGTCGCGCAGATAGACGATGCGCAGCGACGATCCCGGCGCGGCCACGCCGACGCTGGCCTGGACCGAACCGGCGTTGGCCACGGGCCGATCCTCGATCCGCATGATGACGTCGTTGCGGCGCAGGCCCGCGCGCTCGGCCGGAGAGCCGGGGGCCACGTCGTCGACCACCGCCCCGCGCACGATGCGCAGGCCCAGGGCCTGGGCGCGCTTGGCGTTCAGCGAACCCAGGATGGCGCCGGTGCGGCCGCGCTTGACCTCGCCGTGTTCGCGCAACTGCTCGACCACATAGCGCATGATCCGGGTGGGCACGGCGAAGGCGATGCCGTCGTTGCCGCCGCCCATGCCGCCCGACAGGATGGAGGTGTTGATGCCGATCAGCCGGCCCCGGCTGTCCAGCAGCGGCCCGCCGGAGTTGCCCGAATTCACCGCCGCGTCGGTCTGGATGTAGTCCTCGACCGCGTCGCCCATGCCGGACCGGTTCAGGCCCGAGATGACGCCCATGGTCAGGGTCTGGTCCAGGCCCAGCGGATAGCCGACCGCGAAGGCCAGGTCGCCGGTGCGCAGGGTGTCGGAATCGACCGTCTCGACCTGGGCCAGGCCGGTCGCCTCGATCTTCAGCACGGCGATGTCGGTGGCCGGATCGGCCCCGACCAGGACGGCGTCGAACAGGCGGCCGTCGGTCATATCGACGGTGAATTTCTGGCCGCCCTTGATGACGTGGTTGTTGGTGACGATGATGCCCTGGGCCGCATCGACGATGACGCCGGAACCGCCCGAGATCGGGGTCGGCTCGTTGGAGCCGCTGGTCGGTCCCTGCGACACGCCCAGGGTCGTCACCTGCACCACGGCCGGCAGGCTGCGCTCCAGACCGGCGGCGAAGCTGAATACGCCGCGCCGACTGTCGTAGGGCATGGGAAACTCGCCCGTGGCCGCGCCGGTCTGGATCGCGCGCTGATAGGGCGTCTGGGCCAGGGCCGGCAGGGCCGCGCCCGTCACCGCCAGAAGAGCCAGGGTCGAAACGGTCAGCAGGCGCATGGCGATCCTCGTATGAGTCTGGATCAACCTAGCGGTAGAAACGCGCCGTGACGACTGCCCCCGGAGCGGCGTCATCAATCGTCAGCCGTCCGCGATGCCGCTGGACCACGGCGCGCACGAAGGGCAGGCCCATGCCGTGGCTTTCGACGCCCTCGGCCGGGCGCGGCGCAGCGGGGTCGAAGCCCGGTCCCTGATCGCTGACCGACAGGGCGCAGCCGTCGGCCTCGCGCCAGGCCTTCAGCACGATCCGGCCGCCGGGCGGCGAGTGTTTGACGGCGTTGTCGACCAGATTGGTCAGCGCCCGCTGCAACAGGGTGCGCACGCCCAGGATGGTCACCGCCTCATCCGCCTCGACGATCAGCGCCGCACCGCGCGCCTCGGCCAGCGGTTCATAGAGTTCGGCCGCCTGATGCAGCAGCCGGTCCAGCCGCACGTCCTCGAACACCCAGGCCTCGCCGTCGCGCAGGGCCAGGGCGTCGTTCATGGCCCGGGTCAGGGCGTGGAGGTCCTCGCCCGCCTCCTCGGCCAGGGCGCGGCGCCGGGCGGCGGTTCCGGCCTCCTTCAACAGCTCCAGGCGCGCGGTGGCCCGCGCCAGGGGGGTGCGGAAGTCATGGGCCAACTGATCCGAGGAATCGCGCAGCCAGCTCAGCAATTCCTGCAGCCGGTCCAGGGTCCGGTTCACGCGCGAGGTCAGCTCGGTCAGCTCCGGCGCCACCCCGACCTCGGGCGCGCGGCGCGAGAAGTCGCCGACGGCGGCGCGGTCCAGCGCCAGACTGACCTCGGCCAGGGCGCTGGTCAGGCGGCGGCGGGCGAAGACGGCGGCGGTCAGGCCCGAGATCAGGATGACGCCGCCGGTGGCCAGAACGGCCAGCACGGCCCAGCCCCAGGCCTCGCCCGACGGCTCGACCACCCGGCCGACGATGATGTTCAACGATCCGGCCGTGCGACTGACCACCACCGCCTCGACCGCGCGGTTGGGGCACAGGGTCCCGGCCTTCAGCCGCACCAGATAAAGGTCCGCGCCCAGCCGGGGCATGCGTTCGGCGCGGGCGGTCTCCAGATCCGCCAGGCCCGCGGGCTTGCCGACCGGCGCGCGGATGAACCGCACCCCGGCGCCGCCCCGGCCGGTGCGGCAGGTCTCCTCCAGCGTGCGCTGGTCCCGTGTCGGGCCGTTCTGGAAGGCGCTGAGCCAGGCCGACAGGAAGGCGGCGTCGCCCGGCGTCAGGGCCTCGGCCGTCAGGGTCGCCTGCTCGCCCAGTTTGGAGACCATGGCGCCGTAGTCGTCCAGCGCCGCCAGGGCCGCCTGCTCGCGCTGGTCCATGCGCGCGGCCAGGCCGGTGGCGAACAGCGAAGCCGACAGGGCGGCCGCGGCCAGCACAGCCAGGGCCGATGACAACTGGGTCGTGGTCCGGCCCGCCAGCCAACGGCGGACGGCGGCCAGGGGACGCACCTCAGGTCCCGCCCAGATCGCGGAACACCAGGCTCTGACTGCGCGCCGAGACGATCAGCGGATGCCATTCCTCGGGCAGTTCCGGCGCCTGGTCCTTCAACCGGCGACGTAGGGCCGAGATGCGGGCGTCGATGATGTTGACGAAATTGTCGGGCAGGAAATTCCACTCCACCCAGCACCGGTCCCACAGCATGGTCTTGGTCACCGGCTGGCCGCGCGCGGTCATCAGCTCGGCGACGATGGCGAACTCCAGCGGCGACAGGTCGATCAGGCGGCTCTGGCCGTCGGCTTCGAGTTTCAGGGTGCGGGGGCCGGGGGCCAGGCGGAACGGCCCGTTGACGACATCGCCGCCCGCCGTCTTCACCGGCCGCGCCGCGCGCCGAAGCTGGGCCGCGATCCGGGCCAGAAGCTCCTCGTCGCCGACCGGCTTGGCCAGATAGTCGTCGGCTCCGCCCAGAAGGCCCTCGACCTTCTGCCGCTCGCCGCCCAGGGCCGTCAGCATCAGGGCGGGCGCGTCCGCCGACGGGCCGCCGCCGTCACGCAGGCGGCGCAGGGTCTCCAGCCCGTCCAGCCCGGCGGTCAGTCGATCCAGGATCAGAACGTCATAGGCGTTGGACGCGGCGGCCGTCAGCACGTCCTCGCCGCGATCGAACCGGTCCACGGCGGCGAAGCCCGCGCCCAACAGGCGGCCGACGACGTGCTCGGCCAGGGCCGGATCGTCCTCCAGAACCAGCGCCCGCCGGTCGGCGAAGACCGCGCGCAACTGGGCGAAGGGGTCATCCGCCGTTTCCGTCGATCCGTCCGTCAAGGCCGCCTCTCCAAACCTGTCCGCGACGATACGGCCGTGGGCCGAAACGACAAGTCGCGGAGCGTGGGTCGGTTTAGCGCGGGCGGTCAGGCGGGCGGACTGATTGTTGCTGACGCCGCCTCTCCTTCTCCCCCGGTGGGGAGAAGGGCGAAACCCTAGAACGCGCTTTCGCCGGTGATGGCGCGGCCCAGGATCAGGGCGTGCACGTCGTGCGCGCCTTCATAGGTGTTGACCGTTTCCAGGTTCATGGCGTGGCGCATGACGTGCAGCTCGCCGGTGATGCCGGCGCCGCCGTGCATGTCGCGGGCCTCGCGGGCGATGGCCAGGGCCTTGCCGCAGTTGTTGCGCTTCATCATCGAAATGGCCTCGGGCACCCAGGCGCCGGTGTCCAGCAGGCGGCCCAGGGCATAGGCGCCCTCGAAGCCCAGGAAGATCTCGGTCTGCATGTCGGCCAGCTTCTTCTGCACCAGTTGGCGCGACGACAGCGGACGGCCGAACAGCATGCGTTCGGCGACATAGTCGCGGCTGGCGTGGAAACAGAATTCGGCGGCGCCCATGGCCCCCCAGGCGATGCCGTAACGCGCCTTGTTCAGGCAACTGAACGGCCCGCGCAGACCCTTCACGCCCGGCAGCAGGTTTCCTTCCGGCACGAAGACGTCGTTCAGGCCGATGTCGCCGGTGATGGAGGCGCGCAAGCTCAGCTTGTCGCCGATCTTGTCGGTGGTGAAGCCGTCCATGCCGCGTTCGACGATGAATCCGCGGATGACGTCATCCAGCTTGGCCCAGACCACGGCCAGGTCGGCGATGGGCGAATTGGTGATCCAGTATTTGGCCCCGTTCAGGCGATAGCCGCCCTCGACGGCCACGGCCTTGGTCTTCATCGCGGCGGGGTCGGACCCGCCGTCGGCCTCGGTCAGGCCGAAACAGCCGATCAGCTCGCCCGCCGCCATGCGCGGCAGGAAGCGCATCTTCTGCTCTTCGGAGCCGAAGGCGTAGATCGGATACATGGCCAGGGACGACTGCACGCTCATGGCGCTGCGATAGCCGCTGTCGACCGCCTCGATCTCGCGCGCGATCAGGCCGTAGGCGACGTGGCTGGCGCCCGAGCCGCCGTATTGCTCGGGCAGCATGGCGCCCAGAAAGCCCATCTCGCCCATCTCGGTCATGATCGACCGGTCGAAGGTCTCGTCGCGGAAGGCGGCGACGATGCGCGGCAGCAGCCTGTCGCGGGCGTAGGCGCGGGCCGCGTCGCGGATCATGGTCTCGTCGTCGGTCAGGCGACCGTCCAGGTCCAACGGGTCCTCCCAGCGGAAGGTCTTGGCGGGTGCGTTCGAGCCGTCGGCCATGGCGGGAAATCCTGAAGCGTCGCGGAAACGCCGCGCTTTAGGGCAAATCGTCCCGCGAGGGTAGAGGGCGGGACCGGATGGCGTTACACTGTCCGCCCATGATCCAGACGCTGAACCGCCTGTTCCTCGAACACCCGCGCCAGGTGAAGGAAAGCTATTTCGAGCATATGGCGGCCTCGTCGCGGTTCGGGTTTCGCCTGTTGAAACTGTCCGCCTGCGCCTTCACCCACGCCCTGGTGCCGGGGGTGCACAAGGCCACGGTGTCGTCCTCGATCTGCAAGATGGCCTGCGAAATGAGCGGGCGCGCCGACGAAGCGCGCGAGTGCCGGATGCGCGACGCGGGCGTGTGGGACGTGGGTCTCTGAGCCTTCAGCGACCCTTCACTGGGCCGTCATGCCGCCGTCGATCTTGAACTCGGACCCCGTGACGAATTTCGATTCGTCCGAGGCCAGATAGAGCACGCAGTACGCCACGTCGTCCGGTTCGCCGATCCGTTTCAGCGGAATGCCGCGCGCCAGCCGTTCGTGGGCCTTGGTCTCGTCGCCGCCGCTCATGGCGACGAAGGGGTCCAGGATGGCGGTCTTGATGAAGACCGGATGCACCGAGTTGCAGCGCACGTTCCAGTCGGCCTTGGCCGCCTCCAGGGCGATGGTCTTGGTGTACATCCACACCCCGGCCTTGGTGGCGTTGTAGGCGCCCATGCCTGGCCCGGCCGCCAGGGCCGCGATCGACGAGATGTTGATGATCGACGCCGGGGCCGAGGCCCGCAGATGCGCCATGGCGTGTTTGCAGCCGAACATCACCGAGCGCAGGTTGATCTGATACTGGCGGTCCCAGTTGGCGGCGGTGTCGCCCTCGACGAAGACCAGATCGCCGCCGATCCCGGCGTTGTTCACCAGCACCGACAGGCCGCCCATCTGATCGACGGCGGCGGCGATGACGGCGGCCCACTGATCCTCGTCGGCCACGTCATGGGCGTGGGCGAAGGCGGCGCCGGGGACCTCGGCGTTGATCGCGGCCGCCAGGGCGGCGGCGCGCGGGCCGTCGATGTCGGTGACCGCGACCTTGGCCCCTTCACGGGCCAGCATCCAGGCCATGGATTCGCCCAGGCCCCCGGCGGCGCCGGTGATCAGGGCCGTCTTGCCCGCGACGCGCCCCGGCCGCCCGGCGGTCATTTCGCCGCTCCGGCGATGGAATCGATGAACCGGGCCAGGGTCAGGTCCTTTTCGGTCACGCCCTCGGCGTCATGGGTGGTCAGCACGATCTCGACCCGGTCATAGACATTGGACCATTCGGGATGGTGGTCCATGACCTCGGCCTTCAGGGCCACACGGCTCATGAAGCCGAAGGCGGCGTTGAAGTCGGCGAACCGCAGGGTGCGGGCCACGGCCGGGCGCGGATCGTCGGCGCGGCGCCAGTCGGGCAGGGCGGCCAGGGCCTGGGCGATCTCGATGACGGGACTGGACATGACGGCGGCTCCGACGCGGTTCGACCCTTGCCGTAGCGCGCGGCCGGGTCTGGCGGCAAGCGGGACGCACGACGTCGCGCGGCGACCGGTCCCGCCGGTTCGGGGAAATGCGCCGGTTACCGCGCCTGCGGCCATGCGGAAGGATGACGGGGCGGCGCCGAAAGGCTAGACCGCGCGGATGAGCGAAACGGCCACCTCTCCCTTCGGCTTCAAGGACGTGGATGCGCGCGAGAAGGTGCGCATGGTGCGCGGCGTCTTCGACAGCGTAGCGTCCAAATACGATCTGATGAACGACCTGATGAGCGCGGGCGTGCACCGGCTCTGGAAGGATGCGGCGGCGGCCAAGCTGAACCCCCGTCCGGGCGAGGTCATCCTGGACGTCGCGGGCGGCACCGGCGACATGGCGCGGCGCTATTCCAGGATGGCGCGCGCGGCCCAGCAACGGATGGGGGGCCAGGACGCCTCGGTCATCGTGCTGGACTACAACGCCGAGATGATCCTGGCCGGGGTCGAAAAGGGCGGCGAGCCGGAGATGAGCTGGACCGTCGGCGACGCCATGGCCCTGCCGCTGCCCGACGCCTCGGTCGACGCCTATTCGATCAGCTTCGGCATCAGGAACGTCTCGAACGTGGCCGGGGCGCTCAGCGAGGCGCGGCGGGTGCTGAAGCCCGGCGGGCGCTTCCTGTGTCTGGAGTTTTCGCGGCCCGTGGCCGAACCGGTGCGCCGCGCCTATGACGCCTGGTCCTTTCACGCCATTCCGCGCATCGGCGGTTGGGTCGCGGGCGACCGCGACAGCTATCAGTATCTGGTCGAGAGCATCCGCCGCTTTCCCGATCAGGCCGCCTTCACGCGGATGATGGGACAGGCGGGCTTCAGCCGCGTGACCCACACCAATTTGTCGGGCGGGATCGCCGCCATCCACCACGGGTGGGCGATCTGAGCCGGATCCACGTCAAGACGCCGCCGGACAAGCCGCGCGCCCTGCCGGTGCGCGATCCTGTGGGCGCGTCCTTGCGCCTGATCGGCTGGCTGGGGGTTCTGGTCCGCTACGACGCCCTGACGCCGCGCGAAATCACGCCCCTGCTGCCGGTCTGGGCGCGATGGATCGCCCATCTGCTGCACCTGTTCGCCGGGAGCGAGTCGCGCCAGGGACGGCCGGGCGAGCGGTTGGCGCGGGCCTGCGAGCGGCTGGGACCGGTGGCGATCAAACTGGGCCAGGTGCTGGCCACGCGGGCCGACATCTTCGGGCCGGTCTTCGCCACCGACCTGGGGCGGCTGAAGGACCGGTTGGCGCCGTTTCCGACGGCCGAGGCCAAGGCCGAGGTCGAACGGTCGCTGGGCCGCCCGGTCGAGGCCCTGTTCGTCGAGTTCGGAGAGCCGGTGGCGGCGGCGTCCCTGGCCCAGGCGCATCCGGCCTATCTGACGGACGGGCGCAAGGTGGCGGTCAAGGTGCTGCGGCCCGGCGTCGAGCGGCGCGTGGCCAAGGGGCTGGAGGCCATGCGGCTGGCGGCCGGCCTGGCCGACCGCTTCGTGCCGCCCGCGCGGCGGCTGGAGCCTCAGGCCTTCGTCGAGACGGTGGCGCGGGCGCTTCAGCTCGAACTGGACATGCGGCTGGAGGCGGCGGCCGCGTCCGAACTGGGCGACATCATGCGCGCCTCGGCCCAGGACGGCGGCGGCCATATGTCGGCGCCCGCCGTGGTCTGGGACGGGGTCGGCAAGCGGGTGCTGACGCTGGAATGGGCGCCGGGCCTGCCGATGACCGATCCCGCCGCCGTGGAGCAGCCGGGACTGGACCGCGACGCCCTGGCCGACAACATCGTGCGCGCCTTCCTGAGCCAGGCCCTGGACCACGGCGCCTTCCACGCCGACCTGCACGAAGGCAATCTGTTCGCCCGCGCTCCGGCCGAGGTGACGGCGGTCGATTTCGGCATCGTCGGGCGCCTGGGTCCGGCCGAGCGGCGCTATCTGGCCGAGATCCTGTGGGGGTTTTTGAGCCGTGACTACGACCGCATCGCCACGGTGCATTTCGAGGCCGGATATGTGCCGCCTGAACATTCGGTCCAGGCCTTCGCCCAGGCCCTGCGCGCTGTGGGCGAGCCGGTGATCGGCAAACAGGCGTCGCAGGTGTCGATGGGCCGCCTGCTGGGCCAGTTGTTCGAGATCACGGCCCTGTTCGACATGCATCTGCGGCCCGAGCTGATCCTGTTGCAAAAGACCATGGTCTCGGTCGAGGGGGTGGCGCGCCGCCTGAACCCCGATCACGATCTGTGGGAGGCGGCTCGGCCGGTGGTCGAACGCTGGATCCGCCGTGAACTGGGTCCCGCCGCCCAGGCGAAGGCGGCCGTCGAAGAGGTCGTGGCCGCCCTCAAGGCCCTGTCGCGGTTGGTGCAGGACCCGCCCCAGCCGCAAACGGTGGTGGTCGAACGCCCCCGCGGGCCGGGCTGGATCGTCGCGGGCCTAAGCCTGTTGTTGGGTGCGGCGGTCACCGCCCTTGTCTTGTCGCTTTGGCCGGGCATTCTGTCCTGATCATACGGGAGGTTCGCCGATGAAGATCCTGATCGCCGCCGTCGCCCTGGCTCTGATCGCCCAGCCTGTCGCGGCGCAGACGGCGCCCACGCCGCGTCCGGCCGGGACCGCCGCCGCGACCCTGCCCAACACCTTCGACGGCCCGCGCGCCGCCGCCGCCATTCCGAACACCTTCGACGGTCCCGCGACGCCCGCCGGGGACCGGGTGCGCACGGCCCCGCCCGACATGACCGCCCCCATGCCGGCCCCGGCGGCCGAGGTCGGCCCGGACGTCAAACGCGCCGAGGACGCCCTGCGCGCCGTCGTGACCGGGGTCCAGACCGACACCTTGAACTACGCCATGTTCAGCGAGGGTCTGGCGAGCCGGATCCGCGGTCAGGCGGCGACCATCGGGCCGCTGATCAAGGGCTTCGGCGGCCTGACCGACGTCATCTATGTCGGCCAGGAGCAAGGCGCCGAGCTGTTCGCCCTCGACTTCGCCAACGCCCGGACCCAGTGGATCATCGGCTTCAACGCCGAGGACGAGATCGCCCTGTTGCTGTTCCGTCCGGCGCCGGCCGAGGCGCCGACGCCGCCCCCGCCCGCCCAGGCGCCGCGCACGAACTGAGATCAATCCAGGCTGGGTTTGCCCCGGCCGCTCTTGAGACCCGAGCGTTTGGACTTGGCGTCCAGCCGTCGCTCCTTCGAGGCGCGGGTCGGCCGGGTCGGCACGCGATAGATCGGGGCGACGGCGGCCTTGTCCAACAGGCCTTGCAAGCGTTCGATCGCGTCAGCGCGGTTGCGCTCCTGGGTGCGGAACCGCACCGCATTGATCAGGATGACGCCGTCCAGGGTGGCGCGCGATCCCGCCAGTTTCAGCAGCCGCGCCTTCACCGCCTCGGTCAGGCTGGGCGAGTTGCGGGCGTCGAACCGCATCTGCACGGCCGTGGCGACCTTGTTGACGTTCTGCCCGCCGGGTCCGCCCGCGCGGTAGAAGCGGAACTCCAGCTCGTCTTCGGGCACGCGGATCACCGCGCGGCCCTCATGGCCCGCGTCACGGCGGCGTCCAGGGCCTGAAGAAAGCGCGAGCGGTCGGCGGGTCCGAACGGCGGCGGACCCGATGTCGCCACGCCCATGGACCGCAGATGCTCGCCGATCATCCGCCCGGCCAGGGCCGAACCGATGGAGTCCGGTGTGAACGACTGGCCGTTGGCCTTCAACGCCTGGGCGCCCGCCTTCAGACAGCGGTCGGCCAGGGGAATGTCGGCGGTGATGACGATGTCGCCCGGCCCGGCCCGTTCGGCGATCCAGTCGTCGGCGACATCCGGCCCGGCGTCGACCACCACCTGTTCGATCAGCGGCTCGCGCGGCGTATTGATCCAGGCGTTGGAGACGACGAACACCTTCAACCCGCAACGCCGCGCCACGCGATAGACCTCGTCCTTCACCGGACAGGCGTCGGCGTCGATGTAGAGGGTGGCGGCCATGCGCCGATCTAACCCTTCTCCCCTTGGGGGAGAAGGGAGAGACGTTACCGATTATACGCCGGCGGCAGGGTTCCCGGACGCGCATAGCGGTCGCGCAGCAGGAACTGGCGGCTGGTCATCGGCTGTTCCTGGCCGTCGATGAAGACGGCCTCGGCGATGGTCAGCGGCTCCAACGGATCGCCGGACCAGACCACCACATCGGCCGCCGCGCCGGGGCGCAGCTCGCCGAACTGGCCGCCCATGCCGAAGATGCGCGCCGGATTGACGGTGATCGCCTGGATGGCCGCCGCATAGGGCAGGCCGTGCGACACGGCGTTGCCGGCGTTGTAGCGCATCTCGCGCACGCGGCCGCCGCCGTCCGAACCCTTGATGGCGATGACCACTCCGGCGGCGTTCAGCACCGCGGCGTTCTGCATCCGCGCCGCCCGCATCTCGAAGTTGGACGGCAGGTTGTTCAGCACGTCCAGCAGGACCGGAACCTGGGCGGCCGCGATCTCGTCGGCGATCAGCCAGCCCTCTTCGGCGCCGTCCAGGATGATCTTCAGACCCTCCTCGCGGGCCAGGCGCAGGACCTGGCGGATGTCGGCGGCGCGGCGGGCGGTGACGATCAGCGGCATCCGTCCCTCGGCCACCGGGATCAGGGCCTCCAGATCGGCACGCGACAGGCTGAGGTCGCGTAAGCCCGCGCGGTCGTAGGCGGCGCGGTTGCGGGCGTAGAGGCGGACCTCGGCCAGGGTCTCCTTGAACTGGACGAACTCGGCCCCGCGCGCGCCGCCGGCGATGCCGGCCCCGGCCTCGCCGAAGGGCGCGACCATGGCCACGCGCGGCTTGACCAGGATTTCTCCGCCCTGGCCCAGGTCGATGATCGCCGCCTGGCCCGCGAACAGGCCGGGCGACTGCAGCCCGCCCTCGCCGACGCCGGCGAAGTCGCTGTCGTCCTGGTGGTCGTGGCCGTCGCCGCCGCCGGAATGGCTGGGGGTGACGACGGCGCGGGTGATGCCGCCCAGGCGCGCCACCGGCAGGGTGATCGACCAGGGGTCGAGACCGTAGGAGACGTCGAACGAGGCCGAGATGGAGTTGGCGTTGTTGCTGGAATCGCCGGTGCCTGACACCGAGCCGACCTCGGACACGGCCAGGACGGCGTCGACGGCGACCAGGCCGGGGGTCACGGTCTTGCCGCGCGCGTCGATGACGCGGGCGCCGGACGGCGCGGCGCCTGATCCGACCGAGACGACCCGGCCGTTCTGGATCACCACGGTGCCGTTCTCGATCACCGAGGTTCCGGTCAGCACCCGGCCGCCGGTGATGGCGGTCAGGGATTGGGCGGCGGCGGGCGCGGCCAGGGCGAGGACGCCGAGAGACGCGGAAGCGGCGGCGCCGAGGATGAGGGTCTTGAGGCGCATCAGCGTGCTCCCTGATCGACGGTGGCGGCGGGCATGGCGAAGCCGGGCTGGCCCAGCTCGAAATCGGACACCGGCTGATAGGCCGGGTTCATGCGGTCGAAGGTCAGGGCGCCGTCGATGAAGACCTGATCGGCGCGGGCGTAGACGCTGAACGGATCGGCGGACCAGATCACCACGTCGGCGCGCTTGCCGGTCTCCAGACTGCCGGTCTGATCGGCGATGCCCAGCGACCTAGCCGGGTTCAGGGTGATCCAGGCGATGGCGCGCTCTTCAGGGATGTTCATGCCGATGCGGCGCCCGGCGGCGATGGAGGCGGCGGCCTCCTGGTTCAGGCGCTGGGTCAGTTGGGCGTCGTCGGAATGGATGACGGCGCAGCTATTGGGCTGGGCGTCGACGATGGCGGCGTTCGCCTCCAACCCGTCCAGGGCCTCCATCTTGAAGCCCCACCAGCCGGTCCACATGTCGGCGCAGATGCCCTCGCGGGCCAGCAGCGGCGCGATCTTGTAGGCCTCGATGGCGTGGTGGAAGGCGGTGATGCGGTAGCCGAACTCCTTGGCGATATCGATCATCACCGCCATTTCGTCGGCGCGGTAGCAGTGGTTCTGGATCAGGACCGAACCGTCCAGAACGCCCGCCAGGGTCTCAAGCTGCAGGTTGCGGGTCGGCGGGCTGCCCTCGCCGGTCTCGCGCCACTTGTCCCATTTGGCCTTGTATTCGCGCGCAGCGATGAAGGCGGCGCGATAGCCGGCGACATTGCCCATGCCCGTGGCGGGCGAAGAGTTGCGGCTGCCGTAAACGCGGCTGGGGTTCTCGCCGCAAGCCATCTTCAAGCCGTAGGGGGCGCCGGGGAATTTCATCCCCTGCATGGTGATGGACGGCACATTGCGTACGGTCACGCCGCGCCCGCCGAACAGATTGGCCGAGCCGGGCAGGATCTGAAGCGTGGTGACGCCGCCCGCGCGGGCGGTGTTGAAGCCGGGGTCCTGGGGCCACAGGCTGTGCTCGGCCCAGACCTGGGCGGTGTTGGGGTTGGTGGCCTCGTTGCCGTCGCTCATCCCCTGGACGCCGGGCGAGGGATAGACGCCCAAGTGGCTGTGCACGTCGATCACGCCGGGGGTGACGTAGCGGCCGCGCGCATCGACCACCCGGTGCCCGGCCGGGACGGCGGTGCCGGGCCCGCCGACGGCGGTGATGCGGCCGTCGGTGACCACGACCACGCCGTTCTCGATCTTCTGGCCCGCGCCGGTCAGGACGGTGGCGCCGACGATGGCCATGTTCTCACGCGGCAGGGCGGCGTAGGTCGAGGGATAGGGATCGGGGTTGGCGGCGTAGTCCAGGCCGCGGGCCATGGCTTCACGCTCGCGCGGCGCGGCCGCGGCGGCTCCGTCGCCGGATGACGATCCGGTGGTGGCGCAGGCGGCCAGGGTCAGGGCCGAAAGCGCGGCCAGGCTGACGCCGGTCAGGCGAAATGATCTCATCGGAAAGCTCCCCCCTCGCGCATCGGTCGGCGCACGGCCGGGGAACTGAACAGGTGCAAGGCGGCGGCGTCAATCGCCGATGGTCAAGCCGGACTCAATCGCCGCCTCACCTCTGCGTCATTCCACCCGTGGCGGCCGATGGGCGAGGCTGGAAAGATCACGATCTCTCAAGACGATCTCGAATATCGTCCAGGCTCAGGTCGCGCACCTCGACCGCCTTGGTTCGGGACTGATCGCCGCGCAGGATGGAGACGGCGGACTTGGGCGTCCCCAAGGCCTTGGCCAACAGGGCGGCCAGGGCGACGTTGGCCTGGCCCTCGATCGGCTTGGCCCGCACTCGGCATTTCAGGACGGGACGCCCGTCGGCGTCCACATCCCAGCCGTCGATGCGGTCATGGGCGGCCCCGGGCGTCAGACGGATGTGGAAACGGGCATGATTGCTCATGCCCGCTCCGCGATCGATCTGAGGGTGTCGCGACAGAGTGAACCCTACCCCAGCGCCTTCATCAGCTCGGGCACGGCGGTCTTGTAGTCGGCGACCAGGCCGTAGTCGGCGATCTGGAAGATCGGGGCGTCGGCGTCCTTGTTGATGGCCACGATGACCTTGGAGTCCTTCATGCCCGCCAGGTGCTGGATGGCGCCCGAGATGCCGATGGCGATGTAGAGCTGGGGCGCGACCACCTTGCCGGTCTGGCCGACCTGATAGTCGTTGGGGGCGTAGCCGGCGTCGACGGCGGCGCGGCTGGCGCCCACGGCGGCGCCCAGCTTGTCGGCCAGGGGGTCCATGACGGCCTGAAACTCCTCGGCCGAACCCAGGGCGCGGCCGCCCGAGACGACGATCTTGGCGGCGCCCAGTTCGGGACGATCCGACTTGACCATCTCTTCCGAGACAAAGGCTGACTTGGCCGCCTGGCCCGCCGTGACGGTCTCGACCGGGGCCGAGCCGCCGTCGGCCGCCGCCGCGAAGGCGGTCGGGCGCACGGTGATCACCTTCTTGGCGTCCGACGACTGGACGGTCTCCAGCGCGTTGCCGGCGTAGATCGGGCGCACGAAGGTGTCGGCCGAGACGACCTCGACGATGTCCGAGATCGGCGCCGTGTCCAGCTTGGCGGCGATGCGCGGGGCGAAATTCTTGCCGTCGGTGTTGGCCGGGGTCAGGACGGCGTCATAGCCGCCGGCCAGCGGCAGGACGGTCGCCTCGACCGCCTCGGCCAGGCCGTGGCCCACGGCGTCGCCGTCGGCCAGCAGCACCTTGCGCACGCCCGAGATCTTGGCGGCGGCCTCGGCGACGCCCTTGGCGTTCTTGCCCAGCACCAGCACGTCCACGTCGCCCGACAGGGCCAGGGCGGCGGTCACCGTCTTGTTGGTGGTGTCGCGGACGACGTTTCCGTCGTGATCGGCGATGACGAGAACGGCCATTACAGCACCCCCGCGGACTTCAGCTTGGAAACCAGTTCGGCCGCATCGGCGACCTTGACGCCCGCCGACCGCTTGGGCGGCTCGGAGACCTTCAGCACCTTCAGGCGCGGCGTGGTGTCGACGCCGTAGTCGGCGACCGCCTTCATGGCGATCTCCTTCTTCTTGGCCTTCATGATGTTGGGCAGGCTGGCGTAGCGCGGCGTGTTCAGGCGCAGGTCCACGGTGACCACGGCGGGCAGCGTCGCCGCCACAGTCTGCAGGCCGCCGTCGACCTCACGCGTCACCGTCGCCTTGCCGCCGCCGATGGCCAGCTTGCCGGCGAAGGTGGCCTGGGGCCAGTCCAAGAGGGCGGCCAGCATCTGGCCCACGGCGTTGTTGTCGCCGTCGATGGATTGCTTGCCCATCAGCACCAGGTCCGGCTTCTCCTCATCGACCACGGCCTTGAGGATCTTGGCGACGGCCAGCGGCTCCAGGTCGGCGTCCGACTGGATCAGCACGCCGCGATCGGCGCCCATGGCCAGGGCGGTGCGGATGGTCTCCTGGGCCTGGCTGACGCCGATGGAGACGACCACGATCTCGTCGGCGGTGCCGGCGGCGTGATGCTCCTTGCCTTCCTTCAGGCGCACGGCCTCTTCGACGGCGATCTCGTCGAAGGGGTTCATGCTCATCTTGACGTTGGCCAGATCGACGCCGGTCTGATCCGCCTTGACGCGGGCCTTGACGTTGGAGTCGATCACCCGTTTGACGGGGACGAGAACCTTCATTGTCCTATCCATGAAAGCGTCGGATTGTTGCGGCAGGGATTGGACCGCCGCATCCGGCCTGTCAACGTAACGCCGGGGAAACTCATGCCCGAAACACCGAACGGAACGCCATGATCAACCGCTTCCTGACGCCGGCCCGGCTGGGCGTGCTGTTCTTCGCCGTCTTCGCCGTGCTGGCGGCGGGGGCCGGGATCTATCAGGTGTACTGGGCGCAGCCCGGCGACCGCTGCGAAAAGGGCGGCCGCTGGTGGTGGGCCGACAGACGTGAGTGTGTGACCCCGATCGTCATCGCCGACATCACCGGCCGCAAGGCCGGTCAGAGCCGGGCCGAGGCCTCGGCCGAGAACAACCGCGACCTGGTCGCCATCGAGCATCGGCTGGCCGCTGAGAAGCGCGCCCGCGCCGAGGCGACTGAGGCCGAGCGCAAGCGGGTGGCGGAAACGACCGGGGGCTAGACCCCCGGCTCGGCCTTTTCGCGGTCGTTCAGGACGGCGCTGGCGGCGGCGGCCGCCGCCGCCTTTTTCGCCGAGGCGCTGCGGCCCATCATGTTCAACCCCTCGACCAGGGCCGAGAAGGCCATGGCGGCGTAGATGTAGCCCTTGGGCACATGGACGCCGAAGCCGTCGGCGATCAGCACCATGCCGATCATCAAAAGGAACGCCAACGCCAGCATGACGATGGTCGGGTTCTTGTCGATGAAGTTCGCCAGCGGATCGGAGGCGACCAGCATGACGATGACGGCGAAGATCACGGCCACCATCATGATCGGCACGTGATCGGTCATGCCGACGGCGGTCAGGATGGAGTCGATCGAGAAGACCAGGTCCAGCATGATGATCTGGCCGATCGCGGCGCCGACGTTGTTGATGACGGCGGTGGTCTTTTTCTTTTCCAGCAGATCGTCGCCGATGCTGGTGTCGACCGCATGGTGGACCTCGGTCGTGGCCTTCCAGACTAGGAACAGGCCCCCCGCGATCAGGATCAGGTCTTTCCAGCTAAAGGCCGTGTCCCAGCCGGCGCCGGAGAAGCCCAGGTCGAAGACGGTCGCCTTGAGACCGATGATCCAGCCGATCGTCGCCAACAGGCCCAGGCGCATGATCAGCGCCAGGCCGATGCCGATGCGGCGCGTCCGTTGGCGATGTTCGGGCGGCAGCTTGTTCGACAGGATCGAGATGAAGATCAGATTGTCGATGCCGAGCACGACCTCCATCACTACCAGAGTGATCAGGGCGGCCCAGGCGGCGGGGTCGGACATGATAACGGCGATGTCTTGCATTTCGGCTGACTAGCGGACGGCGTCGCCGCCAGCAACGAAACCCGGCAGCGCAGGTTGTCGCACCCGCTCTGGACCCCGGCCCTCGGCTCCCCTAGCAGGGAGCGTCCAGCAACGCGCAGGTGATCCTTGCCTTCCGGTCTTGCCGCCCTTCTCGACGACGTCGCCACCATAGCCAAGATGGCGGCGGCTTCCGTCGACGACGTCTCCGCCGCCGCCGGCCGGGCCAGCGCGAAAGCCGCGGGCGTGGTCATCGACGACGCGGCCGTGACGCCCGGCTACGCCATGGGATTCTCGCCGGATCGGGAGCTGCCCATCATCGGCAAGATCGCCGTGGGGTCGCTGCGAAACAAATTCCTGTTCCTGTTGCCCGGCGCCCTGCTGATCAGCGCCTTCGCGCCCTGGGCGCTGACGCCCCTGCTGATGATCGGCGGCGCCTATCTGTGTTTCGAGGCGAGCGAAAAGCTTTGGGAGAAGCTGGCCGGGCATGGCGACGGCGAGACCCCGGTCGAGGAATTGGCGCTGGCCTCTGAGGAACGGGAAGCCCAGATGGTCGGCTCGGCCGTGCGCACGGACCTGATCCTGTCGGCCGAGATCACCGCCATCGCCCTGGCGGATCTGGCCGACCAGCCGCTGCTCACGCAGGCGGCGGCGCTGGCGGTGGTCGCCCTGCTGGTCACGGGGGGCGTCTATGGCGTCGTGGCGCTGATCGTGAAGATGGACGACATCGGCCTGCATCTGACGGGGCGGCGATCCGCCTCCGCGCGGGCGCTGGGTCAGGGGCTGGTGCGCGCCATGCCCGTGGTGCTGAGCGGCCTGGCGACGATCGGGACCGCGGCGATGCTCTGGGTCGGGGGCGGCATCATCGTCCATGGCCTGCACGCGTACCACCTCACCCCGATCCCGGGCCTGGTGGAGGCCTTCGGGCATTGGGCGGCGGGCGCGCCCGTCGTCGGGCCGGTCGCCGGCTGGGCCGCGACGGCCTTCGCCTCGGCGATGGTCGGATTGGCGGTGGGGGCGGTGATCGTCGCCGTGATGCACTTCCTGCCCAAAAAGGCGTTCGCGAACGGCGTCGGCCACTGAGGCTGCGGCCTGCTGTCTCGGTTGCGGTTTGGGGGGATAGGTGCTATCCGGCGCCCGGCTTCGCCAAGGGGCGCGTCGCAAGACGCGTCCCTGGTATGCTTTCTGCAAGCATTTCAAGCCTTTGGTTGGTGCGGGAGTTCGCATCGGCCACGACCCGAACGCTAACCCGCGCGGACATTATATCTGTGGCTGATGATTTCAGGACGACGGAAGTCGGCGAGCGCTACGCACAGGCGCTGTTCGACCTCGCTGACGAGACCAAGGCGCTGGACGCCGTGCGCGCCGATCTGAGGTCGCTGCGCGCCGCCTGGGGCGAGAGCGCGGACCTGCGCCGCCTGGCGACCTCGCCGGTCATCGCCGCCGAGGATCAGGGCAAGGGTCTGACGGCGATCGCCGACAAGGCCAAGTTCAACGCCACGACCAAGAAGTTTCTCGGCCTGCTGGCCGCCAACGGCCGCGCCCGCGACCTGACCGCCGTCATCGCCGCCTTCGAGGCCCTGTACGCCAAGAAGATGGGCGTGGTGGCCGCCGAGGTCGTCTCGGCCCAGGCGCTGAGCGCCGCCCAGTTGAAGTCGATCCAGTCGGCCCTGCGCACGGCGCTGGGCAAGGACCCCGAAACCACCGTCCGGGTCGATCCGTCGATCCTGGGCGGCCTGAAGGTCAAGGTCGGCTCGAAGCTGTTCGACGCCTCGCTGAAGACCAAGCTCGACCAGATGAAATTCGCCCTGAAGCGCGCGTAAGCGCGCCGACCACAAGAATGCAGCGCGCCTGACCGGCTCGCCCTGAAGAAGACGAAGACAGAGAGATCCACATGGACATCCGCGCCGCTGAAATCTCGGCCATCCTGAAGTCGCAGATCGCCAATTTCGGCGTCGAGGCGGACGTCTCGGACGTCGGCCAGGTGCTGTCGGTCGGCGACGGCATCGCCCGCATCCACGGTCTGGACAACGTCCAGGCCGGCGAGATGATCGAATTCCCCAAGGCCGGGGTTAAGGGCATGGCCCTGAACCTGGAGCGCGACAACGTCGGCGCGGTGATCTTCGGCGCCGACACCGCCATCTCGGAAGGCGATGAAGTCCGTCGTCTGGGCGAGATCGTGGACGTGCCGGTCGGCAAGGGCCTGCTGGGCCGCGTCGTCAACCCGCTGGGCGAGCCGATCGACGGCAAGGGTCCGATCAAATTCACCGAGCGCCGCCGCGTGGACGTGAAGGCCCCCGGCATCATCCCGCGCAAGTCGGTGCACGAGCCGATGCAGACCGGCCTGAAGGCCATCGACACCCTGATCCCCGTCGGCCGCGGCCAGCGCGAACTGATCATCGGCGACCGTCAGGTCGGCAAGACCGCCGTCGCCATCGACACCATCCTGAACCAGAAGTCGGTCAACGCCACGACCGATGAATCGGCCAAGCTGTACTGCATCTATGTGGCCATCGGTCAGAAGCGTTCGACCGTGGCCCAGATCGTCAAGACGCTCGAAGAGTCGGGCGCGCTGGAATACACCATCGTCGTGGCCGCCACGGCGTCGGAACCGGCCCCGCTGCAGTTCCTGGCCCCGTTCGCCGGCACCGCCATGGGCGAGTATTTCCGCGACAACGGCATGCACGGCCTGATCGTCTATGACGACTTGTCGAAACAGGCCGTGGCCTATCGTCAGATGTCGCTGCTGCTGCGCCGCCCGCCGGGCCGCGAAGCCTATCCGGGCGACGTGTTCTTCCTGCACTCGCGTCTCCTGGAGCGCGCCGCGAAGCTGAACGACGACAACGGCAAGGGCTCGCTCACCGCGCTGCCGGTCATCGAGACGCAGGCCAACGACGTGTCGGCCTACATCCCGACCAACGTCATCTCCATCACCGACGGCCAGATCTTCCTGGAATCGGACCTGTTCTATCAGGGCATCCGCCCGGCCGTGAACGTCGGCATCTCGGTGTCGCGCGTCGGCTCCTCGGCCCAGACCAAGGCCATGAAGAAGGTCGCCGGCACCATCAAGGGCGAGCTGGCCCAGTACCGGGAAATGGCCGCCTTCGCCAAATTCGGTTCGGACCTGGACGCCTCGACGCAGAAGCTGCTGGCCCGCGGCGCGCGCCTGACCGAGCTGCTGAAGCAGCCGCAGTACAGCCCGCTGACCATGGAAGAGCAGGTCGTCTCGGTCTACGCCGGCACGCGCGGCTATCTGGACGGCGTCGCGGTGGGCGACATCGGCCGCTTCGAGGCCGAACTGCTGGCCCGCATCAAGTCGTCGAACCCCGGCCTGCTGGAAGGCATCCGCACCAAGAAGGACCTGACGCCCGAGCTTGAAGCCGAGCTGAAGTCGGTGCTGGAAGCCTTCACCAAGACCTTCGCCTGAAGCTGATCACTAGGGACTAGGAAGAGCAGCCCGAATGGCCAGCCTCAAGGAAATGCGCAATCGGATCGGAAGCGTGAAATCCACGCAGAAGATCACGAAGGCCCTGAACATGGTCGCCGCGGCCAAGCTGAAGCGCGCCCAGGATCAGGCAGAAAGCGCCCGCCCCTACGCCAAGAAGATGGCCGCGGTCATCGCCAACCTGGCCGCCGGCGTCTCGGGCGACGGCGCGCCGAAACTGTTGGCCGGCACCGGCAAGGATCAGAAGCACCTGATCGTCGTCGCCACCGGCGACAAGGGCCTGGCGGGCGGGTTCAACACCAACGTCATCCGGGCCGCGCGCGAGCGCATCAACGCCCTGACCGCCGCAGGCAAGGACGTCCGCATCATCGCCGTGGGCCGCAAGGTCCGCGACGGCCTGGCGCGCCTGTACGGCGACCGTATCGTGCGCACCTTTGAAATGTCGGACCACAAGGTCATCGGCCTGCCGGCGGCCGAGCCGATCGCGGCCCTGATCTCGGAAGAGTTCGAGGCCGGGAACGCCGATGTGGTGACCCTGTTCTACAGCCGCTTCCAGTCGGTCATCGCCCAGGTGCCGACGCCCAAGCAACTGATCCCCGCCGTCGTCGACGGCGACGCCGCTCCGATCGATCTGAACGGCGCGACCTATGAGTATGAGCCGTCCGAGGAGGAGATCCTCGAAACGCTTCTGCCGCGCAACATCACCACCCAGATCCTGGCCGCCCTGTACGAAAACCAGGCCAGCTTCTTCGGCGCCCAGATGGGCGCCATGGACAACGCCACCCGCAACGCGGGCGACCTGATCAACAGCCTGACCCTGCAATACAACCGCAAGCGCCAGGCCCAGATCACCACCGAACTGATCGAGATCATCGCCGGCGCCGAAGCGCTCTGATCCGATACCGACACGACATTCCGAACGGAACGAACCGATGACCGACACGACCAAGAAACCCGCCGCCAAGAAGCCGGCCGCTCCCAAGGCCCCCAAGGCCGCCGCCAAGACCGCCGCGCCCAAGGCCGCCGCCGTCGCCACCGGCCGCATCGCCCAGGTGATCGGCGCCGTCGTCGACGTCGAGTTCGAGGGCCACCTGCCGGCCATCCTGTCGGCGCTGGAGACCCAGAACGTCGACCAGAAGACGGGCGAGCCGTTCACCCTGGTCCTGGAAGTCGCCCAGCACCTGGGTGAGAACATGGTCCGCACCATCGCCATGGACACCTCGGAAGGCCTGACGCGCGGCCAGCCGGTGACCGACACGGGCAACTCGATCCTGGCTCCGGTCGGCCCGGGCACCCTGGGCCGCATCATGAACGTCGTCGGCGCGCCGATCGACGAACAAG
Source organism: Brevundimonas sp. (assembly GCF_036732845.1). Taxonomy (GTDB): domain Bacteria; phylum Pseudomonadota; class Alphaproteobacteria; order Caulobacterales; family Caulobacteraceae; genus Brevundimonas. The sequence goes on along the minus strand of NZ_DAINBO010000004.1, from coordinate 162 downwards.
GCCCGATCAAGACCACCATGTTCCGCCCGATCCACCGCGAGGCGCCTTCGTTTGAAGAGCAGTCGACGTCGTCGGAAATCCTGGTCACCGGCATCAAGGTCATCGACCTGATGTGCCCCTACACCAAGGGCGGCAAGATCGGCCTGTTCGGCGGCGCCGGCG
>NZ_DAINBO010000003.1:0-124359 GCF_036732845.1 Brevundimonas sp. | reverse complement strand
CCAATCTGGACCGCCGCATCGACCAGGGCGTCCGCAACGGCCAGTTGAGCCGCCGTGAGGCCGTGCGCCTGCGGGCCGAGTTCAACAACATCGCCCGCCTGGAGGCCCGTTATCGCCGCGACGGCCTGACCCAGTGGGAGCGCGCCGACCTGGATCGTCGCTTCGACCGTCTGTCGGCCCAGATCCGCTATGAGCGCCGCGACGGCGACGGCCGCCGCTGGTAGGCGCACCCCGTGACGGCGCCCTGTCCCTCCCCTTAGAGGGCGCCTGAGCGAGAGCCGCGATCCGAAAGGGTCGCGGCTCTTTCTTTGTTCTGGCCCTATCGCTCACGACGCGGTCGCTCGCTGCTTGAGGGCGGTTTGTCGCGCTAACGTTCGCGACGCGGTCGCTCTCTGCTTGAGCGCGGCCGCTATGCGCGAGTCCGTATCCCGCGCCGTACCCCCCACCGTCATTCTCGGGTCAAGCCCGAGGATGCGAGGATGACGGAGCTGGAATGACCAGCCTATGCAAAAGCCCTCCAACCGAACTCCAGCAACGGCCGCGCGGCCGCCACGAAGCCCGCGATCACCTCTGGCAAATCCGCGCCCTGGACCTCGGCCTGGGTCAGGGGGCGCGAGACGATCCAGCGGGTGCGTTTCAGCACAGCCTCCAGCGGGCCGCCCGCATGGCCCTCGAACCCCTTGGGCATGCGTTTGACCGGATCGCCGGGGTCCAGCCTCAGCCCCGCCGCCGCCAGGGCCGCCTCGACCCCGGCCCAGCCCTGGGGATCGGCGGCGACGGCGGCGCGAAAGGCGTCGACATCGGCCCGTTCGTCCAGATAGAAGCCTGCCGCCGCGAACGGCCCATGGCCGTGCGGATCGTCGTGCAGGGCCAGGGGATCGGCGTGGGGATCGGCGTCCGACGCGGGCGGCTCGACATGCACATAGACCATGCCCGGCGACATCTTCTTGCCGTCGCGGGTCAGGGTGGCCGAGACGTGGGTCTTGTAGGGCCGCTTGTCCTTGGAGAAGCGGGTGTCGCGATGGATGCGGAACTGACTGGCCTTGGGGTCCCCCGCCAGCGGCAGGCCGCGCGCCGCCAGCGCAGCGTTCAACGCCAGGATCAGGGCCGCCAGACCCGGCTTCAGCCCCTCGTCATAGGCGGCGCGGTTCTCGGTGAACCAGTCGCGGTCGTTATGGGCGCGCAAGCCCGTCAGAAAGGCCAGGTCGGCGGGCGTGAAACCGGTGAAGGCCATGGGCGGGGTCTCTGGCGGCGCGAGGACGGACGTTTCGACAGTACCGCATTTCTCCTTCCCGGGCGTGGCGGGAGAAACCGAGGGCGTTTCCGCATCAGAAAAAACCGCGTCTATCGAGTCTATCGAGTCGATTTCCGCGACCGCCGTCTCGTCCCGCGCCAGGTCACGCAGGCGGGCGTGCAGCCGCAGCCAGGTCGCCGCATCGGCCGCCCGGCCGCGCGACAAGGCCCGCTCGAACCGCGCCAGCGCCCGGCGCGCCATGGCGGCGTAGTCGGCGGGACCATCGGACAGGGCGTCGAGACCCTCTTGCGGCGGTTCCGGCGCGCGCGGGACAGGTTCGGGATCGGGTTCGGGAAAGTCGGCGCGGCGCCACCCCTCGGCCGAGGCGCGGGCGCGCAAGGTGGCGACCTTGACGCCCCAGCGACGACAGACCTCGGGCGCCGTCTCTCCGGCCAGATAGTCCTCGCGCACCAAGCCCCACACCCGCGCCGACGCGCGCCGCGACGGCCGGGACCGGCGGTCGTCGTCGATCTCGTCGGGATCGTCCCGATGATAGAAGGGCGACAGCCAGGGCGCGGGATCGGGCCGGTCGCCATCCGCCGCCGCCTCCATTTCGGCCCGTGGGCCTTCAGGCCAGGGTCTGTCCCGATCGTGATCCATGCCGCGCCTCCCGTGCGATCGTGCGCGCGGGAGGATAGGGGCAAGGGGTGTCAGAGGCGGACGGAGGGGGTCAGGCGCGTTTGCGCCTGGGTTCGGGGCGGGCGTCGGCGGCGGTGACCAGATGCCCTTTCCAGCCGGGCGGCGGCAGGAATTTGCCGGACTTCTCCTCGCGCGTGCCGTGTTTGGCCATTTCGGCGGCGCGGCGGCCCGCCTTCAGGATGGTTTCGTGATCGAACAGCGGCTGTTTCATCGCGGTCCCCAATCTAGCAGTTGGAGGGTTTCGCCGCCACTCGCATAGACCTTCCAGTCGTCGGCCAGCGGTTTGTAGGCCGTTTCCAGATAGTGGAGGCTGAGGGGATGGCGGCGGCGCAGCGTCGCCTCGGGAATGCCGTGGCCGCCCTCTGCCACCCGGCGCGCGACGCGGGCGACGGAGGCGTCGGCGGACGGCAGGCTCAGATAGATCAGTTCGAACCGATACCCCGCCGCCTTCCAGTCGCGGACCCGAACCGCATACGAGCGACTGGCCAGCGTCGTCTCCAGCACCACGTCGGCGCGGGCTGCGAACAGGGCGTCGAGCCGTTCCAGCACCAGCCGCCCGGCGGCCAGGTCACGGCCGGGACCGGGCGGCAGATCGCGCGCCACTTCATCAGGATTGACGAACTGAAACGCCTCGGCCCGCTCGCGCAGATAGCCGTTGATGAAGGTGGTCTTCCCGGCGCCGTTCGGCCCGGCGAGGAGGACGAGGGTGGGCATGGCCGTTTACGCGGCGGCCATTAAGCGGAAGAGATCACGGACAGCCAGATACAGTCGTGCGACTTCATCGTCGGTTAGATATCCACAATGCGCGATTGGCCCCCTCAGGGTGTTCATCAGCCCGATGACCCGCTCTGCAGCCTTGACCGAGGTAAAAACTCCACCAAATGCATCGCCATTGAAACTGATTATCTGGCTCAGCTCACCAAAAGTCGTAAAATCGATTGGGTCGGAAGATCTAGGGGTGACCGCAGAGTCTATTTCACGAGATTGGGTTCTTGCGACAGAATCCTTAACCGCTTGAGGAACTCTACTATGCCACCACCTATCATCGTAGGTAGATTCCATAGTTTGCGCTATCATTCGCCTTAGCATATTCTCAATAAGGTAGAAAACTTCGTAATATTGCGCCATAAATCTAGCATCCTCGCGATCCTCTTGTGCGAGCTGATCTATGTATGGCTCAACTATCTCCTCGCCAGCGAAGCGCCCAAGACCACGTTCCGTGGGGCCATCCAATCGACGCATGATCGAATGCAGTTCGCCCTCAAGAGCAAATCCATTGAAAATGAAATCTCGGATGGGCCTAACGGTTCCAGTCAATTATGTTCTCCCTCAGGCTCTTGAATATAAGGTTGTATGTTTCAATACTGTTTGAATGAGGCAGGACCAAATTTATAACATAATTCAGACCCAACGGCGGAGCCATGCCCCCCGCTAACTGCGGTACATTGGATTCGTTTGCGGAAGACGCATTGTCAGATACAGGCTGCGCATCCGTTGATGCATCCTTGTCTATTATGTAACCACGCAGTCTATCGAAATTTCCGTATATGTAACCTATAACAGAGTCAGTTTTTCTTAATCCTGTGATCTCTGCCGCTAAATCTCTGACATCGGCCTCAGGAAGTTTGTGCGCGTACGTGTTCTTCTGAAAGATAGAAGCATATCCAGCCTTTAAAGCTTCGAGAGCTGCCACAGATCTGTTCGTATCGCTACGGAATCTGCGATAACGATCAGTAGGCGTGCCTTCAGCCGACACAAAGCCAAGGCGCTTTAACACAGGCAGTTGTTGGGCGGCCGATCCGCCCTTTAGACCGAGGACTGTCGAGATGAAGTCCTGAGTTACCTTCTCAGGAATTTCGGCCTTGATGATCGCATCCAAGACCGACCTAAGCGAGCCGGGTGTGCTTGTGTAGACAAGATTGCCGGGAATTTCTCGCCGTTGAGCTGGGGCCTTGGCCGTAGCCGATTTGGTGCTTTCACCGCCATTCGCTTCAACGGTTTGGCCAGCGGTCGCTCCGGGAGAAGTGGCGTCCATGTGTAACCTCCGAGTGAATGGTGAAGGTCCGTTCTCAAAACGTTCTCGTCAAGAGGTTAATGCCATACCCCTCACACCTTCACCTCCACCACCCCGCCCCCGGCGCGGAATTTCTCGCTCATTTCCCGCATCCCCGCTTCGGCCGCGTCGGCGGCCAGGCTGGCCCCCGCGTCGTTCTGGCCGCGGGCGGCGTCGCGGATGTCCTGGCTGATCTTCATCGAGCAGAATTTCGGGCCGCACATGGAGCAGAAATGGGCGGTCTTGTGGGCTTCCTTGGGCAGGGTCTCGTCGTGGTATTGGCGGGCGGTTTCGGGGTCCAGGCCCAGGTTGAACTGGTCTTCCCAGCGGAACTCGAACCGCGCGCGCGACAGGGCGTCGTCCCAGGCGCGGGCGGCCGGGTGGCCCTTGGCCAGGTCGGCGGCGTGGGCCGCGATCTTATAGGTGATGACCCCGTCTTTCACGTCCTGACGGTCGGGCAGCCCTAAGTGCTCCTTGGGCGTGACGTAGCAGAGCATGGCCGTGCCGAACCAGCCGATCATGGCCGCCCCGATGGCGGTGGTGATGTGGTCATAGCCGGGCGCAATGTCGGTGGTCAGCGGCCCGAGCGTATAGAAGGGCGCCTCGTGGCAGTGTTTGAGCTGCTCATCCATATTGGCCTTGATCTTGTGCATCGGCACATGGCCCGGACCCTCGATCATCACCTGGCAGCCGCGATCCCAGGCGACGCGGGTCAGTTCGCCCAGGGTGCGCAGTTCGGCGAACTGGGCCGCGTCATTGGCGTCGGCGATGGAGCCGGGGCGCAGGCCGTCGCCCAGACTGAACGACACGTCATAGGCCCGCATGATGTCGCAGATGTCGGCGAAATGTTCGTAGAGGAACGACTCCTTGTGATGCGCCAGGCACCACTTGGCCATGATGGAGCCGCCGCGCGAGACGATGCCGGTGACGCGGTTGGCCGTCAGCGGCACGAACGGCAGGCGCACCCCGGCGTGGATGGTGAAATAGTCCACCCCCTGTTCGGCCTGTTCGATCAGGGTGTCGCGGAACACCTCCCAGGTCAGGTCCTCGGCCACGCCGCCGACCTTTTCCAGCGCCTGATAGATGGGCACGGTGCCGATGGGGACCGGGCTGTTGCGGATGATCCAGTCGCGGATGTTGTGGATGTTCCTGCCCGTCGACAGGTCCATGACCGTGTCGGCGCCCCAGCGGGTGGCCCAGACCAGCTTGTCCACCTCGTCGGCGACGCTGGACAGGACGGCCGAGTTGCCGATGTTGGCGTTGATCTTGACCAGGAAGTTGCGGCCGATGGCCATCGGCTCCACCTCGCGGTGGTTGATGTTGGCCGGGATGATGGCGCGGCCGCGGGCGACCTCGTCGCGCACGAACTCGGGCGTCACGAAGTCGGGGATCTCGGCGCCGAAGCTTTCGCCGTCGCGGATCCATTCGCGGGCCGTGTCGCGACGCAGGTTCTCGCGGATGGCGACATATTCCATCTCGGGCGTGATCACGCCCTTGCGGGCGTATTCGAGCTGGGTCACCGGGCGGCCGGCGACGCCGCGATAGATGATGCGGCGGCTGTCGTCGAAGGCGGGGGCCAGGTGTTTGCCGGCGGCGCCGCCGTTGTCTTCCGGCTTGACCTGACGGGGGGCGGTCTCGACCTCGACGTCGCCGCGCGCGATGCGCCAGTGGCCGGTGGTCTCGGCCAGGCCGCGATTGATGTCGATGTCGGCGTCCGGGTCGGTATAGGGACCCGAGGGGTCATAGACCGTCACAGGCGGCTCATTGGCGCTGGGGTGCACGGCGATCTCGCGGAAGGGCACGCGGATGTCGGGGAAGATCACGCCCGGCTCATAGACCTTTTTTCCGCCCGGACGGGGACCGGTGGGGATGGAGCCGGCCGCCGCCTCGACCCGCTTCTTGGCGTCGGCGAGCGCGAGGTCGGCATTGTTTGTCGGGCTATCGCTCGCGACGCGGTCGCTCGCTGCTTGAGCCTCATCAGACGGGACGTGGACGTTCATGGCGGCCTTCTGTGCGTGCAGAGGGTCGGCCGACGACGGGTTCCCCGCTGTCGCGGGGATGACAAGGGACCTGTGGCAGGTCCGGCGTACTCATCCCTTCGCCGGCATGACCCGGATCAGGTTCGACGGGTCAGGCGGATACGCCAATCTCAGCCGCTGCGGCGGCCCCCCGGAGAACGCGCGGACGATAGGCCGATGGGCGCGGCGGTCAAGCTGCGGGGTCATTGACCCTGTATGACCAAGCTGCGAGACAACGGATACCGACGATTTGTCAGTCATGGCGCCCCGGGGGTTTGGAATGGTTCGCAACTGGTTCTCTCACGCGGCGGGAGTCGTTCTGGCCCTCGGACTTGTCCTGTGTCTGCCCGGCCTAGCGGCGGCTCAGACCATCAGCCAGCCTGTCGCCACGAACAGCACCGGCCTGGCCGCCGGACTGGGTCAAAGCTTCACGGCGCCCAGCACCGGGGCGATCAATCAGATCGCCGTGCGCACCCGGTCGTCGAACGCCACGACCCTGCGGATCTACAACGGCGCCAACGGCAGCGGCGTGGCCGGATCCAGCGCGGGCGCCGCCTATACCCAGGCCGTGACCCTGACGGACACCGGATCGAACACCGCGGGCTACACTGTCATCACCCTGACCACGCCCTTCCCCGTGGTCTCGGGCCAGACCTACTCCATCGTCTTCGATTCCTCCGCCGTGGCCTTCAGCCTGACGAACCCCTACGCGGGCGGCGCCGCGATCGATAATTTCGGCACCGTCGTGGGTCCCCCGGACTGGGCCTTCGAGATTTATCAAACCGCGCCGGTGCCGACGATGTCGGAATGGGCCATGATCCTGTTCGGCCTGTTGATGGCGGGCGGGGCGGCGGTCTATCTCCAGCGGCGGCGCATCGCCGCCTGACCCAGGCCCAGGTCGCTTCCCCATCGAGGCGACCGGGCGATAGGCCGGGCGGGATCGTCAGTCCAGCCGCTCGAACCGTTCGTCGCTCCAGACCAGGGCCGCCACGCGTCCGCCGACGCGCTCGAAGCGCAAGGGCGCGGGCGGGTCGGCCGGGCCGTCGGCGACGCCGAACAGATCGGGCGCGGCCGGTTCCAGCACATGGTCGATGACGCCCAGACGAGCGTGGACGGTCTCGCCTTCGCTGGAGATCACGAAGTCGCCGAAACTCGCATGGCGGTAACGGCCGGCATAGGCGGCGCGGTCGTCGGCCGAGGGGCGCCAGGTCCAACCGGCCCACGAGGCCTCGGCGCGGCGCTGATCGACCTGGACCATGCGGCGCTGGCCGAAGGTCTGGAGACGCTGGCCGTACTGGGCGCCGAAGGCTTCGGCCGTCGGGGTTTCGCGGTCGGGGTTCTGGGCCAGTTCAAAGAAGGTCTGGGCCAGGGTCTGGCCCAGGCCGCCGGTCAGGCTGTCGCTGGTCGAGAAGACGGCCATGGCCAGGTTCAGCTCGGGCGACGCCAACATGACCGAACGGACCCCGGTGTAGGACCCGCCATGGGAGCGCACATCCGCGGCGCCGACGCGGCAGATGTTCCAACCCAGGGCGTAACCCTGGCACTGGATGACGTCGCCGGGAATGGCGGCGGCGATCTGTTGCGTCTGGGCCTGGGCGACCCATTCGGGGCGGACCGCGTCATTGGCGGCGCCCAGTTGGACCTCCAGCCAGCGAGCCATGTCTCTGGGCGAGACGACCAGGCCCCCGGCGGCCTGCATCAGGTCGTCCGGCTTGCCCGGAAACGTGTCCCAGCCGCGCTCGCCCATCCAGCGGTGATACGAGGGCAGGCCGTCCAAGCGGCTGGGGCGGGCGCCCGAGCGGGTCATGCCCAGCGGCCGGAACAGGGCCTGGTCCAGCCAGTCGCGCCAGTCGCGTCCGGTCTTCAGCTCCAGGGCGGCGGCGTACACCAGATAGCCGAGGTTTGAGTATCGGAAGCCCGCCGGACGGGCCTGCGACCCCGCCTGCATCAAACGCGCATAGTCTGCGGCGGGCACGCGGTCGCTGTAGGCGGTGCGGAACGACAGGGCCGCGTTCTCGAACGGACCCTGGTGGCTGAGCAGTTGGCGAAAGGTGATGGTCTTCGGATCGGCGCCGTCGGGCAGGATCAGGTCCGGCCAGACGTCCGTCAGGGTCTGGTCCAGGGCGAAGACGCCCTGCGCATCCAGCTTGACCGCCAGCAGACCCATGAAGGCCTTGGTCTGGGAGGCGATGTAGAAGGGGGTGTCGTCCGTGGCCGGGGTGGAGGCCGGGTCGGCGGACAGGCGGCCCTGGGTCCAGATCATCGGCGGGCGGCCGCGCCGGACCAGGACGACCGACAGGGCCGGCGACGCGCCCGGCTGGGCCTGAGCGGCCTGGGCCATGGCCAGCACGGTTCGGGCGGCGCGAAGGGCCGCCTCGTCGCTGGACGGCGCGGGCGCGACGGCGGGCGCGGCGGGCGCGGGCGTCTGGGCGGCGACCGGTGCGGTCAGGGCCGTGGCGGCGAGAAGGGCGGTCAGAAGGACGCGACGCATGAGGGGGATCTCCGTGTTCGCGGGCCAGACTGCGGGACGTGGCGGGCGCCGTCTTGGACGGATGCAACGCGCCGTTCAGGCCGCGCGGGCCATCAGGCGGACGGGCGGCAGGCCGTAGAGATCGCGACAGGCGCGGTTGAAATGGCTTTGGTCCGAAAAGCCCGCATCGACGGCGGCCAGAACGGCGGGCAGGCCCTGGGCGGTCAGACACAGGGCGCGGTCCAGCATGGCGCGACGACGGAAGGCGGACGGCGTCTCGCCGAAGGCGGCCAGGAAGGCCCGGCCCAGATGGACGCGATGGCGGCCCGCCTCATGGGCCAGATCGGTCAGGCGCGTCCGGCCGGGGGCTTCGACCAGTCGCTCGCGGACGACGCGCAGCCAGGGATCGACGCGCGTCCCGTCGTTTCCCCCGGCGTCGCAAAGGGCCAGCAGGTCCCAAACGGCCTCGACGCCCGGTTCGCCGCCTTCCAGCAGCAGGGGAACCAGGCGGCGCAGGTGACGACGCGCCAGGACGGGCGACCAGGCGGGGTCGGCGATGGCCGCGCCGCCGTCGGCCCGCGCGGGGGCCGCGAAGGTCAGGACCAGGGCGCCGGCGTCGGCGAACCGGACGGCGTGGCGCAGGCCCTCGGGGCGCAGACCGACGGCCCCGGCCATGGCCAGACGGTCGCCGCTGAAATCCGTCTCCTCGAACCCGCCCGCCAGGATCAGCGACAGATGGGCCGCGTCATGCGCATGGACCGGCTGTCTGAGACCGGGGGCGTAGCGTTTCAACCGGGCGGCGGGCGCGATCATGGGGCTTGGGACCTGTGAAGGATCACCGCATAAGAGGCGACGAGGGCGCCGTTCGGATGCGACGAACATAGGGCGCGGCATCGGGGGAAACATATGATCAAGGCCGCGCCGGGCGTTTCGCCCGAAACCGGAGCGCCGGTGAAGACGCCGCCCTGGTGGTCGCATCTGTATCTGCAGGTGATCGTCGCCATCGTTCTGGGCGCCCTGATCGGCCATTTCTATCCCAGCGGCGTCGGCGCGGACGGCGAGCCTTACAAGGGCCTGGGCGAGGAGTTGAAGCCGCTGGGCGACGCCTTCATCCGGCTGGTGAAGATGATCATCGCCCCGGTGATCTTCCTGACCGTCTCGGTCGGCATCGCCCACCTGAGGGACCTGAGCAAGGTGGGTCGGGTGGCGGCCAAGGCCTTCGCCTATTTCATCACCTTCTCGACCCTGGCGCTGATCGTCGGCCTGATCGTCGCCAATGTGGTCAAGCCCGGCGCGGGCATGAACGTGGACCCCGCGACCCTGGACCCGGCGGCGGTGGCCCAATACGCGGCCAAGGCCCACGACACGACCATCGTCGGCTTCCTGATGAACATCATCCCCGAGACGGTGGTGGGGGCGTTCGCGGGCGGCGAGATCCTGCAGGTGCTGTTCTTCTCCATCCTGTTCGGGGTGGCCCTGGCCATGATCGGCGACAAGGCCAAGCCGGTGATGACGGTGCTGGAAAGCCTGTCGGAGGCCATGTTCAAACTGGTCGGCATCCTGATGAAGGCCGCGCCCATCGGGGCCTTCGGCGCCTTCGCCTTCACCATCGGCAAATACGGCATCGAATCGATCATCAATCTGGCCGCCCTGGTGGCGACCTTCTACGTCACGGCGATCATCTTCGTGCTGGGGGTGCTGGGCGCGGTGGCGGCGGCCAACGGCTTTTCGATCCTGAAGCTGATCCGGTATCTGAAGGAGGAGCTGCTGCTGGTGCTGGGCACCTCCAGCTCCGAAGCCGCCCTGCCCAGCCTGATCGACAAGATGGAGCGGGCGGGGTGCGACCGGTCGGTGGTCGGGCTGGTCGTGCCCACCGGCTATTCGTTCAATCTGGACGGCACCAACATCTATATGACCCTGGCGGCCCTGTTCATCGCCCAGGCCTGCGGCATCGAGCTGAGCTGGGGTCAGCAGGCCATGCTGCTGGCGGTCGCCATGCTGTCGTCCAAGGGGGCGGCGGGGGTGACGGGCGCGGGCTTCATCACCCTGGCGGCGACGCTGGCGGTGGTGCCGACGGTGCCGGTGGCGGGCATGGCCCTGATCCTGGGCGTCGACCGCTTCATGAGCGAATGCCGCGCCCTGACCAACTTCATCGGCAACGCCGTGGCCACCGTGGTGGTGGCCAAGTGGGAGAAGGGGCTGGACAAGGACGCCCTGGACGCCGCCCTGGCGGGCGGGCCGCGACCGGCCAGGGCGCCGGTTCAGATCGACGAGGACTGAAGACCATGCATCTGGCCCGTTTTCCCCGCGTCCGCCTGGCCCATCTGCCGACGCCGCTGGAGCCTCTGCCCCGGCTGTCCGAGGAATTGGGCGTCGATCTGTGGATCAAGCGCGACGACTGCACCGGCCTGGCGGGGGGCGGCAACAAGACGCGCAAGCTGGAGTTCCTGCTGGGCGACGCCCTGGAGCAGGGGGCCGACACCCTGGTGACCCAGGGGGCGGTGCAGTCCAACCATGTGCGCCAGACGGCGGCGGCGGCGGCCAGCCACGGCCTGGCCTGCGAGATCATTCTGGAAGAGCGGACGGGATCGACGGCCGTCGACTATGTCGGCAACGGAAACGTGCTGCTGGACCGGCTGTTCGGCGCGGGCATCCGGCGCGTGCCGGGCGGGACCGACATGGCGGCCGAGCTGGAGAAGACGGCCGATCAGGTGCGGGCGCGCGGCGGACGGCCCTATGTCATTCCCGGCGGCGGATCGAATGCGGTCGGGGCGCTGGGATACGTCGACTGCGCGCGCGAGATCGTGGTTCAGGCCGACGAGCTGGACCTGCCCATCGACCGCATCGTCACCGCCACGGGCAGCGCGGGCACCCATGCGGGCCTGGTCGCCGGTCTGGCGGTGATGGGCGCCGACGTGCCGGTGCTGGGCATCGGGGTGCGGGCGCCGAAGGAGAAGCAGGAAGCCAGCGTCCTGAAGCTGGCGCGCGAGACGGCCATGCTGCTGGGGCGGCCCGACGCGGTGACCGACGCCATGGTCGTGGCCGACTGCGGCTATGTCGGCGCCGGATACGGCCTGATCGACCAGGGGGTGGTCGACGCCCTGACCCTGGCGGCGCGGACGGACGCGATCCTGTTGGACCCGGTCTATACCGGCAAGGCGATGAAGGGGCTGATCGCCCTGGCCCGGGCGGGCCGCTTCACGTCAGCCTCTGGGGGCGAGACGGTGGTCTTCCTGCACACCGGCGGGGCGCAGGGGCTGGCCGGCTATCACGGCGAACTGGACGCCATGCTGTGATGAAGGCGGGCCTGATCGCCATCGCCGGGGCGATGCTCTGCGGCCTGGCCCTGTCAGGCTGCAAGCCCGCCGAGTCCCCGCCGCCGACGCCGCCCCGGACGCCGACCGTCATTCCCCTGTGGCCCGCCGATCTGGAGATCGCCAAGCCCGAACTGACCGGGCCGGAAGAGACCGGGCCGGTCGACCATCTGGTCGGGGGCCGCCCATGGACCTATGTCGCCAATGTCTCGCGGCCGACCCTGACCGTCTATCCGCCCAAGGGCCGGAACACGGGCGCGGCGATGATGGTGTTTCCCGGCGGCGGCTATCAGGTTCTGGCCATCGATCTGGAAGGCACGGAGATCTGCGACTGGGTCACGTCCAAGGGCATGACCTGCGTGCTGCTGAAATACCGCGTGCCGCATTCGGGCGAGAGCTGGAGCAAGGTCTCGCGCCGCTACAAACTGCCCGACGTTCCGCTGGCCTTGCAGGACGCCCAGCGCGCGATGCGGCTGGTGCGCCAGCGGGCGGCCGAGTTCGCCATCGATCCGAACCGGATCGGCGTCATCGGCTTTTCCGCCGGGGGCCATCTGGTCGCCGACATCAGCAACGCCGACACGTCCAGCTATGCGGCGGTCGACGCGGCCGACGCCCTGAGCAGCCGACCGAGTTTCGCCGTCGGCGTCTATCCCGGCCACCTGTGGTCCGGGCAGGGCATGACGCTGAGGCCCTTCAACACCATCAGCCGGAGCGCGCCGCCGACCCTGCTGATCCACGCCCAGGACGACGCGGTGGACGATCCCCGGCACTCCATCGCCTACGCCCGCGCGCTGGAGGCGGTCGGCGTTCCGGTTCAGACGCACATCTTCCCGAAGGGCGGCCACGCCTTCGGCATGCGGCCGACCGGCCAGGCCGTCGACCAGTGGCCGGACGTGATGGAGGCCTGGCTGAGAAGCCGCGGCGTGCTGCCGAAGGAAGCAACATGAAAACCCTCGGCGTGATCGGCGGCATGGGACCGGTGGCGACCGTGGCTTTTCTGGAGCGGCTGCAGGCCCTGACGCCCGCGACGCGCGACGAGGACCACATCCGGGTCCTGGCCGACATCCATCCGCGCATTCCCAACCGTCACACGGAGCCAGAGGCGGCGGGCGAAGAGATCGGGTGGATCGCGGTGCGGCTGGCCGCCATGGGGACCGAGGTCCTGGCCATGCCGTGCAACACCGCCCACGCCCATGCGGATCGGATACGGGCGGCGGGCGTCCCCTTCATCGACATGATCGCCGAGACGGTGAAGGTCGTGGCCGACGCGGGCGGGCGGCGCGTCGGCGTGCTGGCGACGCCGGGCGGAGAGGCGCTGTATGTCGCGGCCCTGACGGCCGCGGGGATGACGCCGGTGGTGCTGGAAGGCCAGGATCGGGCGGCCTTCATGAGCGCGATCTTCGGCGTCAAGGGCGGCGAGGCGGAACGGTCGCGGGCCGAGATAATCCGACTGGCGCGGGCGCTGGAGACGGCCGGGGCGGACCATCTGATCGGCGGCTGCACCGAGGTTCCGCTGTTGCTGAAGGCCGAGGATGTGAGCGCGCCTCTGACCGACTCGGCTGAGGTGCTGGCGGCGGCCTGCGTGGCGGCCTGCGCCTGACGACGGTTGCGGCGGGCGGCGGCGCGGGTCAAAGCTGAGACCGTGAAAAAACAGTCCCTGATCATCGATTGCGACCCCGGCGTGGATGACGCCGTCGGCCTGATGCTGGCGCTCAATGCGCCCGAGCTGGAGGTGCTGGCCGTCACCGCCGTGGGCGGAAACGTGCCGGTGTCGGCGACCAGCCGCAATGCGCGCATCCTGAGACAGGTCGCGGGACGAACGGATGTGCCGGTGTTCGCCGGGGCCGAGCGGCCGCTGGTGCGCGAACCGGCCGGAGCGGGCGAATTCCACGGCGCCGAGGGACTGGGCGACCTGAAGCCGTTCGAGCCGCAGGGCGCCCTGGCGTCCGGTCCTGCGGCGGACGCCATCATCGACATCGTCATGGCCCGGCCGGAAAAGAGCGTGGCTCTGGCGGTCATGGGACCGATGACCAATCTGGCCCTGGCGTTGCGCAAGGAACCGGCCCTGGCGGCGCGGCTGGGACCGGTCTCGGTCATGGGCGGGGCGCGCAGCGAGGGCGGCAACATCACCGCCTCGGCCGAGTTCAACGTCTGGGCCGACCCGGACGCGGCGGCCGAGGTTCTGGCGTCCGGCTGCGACGTGGTGATGTTCGGCCTGGACGCGACGCATCAGGTGCGGGCCACCGACGCGCGGATCGCCGCCATAGAAGCCGTCGACAGCGACAGCGCGCGCTGGGCGGCGTCGATGATGCGGTTTTCGCAGCGGGTGGAGCGCAAGATCGTCGGCTGGGACGCGCCGCCGGTGCACGACCCCTGCACGGTCGCCTGGCTGATGGCGCCGGAGCTGTTCACCCTGAAGCCGTGCGACATCCGGGTGGAGACGCAGTCGGACCTGACGCGCGGCCATACGGCGGTGGAGTTCCGGGTCGCGCCGGGCCAGGCGCGGCATCGCTGGGCCACGGCGGCGGACGGCCAGGGGGTGTTCGACCTGATCACCGAGACCCTGAAGCGGGCCGCGTCATGACGGCGATCACCGTGGTCGGCTCGATCAACCTGGACTTCGTGGCGACGGGACCGGCCCTGCCCGCGCCCGGCGAGACGGTGACCGGCGCCACCCTGGCGCGGCATCCGGGCGGCAAGGGCGCCAACCAAGCCCTGGCGGCGCAGCGGCTCGGTGGAGACGTGGCCATGATCGGCCGGGTCGGGCGCGACGCCCTGGCCGAAGAGGCGCTGGCCCTGTTGCTGGAGGCCGACGTCGATGTCGGCGGGGTGATCGCGGACGACGCCCTGACCACCGGCGTGGCCCTGATCGCGGTCGACCCCGAAGGCGAGAACCAGATCGTGGTGGCGGCCGGGGCCAATCACGCGGTCACGCCCGAGCAGTTGCCGCAGCGGATCGAGACGCCGCTGATCGTGCAGTTGGAGCTGCCGATAGAGACGGTGGAGGCGGCCGTGGGCCGGGCCACGGGCTTCGTCTGCGCCAATCTGGCGCCCGCCGCGCCGGTGTCGGAGGCGTTGCTGCGCCGGGCCGACCTGATCGTGGTCAATGAGACCGAGGCGGCCTTCTACGGCGACCTGCTGCATCACGGCGGCGGGCGGGTGATCGTCACCCGAGGCGCCAGGGGCGCGACCCTGTATCAACGCGGCGTCGAACTGGCCCGCGCGGCGCCGCCCAGGGTGACGGCGGTGGACGCCACCGGGGCCGGGGATGGCTTCGTCGGCGCCGTCGTCGTGGCCCTGTTGGAAGGGATGGAGCCGGCGGACGCGTTGAGGTTCGCCTGCGCCGCCGGGGCCTTGGCGGCGACGCGGCCGGGGGCGCAGAGTTCGCTGCCGACACGCGACGAGGTCGACGCCATTGTGGAGCAGGACGCATGAGCGAGCGCGAAGTCTATCCGGTCGATCCCAAGGTCGCGGCCAGATCGCACATGGACCAGGACGCCTATCAGGCGGCGCGCCGGGCGGCGCGGCACGAACCGGACGCCTTCTGGGCCGACAAGGCCAAACGACTGGACTGGATCAAGCCCCCGACGGGGATCAAGGACGTGTCGTTCCACGCCGACGACTTCCGCATCCGCTGGTTCTGGGACGGGGTGCTGAACGTCAGCGCCAACTGCATCGACCGGCATCTGGCGACGCGGCGCGACGAGACGGCCATCCTCTGGGAAGGCGACGATCCGGCGGACTCCAAGGCCATCACCTACGGCGAGTTGCACACCGCCGTGTGCCGCATGGCGAACGTGCTGAAGGCGCACGGCGCCCGCAAGGGCGACCGGGTGACCATCTATCTGCCGATGATCCCCGAGGCCGCCTACGCCATGCTGGCCTGCGCGCGGATCGGGGCGGTGCATTCGGTGGTGTTCGGCGGCTTTTCGCCCGACAGCCTGGCCGGACGGATCGAGGACTGCGGCTCGACCCTGGTCATCACCGCCGACGAGGGTCTGCGCGGCGGCAAGACCGTGCCCTTGAAGGCCAATGTCGATGCGGCGCTGAAGAAGGTCTCGGGCGTGACCTCGGTGCTGGTGATCAAACGCACCGGCGCCGACGTGCCGATGGATGCGGATCGGGACTTTGACTATGCGCTGGAGGCGGCGCGGGTGAAGGCCGACTGCCCGCCCGAACCGATGGGGGCCGAGGACCCGCTGTTCATCCTCTACACCTCCGGCTCGACCGGCAAGCCCAAGGGGGTGCTGCACACCACGGGCGGATACCTGTTCTGGGCCGCCTGGACCCACGAGATCGTGTTCGACCACCGGCCGGGCGAGGTCTTCTGGTGCACCGCCGACGTGGGCTGGGTGACCGGCCACAGCTATGTCGTCTATGGCCCGCTGGCCAACGGCGGGACGACGCTGATGTTCGAGGGGGTGCCCAACCATCCCGACGTCAGCCGCTTCTGGCGGGTGGTGGACAAGCACAAGGTCGACGTCTTCTACACGGCGCCCACCGCCCTGAGGGCCTTGATGCGCGAGGGCGACGGGCCGGTGAAGGCGGCGTCGCGCAAGAGTCTGCGCCTGTTGGGCACGGTGGGTGAGCCGATCAACCCGGAGGCCTGGCGCTGGTATCACGAAGTGGTCGGCGAGGGCCGCCTGCCGATCGTGGACACCTGGTGGCAGACCGAGACGGGCGGCATCCTGGTGTCGCCCCTGCCCGGCGCGACCGACCTGAAGCCCGGTTCGGCGACCAAGCCCCTGCCGGGGGTGGAGCTGGAGATCGTCGACGCCGAGGGCGCGCCGCTGGTGGGCGCCGTCGCGGGCAATCTGTGCATCACCGACAGTTGGCCGGGCCAGATGCGGACGGTCTATGGCGATCCGCAGCGGTTCTTCGACACCTATTTCTCGACCTATCCGGGCCGGTATTTCACCGGCGACGGCTGCCGCCGCGACGCGGACGGATACTATTGGATCACCGGACGGGTCGACGACGTCATCAACGTCTCGGGCCACCGCATGGGCACCGCCGAGGTGGAAAGCGCCCTGGTGTCGCACGACGCCGTGGCCGAGGCGGCGGTGGTCGGCTTTCCCCACGACATCAAGGGCCAGGGCATCTACGCCTATGTCACGCTGAAGGCCGGGGTCGAGGCGACCGAGGCGTTGCGGGCCGAACTGGTCAAACACGTCCGCACCGAGATCGGACCCATCGCCGCGCCCGACGTCATCCAATGGGCGCCGGGCCTGCCCAAGACGCGCTCGGGCAAGATCATGCGGCGGATATTACGCAAGATCGCGGAGAATGAGCTGGGGTCGCTGGGGGATACGTCGACCCTGGCCGATCCGGCGGTGGTGGACGATCTGGTGCGGAACCGGCACGTGTGATCCTTCTCCCCTCGGGGGAGAAGGTGGGCCGCGGAGCGGGTCGGATGAGGGGGCTGTGTCAGATGCGCTGACTGGCTGACAGTTATCGCGGATCTGGCTTACCCCTCATCCGTCATGCTCCGCATGACACCTTCTCCCCCAAGGGGAGAAGGAAGACTCAGAATCTCACCACCAGCCGCACCACCTCTGCGTCCGCCAGCCGGTCGAAGCCTTCGTTGATCTGGTCCAGCGGGATCGTTCCGCTTTTCAGCCGGTCCACCGGCAGACGGCCCTGGCGGTACAGGGCGACGTAGCGGGGCAGGTCGCGGCTGGGGACACAGGTCCCGACATAGGACCCTTTCAAGGTGCGCTCCTCGCCGACCAGGGCGGCGATGTTGACGGCGGCGGCGGCGTCCGGCGGAGGCAGGCCGGCGGTGACCGTGGTTCCGCCGCGGCGGGTCATGGCCCAGGCCGCTTCCAACGCGCGGATCGAGCCGGCGAATTCCAGGGCCGCGTCGGCGCCGCCGCCGGTCAGGGCGCGGACCCGGTCCACCGCATCGGCGTCGCCCGCATTGACGGTCACGACCGGCCCGAGCGAACGAGCCAGGGCCAGCTTGTCCTCGGCCAGGTCGACGGCGACCACCGGCGACGCCCCGGCGGCCAGGGCGCCCAGCACGGCGGCCAGGCCGACCCCGCCCAGACCGACGATCACCACCGACTGACCCGCCCGGACACCCGCCGTATTCACCACCGCCCCGACCCCGGTCAGGACGGCGCAGCCGAACAGGGCCGCGTCCTCGAACGGCACGGCCTTGTCGATGGGGGTGACCGAACGGCGCGACACCACCGCCCGCTCGGCGAAGGTGGAACAGCCCAACTGGTGATGCAGCGGCCCCTCGGCGTTCGACAGACGCACGCCGCCGCCCAGAAGCCCGCCCGCGACATTGGCCTTCAGCCCCGGTTCGCACAGGGCCGGGCGCCCCTCGGCGCAGGGACCGCAATGGCCGCACGAGGGCATGAAGACGGTGACGACATGGTCGCCGACGCTCAGATCGTCGACGCCCGCGCCCAGAGCCTCGACCACGCCGACGGCCTCGTGGCCCAGGACCATGGGCATGACGCGCGGCCGGTCGCCGTTGATGACGGAAAGGTCCGAATGGCACAGACCCGCCGCGCGCACCGCGATCAGGACCTCGCCGGGACCGGGCGGGTCCAGGCTCACCGTCTCGACCGACAGGGGCCGGGTTTCGGCATAGGGCCGGGCGGCGCCCATGGCGCGAAGGACGGCGGCGCGGGTCTGCATGGTGGCGATCTCCCCGACCGCAGGCTAAGCGGTCCAGACCGGTACGGCCAAGGGGAGTTTCGGATGAGCGAGAGAGCGCCGCGCGGCGTACGGTCGGATTATGTCCGCTTCGTCGCCCTGACCACGCGCTGGGCCGACAACGACGCCTACGGCCACGTCAACAACGTCGTCTATTACGCCCTGATCGACACGGCGGTGAACCAGCTTCTGATCCAGGCGGGCCTGCTGGACGTGACGAGCGGCGCGGTCATCGGCGTGGCGGCCGAGAGCGGCTGCCGTCACCACGCCTCGGCGGCCTATCCCGACGTGATCCATGCGGGCGTGCGGGTGGGCCGGGTCGGAACCTCCAGCATCCGCTATGAGGTCGGCCTGTTCCGAAACGACGAGGACCAGGCCTGCGCCGAGGGCTTCTTCGTCCACGTCATGGTGGCGCGCCAGACGATGCGGCCGGTGGAGATCCCGGCCGGGCTGCGCGGGTTTGTGGAGAGGCTGGCGCGGTAATCTCCCTCCTTCTTTGTGAGGAGGGAGATTTTCTGTTTAGTCGTCCAGACGGCCCGTCAGGGCCAGGGTCCCGACGGCGGTCAGAACGCCCAGGGCGAAGGCGGCGACGAGGGCGCCGGCGGCGACGGCAGTGGGCACCGTCACGGGCCGGGTCTCGTACCATTCGACGATGTCGGCCTCGCCAAAGGCGTCGCCGTGCAGGTCGCCGTCATAGAGGTCGTCGATCAGAGCTTCTTCGGCGCCCATGGCGTCATCTCCCGTTCGGCGGGGATAATACGCCGCCAACCCTTGCGGTTCCGTGACCGTGACAGGACGCCCGACCTGCGTTAGACGGGCGCGCCCGCCCACGCGGCTCGCGCTCAAGCAGCGAGCGGCCGCGCCGCGAGCGTTAGCGCACCAAAAGAGACTTCCATGGCCGGCCATTCCAAATTCAAGAACATCATGCACCGCAAGGGACGCGCCGACGCGGTGCGCTCCAAGCTGTTCTCCAAACTGTCGCGCGACATCACCGTGGCGGCCAAGTCGGGCATGCCCGACCCGGCCCTGAACCCGCGCCTGCGCCTGGCGGTCAACAACGCCAAGGCCGAAAGCCTGCCCAAGGACGTGATCCAGCGCGCCATCAACAAGGCGGCGGGCGGCGACGTCGATACGATGGAGGAGATCCGCTACGAGGGCCGCGGGCCGGGCGGAGTCGGAATCATCGTCGAGGCCCTGACCGACAACCGCAACCGGGCCGGATCGAACATCCGCGCCGCCTTCACCAAGAACGGCGGGGCGCTGGGTGAAATGAACTCGGTCGCCTTCATGTGGGACCGGGTCGGCAAGATCCACTATCCGGCCGAGGCGGGCAGCGAGGACGCCGTGATGGAGGCCGCCATCGAGGCCGGGGCGCAAGACGTCGAGAGCGACCTGGTCAAGCCCGACATCTATGAGGACGCGCCGGGCCACACGATCTGGACCGCCTTCGAGGACCTGAACGAGGTGGCCGAGGCCATGTCCAAGGTGCTGGGCGACCCGAAGTCGACGGCCATCGTCTGGAAGCCCCAGTCCGAGGTTCCCGTCACGGGCGAGGCGGTCGCCACCCTGATGAAACTGTTGGACGCCTTGGACGCCGAGGACGACGTTTCGGCCGTCTATTCCAACGAAGACGTCTCGGATGAGGACTTGGCGACATACGCGGGGTGATCTGACCGTCACCGAGCGACGCACCCGACTGTCGGAAGCCGGGGCCTGGGCCGTCGTGGTCGGGATCGTGGGCCTGTTCTCGGCCCTGGTCGGGGCTATGATTTGGCAGGCCGAGACCTCGCTGAACATGACGGCGGAACGCGACGTCGACCAACCGGCCATCCTGGTGGTCCCTGACCCCGTCCCCCCGCCCCAACCCGCCCCGGTGACGCGCGACGGCCGGGTGCTGATGATCCGCAACCCGGCCTGGGCCGTGCGGCCGACGCCCGAATACCCCGCGCGCGCCATCGCCGCCGGGATCGCCGAGGGCGAGGTTGAACTGGAGTGCGAAGCCCTGGCCGAAGGCCGGGTCGGCGTCTGCCGCATCATCCGCGAGACCCCGCGGGATGTGGGATTCGCTGGGGCCGCCCAGGTCTCGATGCGCGCGGCGCGGCTGCACGCCAGCCAGATCGACGGGACGGACGTCGATTCCCGCATCCGCTTCCGGGTCAGGTTCCGATTGCAATAGCGCCCGCCCGGCACGCGCGCCGCTTGCGGTGCGGCGAGGCGCGGGCGTAGGCTGGCGATTCGTCAGTTTGCGGAGCGAAAATTGCATTTCGACCTGAACCTGATCTGGCCCGTCGGCGCGGCCATGGCCGCGGGCGGCCTGATCGGGGTGGAGCGCACCTATCACGGCCATCCGGCCGGGTTCCGCACCCACACCCTGGTGTGTCTGACGTCCTGCATCCTGATGCTGGCGGCCATGCATCAGGCGACCTGGGACTTCGTCGCCCTGCCCGGCCAGAATGTGGTGATCGACCCGACGCGGATGGCGCACGGGCTTTTGACCGGCATCGGCTTCCTGTGCGCCGGGGTGATCTTCCGCGAGGGGTTTTCGGTCAAGGGACTGACCACGGCGGCGTCGCTGTGGACCACCTCGGCCATCGGCGTGCTGTTCGGCGTGGGCATGACCGAGCTGGCCCTGGTCGGGGCCGGGGCGACGCTGACGGTGCTGGCCATATTGCGCCTGCTGGACGCGCGCCTGCCGCACATCGCGGTGCTGGACATCACCCTGACCTGGGCGCGGGGCCGGGCGCCCAGCGAAGGCGCGCTGCGCGATCTCTTGGCCGGGTCCGGCATCCAGGCCATGCGCATCGGCCATGTCGTCAGCCGCGACGGCCTGGACCACGAACACACGGTCAAGGCCAAGGGACCGACGCCGGTGGATGTCGACGGCCTGTGCCGCCGCCTGTCGGACCAGCCCGATCTGATCGCCTATTCGGTCATTCCGCGCGACGAATAGGGCGCGCGGCATCCGGTCCCAAGAATCCGGTCATTGTCCGTCAACCTTGTTTGCGGCATGACTGGAACGGATGGCGAACGAAACGACTCGAATCCTGGGGCTGGACCCCGGTTTGCGGCGCACCGGATGGGGCGTGATCGCGGCCGAGGGATCGCGCCTGCGCTGGATCGCCCACGGCGTGGTGACCCCGCCCGAGAGCGCGCCGTTCAGCGAGCGGCTGCTGCATCTGCTGGAGGCGGTGTCGCAGGTCTGCGCCGCCCACGCCTGCGACGAGGCCGCGGTGGAGGAAGTGTTCGTCAATATGAACCCGGTCTCGACGCTGAAGCTGGGCCATGCACGGGCGGCGGTGATGCTGGCCCCGGCGCGGTGCGGCCTGCCGGTGGCGGAATATGCGCCCAATCTGATCAAGAAGGCCGTGGTCGGCGCCGGCCATGCGGACAAGGGCCAGATCGCCTTCATGGTCAAACGCCTGCTGCCCGCCGCCGGAGAGGTGAAGGCCGACGCCGCCGACGCCCTGGCCGTGGCCCTGACCCATGCGCAGATGAGGAAGCGGGCGATGATCCTCCCCCGTGCAACGGGGGAGGGGAACCACGAAGTGGTGGAGGGGGCGACCCCAGACACCGGCCGTGGCCCTCGCCCCCTCCACCGCCTTCAGCGGTCCCCCTCCCCTGCTTCGCTACGCTCGCTGGGGAGGATCGTGACATGATCGGGCGGCTGCGCGGGGTGCTGGTCGAGGTCGAGGCGGACCATTGCGTCATCGACTGCGCCGGGGTGGGCTATGTCGTGGCCTGCGGGGCGCGGACCCTGCAACGGCTGCCCGCGCCCGGCGACGAAGCGATCCTGCATATCGAGACGAACTGGAGCCAGGAGAACGGGCCGCGCCTGTACGGTTTCCTGACCCGCGACGACCGCCGCGCCTTCACCACCCTGACCGGCATCCAGGGGGTCGGACCCAAGGCGGCGCTGAGCGTGCTGGACGTGTTGCCGCCCGGCGATCTGGCCGGGGCCGTGGCGCGCGAGGACAAGGCGGCGGTGGCGCGCGCCAATGGGGTCGGGCCGAAACTGGCCCTGCGCATCGTCACCGAACTGAAGGGCAAGCCGCTGGGCGACCCCAGCTTCACCCCCTCGGCGCCCGGCGTGCACGCGCCGGTTTCGGCGCCGGCGCCCAGCCTGACGGGCGAGGCGGTGTCGGCCCTGCTGGGCCTGGGCATGGCCGAGGTCAACGCCCGCCGCGCCGTGGACCAGGCCGTCCTGCGCCTGGGCGAGGACGCCGAACTGTCGGCGGTGATCAAGACGGCCTTGCAGGAGTTGGGGCGGTGATGGGCTTCCAACACGCCCTTCCCCCCGCGAGAGGGGAAGGGTCATGAACGACCGCATCATCTCCGGCGCCCCCGCCCCCGGCGAGGCGCACGATCGCGCCCTGCGGCCGCAGACGCTGGATGAATTCGTCGGCCAGCCCCAGGCCAAGGGCAATCTGAAGGTCTTCATCGAGGCGGCGCGCGGGCGGGCCGAGGCGCTGGATCACGTGCTGCTGTTCGGCCCGCCGGGGCTGGGCAAGACCACCCTGGCCCAGATCGTGGCGCGCGAACTGGGCGTCGGCTTCCGCGCCACCTCCGGCCCGATCCTGGCCAAGGCGGGCGACCTGGCGGCGATCCTGACCAATCTGGAGCCGCGCGACGTCCTGTTCATCGACGAGATCCACCGCCTGGCCCCGGCGGTCGAGGAGATCCTGTATCCGGCCATGGAGGACCATGTGCTGGACCTGATCATCGGCGAGGGACCCTCGGCGCGCAGCGTGCGCATCGACCTGGCGCCCTTCACCCTGGTCGGGGCGACGACGCGGGCGGGGCTGCTGGCGACGCCGCTGAGGGATCGGTTCGGCATTCCGCTGCGGCTGGAATTCTATTCGCCCGAGGACCTGACCCGGGTCGTTCTGGGCGCCGCGCGCAAGCTGGGCGCGGTCATGACCGAGGACGGGGCGCTGGAGATCGCGGCGCGGTCGCGGGGCACGCCGCGCGTGGCCGGGCGGCTGTTGCGCCGGGTGCGCGACTTCGCCGACGCGGAAGGGGCGACGCGCATCGACAAGATGGCGGCCGCGCGCGCCCTGGCCCGGCTGGAGGTCGACGAGGCGGGGCTGGACAGCCTGGACCGCCGCTTCCTGAAGGCGCTGATCGAGAACTATGGCGGCGGGCCGGTGGGCATGGACACCTTGGCGGCGGCCATCGCCGAGGCCCGCGACGCGGTCGAGGACGTGATCGAACCCTATCTGCTGCAACAGGGCTTCATCCAGCGCACGCCGCGCGGCCGCATGGCCTGCGCCAGGGCCTATGCCCACCTGGGCCTGGCGGAGCCGCCCAAGACGCCCGGCGCGGGCGCCCCGGATCTGTTCGAGGGCAAGTAGGACTTGCCGTGGGGCGCAACCCCGGCATGATCGCGGTCCATGAGCGACCGTCGCCGCCGGACCGACCGTCTGATCGCCGTCCTGGGCCTGCTGGTTCTGGCCCTGGGCGCCGCGGCCGTGTGGCGGGTGGCCCAGGACGGCGGCCTGGGGCGCAGGCCCGAGAGCGCGGGCGAACGCGCCCTGCGCCAGGTGCGCACCGAACTGGGGCGCACGGCCGAGGTCCGCTATATCGAGCCGGGCGTGGGTCCCGTGTCGTGCGGCTATGCGGCGCGCGGGCCGGGCCAGGCGGCGGTGGCCTTCGTCTCGCGGCCCCAGCGCATCCTGTTCGGCGACGATCCCCTGCCCCGCGAATTCGCCGAGACGCGCGACAAATACTGCCCCGGTTTCGCGCGGCGGCCGGGCGCGACGACGCCCTGATCCGCGCCGTCTTGCCAGGGACGCGGCGCCGCTCTTAGGCTGCGGCGACAGGAGTTCGCCCCATGATCCTTCGCCTTCTCGCGGCCCTGGCCGTGCTCGCCGGCGCTTCGGCCCTCAGCCACCCGGCCCAGGCCGCCGATCCCGTGTTCAGCGACACCGCCTGCCCGGCCGATTGGCCCAGCGGCGTGCGCGAAGTGCGCTGTGGGACCCTGACGGTCGATGAGGCGCGCGACGGCTCCAGCGATCGGCGCATCGACATCGCCGTGGTCATCGTCAAGGCGTCCCGTCCCTATCGCGACGCCTCGGGCCGCCTGCTGCCCCCGGTGGTCAATTTCCACGGAGGACCGGGCGGCGACTCGACCCCCGGCGTCGGCGGCGCCCTGCGCGCGGCCCAGCAGAACCCCGACATCTTCGCCGTCGATCAGGACATGATCTTCTTCGACCAGCGCGGCGCCGGACGCGGGTCGCCGTCGATGGACTGCCCCGGCGTGGAGCTGACCGACGCCGGCCCCCCGTCCGACAAAGACCGCGACGGCCTGATCGCCTGCCTGAAGGACTGGCAGGCCAAGGGCGTGGATCTGAACTGGTACAACGCCGCCGTCATCGCCGACGACGTGCGCGATCTGGTCCAGACGCTGGGCCTGGAGAAGATCGACCTGAGGGGCGGCTCCTACGGGCCGCGCATCGAGGCCGCCGTCATCACCCACCAGCCCCAGATCGTCCGCGCGGCGGTGATGGACAGCCCCTGGCCGCCCGAGGGCAACTGGGCCGTCGGCACGCCCGAACAGGTCTCGGCCGCCGTTCGCATCATCCTGGACAAATGCGCGGCCCAGGCCGATTGCGCGGCGCGATACCCCGACATGCAGGCCCGTTTTGAAACCGAGGCGCGCCGCTGGCTGGCCGGGCCGGTCACCGGCGCGGACGGCCGCACCTTCACCGTCGATGACCTGTCGGCCTTCCTGATGGACACGACCTACAGCCGCGTCGGCGTGCGCCGCCTGCCCGCCGACATCGCCAAGATCATCGCCGGGGACCTGACCCCGATCGCCGAGATCGCCGAGGATCGGACCTATTATTTCGAGGGCCAGCACATGGCCCATCTGTGCAAGGAGGAGCTGCCGTTTGAATCCAAGGCGCGCCTGATCGCGGGCGCGGCGGGCGATCCGGTGGCCCAGGTGCTGGTTCCGTCTCTGTCGCGCCTGTTCGACGTCTGCGCCGCCGTGGGCGAACGCCCCGCCGATCCGATCGAGAACGCGCCGGTGACGACCGACATCCCGACCCTGTTCGTCGCCGCCGAGATCGACCCCGGCTGTCCGCCGCCCCTGACCGAGGCGGCCGCGCGCGGCTACGCCAACGGCCAGGTGGTCATCGTCGTCAACGCCACCCACGGCGTGATCGGCGCCAGCCCCTGCACCCGCGCCATGGCCCGGGACTTTCTGCGCGATCCCTATGCGCCGGTGGACCGTAGCTGCCTGCCGGCGGCCAACACCCCCCTGGCCTTCATCCTCGACCCGCCCGCCGCATGAGCGAAACGCCAACCGCTGGTCGATTCGAAGGCCGCGAGCATCGGCTGCCGGTGCGGGTCTATTATGAGGACACCGACTTCACCGGCCTGGTCTATCACGCCAACTATCTGCGCTTCTTCGAGCGGGGGCGGTCGGACTTCCTGCGGGCGGCGGGGGTGGGCCATGCGGAGCTGCTGGAGGCCGAGCCGCCGTTGGCCTTCGTGGTGGCCGAGATGGCGGTGAAATTCGTCAAACCCGCGCGCATCGACGACGCCCTGATGGTGCGCACCCGCTATGAGGCGGTCAGGGGACCCCGGCTGATCATCGAACAGACGATCACGCGCGGCGACGAGGTGTTGTGCACGGCCTCGGTGACGGCGGTCTGCATCCATCTGGACGGGCGGCCCCGGCGGCCGTCGGCGGGGCTGATGGACAAGGTGCGGCCGTGGCTGTCCGGCGAAAGCTGAACCGATCACGCCCCTGTCAGGCGCAAGGGCGTGACGCAACGGCCACGGCCCGCTAGACCCGGCGCCACACAACCGCCACGCCGTCCCGGAGATAACGGGACGAACGAGACCTCCAAGGACCGCGAGCACCGCCCATGACCACGCCCGCCGACGCCGCCATGCTGAACCCCGTCGAGCTGTTCATGACCGCCGACTGGGTGGTCAAGGCCGTGATGGTGGGTCTGGCCGGGGCCTCGATCTGGTCGTGGGCGGTGATCATCGACAAGGCCGCCCGCTTCACCGCCCTGAACCGTCAGGCCGACGCCTTCGAGCGCGCCATCGGCTCGGGCCGGTCGCTGGAGGATGTGGCGGCCCAGGCGGGTCCCGATCCGGCCCACGCCCTGCCGCGCATGCTGGTCATCGCCCTGACCGACTGGCGCGAGGCGCGGGCGCGCGGGGCGCTGAACGAGCATCAGTCGAACCTGCTGATGGCCCGCATCGACCGGGCGCTGGACAGTTTGATCGCGCGCGAGGGCCAGCGGATCGAGAACGGTCTGGGCGTGCTGTCGGTGGTGGCCACGGCCTCGCCCTTCATCGGCCTGTTCGGCACGGTGTGGGGCATCATGAACGCCTTTGGGCGCATCGCGGCGGCGGGCAACACCAATCTGACCACCGTGGCGCCGGCCATCGCCGAGGCCCTGTTCGCCACGGCCATCGGCCTGGCGGCGGCCATCCCGGCCTATATCGCCTACAACAAATTCTCGATCGACGCGGGCAAATTCACCGGTCGGCTGGAAAGCTTCGCCGACGATCTGCAGGCGGCCGTGGCGCGGCGTCTGGGCGGCCCGTCCGCGCCCGCACCCCAGCCCGAACACCGGGGCTTCTGAGCATGGCCCTGGGCGGAGCGGGCGGCGGCGGCCATGTGCGCGGCCGCAGGCGGGCCAGAAAACGGCCCCTGAGCGAGATCAACGTCACGCCGCTGGTGGACGTGATGCTGGTGCTGTTGATCATCTTCATGATCTCGGCGCCGCTGCTGACGGTGGGGGTTCCGGTCGAACTGCCCAAGACCGAGGCCAGCGCGGTCGAGACCAACAACGAGCCGCTGAGCGTGTCCATCGACCGCGACGGGCGCATCTTCGTCGGCGACAGTGAGACGCCCTACGACAGCCTGGCCCAGCGTCTGGCCGAGAGCGCCGACGGAAACGGCGCGGCGACCGAGCGGGCGGTCTTCATCCGCGCCGACGGCCGCGCGCCCTATCAGGCCGTGGCCCGGGTGATGGCGCGGCTGTCGGCCACCGGCTTCACCAAGCTGAACCTGATCACCGACACGGCCGCCGGGGCGCCCGCCCCCGTGCCGCAAACCCCGCCGGTCGAAGCGCCGGCCGAGGGCTGAGGTGGCTGGGGCCTCGAACCGAACGACGTCCTGGCCCGCCGTGGCGGGGGCCGTGGGGCTGCATGTCGCGGTCGCGGGCCTGTTGCTGCTGTCCGGCCTGCATGAGGCCAAGGAGATTCAGCCGCTGGTGAATTCAGTGCCGGTGTCGATCGTCTCGGACCAGGTGATCGAGGCCGCCGCCCCCGACAATCCGCAGGAGACGCCCAGCCAGGAGGACGGCGCCGCGGCCCCGCCGCCCGAGGTGGTCGCGCCGACCCCGCCCGCGCCCACGCCCGCGCCGCCCGCGCCCGCCCCGACGCCCAGGCCCGCCGAAAAGGCGACGCCGCGCCCGCCGACGCCCCGTCCGCCCGCGCCGACGCCGCCGACCAAGGCCCAGCCGACCCCGCCGCGCCCGAACCCCGCGCCGCCGCGTCCCGCGCCGCGCCGCGAGGAGCCGTCGCTGGATCTGGACGCCCTGGCCGGGCCGCCGCGTCCGAACCCGAACCGGGGCCGCCCCGCCCCCGGTCAGCAGGGTCGGGGCGCCGCGCCCCAGGCCACGGGTCCGCAGGTCACGGCCATCTTCAACCAGGTCTACAGTCACTGGAACGTCTTCATCGCCTGCAACATGCCGGGCGGCGACCAACTTCGGATTCAGGTCGACGTCAGCCTGTCGGCGAGCGGGCGGATCACGGCGGGACCGACCCTGGTCAATCCGCGCGCCGATCCGGTCTATCGCGCGGCGGCCGAAGAGGCCGTGCGGGCGCTGCGCGCCACCGCCCCGTTCGACGTGCCCGACGGCTTCCAAGGCGGCGCCTTCCGCCCGACCTTCAACACCGAACGAGCCTGCCGGGACCGCTGATCAAACGGGGATCATGTGCAACGCCGCAGCGCCGCCTCGAACCGCACGCGGCGAAAGACGGCGGTCCAGGGTCGCCAAGGCCCCGCCCCGACTGACCGCCAGGGCCAGCAGATAGGTGTCCGTGACCTGGCCCGAGGTCTTCACCATCTCTCTGTCGATAATCGGCGAGGTCATCAGACTGAGGTCTTCGGCCCAGAACTGATGGCGTCCTTGGGCCAAAACCGTCGCCAAGATCGGCGCGACGGCTGCGGGCGACGTCGTTGCACTGGGATAGCGCGAATGGCCGACGATACGCAGGACGCCGTTCTCGGTTATGGCGCAACTGGCCCAGCTCGTCCGGCCCTCTCGAGCGAACCAATTATGGGTGATGGCGTGGGCGATGTGATTTTGGTCGATCAGAGCGATGAGAACGCTGACGTCCAGCAGGAAGGTCACGGCAGTTCATCGCGCAAGACGTTGATCATTTCCGTGGTCACGACGACACCGGGTCGATGCGGCAAAAGCAGGATGCCATTTCGATACTCCGGCGTGCTGGACGGAGTCAGCGCCTGGCGTGCGAGCGCCGAGATGACGGCGCCCAGGCTGAGCCTCTGCTGACGCGCCATGGCCTTGGCCGTTTCCAGCACGTCGTCGTCGATGGTCAGGGTGGTGCGCATGCCGAAACGGTAGCGCATCACGCATCACGCATCAATGTTGGCGCGCCCCCGACCCCAAAGTCGCCCCATTCGCCGCCATGCTGGTTTTCGGTAACCGGTCTGGCGATAAGGACCGGGGTAGGTCATCGCCGCTGAGAGATTCGTCATGCGTCTGCAACTGCTTCTGGCCTCGGCCGCGGCCCTGGTCGTCGGCTCTCCGCTCGCGGCCCAGACCCAACCCGCTCCGACCCAGGCGGCGCCCGCCCAGCAGGGACCGATCGAGGTCGACATCGACCAGGGCGTGCTGCGCCCGCTCCAGATCGCCGTGGCCCCCTTCAGCGGCCAGAGCGGGTCCGAGATCGCCAATGTCGTCTCGGGCGACCTGCGCCGCTCGGGCTTCTTCGAGCCGCTGAACCCGTCCAGCTTCGTCGAGACCGGCCTGACGGTCGCCAATGCCCCCAACTTCCCGCAATGGACCGCCATCGGCGCCCAGGCGGTGCTGTACGGCAGCGTCACTCCGCGCGCCGACGGCCGCAACGACGTGGGTTTCCGCCTGTACGACCCGTACCGCCAGTGCCAGCTCGTCAGCTATCAGTTCACCGCCACGCCCGAGCAATGGCGCCGCATCGCCCACAAGATCGCCGACGTCGTCTATCAGCGCATGACCGGCGAGAGCGGCTTCTTCGACACCCGCGTCATCTATGTCGCCGAGAGCGGCACCCAGTTGAACCGCCTCAGCCGCCTGGCCATCGTTGATCAGGACGGGTTCAACCCCGTCTATCTGACCCAGGGCGACGAGGTGATCATGTCACCGCGCTTCTCGGCCTCGAACCCGGAAGAGATCACCTATGTCGCGCTGGGCCGCGATTACAGCCGCATCTATCTGTACAATCTGTCGACCGGCCGCCGTGAGAGCCTGGGCGAGTTCGACGGCCAGGTGCTGGCGCCCCGCTTCTCGAACGACGGGTCCAAGATCGCCTTCTCGATCATCCGGGGCGGCAACACCGACGTCTATGTGATGAACCTGCGCACCCGCCAGTTGTCGCGCCTGACGTCCGACCCCGGCATCGACACCTCGCCCTCGTTCAGCCCCGACGGATCGATGATCGCCTTCAACTCCGACCGCTCGGGCAGCCCGCGCATCTATGTGATGCGGGCCGACGGCGCGGGTCAGCGGGCGGTGTCGCGCGGCGGCGGCGTCTACACCGCCCCGGCCTGGTCCCCGCGCGGCGACCTGATCGCCTTCACCAAACAGCAGGGCGGGCGTTTCCACATCGGCGTGATGGATTCCAGCGGCGGCGGCGAGCGCATCCTGTCGTCCAGCTATTTCGAGGAAGGCCCGTCCTGGGCGCCGAACGGCCGCTACATCATGTTCGCGCGCCAGACGCGCGGCGGCGACACCCGGCTGTGGACCGTGGATCTGTCAGGGCGGGTGACCGCCCAGGCGGGCTATGACGGACGCGGCTCGGACCCGGCCTGGTCGCCGTTGCTGGACGCGCCGCCGGCCAGCCTGGGCCTGAACCAGGGCGCAGATAGCTGCCCGGCCTGATCTTTTGAGGGGCGACCGTCGGGTCAACTGTGCGTTATCATGGCTGGCGCCCCATTCCCGCCACCGCTAGCAGACTGAATACAGTCACGCTTCGCCGCCGCCGTTTCAGGAGACGACCCATGATGAAACCCACCACCCTGGCCCGCCTGTCCGTCGTGGGCCTGGCCGTCGTGGCCATGGCCGCCTGTACGCCGCGCCGCCCCGCCGTCGAGGGTTCGACCCCCGGCGGCCCGACCGCGCCCGGCGGCGACACCTATCCGACCCGCCCCGGCGGCGGCGTCGAGGGCGGAAACATCGGCTCGGCCGTTCCCGGTTCGGAACAGGATTTCGTCGTCAACGTCGGCGACCGCGTCTATTTCGACCTGGACAGCTATGAGGTCCGTTCGGACGCCTTCCCGCGCCTGGACGCCCAGGCCGCCTGGCTGAACCGCTATCCGACCGTGCGCATCCGCATCGAGGGCAACGCCGACGAACGCGGCACCCGCGAATACAACCTGGCCCTGGGCGCCCGCCGCGCCGAGTCGGTGCGCAACTTCCTGGTCGAGCGCGGCATCGCGCCCGGCCGCATCGACACCATCAGCTACGGCAAGGAGCGGCCGATCGCCGAGGGGGCGAACGAGGACGCCTGGGCGCGCAACCGCAACGCCCACACGGCCATCGTCTCGGGCGCGCCGCGCTGATCGCATCCCGGTCGTCCTGGCGGGACGGCCGGTCTTCAGAGGGCGGGAAGACGGCGCATTCCCCCGGCGTCGGCTTCCCGCCTTTTTTGTTTGCCCGGATGGATGCGACTTCATTAGACGACCGTGGCGATGCGGGAACTCCGCGCCGCGCTGACGGGGGACGCATTCCATGGACATCGACGCAGCGGGCGGAGCGGCCACGGCCGGGCTGATCGGCGGGGCGCTGGAACGGCCGTCCGGCCATGCGGGCGAGACCCACGGCGAGTGCACGGACTGCGGCGCGGCGACCGAGGGCAATTTCTGCTCCAACTGCGGCCAGCCGACCCATGTGCATCGCACCCTGCTGCATCTGGCCGAAGAGGTGCTGCACGGCGTCGTCCATTTCGACGGCCGCATCTGGCGCACCCTGCCGCTGCTGTTTCTGAACCCCGGACGGCTGACGCGCGAGTGGATTGCGGGCAAGCGCACCCGATACGTCTCGCCGTTGGCCATCTTCCTGTTCGTCGTCTTCCTGATGTTCTTCGCCTACAGCTTCCTGGGCCACAGGGAGGACGGCGGGGCGGTCCCGATGACGATCGACCAGCAGATCGCCAGCACGGAGGCCGGCCTGGTTGTCGCCCGGCGCGAGTTGGCGCAGGCGCAGGCGGGTCTGGAGCTGGCGGTTGGGGAAGAGGGCAAAACCTATACGGATGCGGCCCAGCGAGCCGCCATCGCGGGTCTGGAGCGGCGCCTCGACCAGCAGAAGGCCGCCAAGGCGAGCGGTCAGACGACTGTCGTCGCCGGTGATGGCTGGATGGCGACCTTGTCGGAATCCGTCCGCACCGGTCAGACGAAGATCAACACCGGGAACAAGGCTCTCGACAAGACCCTGACCAAGAAGGCGCTGAACCCGGAGCTGGCGCTCTACAAGATCCAGCAGACGGCCTACAAATTCAGCTTCCTGCTGGTGCCCTTCTCGATCCCGTTCCTGGCCCTGCTGTTCCTGTGGAAGCGCGGCTTCACCCTCTACGACCACGGGGTCTTCGTGCTGTATTCGATCACGGCCATGTCGATCCTGTTCACGGCCGCCATCCTGATCGGGTCGCTGTGGGGACCCCTGGCCGTGCTTGCGGGTCTGGTCGTCTGTTTCGGGCCGCCGGTGCATATGTACGCCCAGTTGAAGGGCGCATACGGGCTGTCGGTCTTCTCGGCCCTGTGGCGGACCCTCGTGCTGCAAGTCCTCTGCGTCATCGTGGTGGGACTGTTCCTGACCACCATCGTCATGATGGGGCTGACCGGCTGACGCCTTGCCCGCGCCGCAAATCGGTGGGATGGCTGACGCCATGTTGAAGCTTTCCCGAAACATCGTCCTGACCGCCGTGGGCGTGGCCCTGATCGGGGGGATCGTCGTGGCCCAGACCGCGCCGATGGAGCCGATCCAGTGGGACAAGCGGCGGCTGGACCAGTTGGACCGCAACGTGCGCCGCCTCGAACGCGCGGTGACCCAGCGCAACGCCGCCGGCCAGCCCGTGCTGGTCGAGCCGGACCCCGAGGTCGTCGCCCTGCAAGGCCGGGTCGAATCCATGGATCGCCGCCTCAGCGATCTGGAGGACACCCTGCGCCGGGTGAACGCCGAGACCGAGCGCCTGACCTTCGGCATCGACGAGGCCCAACGCGACAACACCGCCCTGCGCAACCGGTTGGTCGACGCCGACCGCCGCATCAAGGCCATCGAGGACGCGGCCGCGGCCGAGGCCGAGCTGAACGCCCCGATCGTCGCCAACTCTCCCACCGGAGCGGCGCCCACCGACATCGCCGCCGCCGTGCGCCTGTTGGAGACCGATGCGGCGCGGGGCGAGCGCGCATTGCAGACCGTCATCGCCACCTGGCCCGACACGCCCCAGGCGCGCGAGGCCAATTCGCGCCTGGGCGACCTCTATGTGTCGCGCGATCAGCGGGCCGACGCGGTGCGGGTGTACGCCGCCGCCCTGCAAGGCTGGCCGACCATCAACTGGGCCGGCGAGACGACGCTGAAGCTGGCCGACGCCCTGATCGCCACCGACCGCAAGACCCAGGCCTGCGCCGCCCTGGGCGAGTTCCAGCGCCGCTATTCCCAAGGCGGCACGGCGGCCCAGCGCACCCGCGCCGGCCAGCTTCGCGGCCGGGCCGCGTGTCCGGCCAACTGACAGGCCTTCTGACCGAGCGCGTCTTTCGGGCGCTGGACGCCCGGCTGGAGCGCGATGTGGACCGCCCGGTCGCCCTAGCCCTGTCGGGCGGCGGCGACTCCATGGCCCTGCTGGACCTGGCCCGCGCCTGGGCCGGGGCGCGCGGACGGCGCCTGCTGGCCCTGACCGTCGATCACGGCCTGAACCCCGACAGCCCAGACTGGAGCCGCCGCGCCCAGACCGCCGCACGCGCGATGGGCGCGGACTGGCGCGGCCTGTCCTGGGACGGAGCCAAGCCGACGACCGGCCTGCCCGCCGCCGCGCGCCAGGCCCGGCACCGGCTGCTGGCCGAGGCGGCGCGGGCGGCCGGGGCGCGGGTGATCCTGACCGGCCACACCGCCGACGACGCGATCGAGGGCGACTGGATGCGGGCCGAGGGTTCGACCCTGGGCGCCCTGCGCGCCTGGTCGCCGTCTCCCGTCTGGCCGCAGGGGCGCGGCCTGATGCTGCTGCGGCCGCTGCTGGATGAGACGCGCCAGGCCCTGCGCGACCATCTGACGGCGCGCGGCCTGGACTGGATCGAGGACCCGGCCAACGCCGATCTACGCTTCGCGCGCGGCCGGGCGCGGGCGGCCCTGGCGGCGGCGCGCGAACGAGCACCCTCGGCGCCCGCGTCGCAGGCCGTCCCGCCTCCTTCATCGATCCAGAACACCACCGGGGGCCTGATCGTAGTTCGCGGCGCCTCGGCCCGCGTGCTGGCGGCGGCGGCGGTGTGCGCGGGCGGCGGCGACCGGCCGCCGCGCGGCGAACGGCTGGGGCGGGTGATCGATCGGGTTGAGAACGGCGGTCCCTTCACCGCCACCCTGGGCGGCGCGACGATCCATGGCGCGGGCCACGGCGCGGGCGGCGAGATGGTTCTGGTCAGGAACGCCGGGGAATACGCCCGGCGGCCGACGCCGCCCCTGGCCCTGACGCCCGGCGTCGCGGCGGTCTGGGACGGCCGGTTCGAGATCACGGTTCATGACGCCGGCTTTTGCGTCGCGCCCGCCGCCGGACGGATGGCGGCCCTGCCGCGCGCCGACCGCGCCGGGCTGAAGACCCTGCATCCGGGCGTGCGGGGCGGCCTGCCCGTCCTGATCCGGGACGACGGCTCTGACCCGGTTCTTGCATGGGGACGAGCCGAGGTTCGCTGTCTGGTGGGACCGCGCCTGGCCCAGGCGCTGGACCAAACGCCGCACGAACGCGATCTCGATCCCGCGCCGAATGGCGCAACGCCGGGGAACACCCTATCTTCGTTCCCGAACATCCATTGATCCGCGCCGACCCGGCGCAGGACGACCGAGGCTGCGAATGAATCTGCGTAATCTGGCGATCTGGGGCGCCGTCATCCTGGTCTTGCTGGCCGCCTATGGGGCGATGAGCCAGAACGGCGGACCCGCCATGCCGGGCGCCAAGGGCGTGGCCGCCGCGCGGCCGACCGCCATCTCCTATTCCGAACTGCTCAGCCGCACCAAGGCAGGCGAGGTGAAGTCGGTCGTCATCTCGGGCGATCAGATCGCCGGCGTGCTGAAGGAAGGCGACAAGCGGTTCACCACCGTCGCCCCGCTGTCGGACACCAGCCTGGCCCCGCGCCTGAACGAGGCGGGCGTGCTGGTCGAGGTCAAGACCGTCAAACAGGCCTGGTGGATGGGTCTGATCGGCCTGTTGCTGCCGATCCTGATCATCGTGGCCATCTGGATCTTCTTCATGCGCCAGATGCAGGGCGGCGCGCGCGGGGCCATGGGTTTCGGCAAGTCCAAGGCCAAGCTTCTGACCGAACACAAGGGCCGCAAGACCTTTGACGACGTCGCCGGCGTGGACGAGGCCAAGGACGAACTGCAAGAGGTCGTCGACTTCCTGAAGGACCCCGGCAAATTCCAGCGTCTGGGCGGCAAGATTCCCAAGGGCGCCCTGCTGGTCGGCCCTCCGGGCACCGGCAAGACCCTGCTGGCCCGTGCCGTCGCGGGCGAGGCGGGCGTGCCCTTCTTCTCCATCTCCGGCTCGGACTTCGTGGAGATGTTCGTCGGCGTCGGCGCCAGCCGCGTGCGCGATATGTTCGAACAGGCCAAGAAGAACGCCCCCTGCATCATCTTCATCGACGAGATCGACGCCGTCGGCCGCCATCGCGGCGCCGGCCTGGGCGGCGGCAACGACGAGCGCGAGCAGACCCTGAACCAGTTGCTGGTCGAGATGGACGGCTTTGAGTCCAACGAGGGCATCATCCTGATCGCCGCCACCAACCGGCCCGACGTGCTGGACCCCGCCCTGCTGCGCCCCGGCCGGTTCGACCGCCAGGTGGTGGTGCCCAACCCCGACGTCTCGGGCCGCGAGCGCATCCTGCGCGTGCACATGAAGGACGTGCCCCTGGCCGCCGACGTCAACGTCAAGACCATCGCGCGCGGCACGCCCGGCTTCTCGGGCGCCGACCTGGCCAATCTGGTCAATGAGGCGGCCCTGACGGCGGCCCGCAAGGACCGCCGCATGGTCACCCACCGCGACTTCGAGGACGCCAAGGACAAGGTCCTGATGGGGTCCGAGCGCAAGTCCATGGCCATGAACGAGGAAGAGAAGCGCCTGACCGCCTATCACGAGGCCGGCCACGCCATCGTCGCCATGAACGTCAAGATGGCCGACCCGGTGCACAAGGCCACCATCGTGCCGCGCGGCCGCGCCCTGGGCATGGTCATGCAGTTGCCCGAGGGCGACCGCTATTCGATGAAATACCAGCAGATGGTCGACCGCATCGCCATCATGGCCGGCGGCCGGGTGGCCGAGGAGCTGATCTTCGGCAAGGAGAACATCACTTCGGGCGCCAGTTCCGACATTGAACAGGCCACCAAACTGGCGCGGGCCATGGTCACGCGCTGGGGCTTCTCGGATCAGTTGGGCACGGTGGCCTATGGCGAGAACCAGGAGGAGGTCTTCCTGGGCCATTCGGTCTCGCGCACCCAGAACATCTCCGAGGAGACGGCCCGGATCATCGACGCCGAGGTCAAGCGGCTGGTCACCAACGGCTGGGACGAGGCCCGCAAGATCCTGAAGAAGAAGAAGGCCGACCACGAGAAGCTGGCCCAGGGCCTTTTGGAATACGAGACCCTGTCGGGCGACGAGATCCGCGACCTGCTGGAAAAGGGGCTGGCCCCCAGCCGCGACGCGGACAACTTCCCCAATGCCGGTCCCTCGGTCTCGGTGCCGGTGACCCCGGCGGCGGAGGGCGCCGAGGCGTCGCAGCCGACCGTCCACTGACGCCGATCTGAAGACGAGAACGCCCGCCCGGTTCGCCGTGCGGGCGTTCTTTAGATGAACTAGTTTGCATTATAAACTTGTCTGTGCGATACGCCGCTTCTCTCGACCGAGGAGGAGGATCGTCGATGTCGACCCATGAACCCGCCGAGCGCCTGCACGGCCTGGACGCCCTGAGGGCGGGCGCCCTGTTGCTGGGCGTGGTGCTGCACGCCAGCCTGTCGTTCTTTCCCGAGCAGATGTGGATCGTCGCCGACGACAGCCGCTCCATCGGCGCGGCCTGGCTGTTCTTCGCCATCCACCTGTTCCGCATGACGGCCTTCTTCCTGATCGCCGGACTGTTCGCCCACATGATGCTGGCGCGCAAAGGCTGGTTCGGTTTCGCCAAGGACCGGGTGATCCGCATCGCCGGGCCGCTGGTCGCCTTCTGGTTTCCGGTCATGGGCGGGATCGTCGCGGCCCTGGTCTGGAACGCCCAGGTCAACGGCCTGATCACGCCGGGCGCGCCGCCGCCGCCGACGCCGACCTATGACTGGACCAATCTGCCGCTGACCCACCTGTGGTTCCTGTGGGTGCTGATGATCTTCTACGCCGCCCTGTTGATCCTGCGCCTGCCGTTCGCGGCGCTGGACCGCGGCGGCGGCTGGGGCCGGACGGTCGACCGGCTGACCGATCTTCTGACCGGGCCGTGGACGCCGTTCATCCTGGCCGCTCCCCTGGCCTACGCCCTGTGGCTGGACCCGAAATGGATCGCCTACTTCCTGGTGCCGACGCCGGACACGGGCCTGGTTCCCAACACCGCCGCCCTGGTCGGTTTCGGCCTGGCCTTCGGCTTCGGCTTCCTGCTGGACCGTCGCCGGGACCTGTTGGACCGGATCGCCGCTTGGTCGCCGCTGTTCCTGATCACGGCCGCGGCCGCCGGCGTCGCCGCCTATGGCCTGGCGGGCGGGCCAAGCCTGATCCCGATGGCCGAACCCACGCAACAAAAGGCCGTCGCGGCCATCGTCGCGGCCGTAGCGGTCTATTGCTCCGCCTTCGCGGCCATGGGTCTGTCGCTGAAATTCCTGTCGGGCCACAGCGCGATCCGGCGCTATCTCGCGGACGCCTCCTACTGGATCTATATCCTGCACCTGCCGCTGGTCATGCTGGCCCAGGTCTGGGTGCAGGACTGGCCCGCGCCCTGGTGGCTCAAGCTGGGCGGCGTATCGCTGGGCGTGCTGGCGGTCTGTCTGGCCAGCTATGAGCTGACGGTTCGGCACGGTTTCATGGGCCGGTGGCTGAACGGCCGCCGCATCCCGTGGAAACGCGCGGCCCAGGCCGACGCCGAATAACTTGCCAAGGCCGGTTCGCTGGTTCACGCCGGACGAACCGGTCGCACGAGAGAATCGCCCATGCCCGCCGCGCCCCGCCCACCGTCCATAGAGGCTGACCTGGCCTTCCTGCGCTCCATCGTGGAGGGCGGCGGCAAGCCGTCGATCACCATGGCCATCGCCTATCTGGCGGGGGGGCTGTTGTACGGACTGCAGTGCCTGTTCCACATCGGCCAGATCATCGGCGTGGTGAACTGGCCGGGCCTGGCGAACCTGGCCTTCATCCTGGCGATCAACCTGGCGGTCTGCGCGGCCATCGTCTGGGCGGTCATCCGCGACAAGAGCGACGGCGTCAGTCGCGGGCCGCTGGCGTCGCGAGTGCTGAACGCGGGCTTTTCAAGCGCGGGCATGGTCAATCTGGCCATGGTCATCATCTTCGGCGTGGGCGCGGCGCGCGACGGCGACTTCGCCATCTGGCTCTATTATCCGGCGGTCGTGTTCGGATTGCAGGCCGCGGCCTGGGTCGTCGCCTGGGTGCTGAAGAAGAAGGTCTGGATGCTGGCCACCGCCGTGGGCGGCTGGCTGACGGCCGTGGCCCTGGGCCTGCTGGTGCGTCAGTCGGAGTTCTATCTCTACGTCTGCACCGCCGCCCTGTTCCTGCTGTTCGCCCTGCCGGGATGGATCATGCTGCGCGAGGCCCGCGCGAGCCAGGCCGGCTGATCCATGTCTCTGGGCGATCTCGGCAAGATCGACGACGTCATCCACGGCCGGATGCGGCTGGGGATCATGGTCTATCTGGCCGATGTCGAGACCGCCGACTTCACCGAGCTGAAGACCGTGCTGGAGGCGACCCAGGGCAATCTGTCGGTGCATCTGAAGACGCTGGAGAAGGCCGGATACGTCGAGATCGACAAGAGCTTTCGCGACAACAAGCCCCTGACCCGCGTCAGCATCACGAGCGCGGGGCGCAAGGCCTTCTCGGCCTATCTGAAGGCCCTCAGCGGCCTGATCGGACGGGAGTGAGCGATGGCGCGCCCCCTGGTCATGGGCATCGTCAATGTGACGCCGGACAGTTTTTCGGACGGCGGGCGGCTGGGTTCGGCGGCGGCGGCCGTCGATCATGCGTTGCGGCTGGCGGCCCAGGGCGCCGACATCCTGGACATCGGCGGCGAAAGCACCCGGCCGGGGGCCGAGCCGGTCGACGAACACGAGGAGATCGCGCGCGTCGCCCCGGTGATCGCCGGCGTCCGCGCCCGGTGGGGCGGGCCGATCAGCATCGACACCCTTAAACCCGGCGTGGCGCGGGCGGCCGTCGCGGCGGGCGCCACGATCTGGAACGACGTCAGCGGCCTGACCTGGGCCGAGGACGGTCTGGCGACGGCGGCCGCGCTGGGCTGCACGGTCTGTCTGATGCACATGCAGGGCGAGCCGCGCACCATGCAGGCCGACCCCCGCTATGACGACGTGGTCGCCGAGGTGTTCGGCGCCCTGGCCGCGCGGGCCGAGGCGGCCAGGGCGGCGGGGGTGGCGCGCGACCGCATCTGGCTGGACCCCGGCGTCGGCTTCGGCAAGACGGCCGAACACAACCTGGCCCTGACGGCGCATCTGGACCGACTGGCCGCCCTGGGCTTTCCAGTGCTGTACGGCCCCAGCCGCAAGCGGGTGATCCAGGCGGTCGATCCGACGGCGGCCGATCCCGACGACCGGATCGGCGGGTCCCTGGCCCTGGCGCTGGAGGCGGCGCGGCGCGGCGCCGCCGTGATCCGGGTTCACGACGTGCGTCAGACAGTCCAGGCGTTGAAGCTTCAGGCGGCCGTGGCGAACGCGGCCAAGGGGTGACGCAAGCGGCGATCCCGGCCTATCAAGGCCGTTCAATCCCCATGGAGTCGCCATGACCGCCCCGCTCGGCCGCGTCCTGATCATCGCCGGTTCGGATTCCGGCGGCGGCGCGGGAGTGCAGGCGGACGTCAAGGCGGTGACCATGCTGGGCGGCCACGCGGCCACGGCGATCACCGCGATCACAGTGCAGAACACCCTGGGGGTGCACGGGGTGCATCCCCTGCCGCTGGACCTGATCACGGCTCAGGCGCGGGCGGTGCTGGACGACATCGGAACCGATGCGGTCAAGACCGGCATGCTGGGTTCGGTCGAGACGGTCGAGGCGGTCGCGGCCATTCTGGACACGGCCCATGCCCCCGCCGTGGTCGATCCGGTGATGATCGCCAAGGGCGGCCATCCGCTGCTGGAGGACCGGGCGGTGGCGGCGGTGCGCGACCTGATGATCCCGCGCGCGGCCCTGCTGACGCCCAATGCGCCGGAGGCCGAGGCCCTGACGGGGTTGGCGGTCATCGACCTGGACGGGCAGCGGCGGGCGGGCGAGGCCTTGCTGAAGCTGGGCGCGCGGGCCGTGCTGATGAAGGGCGGCCATGTGCCGGGCGACACGGTGGTCGACCTGTTGCTGACGTCGTCGGGCGAAACCCTGTTGGAGGGACCCAGGGTCGAGACGCGCAGCACCCACGGCACCGGCTGCACCCTGGCCAGCGCCTGCGCGGCGGGAATCGCCCAGGGCAAGCCGGTCGAGGTCGCGGTCGCGGAAGGGTGGGCCTATGTCGCCGAGGCCATCCGCCGCGCGCCGGGCCTGGGCGGCGGACATGGGCCGCTGGATCACGCCTGGCCGGTCAGGAGGTCATGATGAGCGGCGACCTGGAAGCGCGGCTGGTCGAGATCGTTCGCGCGAACCCGGACCTGATGCAGGTGCTGCGCGTCGTGCGCGGGCTGGGCCTGCCGGACTGGCGGATATTCTCCGGCGCCGTCTATCAGGCGGTGTGGAACGCCCAGACCGGCCGGCCCGCCGGCTATGGGATCAAGGACTACGACCTGGGCTATTTCGACGCCTCGGACATCGGCTGGGACGCCGAGGACGCGGTGATCCGGCGCGTCGCCGCCGCCTTCGACGAGCCGTTCAAGAGCCAGGTCGAGGTGCGCA
Organism: Brevundimonas sp.; assembly: GCF_036732845.1. Lineage (GTDB taxonomy): Bacteria > Pseudomonadota > Alphaproteobacteria > Caulobacterales > Caulobacteraceae > Brevundimonas. Next base: position 83,366 of record NZ_DAINBO010000003.1, on the reverse strand, counting down.
ATCAGGCGCGGGTGCACGTCTGGTTCAAGGATCGGTTCGGCGAGGACTATGATCCCCTGCCCGACACCGACGCGGCGCCCGCCCGCTTTGTGGCCCCGGCCTTCGCCGTGGGGGTGCGGCTGGAGGCGGACGACGCCATCAGCGTGATCGCGCCCTTCGGTCTGCAAGACGTGTTCGACATGGTCATCCGGCCCAATCCGAACCGGCCGCTGGCCAAGGGCTGGGCGCGGACCCTCGACAACGCCCGCGGCCGCTGGCCCGAGATCAGGGTGGTTCAGCCGTGACATCGAAAGCGATCCGTCGTGCGGGGATGCTGGCCGTCCCGTTGCTGCTGGCCGGGTGCGGGTGGGCGGGCGAACGGGCCGAGACGCCGGTTTCCGCCTCGGGCGAGCGCTGCGTGATTCCCGCGAACCTGACCCCCGCCCGCGCCTATGCGCCGCCCGCCGACGAGATCGAGACCGACGTGGCGACGGCGCACCATCTGCTGGCCGTCAGTTGGTCGCCCCAGGCGTGCCGCAGCGGCGCCGACTATCCCGACGCCGAGCATCAGTGCCGCGACAACCATTTCGGCCTGACGCTGCATGGACTGTGGCCGAACGGGCCGACGCGGACGCGGCATCCGCGCTATTGCGCCGCCGCCCCGGCGATCCGGGCCGAGACGGTCAGGCGGAATTTCTGCATGACCCCCTCGCCGTCGCTGCAACAGCATGAGTGGGCCGCGCACGGGACCTGCGGCTGGGCGACGCCGGAGGCCTATTTCGACCAGGCGGCGCGGCTGTGGAACGGGCTGGAGCGGCCGGACCTGGAGGCCATTCCGGCCGCCGATCTGACGGCGGGAGCGATCCGCCGGGCCTTCGCCCAGGCCAATCCCGGCCTGCCTGAGCGTGCGGTCTGGGTGGTGCTGGCCGACGGCTGGTTCCGCGAGGCGCGCATCTGTTACTCCAAGACCTTCGCCTGGGAGCCGTGCCCGCACGGCGTCGGGCCGGGCGATGCGACGCCGGTCAGGCTGGCGCCCAGGGGGGCCGACGACTGAGGAACCGACGACTGGGGGACCGGGCGGAGTGACCGCAACGCGGCGTTAACCGACGAGGCGCAGCCTGATCCCATCCGCGACCGGAGACGCGCGCTCGGAGACCGCCATGTCGACCATCGCCACGTCGAGCTATCGCCGCACCCGCGACCACTTCGAGCCGCAGGACGCCGACCCGCAGGAACAGCGACGGCTGCGCGGCCAGATGGAGCAGATCGACTACACCGCCTTCGTGGCCAATCGCGAAGTGCTGAGCCAGATGCTGGGCAAGGCCAATCCCGCCAGCTTTCAGAAGCTGGCGACCCTGACGGCGGCGGCGCGCGGACGCTGGGCGGCCGAGGCGTTGCGGCTGGCGGAATCGGGTTCGCCGGTGACGCCGGATCAGGCGGCGCGGCTGACGGCGTTTCGCACCGCCTATGAAGAGCTGGCGGAATCCTATGAAGCCCTGCGCCGGATGGTCGAGCGCGGCTATCTGGTGCTGAACCCCTAGCCTAGCGGCTGAGGCCGGGTCACGACCGGGGCGTCCGGGTCGTCGGGCTGGGACCGGGCGGCCGTAGGCGGCGAATCGGCGGGCAGCTCGACCGGAGCGGGCGTCGGTTCGACGGCGGACGGTGCGGGCGCGATCACGACGGGCGCGGCGGTCGTCGGCGCGGGCCGGGCCGACGGCGAGGGCGCACGCGGCGGCGTCTGAACGGCGGGCGCCGGGACCGGGGCGGCGGCGGACGGCGCGGGCGGCGTCGCGATCACGGGCGAGACGGTCTCGACAGGCGCGGTCTCGACAGGCGACGGCGGGACGGGTTCGGCGACGACGGCGACGGGCGGCGTTTCGATCGCGGCCGGTGCGGGCGGCTCGGGCCGGGTCAGAAACCAGACGGCGGCCGCCCCAATGACCAAGGCGGCGGCCAGGACGCCCACATACAGCGGCCAACGCCCCTTGGCCGCATCCTGGGCCGACGGGGCGGGGGCGGCGGGCGAAGCGGCCGGAACCTCGGCCGCCGGAGCGGCGGCTTGTGCGACGACGGGCGCGGCCGGACGCGCGGCGGGCGGCGCCTCGGGCAGGGGTTCGGGCGCGGCGACGGGGGCGGCCGGGACCGGCCTGGGCGCGGGCGTCGGCGTCAACGTGGGGACCGCGGCGGCGCGCGGCGCGGCCTGGGGGATCAGCGAGCCGGAGAAGATGCCCCCGCCAGGGCGGGCGGACGCCGTCGCGGCGGGCTTGGCGACCAGACCCGCCGGATCGGGCCTGGGCTGAGGCATGGGCTGCGGCCTGGGCAGAGGCTGAGGCTGAGGTTCGGGCATGGGCATGGACAATTGCTCGGCGACGCGGGCCGAGGCGGGCGGCTCGGCCGTGGCCACGGGCTTGGCCGGACGCGGCGGAACCGCCAGCCGATTGACCGCCGTCGGCAAGGGACCGACGCGGAAGGTGGTCTGGGGCGGACGACCCCATTGCAGGCCCCCGCGAGGCGGGTTCGGCGGCGTGTCGGCGGGCATGGCGGCTCCGGCGCCGGGCGGGCGCGGTCAGATCAAGGTTCAAACACGAGGCTGGATTCTGAACCGGGCGCCTTTATGACGATCAGGTCTTCAGCCGGTATCCGGTGCGGAACATCCAGCCGACGACGGCCAGAAGCACCAGGAAGAAACCCAGGGTCGCGGCCAGGCTGAGCGCCACCGGCACGTCGCCGACGCCGAAGAAGGCCCAGCGGAAGCCCGAGATCAGATAGACCACCGGATTGAACAGGCTGACCGTGCGCCAGACGCCCGGCAGCATGTCGATCGAATAGAAGGCCCCGCCCAGGAAGGTCAGCGGGGTGACGATCAGCATGGGGATGAAGTTGAGCTGTTCAAAGCTCTGCGCCCAGACGCCGATGATGAAGCCGAACAGGCTGAACGTCGCCGAGGTCATCACCAGGAAGGCCAGCATCCACAACGGATGCAGGATCTGCAACGGCACGAACAGGGCCGCCGTGGCCAGGATGATCAGCCCCAGGATCACCGACTTGGTGGCGGCGGCGCCGACATAGCCCAGCACCGTCTCGAACGGCGAGATGGGGGCCGACAGCAGCTCGTAGATGGTGCCGGTGAATTTCGGGAAGTAGATGCCGAAACTGCCGTTGAAGATGGAGTTGGTGAACAGGCTGAGCATGATCAGCCCCGGCACGATGAAGGCGCCGTAGGGGACTTCGCTGACCTCGGTCATGCGGCCGCCGATGGCCGTGCCGAAGACCACGAAATACAGGGCCGTGGTCACCACCGGGGTGATGATCGACTGCCAGAAGGTGCGCAGGGCGCGCGCCATCTCGAAACGATAGATGGCCCAGACGCCATAGCCGTTGAACCCCATCAGGCGGCCTCCTCACGCGACTGGTGCACCAGGTCGACGAAGATGTCCTCCAGCGAACTCTGGCGGGTCGACAGGTCCTTGAAGCCGATCCCCAGATCCGACAGGCGGCGCAGCAGGGACGGCACGCCGGTTTTCTCAGCGTTGGAATCGAAGACGTATTCCAGTTCGTTGCCCTCGCCCTTCAGGTCCAGCGTCCAGTCCGACAGTTCAGGCGGCAGGTCGGCCAGGGGTTCCTGCAATTGCAGGGTCAGGGTCTTCTTGCCCAGCTTCTTCATCAGGGTCGCCGTCTCTTCGACGATCACCAGCCGGCCCTTCAGGATCACGCCCACGCGGTCGGCCATCTCTTCGGCCTCTTCGATGTAGTGGGTGGTCAGGATGATGGTGACGCCCCTGTCGCGCAGGTCCCGCACCAGGGTCCACATGTCGCGACGCAGCTCGACGTCGACGCCGGCGGTCGGTTCGTCCAGGAACAGGATGTCGGGTTCGTGGCTGAGCGCCTTGGCGATCATGACGCGGCGCTTCATGCCCCCCGACAGGGTCATGATCTTGGCGTCCTTCTTGTCCCACAGGGAAAGGTCGCGAAGGATCTTTTCGACAAAGGCCGGGTTCGGCGCCTTGCCGAACAGGCCCCGGCTGAAATTGACCGTGGCCCACACGGTCTCGAAGGCGTCGGTGGTCAGTTCCTGGGGCACCAGGCCGATCTTGGACCGGGCCGAGCGATAGTCGCTCTGGATGTCGTGTCCGTCGGCGATCACCGCGCCGCCCGACGGGGTGACGATGCCGCAGATGATGGAGATCAGGGTGGTCTTGCCCGCCCCATTGGGACCCAGAAGGGCGAAGATCTCGCCCCGGTCGATGGTCAGGTCGACGGCCTGAAGCGCCTTAAGCCCCGAGGCGTAGGTCTTGGTCAGCCCCTTGACCGAAATCACCGGCGCCATGCGCATTCTCCCCGTTCAGTCTCGCGCCCAGATATGAAGCGGCGCCCCGCGTCTCAAGGGCGGGGCGGGCCGCCGATGCGAAAACCCCGCCGCCATGATCGAGGCGACGGGGTCCACGCGGCGTCTTTCGCCCGACGTCGGAGGGTCAGAAGTTGGTGATTTCCGAGATCGAGACCACGGCGGGCTTGGTGTCGCCGCTGGAATAGGTGCCGACCCAGATCTCGTAGCGGCCGGCGACGGGGCTGAGCGTCACCACCGGATTGGAATCGTCGCCCGAATCGTCGTCGCAGTACCATTCGCCGTTCGGGCCGTTGACCACGATGGTGGTGTCGGCGTTTGAAATGGCCGAGATGCGCAGGTTCATCGTGCCCTTGCCGTCCCAGAACAGACGCATGTCCGGCTGTTCGGTGATGAAGCCGCGGCATTCGTTGAACCGGGTCGAGGCGTCGATGGTGCCGCCCGCGCGCATGCTGGTCAGATGCGGATCGGGCGTGAAGCCCGGCGACAGGCGCACTTCGCCGTAGTTGGGCGTGCTGTTGTAGTCCTGGGCGACAGCCGGAGCGGCGGCGGCCAAGGCCAGTCCGACAGCGGCGAAAAGGGTCGTCTTCATGGTCTAATTCCCCCGACCGGTCCCGGCCCCATGCCGCCGACCGTCGTTAGGCGGATTAAGCGCTTGCAAATCGGCATGTTCAACCCTTCCAGGTCTGACGCGTCTTAACCCGGCGTCACCCGACGCATCGGCGCCACGGCGGCCTGACAAAGGCGTGACGAGACCGGCTGGTTTTCGCCTGCCGGTTGACCGCCCCGGCCGCCTTGTCCATCACGGGTGCGAGGGATCGTTCCGTTGAAAGGAAGACGCGGCCATGGGCCTGATGGCGAACATCAAACGCGACCTGCGTTTCGTCGCCGGCCTGCGTCGCCTGCTGAAGCGGATCAAGCCGATCGAGCTGGACAGCGACGTGCTGGTTCCCGACGACTTCGAGGAGGCGGTCGACAAATTCCCTGACAACGTCGCCGTCGAGGACGAACAGCGCAGCCTGACCTATCGCGAGCTGGACGCCCTGGCCAACCGCTACGGCCACTGGGCCAAGGGGCGGGGTCTGCGCCGGGGCGAGGTCATCGCCCTGGTGATGATGAACCGGGCGGAATATCTGGCGGCCTGGCTGGGCTTTTCCAAGGTCGGCATCGCCACCGCCCTGATCAACACCAATCTGTCGGGCCAGGCCCTGGCCCACTGCCTGACCATTTCGGGGGCCTTCAACGTGGTCGCCGACGAGGATTGCTGGCGCCAGGTCGAGGAGGCGCGGCCCTTCGTCAAACAGAATCTGATGCTGTGGGTGCTGGGTTTGCAGGCGGCGGACGAGGCCAGCGAACGGCGCGGGCTGGACAACGCCGTGCGCGGCGGCTCGTCGGTGCGGCCCGCCAGGACCGCGCGCGAGGGCCTGACCAACCGCGACACCGCCCTGTTCATCTACACCTCGGGCACCACGGGCCTGCCCAAGGCGGCGCGCATCCCGCATTCGCGGGCGCGGACCTATATGCGCGCCTTCGCCGGCTGCACGGAATCGACGCCCGAGGACCGGATCTACAACTGCCTGCCGCTGTATCATTCGACGGGCGGACTGGTCGGGGTCGGCGCGGCCCTGCTGAACGGGGCGCGGCTGATCGTCAGGAAACGGTTCTCGGTCAGCAATTTCTGGCCGGACGTGAAGACCAGCGGGGCGACCATGTTCGTCTATATCGGCGAGCTGTGCCGCTATCTGGTCAATGGCGCGCCCAATGAGGACGAGCGGGCGCACAAGCTGCGGCTGGCCTTCGGCAACGGCTTGCGGCCGGAGGTCTGGCCCGAGTTCCAGTCGCGCTTCGCCATACCGCGCATCCTGGAGTTCTACGGCTCGACCGAGGGCAATGTCTCGCTGTTCAACTTCGACGGCAAACAGGGTTCGATCGGCCGGGTGCCGAAATTCCTGAAGAACAGGATCAACATCCGCCTGGTCCGGTTCGACGTGAACGAGGAACAGCCGATCCGCGGCGCCGACGGCCTGTGCCAGCCGGTTTCGGTCGGCGAGGTCGGCGAGGCCATCGGCATGATCGGCGAGGACATCCGCCACGACTTCTCGGGCTATGCCGACAAGGCCGCGTCGCAGAAGAAGATCCTGACCGACGTGTTCAAGCGCGGCGACCGCTGGTTCCGCACCGGCGACCTGATGCGCCAGGACGCCGACGGCTATTTCTATTTCGTCGACCGCATCGGCGACACCTTCCGCTGGAAGGGCGAGAACGTCTCGACCGGCGAGGTCGAACAGCGCCTGGCCGAGGCGCCGGGCGTGCGCGAGATCATCGCCTATGGCGTGCCGGTGCCCGGCCATGACGGCAAGGCGGGCATGGTCGCCGTGGTCCCCGAGGGCCGGTTCAACGCCAAGGCCTTCTCGGACTACGCCGATCAGGAGCTGCCGGCCTATGCGCGGCCGGTGTTCGTGCGGCTGATCAAGGCGGTCGACACCACCGGCACCTTCAAATACCGCAAGGTCGATCTGGTCGCCGACGGCTATGACCCGGACAAGGTCGAGGGCCAGCTCTACGTCCGCGGCGGCAAGAGCGGCTATCAGAAACTGACGCCCAAGGCCCTGGCCGATGTGACCTCGGGCGCGACGCGGCTCTAGATCGCAACCGCCCCTTAATCATTAACGGCGATTTTCGGCGTCTCTCTTCGCGTCGGGCCGCCCCCATATGTTTCAGATCATCGGCATCGTGCTGCTCTTCGGCATGGTCTTCGGCAGCTATCTGCTGGCCGGGGGCAAGATGGCGGTCATCCTGCACTCGCTGCCGTTCGAGCTGATGGGCATCGGCGGTTCGGGCCTGGCGGCCTTCATCATCGGCAACTCCATGGGGACCATCAAGGCGACCCTGGGCGGGTTCGGCCGCATCTTCGGCGGCAACAAATGGAAGAAGCAGGACTACAAGGACCTGCTGTCGCTGTTGTTCCAACTGACCAAGACGATGAAGTCCAAGGGCGTGATCGCCCTGGAGAGCCACATCGAGAAACCGGCCGAGAGCACCATCTTCCAGAAATATCCCAAGGTGCTGAAGGACCATTTCGCCGTCGACTTCATCTGCGACACCCTGCGGATGATGACCATGAACCTCGAGGATCCGCACCAGATCGAGGACGCCATGGAAAAGCAGCTCGAAAAGCACCACCACGAGGCCCTGGCCGGCGCCCACGCCTTGCAGAACCTGGCCGACGCCCTGCCCGCCCTGGGCATCGTCATCGCCGTTCTGGGGGTCATCAAGACCATGGGTTCGATCACCGAGCCGCCGGAAATCCTGGGCGGCATGATCGGCGGCGCCCTGGTCGGCACCTTCCTGGGCGTGTTCCTGGCCTATGGCCTGATCGGCCCGTTCGCCAACCGGCTGAAGGACATCATCGAAGGCGACGGCGCCTATTATAAGATCATCCAGTCGGTGCTGGTGGCCCACCTGCACGGCAACGCCGCCCAGATTTCGGTCGAAATCGGCCGCGGCGACATCCCCTCCAGCGCCCAGCCGTCCTTCATGGAGATGGAAGAGGCCCTGTCGGCGGCCCCCGCCGAGGCCTGACGAACCGCGCCGAATCCGCCCGAACGGCGGCGATTCAGGCCCGCGGACGCGCGATTCCCTGTGGAATTGAACGGCCGGACCTTGCATCCGACCTCACGGACGCGTTACCGATAGGCTGAAAGCTCGAGCTTTCGCTGATTCCAACCCTAGGATTCCATCATGCGCATCACCGCTCTGATCGCCGCCTCGGCCGCCGCTCTGGCCCTGGCCGCTTGCCAACCCGCCGCCGAAGAAAAGACCGAAGCCGCCGCCGCTGACGCCGCTGCCGCTCCGGCCGCCGACGCCGCCGCCGCCGCTCCGGCCGCCGACGCCGCCATGGCTCCGGCTGCTGACGCCGCCGCCGCTGCTCCGGCCGCTGACGCCGCCGCCGCTCCGGCCGCTCCGGCTCCGGCTCACTAAGCCTTACGGTTCAGACGCCCGTTCGCGGGCGTTTGGGGAAAGGGGTCGCTTCGGCGGCCCCTTTTTTCGTGCGCGTCTTCGCCCGGCGGCCGATCACGACTCCGTGAGAATTCCCCTTGCGCACCTCCTCACGATTCCGTTATCAAGAGGGTGCGGGGAGTTCATGACCTCGCATAACCTTCTGAAGGACATCCCCCCATGCGCATCACCGCTCTGATCGCCGCCTCGGCCGCCGCTCTGGCCCTGGCCGCCTGCCAACCCGCCGCCGCCGACAAGGCTGAAGACGCCGCCGCCGCCGCCGACACGGCCGCTGACGCCGCCGTCGCCGCTGACGCCGCCGCCACCGACGCCGCCGCCGCCGCTGGCGAAGCCGCCGCCGCCGCCACGGCTCCGGCCGCTGACGCCGCCGCTGCTCCGGCCGCTGCCGCTCCGGCCGCCCCGGCTGCCCCGGCCGCCGCTCACTAAGAGCGACACGCCGTTCGGACCTTCGGGTCCAGACGAGAAGGGCCGTCCCGAAAGGGGCGGCCCTTTTTCGTCGCCCGCCTCTCAGAGACTTCGGCGAGCGCGATTCAACGCGACCGCCGAATGGGCTAAACCCCGGCCATGACCGACGACCGCTCGCCGCACCTGATCTGGACGCCCGAGGGCGCGCCCCGGTCGGGCCGGTTCGACGACGTCTATTTCTCACGCGAGGACGGGCTGGCCGAGAGCCGGGCGGTGTTCCTGGCGGGGTGCGGCCTGCCCCAGGCCTGGCGCGGGCGGCGCGACTTCACCGTCGGCGAGCTGGGGTTCGGCACCGGATTGAACATCGCCGCCCTGCTGGACCTGTGGCGGCGCGAGGGACCGCCCGACGGGCGGCTGCACGTCTTTTCCATCGAGGGCTTCCCCCTGAGCCGTGACGAGGCCGCCCAGGCCCTGGGCGCCTGGCCCGAGATCGCCGAGGCGGTCCAGGCCCTTTTGGCCGCCTGGCCCGCCGCAACGCCCGGCTTTCACCGGCTGGACCTGCCCGGCTTTCGCGCCAGCCTGGATCTGGCGGTCGGCGAGGCGGCCTGGGCGCTGGATCAGTGGCGCGGCCGGGCCGACGCCTGGTTCCTGGACGGTTTCGCCCCCTCGACCAATCCCGGCATGTGGTCCGACGCCGTGCTGGACGGCGTGCGGGCGCGTTCGGCGCCGGGCGCGCGCCTGGCCACCTTCACCGTCGCGGGCGCGGTGCGGCGGGGTCTGGCCGAGCGCGGCTTCGCGGTCGACAAACGCCCCGGCCACGGCCGCAAGCGCGAACGGCTGGAGGCCCGGCTGCCGGGGGAGGCGCCGGACAGTCCCGGCGGCCGCGTGGCCGTGATCGGCGCGGGCGTGGCCGGGACGGCGACGGCGCGGGCGCTGAAGGCCCTGGGCCGCGACGTCGTGGTGGTCGAGACCGAGGCGCCGGGCGCGGGCGGATCGGGTTTTCCCGCCGGCCTGGTCACGCCCCGGCTGGACGCGGGCGACGCCGGGATCGCCGGTCTTTACGCCCAGGCGCTGGCGCGCGCCGGAACCCTGTACCGCCGGGTCGACGGCGCGGTCACGGCCGAGGGGGTGCTGCAGTTGCAAGGCGCCCCGCGCGACGCCGTCCGCTTCGACAAGGTGGCGGCCCAGGCGATCTGGCCCGAGGGGGCGATGCGGCCGCTGGACGCGGGTCAGACCGGGACGAGGCTGGACGAGACATCGACCGTCGGCGGGCTGGACATGGCGGGCGCCCTGGCCGTGCGGCCCAAGGTCGTGCTGCACGCCTGGCTGGACGGGATCGCCGTTCTGACGGGCCGAGTGGATCGGATCGAGACCGCGGGCGACGGCTGGCGCCTGCTGGACGCCGACGGCGGCCTGATGGCCGAGATCGCCCAGGTGGTGATCGCCGCCGGCTGGGGGACCGACGCCCTGGCGCCCGCGCTGAAGCTGAAACCCGTGCGCGGCCAGGCCGACTGGATTTCGGGCGTCGCCCCGCCGGGCGCCGTCGCCTGGGGCGGCTATGTCGTTCCGACCGAGGACGGCCTGTTGTTCGGGGCGACGCACGACCGGGGCGACGTCGGAACCGACACGCGGCCCGAAGCCAGCGCCGACAATCGGCGAAAACTGGCCGAACGCCTGCCGGGCCTCGCGGCGCGGATCGGGGGGCTGGAGAGCCGGTCACGCGCCGCCGTGCGGGCGACGACGGCCGACCGCCTGCCCCTGGCCGGAGCGATCGCGCCGGGCCTGTTCGTGCTGACCGGCCTGGGGTCGCGCGGCCTGTGCCTGGCGCCGCTGCTGGGCGAACATCTGGCGGCGGTGATGAGCGGGACGCCCAGCCCCCTGCCCGGCGACCTTGTCACACGGATTGATCCCCAACGGATCACGCAACCGACCGCGCGTTCAGACGCTGGGCTATAGAGGGGTCTCAGTTGATCGGGAGTACGTCATGCGCCGTCTGACCACCGCCGTCCTGTCCACCGCCGCCGTCGCCATGGCCGCCTGCGCGCCCACCCCAGCCGGAAGCGCCATGAACGGTCCCGAGCGCGCGCCGCGCGCCTGTTTCGCCGTCAGCCAGGTCACCAATTTCCGCGCCGGCGAGAACCAGACCCTGTATCTGCGCGCCGGGCGGACGGGCGTGTTCGAGTTGCAGACCGTCGGCTGGTGCCGCGATCTGGACTGGGCCAACGCCCTGGCGATCACGTCCGAGTTCGGCGGCGGCTCGCGCCTGTGTACGGGCGATCCGGTGCAGATCGTCTATGCCGGGGGCGGGGCCATGCCCAACGGCCCGTGCCGCGCCCGCGTGACGCGCCAGTTGACCGCCGCCGAGATCGAGGCCCTGCCGGGATCGTCGCGGCCTTAGGGGCGTCAGCCCTTCTGGGCGTAGCCCAGGCGGATGTTCAGCTTTTCGATCAGGTCCGCCGCCGTCTCGGCCACCACCGAGCCGGGCGGATAGACGGCGGCCACCCCGGCGTCGAGCAGGGGCTGGACGTCGGCGGGCGGAATGACGCCGCCCACCACCACCACGATGTCTTCGCGGCCCAGCCGTTTCAGCTCGGCGATCAGGGCGGGCGCCAGGCTGAGATGCCCGGCCGCCAGGGACGAGGCGCCGACGGCGTGGACGTTCTGCTCGACCGCCTGACGCGCGGCCTCTTGCGGCGTCTGGAACAGCGGCCCGGCGACGGCGTCCAGCCCCAGGTCGGCATAGCCGGTGGCGACCACCTTCTGGCCCCGGTCATGGCCGTCCTGGCCCAGTTTGGCGATCAGGATGCGCGGCGGCCCCCCGTCGTTCTCGACGAAGGCGGCGACCATCTGGCGAGCGCGGGCCACGCGCGGTTCGTCGCCCGCCGCCGCGCCATAGACGCCGCGCACCGTCTTCACCTCGGCGACGTGACGGCCGAAGGCGGCCTCCAGGGCGTCGGAGATCTCGCCCACCGTGGCCTTGGCGCGGGCGGCCTGGACCGCCAGCTCCAACAGGTTGGCGTTTCCGCGCGCGCCGGTCGTCAGGGCGGTCAGGGCGGCGTCGACGGCGGCGGGATCACGCTCGGCGCGCAGGCGCCGCAGCTTCTCTATCTGGGCGGCGCGGACCTGGGCGTTGTCGACCTTCAGCACCGGAATGTCGTCGGGCGCGTCGGACAGATAGGCGTTCACGCCCACGACCGTCTGTCGGCCGGTGTCGATGCGGGCCTGGGTCTTGGCCGCGGCCTCTTCGATGCGCAGCTTGGGCACGCCGGTCTCGATGGCCCTGGCCATGCCGCCCAGAGCCTCGACCTCGGCCATGTGCGCGCGGGCGCGTTGGGCCAGATCGTGCGTCAGCCGCTCGACGTAGAGGCTGCCGCCCCAGGGGTCGATGACGCCGGTGATCCCGGTCTCGTTCTGGATCAGAAGCTGCGTGTTGCGGGCGATCCGGGCCGAAAAGTCGGTCGGCAGGGCCAGCGCCTCGTCCAGAGAATTGGTGTGCAGGCTCTGGGTCTGGCCCGCCGCCGCCGCCATGGCCTCGACCATGGTGCGCGGCACGTTGTTGAACACGTCCTGAGCCGCCAGCGACCAGCCCGAGGTCTGGCAGTGGGCGCGCAGGGCCAGGGATTTCGGATCGGTCGGTTGAAACTCGGACTGGATCGCCTCGGCCCACAGTAGGCGGGCGGCCCGCATCTTGGCCGTCTCCATGAAGTAGTTCATGCCGATGGCCCAGAAGAACGACAGGCGCGGCGCGAACCGGTCCACCGGCATCCCCGCGGCGACCCCGGCGCGGACGTATTCGACGCCGTCGGCCAGGGTGTAGGCCAGCTCCAGATCCGCCGAGGCCCCGGCCTCCTGCATATGATAGCCGCTGATCGAGATGGAGTTGAATTTCGGCGCGTGCTCGGCCGTCCAGGCGAAGATGTCCGAGATGATCCGCATCGAGGGTCCGGGCGGATAGATGTAGGTGTTGCGGACCATGAACTCCTTGAGGATGTCGTTCTGGATGGTCCCGGTCAGGGCCGCATGCGGCGCGCCCTGCTCTTCCGCCGCCACGACATAGAGGGCCAGGACCGGCAGGACAGCGCCGTTCATGGTCATGGACACCGACATCCGGTCCAAGGGGATGCCGTCGAACAGGGTCCGCATGTCCAGGATGGAGTCGATCGCCACGCCCGCCATGCCGACATCGCCCGCCACGCGCGGATGGTCGGAATCGTAGCCGCGGTGCGTCGCCAGATCGAAGGCGATCGACAGCCCCTTCTGCCCCGCCGCCAGATTGCGCCGGTAGAAGGCGTTGGATTCCTCGGCCGTCGAGAAGCCCGCGTACTGGCGCACCGTCCAGGGGTTGGACGCATACATGGTCGGATAGGGACCGCGCAGATAGGGGGCGATCCCCGGCAGGCCCTGGATGAAGTCCAGCCCGTCGCGCGCGGCAGGGTCGAAGGCCGAGGGAATGTCGATCCCCTCGGGCGTGGCCCAGGTCTCGCGCGGCGCGGCGGCCGGAAGCGACGACAGGTCCAGCGGCGCGGCGGCGAAATCGAACAGACGGCTCATGCCCCGGTCCCTTCAAAGGCTTCGGCCCAACGGACGGGGGTCAGGGGGACGCAAGCGTCGCCAGGCGACGGAGCGGCGGGTTCGCGCGGCGCGGCCGTGGCCGGGCGCGGCTCGGGATCGACGAAACGATTGACGCCGATCAGCACCGCGCCGCCTTCCGCATAGGCCGCTTCGCGCGCGGATCGGGCCTGGGCCACGCGCGACTGGATCGTTCCGGCCTTCAGGGCGGCGACCAGGCCGCCTTCGGTCTCGATGCGCTGGAACTCGGCCCAGCCGGCCTGGGCCAGGTCGCGGGTGCGGGCGTCCAGGAACCAGGACCCGGCGGCCGGATCGTCGACCCGGCCCAGATGCGCCTCTTCCATCAGCACCAGTTGCGTATTGCGCGCCAGGCGGCGGGCGAAGGCGTCGGGCGCGCCGACGGCGGCCGTGAAACCGTCCAGGATCACCGCGTCGGCGCCGCCCACGGCCCCCGCGAAGCCCGCCGCCGTCAGCCGCAGCAGATTGGGCCAGGGATCGCGCGCGCCCAGCATCCGGCCCGACGACCGCGCCTCGATGATCGCCGCCGTCTCCACGCCCGCCGCCCGGGCGAACGCGCGCCACATCAGGCGCGCGGCCCGCAGCTTGGCCACCCCGTCCAGATATTCGGCATCGACCGACAGGCCCAGGACGGTCCCAGCCAGGGTCCGCTCGACCGACAGGCCCGCCTCGGTCCCCGCACGCAGCCAGTCCGCCGCCGAGGCCAGGGCGAAGCCCAGCTCCTGGCCGATCGTCCCGCCCGCCTCGTGCGCCGCGCGGCCCGAGGCCAGGAACAGGGTCGCGGCCGGATACGGCTGGGCGTGGCGCGCCGCCGTGGCCGCCGCCTGGGCGACCTCGGTCTCTATCGCGCGGGGCGCGCCGCCGTCGCGGGCGAAGGCCGAGACCGGATCGAGATGCAGCATCAGGCGGGCGCGAGGCGACCCCTTGGCGGCGACCGCCAGAGCGCCGGCGGCCAGGGCGCCCTGGACCCCCGCGTCGAGACCGATCGGCGCCAGCTCCAGCGCCACGCCCTCCAGCGCCCTGGACAGGACATCGGGATCGGCCAGGGCCGCGCCGGTCAGGACGGCCGAGGCGGCCCCGCCGTTCAGTTCATCCAGGATGGCGGCGTTGGTCTGAACCGGCGCCTCCGCCTCGACCAGGACCCGCAGATCCCAGGCCCGCCCCTCGACGCGGCTCGGGCGCGGCGCCGACAGAACGGGCGCGCCGCCGTCCACGTACAGGGATGCGATCTCCAGCCCGTCGCCGTCCGTGCGCGAAAGTCCTTCCAGGGGCGCGTCCTTCAACGCCTTGCGCGCCAGGGCGGTCCAGCGGTCGAGGGTCGGCAAAGGGAAGTGGGCGGCGGTCATGGGTGCTCCGAAACCTGCGTCCCCGGTAGCCGAGACCGGCGTCCTTCGTCCAGTTCGCGTCGGATGTCACCGGTTGACAAGCGCCCGCTCGGCAGGACACGAAGCACAGGCGCAAGATTACGAAACGGTAACAATGAAAACCGACGCATCGGAAATCGACCTGATCGCCGACCCCGCTCAGATCCGTTGTCTGGCCGGCGCCCGTCGGTACGACATCCTGTCCCGGCTGCAGATCGCCGGCGCCTTGTCGGTGCGCGAACTGGCCGAATGGCTGGGGGCCAAACCCTCGGCCCTGTATCACCATATCCAGCAACTGCTGGATGCGGACCTGATCCGCACCGACGGACACCGCGTGGTCAACCGGCGACGCGAACAACTGTACGCCGCCCGCTCGCCGCGCATGGGCATCAGCCGCGATCTGAAACTGCCGGCCGTGCGCGACAGCCTGACCGAGGTGGCCGCCGCCTTCTCGCGCCAGACCGAACGCGATTTCCGCCGCGGCTTCGCCGAGAGCACGGTCCAGGCCTCGGGTCCGGGGCGGGCCTTGGGCTTCGGCCGGGCCTTCGGACGACCGGACGCCGCGCGGTTGAAGCGGATCAACGCCCTGCTGGACGAGGCCACCGCCCTGATGGCCCAGGACGACGGCGAGACCGGATCGGCCGTGGTGCTG
The DNA here is from genome assembly GCF_036732845.1 of Brevundimonas sp. Lineage (GTDB taxonomy): Bacteria > Pseudomonadota > Alphaproteobacteria > Caulobacterales > Caulobacteraceae > Brevundimonas. The sequence goes on along the minus strand of NZ_DAINBO010000003.1, from coordinate 68,014 downwards.
AGCTGGGCGCTGACCCCCGCCCTGCGCGGGGACGACTGAGGCGGAGAACCGCCGCCCGGCCAGAAACGAAGAACGTTAAATCTTATTCAGAATGAGATGCAGGTGTTGATCCGTCCGAAACGGAGGATCAAGATCATGCATCACGTGCATATTTGCAAACGATGCACGCACCGTACGGCTGATTGCATAGATTAGCTTAGCCGTTTGCTTGCTCGCGATAAGATTTACATAGACGCAAGCTTCGATCATTACGCCGATTTAAGCAAAATCTATTCAATTTTAGAGCAATTCTTGTGATACAGAGGGTGTAATTGGCAATGTTCTCATTGCCTTCTGTATTAGAGACCCGAAAGGTGACACATGAAATTGCGCGCGACGATCGTCATCGACATCGATGCGGCCGATTTCGTTGAAGCGGCCGACCATCAGCGCACCATCGAAGGCTTCCTGATCGATCTGAAGCGGAACTACGGCGACGCCGCCCTGGACTTCCGTGAAAGCCGCACCACGCGCCGCGGCCGCCAGAAGGCGCCGTCCCGTCTGCTGCCGCAAAGCCAGGCCGTGGGCCGCATGAGGCCCTATGTCGATTGAGACCGAGCTTCGGGCCGACGTCGCGCCGGTGTCGGCCGGGCGTCGGCGCGACGCGGTTCTGGCCGCGCTGGAGATCTTCCGCGCCCTGGACGTCGGCATCACCACCAACAACATCGTGACCTTCCTCTATCTCTGCGAGAACGAGGGGATCAGCGTCACCGAACTGGCGGCCTTGGCGGGCTTGAACCCGGCCACGGCCTCGCGCTCGATCCGCTCTCTGGCGGCGCCGGGCGCGCGCTGGTCCTTGCCGCCGCACCTGGGCCTGATCGAGGTGCTGGGCTACGGCGCCAGCCGCAATTCCAAGACCCTGCGCCTGACGCCCCTGGGCGTCGAGGTCCGCGACCGCGTCAACGCCTTGATCGAACAGGGCGTCCGCATCGAATCCTGATCCCGGCGCCGCGCCCGCCGCGCCTCTATGGGCCGCTCCTTCGCGGGGGCGGCCTTTTCGTGCGCCGCATCCGTTGAACAGAAGGGGCTGCGGGCGCGGATCGGTCGTGCGCCAGGAACCGACGCCCGCACCGCGGGGCGCCCCCCCGCACATAGAAAAAGGGGCGGCTCTGACGAGCCGCCCCAGGCGTTCCAGTGATGCCTTTGGGGGGCTTACCAGACCTTGTAGTTGAAGTTGACGAAGAAGCGTCGGCCGAACATGTCGAAGTTGTCGTTGGTGTTGCGGCCCAGCCAGTGCGCCGGTTCGGCGTCGAAGGCGTTGACCACGCCGGCGCGGACCCGCAGGTCGTCGTTCACCTGATAGGCCATCGTGAAGTCGTGCTGGCTGAAGTCGCCGGTCTCCAGATATTTGCGCGAGGCGCGCAGATCCAGATTGGCCACCAGGGCGTCGGCGTCGCCGATCTCCTGGCTGCCCTGCCAGTCCCAATCCCACGACACGGTCAGGCGATCGCTGGGCTGCCACGAGACCGTCGACAGGAACCGCACATAGGGCGAACCGATGCCGTCCTCGTAGTCGGTCGAATCCGTCGGATCGCCGATGTTGACGAAGTCATGCTGCTCGATCGTGTAGGAGCCGCGCAGGTTCCAGTTGATGCGGCCCCAGTCCTGGCCGATCACATCGACGATGTCGAAGCGGTATTTGGCTGAGAAGTCGACGCCTTCCGCGGTCAGCTTGGCGTAGTTCAGCGAACCTTCGATGAAGGTCGAGATCATCCAGGTGGTCGGATCGCGCGTGATGGTGTCGCACGCCGCCTGGTTGATCGTATTGCCGTTCACGCACTGGACCGCGTTCTGAAGCCCGGTGGTGGTGTCGATCGCGTCGTCGATCTCGATCTTGTAGTAGTCCAGCACCAGCGAGAAGTTGGGGAAGTACGACGGCGTCCACACCACCGAGGCGGTGAAGGAGTCCGAGGTTTCCGGGACCAGGAACGGGTTGCCGCCGCTCAGGCCCGAGGTGCCGACCGTGCTGTAGGTCGGTTGGAAGGCGTCCGGCGCCGAAGGATCGTTGAACGAGAAGTTGAAGCCCGCCGCCAGCGACAGGGCGCGGCAGTTGGCGCGGCGGTTGGCCTGGGCCGTCGGGTCCGCGACCGCATTGATCACGGTCACGACGCAAGGGTCGTTGCCCAGGAAGTTGCGGAACGTCTCGCCCGCCGGCTCGTACAGTTCGCCCAGATCCGGCACGCGGATGGCCGTGTTCTGGGTGAAGCGGAACAGCAGGTCGTCGATCGGACGCCAGGAGGCCTGGATCGAATAGGTGTCCTGGATGCCGACGGTGGTGTAGTCGGCGGTGCGATAGGCGCCCGAGATTTCGGCCGAACGGCCCAGCCAGCTATCCTGGAACAGCGGCACGCGCAGTTCGATGAAGGCTTCGCGCGTCTCGTAGGACACGGCCGGGAAGTCCGGGCCTTCGTTCAGGAACAGCATGCGGCCGCCCGAGGGAGCGCTGCGGCCGGTGCCCGAGGTGGTTTCCTTGCGGCTTTCGACGCCCATGGCGAAGCCGATCGGGCCGGCGCCCCAGAAGTCCCACAGCTCGCCGGACATGAAGCCCAGGAAGTCCTGCTGGCGGTTCTGATCCGTCACCCGGATGGTGGCGTTGATGTAGTTCAGGGCCGCGTCCGAGAAGCCGCCTTCGCCGAAGATGCGCACGGGCACGCAGTCGTTGACCACGGCGCCCTGGCGCGAATAGCCCGAGACGTCCGGCGCCGGCGTGCCCTGGGCGCGCAGAAGCTGCACGCGGCAGACGATCTCGCCCGGACGGCCGTGGACGATGCCGGCGGTGTCGACCACAGCATCGGCCGCAGCCTGCATGCGGATGGAGTCCGCCCCCATTTCGGCGTTCTCGTTGTTCATCTCGCCGTAGGTGTAGCCGACTTCCCAGTTCAGGTTCTTGATGAAGCCGACGTCGCCCGCGTCGCCGCGCAGACCCAGGACATAGCGTTGCAGATTGCGGTTGTTCAGTTGCGACCGCGTGGTCGGATACGACTTATGCTGAGCGCGCGGGTCGGCGACGGTCGAGGTGACCACGCCGGCCGCGTTGAAGGTCTGGCGCATGTTGTTCTGGATCGCCAGGCGCACGTTGGACGGCAGATAGGCGTTGTCCAGGCCGATCTCGAACACGTTCGAGGACGAGATGCCCCCCATGGTTCCGGGCGCCAGTTGGCGGATGTTGAAGTCGTAGAAGGTGCGCTGGCCTTCGTCGTAGGTCTCTTCCTCGGCGTATTTGGCCTCACCGAAGGCGGTGACGTTGTCCGACAGATCCCAGGTGAAGCCCGCCTGGGCGCGCCATTCCTCGGACTGCGGCAAACGCGAGGCGCCGCCCTGATCGGTGTTGAGGGGCTGGCCGTTGCCGCCGTTGGAGATGATGCGGTTGCCGGTGCCCTGACGGATCGAACCGAACACCAGGGCCTCGGACTGGCCCTGGTTGTTATAGACGAAGGCGTTGTTCGGATTGTTCGACGGCGCGACGTAGAAGCAGCCGGCCGAGAAGGTCACGGCAGAACAGGTCACGGCCGTCACGTCCGGGTCGCTGGCCGGGGACGGCTGGACGCCGGTAGCCAGGATGGTGATGCCGCCGCGGCCCGGACCACGCTGGAAGGTGCGGGCGTTGTTGATCAGGATGGCGTCGGTCACGCCGTCGTTGTTCGGCGTCGTGGGATCGGCGTCGACGGCGAGCAGGGTCCAGCCTTCGCGCAGCCAGTCCATGTCGGCGTCGATGACCTGATCGTTCTCCTTGTACTCACCCGTCAGATAGACGTTCAGGGTGTCGTCGAACAGGTTTTCGCCCCACAGGAAGCCGATGCGCTTGGAGGTCTGGCCGTCCTGGTTGATCTGCGAATAGGCGCCATCGATCTCCAGGCCTTCGTAGTCGTCCTTCAGGATGAAGTTGACCACGCCCGACACGGCGTCCGCGCCGTAGACCGAGGCGGCGCCGCCGGTGATGACCTCGACGTTCTCGATCAACAGACGCGGGATGGTGTCGACATCGACCGCCAGCGAGGCGGGGGCCGAACCGACGTGACGACGGCCGTTGACCAGCACCAGGGTGCGCGCCGCGCCCAGGCCGCGCAGGTTCAGCAGCGACAGGCCGCCGTCGTTCAGGTTCGAGCCGGTGGTGTCTTCCGGCACCTGCGAGAAGGTCAGGGCCGGGATGTCGGCCAGATAGTCGACGACGTTGGCCTCGCCCGACTGGTCCATCTCTTCGCGGGTGATCTGGATCAGCGGCGTCGGGGCGGTGGTGGCGTCGCGGCGGATGCGCGAGCCGGTGACCACGACCTCCTCGACCTGAGAGGCGGTCCCGGCCGGGTCCTGGGCGGCGGCGACGGCGGGCAGGGCGCCCAGGCCCATGGCGACGGTCGCACCGGCGATCATGGTGGTGTTCAGCAGTCTGGATTTCGTGATGGCCACTTGAGGCTCCCCCAATATCGAACGGCGCCGACATTCGGGCGCTTGGGGTCACAATATTGTCTTGCTTCACACTAGCAACGAGAAAGCTTCATTTGTGACACGTTGCTGATCCAATTGATGCGCAGCGATCACAAGTTCATATCGGTATCAGTATTTATAGGTAATGCGGATTATTTTATACTCTATTTGTATTTCGGTATTTACCGATTGGCATATCCGCCGCGGCCTTGGCCCCGGCCGAGCCGGACCAGCTTGCCGTCATCCTCGTCGGTGATCGCCCAGACCGCGCCGTCGGGACCGATGGCGACGTCGCGAATGCGGGCGTCCAGATCGGTCAGCAGGCGCTCCTCGCCCACGACCCGGCCGTCGCGGATGACCAGGCGGGCGACGTGCTTCTCCTTCAGGGCGGCGACCAGCAGGTTTCCGCGCCATTCGGGAAACAGGGCGCCGTCATAGAAGACCGCCCCGCCCGGCGCGATCACCGGGTCCCAGTAATAGGCGGGCTGCTCCACGCCCTCGCGCGCAGTGACGTCCTGACCAAGCGGAGCGCCGGAATATTCGACGCCGTAGGCGACGTCGGGCCAGCCGTGGTTGGTCCCCGCGCGCGGCCGGTTCAGTTCATCGCCGCCGCGCGCGCCGTGCTCGACGGTCCATAAGGCGCCGTCGGGACCGATGGCCGCCCCCTGGACGTTGCGATGACCCAGGGACCAGATCTCGGGCAGCGCCCCCTCGCGGCCGACGAAGGGGTTGTCGGGCGGAACCGAGCCGTCGGCGTTGACGCGGATCACCTTGCCCAGGTGCGAATCCAGCCGCTGGGCGTGGGACCGCATGGCGCGGTCGGAACGCTCGCCCAGGGTGATGAACAGGGTCCCGTCCGGGGCGAAGGCCAGGGCCGAGCCGAAATGCAGCCGCCCGGCGTAGGTCGGGCGGGCGCGGAAGACCACCTGAACGGTCTCGACCCGCGCGCCGTCGTCGGACAGGCGGCCGCGCGCCACGGCCGTGCCGTTGCCGCCCTCTCGCGGTTCGGCATAGCTCCAATAGATCAGGCGGTCGCTCGCGAAGGTCGGGCCGACGGCCACGTCCAGCAGGCCGCCCTGGCCCTGGGCGTCGACGGCGGGCAGGCCCTGGATCGGCGCGCCGACCGCGCCCTGGGCGGTGACCAGGCGCAGCCGCCCCGGCCGCTCGGTCACCAGCCAGCGCCCGTCGGGCAACAGGGCCAGGCCCCAGGGATGCGACAGGCCGGACGCCACGACCGTGTGCGACAGGGCCGCCTGGGTGTGGACCGCGGGCGCGCGGGTCTGGCCGGGGAAGGCCGGTCTCTGGTCCGGCGCATTGGCCGGCCGGGTCTCCAGCGGCGCGCCCGGCGGCGGCGTCTGGCCGTCGGCGCGGCAGGCGGCGGACAGGGCCGTCAGGCCCAGGGCGGCGGCGACGATCAGGCGCATGGCGGTCTCCGGCGTGAGAGGTCTGGAACGGACCAGCTTGGAACGCGCGGAACGCCGGAGCGATGCGGCGTCGCACCGCAGGCGCGTCGATGCCGTCAGGCGACTTGAACCCCCCGGCCCGGCCCTATATAGGCACGCCTCTCGCGCGCGGACACACGGCGCGCGGGCCTTCCGATCCGGGATCGAGAGGCTGGGTAGCTCAGATGGTTAGAGCGGTGGATTCATAACCCACAGGTCGGCGGTTCGATCCCGCCCCCAGCCACCACCGGACGCCTTCCATGACAATGGCGGTCCCGGCGAACCCCTCGGCTCAAGCTCCCTCGGCCAACAGGGCGTCGATCAGGGCGCGGGCCTGGGGGCTGGCCCAGTCGGCCTCGCCCGAGAAGGCGGCGCGCACCCGGCCCCGGCGGTCCAGCAATATGGTCTGGGGCATCTTGCCCTTGCCGGGGAACAGGAAGGGCATCTGGAATTTCGGGTCCGAATACATCGGCAGCGGCTCGTGCACGCCGATGAAGCTGCGCGCGTCGGCGATGGCGTCTTCGCCCACGTCGACATTGATCGGCAGGACCACCAGGTCGCCGCCCGGATAGGCCTGGGCCAGGCGCGCCAGGGTCGGCATCTCGGTGCGGCAGGGCGCGCACCACATGGCCCACAGATTGACCACCACCACCCGCCCCCGGAAATCGGCCAGGCGCACGTCGCGCCCCTGATCGTCCTTGAACACATGGTCGGGCGCGGGCGTCAGGACGGCGGGGGTTTGCAGACTGGCCAGGGGACCGACGGCGAACCGGGCCAGATCACTTTGACGAGGCGCATTTGTCTGGACCTCGAACTTGGCCTCAGACAAGTAAGTCGATAGCACACCAAAAAGGACGAACGGCGCGGCAATCGCCAAGACGCCCGCCACCGCCAACCCGATCATCCAGGGCTTCACGCCCCTTTTCTTTGCTGGTTCGCTCATGCCCGACCACTCCGACGCCAATGCTGAGACTAAGGCCAAGCCTGGGCACGGGGGTCAAGACATGTGGGGCGGGCGCTTCTCCGCCAAGCCCGCCGACATCATGCAGGCGATCAATGTCTCCATCGGCGTCGATAGACGCCTGTGGGCGCAGGATCTGGCCGGGTCGCGCGCCCATTGCCGCATGCTGATGGCGCAGGAGATCATCACGGCCGAGGACGGCGAGGCCATCCTGAACGGACTGGAGACCATCGAGGGCGAGATCACCGGCGGGACCTTCCCCTTCCGCGACCAGTTCGAGGACATCCACATGAATGTGGAGGCCCGGCTGGCCGAGCTGATCGGCGAGCCGTCGGGGCGTCTGCACACGGCGCGCAGCCGCAATGACCAGGTGGCGACCGATTTCCGCCTGTGGGTGCGCGACGCCTGCGACCGGACGGGTCAGCAGTTGAAGACGCTGCAACGCGCCCTGCTGGATCGAGCCGAACAGCACGCCGACGATCTGATGCCCGGCTTCACCCATCTGCAACCGGCCCAGCCGGTGACCTTCGGCCACCACCTGATGGCCTATGTCGAGATGATCGGCCGCGACGCGGGGCGGTTCGCCGACGCCCGCGCGCGCATGAACGAATGCCCGCTGGGCGCCGCGGCCCTGGCCGGATCGCCCTTCCCCATCGACCGTCAGGCGACGGCCCGGGCGTTGGGCTTCGACCGGCCGATGGGCAACAGCCTGGACGCGGTGTCGGATCGCGACTTCGCGCTGGAGAGCCTGGCCGCCGCCTCGATCTGCGCCGGGCATCTGTCGCGCCTGGCCGAGGAGATCGTGATCTGGATGACGCCGCAGTTCGGTTTCGTCACCCTGCCCGACGACCTGACCACCGGTTCGTCGATCATGCCGCAGAAGCGCAACCCCGACGCGGCCGAGCTGGTGCGGGCCAAGACCGGACGCATCACCGGCGCCCTGGTCGCCCTGTCCACCGTGATGAAGGGCCTGCCGCTGGCCTATTCCAAGGACATGCAGGAGGACAAGCCGCCGGTGTTCGAGGCCTTCGACGCGCTGGACCTGGCCCTGACGGCCATGACGGCCATGGTCCTGGCCCTGACGCCGAACGTCGAGCGGATGCGGGCGGCGGCGGGTTCGGGCTATTCGACCGCCACCGATCTGGCCGACTGGCTGGTGCGCGAACTGAACCTGCCCTTCCGCAAGGCGCACCATGTGACCGGCGCGGCGGTGAAGCGGGCCGAGGCCCTGGGCGTGGACCTGATGCAACTGCCGCTGACCGAATTGCGGGCGATCGAGCCTGGCGTGAAGGACGCGGTTTACAAGGTGCTCAGCCCTGAGGCTTCCTGCGCCAGTCGCATGAGTTTCGGCGGCACGGCGCCGGATCAGGTTCGGGCGCGCATCAAGGACTGGAGGACGCGCCTGTGAAGATGATGACCCTGACGGCCGTTGTGTTTCTGGCGCTCGGCGCCGCCGCCTGCGGCCGCATGGCCGATCTGGAGGCCCCGCGCGCACGCCAGACCGAGCGCGCGCCGCGCGACGCCTCGGCCCCGAAACTGCCCGAACCGGCGACCCTGAACCGTCCGTCCAGCCAGGTGCCCATCGACGGCGGCCCGCCGAACCTGATCGGCGGCACGGCGGCCGGACGCGGGCCGCAATAGGCCTTGCATCATTTCACGCCGAGGGACGGCGCCCTTCACGCCGAAAACGCGTCGCTGGAGACGATCGCGGCCCAGGTCGGCACGCCGGTCTATGTCTATTCCGCCGCGACCCTGAGGCGGCATTACGGTGTGCTGCGCGCGGCCTGCGACGCACGGCGGGCGGATCTGGGCGACGCTCTGATCGCCTTCGCGGTGAAGGCCAATTCCAACCTGTCGGTGCTGGCGACCCTGGCGGCCGAGGGCTGCGGGGCCGACACCGTGTCCGAGGGCGAGATCCGGCGCGCCCTGGCGGCGGGAATTCCGGCCGAACGGATCATCTTCTCGGGCGTCGGCAAGACGGACGCCGAACTGACCTTCGCCCTGGACGTCGGGGTGCGCCAGATCAATGTCGAGAGCGGGATCGAGCTGGAGCGGCTGGCGGCCGCGGCGGCGGCCAAGGGCGTGCAGGCGACGCTGGCGATCCGGGTCAATCCGAACGTCGGCGCCGGCGGCCACGCCAAGATCACCACCGGCGGCGCAGGCGACAAGTTCGGCGTGCCGGTTCGCGAGGCCCTGGACCTGTACGCCCGCGCGGCGGCGTCGCCCCATCTGAACCCCGTCGGCCTGGCCTGCCACATCGGCAGCCAGATCAAGGACCTGACCCCGTTGCGAGCCGCGTTCGAGGTGTTGCGCGACATGACGCAGACCCTGCGCGGACAGGGGCTGACGGTCACGCGGCTGGACCTGGGCGGCGGGCTGGCCGCGCCCTATGCCGACACCGACCAGACCCCGGCGGTCGAGACCTATGTCGATATGGCGGCCCAGGTGTTGCGCGGACTGGAGGTCGAGGCGGCCTTTGAACCGGGCCGCCTGCTGGCCGCCAACGCCGGGGTGCTGGTCAGCCGGGTCATCCAGGTCAATGAACGCTCCGACGGACGGCGCTTCCTGGTGTTGGACGCGGCCATGAACGATCTGATGCGCCCGGCCCTGTACGACGCCTTCCACGGCCTGGTCCCGATCCGGCCGCGCGCGGGCGAGGTTCGGCCGTACGACGTGGTCGGCCCGGTCTGCGAGACCGGCGACACCTTCGCCCGCGACCGCGCCCTGCCGCCGCTGACGGCCGCAGACCTGGTCGCCTTCACCGGCGCGGGGGCCTATGGCGCGGTGATGTCCGGGGAATACAACAGCCGCCCCCTGGTCCCCGAGGTGCTGGTGGACGGCGACCGCTGGGCCGTGGTGCGGCCGCGCCCGACCTATGACGCCATGCTGGCACGTGAGCCGCGCGCCCCCTGGCTGAGCTGACGCTGGACCCGCCGCGCGGGCCGTGTCAGATCGCGATCCATGGACAGCCGCATCGAGAGCCGCGTCGGAATCCGCGCCGACAGCGAGGTCATCTGGAACATCGTCACCGACCTGGACGGGTGGAGCCGGTGGAATCCCTATGAGACCGAGGTCTCCGGCGCCATCGCCTATGGCGGCGCGATCCGCCTGACCGAGCGCCTGCCCGGCCTGCCCGAACGCTTCGCCGCCCACGGCGTCGGCGAATGGCAGCCGCTGGCCCAACTGGTGCTGATCGAAAAGCGCGGCTGGCTGTTCAACACCGTGCGCTACATCGAGATCGAGGAGCTGGAGCGCGGAAACTGCATCGTCGCCAACGGCGTCATCTTCTCGGGCCTGCGCGGCGAGCTGTTCCACGACAAGCACCGCAAGGCGATCAAGGCCGCCTATGCCGAGATCGGCGAGAACCTGCGCAAACTGGCCGAGGGTTGAGGCGTCAGCCCATCACGCGGCGCAGGGCCGCGTTGATCCGCGTCTGCCAACCCGGCCCGGTCTTGCGGAAATAGTCGACCACGTCGGCGTCCAGCCGAAGCGAGACGGCGGTCTTGGTTGACGCCTTCTGGGCGCCCCGCGTGCGCGGAAAGGCGGCCAAGACATGGGCGGGCAAGGCCTCGGGACCCTGGGCGCGTGCGAAGTCCGCCTGGGTCCATTCGGGGTTTTCGGGATCGGGCGGATCAACGGACATGACGGCGATACTCTTTCAAATGACTACGCCTCAAACTGATGGCGCGAACTTGGTCGGCGCGATAGCGAACCTCGCCATAGTCGGCGCGATCATCGACGATGAACGCCTCGATCACCATCGCTTCCGCCAGCGCCAATGACACGCCATGCTTGGCCCGATTGGCCGCATCCCTGTCGGGGTCGAAAGTGACGGCCACGACAGATCGTATATACAATTAGCTGCATGAACACAAGGATGACGGCAAACGTCGGGCGCCCCTGGTCCCTCACGGGCCGACCGCCGGTCAGCCGCCCTTGGCCATCGTGTCCTGGATGTTGATGATCGCCGGTCCCAGGATCACCACGAACAGCACCGGCAGGAAGAAGACGATCATCGGCACGGTCAGCTTGGCCGGAAGCGCGGCGGCCTTCTTCTCGGCGGCGGCCAGGCGCAGGTCGCGGTTCTCCTTGGCCATGACGCGCAGGGCCGAACCCAGGGGCGTGCCGTATTGTTCGGCCTGGGTCATGGCGGTGGCCACCGACTTGACGCCCGGATGATTGGTCCGCCGGGCCAGACCCTCATAGGCCATGCGGCGTTCCGGCAGATAGCTGAGTTCGGCCGACAGCAGGGTCAGCTCCTCGGCCAGGTCGATGGACTGGCCGCCGACCTCCTGGCCCACCTTCTGGATGGCGGCCTCGATCGACATGCCGGATTCGACGCAGATCAGCAGCAGGTCCAGGGCGTCGGGGAAGGCCTGCATGATCGAGGTGCGGCGCTTGGCGATGCGGTTCGACAGATACAGGTTCGGCGCATAGTAGCCGGCCACGGCGGCGGCCACGACGGCCGTCACCCGGCTCATCACCGGCAGGCCGAAATCATTGAAGACGAACAAATAAAAGGCCGCCACCCCCATGAAGATGAAGGGCGCGGCGAAGCGGAAGAAGTAGAAGGTCGTGATCGGGCGCGGCCCGCGAAAGCCCGCTTGGCTCATCTTTTCGACGACCTTGGGGTCTTCCAAGAGCTTGGTCAGGTTCAGGCGGTCGACGACCCGTTTCTTGAAACCCTCGTCGGTGTGACGCAGGCCGCCCGGCCCGGCCATGGCGGCGCGCGAGCGGCGCTTCAGCTCCTCGCGGCGCTCGCCGACGGCCTTCATGCGCTTTTCCAGGCTGACGCCGCCGCCGAAGGACCCCAGCACGGTCAACACCGTGGCGAAGGCCAGAAGGCCCACCACCATGCTGAGCAGGCTCTGCGGGTCGGTGAACAGGTCCATGATCGCTTTCATGTCCGCACCATCAGAACTTGAAGGAGATCATCTTCTTCATCATCAGGATGCCCAGCGTCATCCAGATGCCCGACCCCAGCAGCATGAACTGGCCGCGCGTGTCGGTGAAGAGAAGCATCATATAGGCGGGGGTGGTGATCATCACGAGGGTCATGACCACCGGCGGCAGCGAGCCGATGATGCCGGCCGAGGCCGTGGCCTCGGACGACAGGGCCTTGATCTTCTCGCCCATCATCCGCCGCGCGCGCAGCACGGTCGACAGATTGCCCAGCGCCTCGGCCAGATTGCCGCCGGTCTTCTGCTGAATGGCGATGACGATCGCGAAGAAGCGCAGTTCCGGCGTCGGCATGCGCTCGAACATCTTGTCCAGGGCCTGGCTGAGCGTCAGGCCGACGCCCAGACCCTCGACCAGCTTCTGGAACTCGGGACCCAGGGGGGCGGGGCTTTCGCGGGCGATGATCTTGAAACAGTCGTGGACCGGCAGGCCCGACTTGATGCCGCGCACGATGACATCGACGGCGTTGGCGAACTCGCCCGAGAATTTCTTCATCCGCCGCTTGCCCAGGAAGCCGACGACCCAACGCGGCAGGCCGAAACCGAACACCGCCCCCAGGCCCAGGGCCATGAAGAGGTTCATCCCGAACAACAGGGTCAGGCCGAAGGCGACGACGCCCATGACCACGCTGATGATGATGAAGGTCCGCAGACTGGTCGACAGCCCGGCCTGTTTCAGCTTGGCCGCCATGGTCATGCGCGCCTTGCGCTCGCGTCGTTCGGCCTCCTGAAGCTGGGTCAGGATCTGTTTGCGGCGCATCTCGGGCGTGTTGGCGGCCGGGGCGTTCTTGCGCGTCTGGGCGGCGCTGGGCTTGGCGAAGGTCTGGGCGCGCTTGACCGCCTGGGCGCCGGAATCGTCGCCGCCGACCAAGACCCAGCCGAGACCGCCGATGGTGATGAAGGCCAGAACGGCCGCGAGAATGGGCAACAGGCCGCTCATTCGGCCGCGTCCAGGGCTTCGGCCAGCTCGCGCTCCAAGCCGTAATAGCGGGCGCGGTCCCAGAAGCGGGGGCGGGCGATGCCGGTCGAACGGTGGCGGCCGATGATCTTGCCGTTCTCGTCCTCGCCGGTGATCTCGTAGATGAACAGGTCCTGGGTGACGATGACGTCGCCTTCCAGTCCCACCACCTCGGTGACGTGGGTGATGCGGCGCGAACCGTCGCGCAGGCGCGCGGCCTGGATGATGACGTCGACCGAGCCGACGATCATCTCGCGGATGGTCTTGGACGGCAGGCCGTAGCCGCCCATGGTGATCATGGACTCCATCCGGCTGATGGCCTCACGCGGGCTGTTGGCGTGCAGCGTGCCCATGGAGCCGTCGTGGCCGGTGTTCATGGCCTGGAGCAGGTCGAAGGCCTCAGGCCCGCGCACCTCGCCGACGATGATCCGTTCGGGGCGCATCCGCAGGCAGTTCTTGACCAGGTCGCGCATGGTGATCATGCCCTGGCCTTCCAGGTTCGGCGGCCGGGTCTCCAGGCGCACCACATGCGGCTGCTGGAGCTGAAGCTCGGCCGCGTCCTCGCAGGTGATGACGCGCTCGGTCGGGTCGATGAAGGCCGTCAGGGTGTTCAGCAGCGTCGTCTTGCCCGAGCCGGTGCCGCCCGAGATGACGACGTTGCACCGGCTGGCGCCGATGACGCCCAGGACCCGCGCGCCTTCGGGACTGATGGAGCTGAACTCCACCAGATTGCGCATCGTCAGCTTGTCCTTCTTGAACTTGCGGATCGTCAGGGTCGGGCCGTCGATGGCCAGCGGCGGGGCGATGACGTTGACGCGCGACCCGTCCGGCAGGCGGGCGTCGCAGATGGGGCTGCTCTCGTCCACGCGGCGGCCGACCTGCGACACGATCCGCTGGCAGATGTTCATCAACTGGGTGTTGTCGCGGAAGCGGACATTGGTCAGTTGCACCTTGCCGCCGACCTCGATGAAGACCCGCCCGGCGCCGTTGACCATGATGTCGGCGATGTCGTCGCGCGCCAGAAGCGGCTCCAGCGGACCATAGCCGAGGACGTCGTTGACGATGTCCTGGACCAGGTGCTCCTGCTCGGCCACCGACATGGAGACGTTCTTGATCGCCACCAGTTCGGCGACGATGTCGCGGATCTCCTCGGCCGCCGCCTTGGGATCGAGCTGGGCCAGTTGGGCCAGGTCGATCGTATTCATCAGGGCGTTGAAGATGGTCGTCTTGGTGGCGTGGTAATAGTCCGACTGCTCGCGGACGATCTCGGCTACGGCCTGGGCCTTCTTCAACTGCTCCAGACCGGCGGTCGGCTTGGGACCGGGACTGGGTTTGGGCGCGGCGGAGGCCTGCGGCTTGGGCCGGGCGGCCAGGGCGTCCAGGCGGTCGGCGCCGTCCGAGCGAGGGCTTTCAGCGGCCGGCGACGGTGCGGCGTCCGGCATCGGTTCGGCGCCGCCGAAGGCGAAGGCCTCGGTCTGGACGCCCGCGGGCGGCTGTTCGGGCGCGAAGGCGGGTTCGGCCGCCGGCCGCGGGACCGGGGCGTATCCGCCGGGTGCTGCTGTGCGCTTGCCGAACACGGGCTTTCGTCAGCCCTTCTTCTTGAACAGATTGGCGAAGATGGACTTGCTCTCGCCCTTGGCCTTGCCGGGCGCGGCCAGCAGCGGCATCTCGCGGCGCGAGACGATCTGGGCCAGGGTCTGGAAGGCCTCGGCGGCCTTGGTCTTGGCCCCGGCGTCCAGGATCATCTGGCCGTTGTTGGCCGCGGCGCCGAAGGTCTTGGCGTCGAACGGGATCAGGAGGCTGGGATGCACGCCCAGGGCGGCGCCGAAATCCTTGGCCGGAATCTCGGGGCGGCCCGGCATGCCGACCTGGTTCAGCACCAGGCGCGGCGGCGCGTCATTGGGGCGGCCATGGCGGATCAGGTCGATCATGTTCTTGGCGTTGCGCAAACTGGCCAGGTCGGGCGTCGCCACGATCACCACCTCGTCGGCGGAGATCAGCGTGCGGCGCATCCACGACGACCAGGTGTGCGGCAGGTCCAGCACCACGAAGGGGGCCGTGGCGCGGATGCGGGTGGTCACCTCCTCGAAGGCGTCGGGCGACACATCCCAGTCGACATCCAGGGTCGCGGGGGCGGCGAACAGGCTCAGCTTGTCGGTGCAGCGGACCATCATCCGGTCCAGCAGGGTGGCGTCCAGGCGATCCGGCTGGCCCAGGGCGTCGGCCACGCCCGACAGCGGGTCCTGGTTGAAGTCCAGCCCGGCCGTGCCGAACGGCAGGTCGTAATCGACGATCACGGTGTTAGCGCCGATCCGTTCCGACATCGCATAGGCGGTGTTGTGGGCCACCGAACTGGCGCCCGCCCCGCCGCGCGCGCCGACGAAGGCGATGGAGCGGCCGACGAAGGGCTGGGCCGGATCGGCGAACAGGCCGCCGATGGCCGAGATCAGTTGCAGCGGCTGCAACGGCGCGACCAGATATTCGCTGACCCCGCGCCGCATCAGTTCGCGGAACAGGATGATGTCGTTGGTCGGGCCGACGACGATGACCTTGGTGCCGACGTCGCAGCATTCGGCCAGACGGTCGACCTCGTGCAGCAGCGACTGGGGATCGGCCTGGCTCTCGACCACGATCAGGGGCGGGGTCGGCTCGTGGCGATAGGCTTCGATGGCGGCGGCGACGCCGCCGACGCGGATCTGGGTGGTGGCGCGCGACAGGCGGCGATCCTGACCGGCGCGCTCGGCCGCCGCCAGGGTGTCCTGACGCTCGGCGAAGACATGGATGGCGATGCGCGGAACCGAGACCTCGCCGATGGAGGGTCCGGCGGGGATCAGGGCCTGGGCCGCCCCGGCGACCAGGTCCCCGACCGGATTGAACCCGGCGACAGGCGCGGCGTCGACCGGCGCGGGCGCACCGCCCAGGGCCGTGAACTGCAGCGGCGCGCGCGCGCTGGCGTCGCCGTCGTCCATGCCCGACGCCGCAAAGGGGTCAGGCGTCGCCGGATCGGCGAAGTCCGTGTCCAGATCGAATTCGTCGAAAGCGTCGAAGGCTTCCGGCGCGTAGGCGTTGCTCATCCCTAATCCACCGCTCGCGAGACACGTCGGTTGGTCAGGAGTTCTTCCTGGGCGGCGGCCGTATGCCGGCCGGCGCGATAGTTGTCGAAGACGACCGAACGCCGGGCGGCGTCAGCCGGAGTCATGCCGCGCGGCTGTATGATGTCGCGCGGATTGGCGATCTGGGCCGCCAGATTGGCGGTCACGGCACAGCCGAAATTGATCGAGGAGGCGTTGTTGGCCGTGCGGCTGAAATTGCCCCATTGGGTCCCGCACTGCGGCACCACGGCGCGCACGGTCTCGAACCCGGCCAGGACCGGCGCGCGCGGATCGGGGGCGACATAGCTGACGATCTGGACGCGGGTTTCCGGCGCCCCGGCGGCGACCAGGGCCTGGCGGACCTTCCAGGCCATTTCGGTGGACACGGGATCGGCGCCGGCCGGGGCCTCGACCACGATGGCCGAGGCGCCCTCGACGGTGAAGCGGCTGACCAATTGGGCCAGGGCGGCGTCCTGATTGGGCGAGACGCCGGTCTCGTGCACGGCCAGGGCGATGCGGTCCAGACCCGGCTCGACCTGCAAGGTGTAGCGGCTGGTGGGCGTCAGGGGCTGCGGGCCGCCGCCGTCGACCGGCGCGCCCATGCAGGCGCTCAGGGCGGTCGTCGCGGCCAGGACCAGGATCAGACGGGAGGGACGGATCATGGGCGCGCTCATTCGATCACATAGCCGACGGGACCCTGCCATCCCGGACCCTGGGCGGTCGGGGCGGGCGAGCCGTAGGCCTGGTTCAACTGGCCGAAGAAGATGGTCTGGGCGTCGGTGGCGATGCGCAGGCCGTCGGCGGGCGTCTGCATCCGGCCCGGCGAGGTCGGGGTGACGATATAGGGTTCGACGATGACCACCAGCTCGGTCTCGCCGGACTGATAGTCGCGCGAGCGGAACAGACTGCCCAGCACCGGCACGGTCATCAGGCCGGGCAGGCTGTCGATGTTCTGACGCATCGTCTCCTGCAACAGGCCCGCGATCATCATCGAGCCGCCCGAGGGCATTTCGACGGTGTTGGTCACGCGCCGCACGTTCAGGCCCGCCAGGCTGATGGCGTTGGGCGTTCCGGCGCCGATGGTCACGGCGCCCGAATTGGTCAGTTCCGACACCTCGACCGAGATCTGCAACGAGATGCGGCCTTCCGACAGGACCACCGGCCGGAACGACAGATTGACGCCATAGGGCTTGTATTCGGTCAGGATGGTGCCGCGGTCGTCACGGCCGACGACGATGGGGAATTCACCGCCCGCCAGGAAGCTGGCCGACTCGCCGTTGACCGAGGTCAGATTGGGTTCGGCCAGGGTGCGGATCAGACCGGCGCGCTCGAACGCCTTGATCGTGGCCTCGCTCTTGTTCAGGCCGTCTGAGCCGGGACCGGTGCCGGGCTGGGCCGTGTCCCAGTTCGAGGCGTCGGCCGGGCCGCGCACGGTGAAGGGGCAGGTGGTGTCGGCCGGCAGACCCGCCGCGCAGGGACCCTGCATCTGATAGTTCCGCGTCGTGTCGCGCGAATAGCCGCCGGTCAGGCCGCCCAACAGGCCGCCGTTGACGCCGAAGGTCGCGGCCTGGCCCAGGATGAACTGGGTGTTGCCGAGCTGGCCGAACACGGCCGAGGTGTCGAAGCCCAACTGCTTGATGGCGTTGCGCTGAATCTCGACCACGCGCACGCGCAGCGTCACCTGGTCCGACCCGGCGACGTTGATCATGTTCATGACCTTCTCGGGCGCCGAGACGAAGGCGCGAGCCACCTGTTGGGCGCGGGCGGCGTCGGCCGGGCTGGCGGCGGTTCCGGTCAGGATGATGCTGTCGTTGACGGCCTCGGCGCGGATGTCGCTGCCGGGAATGACGCGGCTCAAGGTGTCCTGCAGCGCGCTGGTCCCCGCATCGACGCGCACGCGCACGGCCAGGATGGTGCGCCCGGCGGCGTCCAGGAAGACGGCGTCCGTCTCGCCCGGGGCCAGGCCGATGACGGTGATGCGGCGCGGCGAATGCAGCATGGCCTCGGCCACCTGGGGATTCGACACGATGACGTCGCGCGCATCGGCGGGCAGGTCGACGGCGAAGGAGCTGCCGCGCGGCAGATTGACCAGGCGCGGCTGTTCGCCCGCGGCCACGACCGAACGGCTCTGGGCCAGGCCGGTCGTGGGCGAAATCCCCGCCAGGGCGATCAGAGCGGCGCCGAGGGCGGCCTTGAAGGAACGGCTCATTGGACCACCACCACTTCCGGCGCGCCGCCGCGATAGACCCGAACCGCGCTGGACTGGACGCGAACCGCCTGCACCCGGCCGGACGGCCCGGCGGTGTCGGCGTAGGAGCGCAGCACCAGGCTGAGTTCGCCCTCGGACTTGGCCAGGGCCAGGGCCTCGGCGTCGCGCGGTCCCACCTCCAGCGTCGCGGTGGCGCCGACCACGGCCTGTTCGTCGTCGCCGGCGCGGGTCGACTGGTCGATGGCCAGGACCTTGATGTTCTGAAGCACGGTGGCCGAGGTGAATTTCGACCGATCCCCTTCCGAGGCGCCGACATTGCCCAGATTGGTCTCGCGCGTCAGGACCAGGTCGACCCGGTCGCCGGGCAGGATGAAGCCGCCCGCGGCCGTCTCCACGTTCACGCGAATGGCCATGGCCCGCATGCCCGGCTCCAGATAGGCGGCCATGTAGCCGCTGTCCCCGGCGCGGACGATCTTGCGGCCGATGATCGGTTCACCGGCCAGAATGGGTTCACGCACCACCGAGCCGAAATATTCGGCCTTGCCCCCGCTGGTGGCGACGTCGGCGGCGGCGCGGGCCACGGTCGCCACGGCGCCCTGCGGTCTCGCGCCTTGGGCCGGGGCGGCCTTTTCGGCGGCGGGCGCGGCGGCGGCTTGGGGAATGGCGACGGAGCCGTCGGTGATGAAGGCGGGATTGACCTCGTCCACCGGCCAGTCCTTCCAGGCCAGGTCCGCGTCGGTCAGGCGCTTGCCGGGGGCCAGGTCGCGGGCGGCGACCAGCACCTTGGCCATCGGCCGCGCGGCGACGGCGGGCGCGGCGGCGGCGGTCGACACCGCCTGACCCGACGATCCCATGGCGCGAACCACCAGCGCCAGGCCGATGGCCGAGACGGCGGCGATGCAGATGACGGCGATCTTGGCGGGCTTCATCGACACTCTCCGGCGGAGCGGCGATTCGCGCGGACGGCCCGCGCGGCTCCTACCGGTTAACGAGAGTGAGGCTCGCGGGTTAACGCGCTCCTAAACTGGGGCGCGCGGCCTCTTAAAGCCCGGAAGCGAAACCGGCCATCAGGCCGCAGGCCGGATAGGCCATCAAGGCTCCGACGGCGATGGCCACGCCGTAGGGAATGTCGCCCTTCGGCTCCATCAGCCGGGGGAACCAGCCCTCGGCGCCCATGACGTAGGGCCGGGCGTGGAAGCGCGCGAAGATCAGGGCCAGACAGAACAGGCCGCCCGCCAGGCCGGTCCACAACAGGAACAGGCCCGAGCCGCTCAGGCCCAGCCACAGGCAGGTGGCGGCCATCAGCTTGGCGTCGCCGCCGCCGATCCAGCGCAGGGCGAACATGCCCATCCCGACCAGAAGCGCGGCGAAGGCCACGCCCAGGTGGACGCCGACGGTTCCCAGGTCCAGCCCGGCGGCGAAGGCGGCCGGAAAGAAGCCGATGATCAGGGCGCCCGAAATCCAGTTGGGAATGGTCATGGTCGTCAGGTCGCGAAGACCCGCGGTGATGACCAAGGCCGGCATCACCGCCAGCAGCAGAAGCGTCAGCATGTCCATGAGCGTCACCCTGACACAGCCGCGTTAAGGCTGGGTTTCCGCCAAAGCAAAAGGGCCGGAGCGTTTCCGCTCCGGCCCCTCGCTGGTTTCAAGACGTTCCGTCGGGCGCTTAGGCGCCGGCAGTGCCGCCCATGCCGGTCACGACGGCGTTGAACTTGGTCTTGATGGTCGTGCCCAGGGCGGTCACGGCCGAGATGATCACGACGGCGATCAGGGCGGCGATCAGGCCGTACTCGATGGCCGTGGCGCCCGACTCGTCGTTCATGAAACGCGAAACAAACTTGGTCATTTTAATAGTCCTTCTCGATGAGGTTCAGAGCAACTGACTGGGGGAGAAGCCGGTCGCCCGTTGACCCCCAAAACGCACGATCACTATCGCCGCCATCGGTTAAGGCCGGGTCTTCGGGCGTGGTTACTTCGACGTTCACCACGAATATTTTAATCGGGCCGTTTTCAGACATGGCCGCACAGCGAAAGGGCCGGGGCGTTTCCGCCCCGGCCCCTTGCCGGTTTCAAGACTTTCCGTCGGGCGATTAGGCCCCGGCGGTGCCGCCCATGCCGGTCACGACGGCGTTGAACTTGGTCTTGATGGTCGTGCCCAGGGCGGTCACGGCCGAGATGATCACGACGGCGATCAGGGCGGCGATCAGGCCATATTCGATGGCCGTGGCGCCCGACTCGTCGTTCATGAAGCGCGAAACGAACTTGGTCATTGGATGTATCCTTCTGTCAGCGAGCTATTCGACTTCCACCACCGGGGTGGTCGGTTAGCCCGCCTTCCCCGTTGTAGGATCACAATGCACGGCCCAGCTTAAAACTGAGTAAAACGAAGGTAATCTAATCGTTGTCGTGAATGGTTTCCGGGGCGTTTACTTTCTGGCGGACGATTTCAGACTTTATTGAGGTTTGCAGGCGACCTTGCGCGGGTCTTCGCGCGCACGCGCCGCCTGTCAGAGAACCCGGCTCATGAAACGAACCGCCCTCATCCTCGCCCTGGCCGTCACCGCCGTCGCCACGACCGCGACCGCCCAGAGCGCGCCGTTGAACGTCGAGATCGATCGGTCGGCGCGCATCGCCCTGCGCGGCGCGGCCGCCTCGGTGATCGTCGGCAACCCGGCCATCGCCGACGTCACCGTGGTCGACGCCAACACCCTGTACATCGTCGGCAAGGGCTACGGCGTGACCGAGGTCGTGGCCGTGGACGCCATCGGCCGACCGCTGTTCCAGAACCAGGTCGTCGTCACCGGCGGCTCGACCGGCGCGGTGCGCATGTGGCGCGGCGGTCAGATGACCGAAATGGCCTGCGGCGGCTCGTGCGCGCCCAGCATCCGTTCGACCGGTCCCGGCGCCGCCGCCCCGGCCGTGACGCCGCCCTGACCGCCATGGGAAGCCGCCGCCTGAAGCGCCCGATCGACCGGCGCCGCACCCGCGAGGGTTCGGCCGCGATCGAATTCGCCATGGTGGCCCTGCCCTTCTTCTTCATGATGTTCGCCGTGCTGGAGCTGGCGCTGGTGTTCCTCATCGACTCCGTGCTGGAGAACGCCGCCATCGAGACCGGCCGCCTGGTCCGCACCGGCCAGGCCAACGCCCAGGATTTCAACGCCGCCTCCTTCAAGACCAGCCTGTGCACCCGCATGAGCATCTTCTCCAGCGACTGTTCGACGAAGGTGACGGTCGATGTGCGGCCCATTCCACAGTTCTCCAACCCGAACGTGCCCGATCCGCTGAACGGCCCGTCGTTCAATCCCAACACCCTGGGCTATGACGGCGGCGGTCCCGGCGACATCATGCTGGTGCGGGCCTGGTACCAGCACACCCTGCTGACGCCCTTCCTGGCCCAAGGCCTGTCCAAGCTGAACGACGGCAAGGCGGTGCTGACGGCCACCACCGCCTTCAGAAACGAGCCTTACGACTGATGGCCGCACCCGTTCGCCACACCGGAATCCTGATCCGCCTGGCCGGCGACCGGCGCGGCGTGTCGGCGGTGGAATTCGCCCTGCTGGCGCCGATCATGATCGCCTTCTATTTCGGCCTGGCCGAATTCTGTCAGGGCTTCATGGCCCAGAAGCGCATGGGCCACGCCTCGGCCATGGTGGCCGATCTGGTGTCGCAGACCGACATCATCACCCCGGCCCAGCTCGACGACGTCTTCGGCATCGGCGGCCTGATCATGAAACCCTTCTCGGCCACGCCCCTGAAGCTGCGGGTCAGCCAGTTGACGCGCGACAACAACGGCGTGGTCAAGGTCGCCTGGAGCCGAGGCAAGAGCTGGACCGCCCGCGTCACCGGCAGCACGGTGACCATTCCCGCCGGCCTGATCGACAACGGCGAGAGCATCATCTTCAGCGAGGCGACCTATGACTATGACTCGCCAGTCGACTATCTGATGCCCGCCATCACCCGGTTCTCGCACACCTATTATCTGCGGCCGCGCCTGACCGAACAGGTGACGCTGGATACGAACTAGGGTCCGATCAACGCCTGGCGCATCGCCGAGATCTTGACCTCGGTCTCGGCCAGTTCGGCGGCCGGGTCGCTGTCGGCCACGATCCCGGCCCCGGCCAGGGTGCGGAAGCGCCAGCCTTCCGCGTCCCGCTCGAACGCCGCCGTGCGGATCAGCACCGAGGCGGTCAGCGCCCCGCCCTCTCCCAACAGGAACAAAGACCCGCACCAGGGACCGCGCGGCGGTTCATGGCCGGCGATGACCTTCATGGCCTGATGCTTGGGCGCCCCGGTGATCGAGCCGGGCGGGAAGGCGGCGGCCAGCACCTGTCCCGGTCCCACGCCGCGCGGCGCCTGGGCCGTGACGGTCGAGACCAGATGATGCACCGTCGGCAGGGTCTCGATCTCGAACAGCCGCTCGACCCGAACCGAGCCGGGCCGGGCCGCGCGGGCCAGGTCGTTGCGCATCAGATCGACGATCATCAGATTCTCGGCCCGGTCCTTGCCGCTGGCCAGCAGTTCGTCGGCCAGGGCGGCGTCGGCGGCTGCATCGACGCCGCGCGGCCGGGTGCCCTTGATCGGCCGCGTCTCGATCCGCCGCCCGTCGAAGTCCAGGAACAGTTCCGGCGAGTTGGACACCAGCGCCCGCTCGCCCAGCCGCCAGAAGGCGCCATAGGCCGAGGCGCGGCCCGCCTGCAGCCTCAGGAAGACGTCGAACGGATCGGCGCCGGGCCGCAAACGCCCGGTCCAGGCGCGGGCGATATTGGCCTGGAACAGCTCCCCGGCCGCGATGCGGGCCACCACGTCGGCCACGGCCGCGCGATAGACGCCGGGTTCCGCTTCGGTCTCGAATGACGCGGCGGGCGGCGGAGGCGCCGGGATCGCCGCCTCGGCCCAGGCGGCGGCGCGCTCGGCGGCGGCCTGGGCGATGTCGGCCGTCTCGCCGCGTCCGACGGCCGTCAACGTCCGCTCGTGCAGATCAAAGCGCAGCAGGGCCGGATAGCGGGCCAGCATCAGATCGGGCCAGACCCTGGGTCTCGGTCCCGTGGCCGGACGGGCGCCCAGGTCATAGGCGGCCAGACCGACCGTGCCCGGCCCGAAATCATCCAGCACCCGAAAGGCGTCGTCGTCCGCCGTCTCGTCCAGGCGGACCCGATCCGGCGCGGTCCCGACCCAGGACCAACGCCCGCGCGGCCCGCCGTCCGACAGCAAGGCCAGGGCGCCGTCGCGATGCGCCAGCCCGGCGGCGACGCCCAGCGGGTCGCGCCAGGCCAACGGACGTTCGACGACCGCCATCAGGCCGACAGTCGCTCGACGATCCGCGACCGCAGGGCCGCGTCCACGCCCAGGGCCTGCTCCAGATAGGTCTCGATCGAGCCGTGACGCTGGGCCACGGCGGCGAAGGCGGCGTCCAGATAGGCGGGTTCGACCCCCAGGAAGGCGGTGACGGCGGCGTCCGAGGCGACCCGGCCGGTCATGGCGTGCAGTTGTTTGGCGATGGCCGGCGCGCGCCCGGCCAGGTCCACGGCGGCGTTGGTCAGCAGATAGTCCTGAACCACATCGTCGGGGTGCACCCCCAGCAGCCGATGGGTCAGGGCGGCCAACAGGCCCGTGCGGTCCTTGCCCGCCGCGCAATGGATGACGACCGCCCCCTGGCCCTCGTCCCCGCCTTCGCCGAGCGCCCGGAAATAACGCGCGAAGACGTCCAGGTGGCCCGGATCGAACGGCATGGACCGATAGGTGTCGATCATGAAGGCCCGGCCCGAGGACTCGGTCAGGTCGGTGGTCTTCAGAAAGGTCAGGTGCGGCGCCTCGCCGCCGTCGTCATGGGCGACCTCGATCACCCGCCCGGTGAAGCCCGCAGGCCTGCGCGACGGCTGGTGGGACCGTTCGCTGGGACGGCGCAGATCGACCACGGTCGCGACGCCCCAGGCCGCCATCCGCTCCAGATCCGCGTCGCTGGCCCGTGCGTGATGGGCGGTGCGGAACAGGACGCCCGGCCGCACGCGACGGCCCGCGGCCGTGGCGTAGTCGCCATAGTCGCGGGCGTTGTCGACGGCGTCGAGACGGAGCAGGCGGTTGGGGCGCATGCCCCCTTGTTAGCGCCCCGCGACGAGACCCGCCATGGCGTCCAGATAGGCGACCCAGGCGCGGCGGCCCGTCTCGGTCATGACCGCCTCGGTCAGGGGCTTCTTGCCCACGAACCGTTTGGAGACATCGACGAAGCCCGCCTCCTCCAGCTTCTTCAGATGCACCGACAGATTGCCGTCGGTGGCCTGGAGCCGCGCCTTCAGGGTGTTGAAGTCGGCGCTTTCGACGCCCGAAAGCACGGCCATGATCCCCAGGCGCATCCGGCCGTGAATGACGTCGTCGATGCGGCCGATGTCGAAATCGTCACCCATCAGGACCGCCCCGAGCCGCGCATCAACATGAAGCCCGGCAGCGCCATCAGCAGGATCAAACAGGCGGCGTAGGCCAGATACTGCTCGGGCCGTCCCGTCAGCAGGGCCAGGGCCGGCGCGGCCAGCAGGGAGGCGATCGCCAGGCCGCTCAACGGCCGCGACTTCTGCATGGCGCCCGTCACGCCCCAGCCGACGCCGTACAGGGCCATGATGACCGACGGGATCAGGGCCAGGCTGACCATGGCGGCCTCTTCGCCCATGCGGTAGCCGACCACGGCGATGGCGCTCATCAAGGCGAAGATGCCGTAGCCCACGCCGGTCCAGACCGCGCCGGTCGCGCGCCCGGCCCCCGTCTTCACCCCGCCGTCGCGGCCCAGCCGCATCGACAGGAAGACGACGACGATCAGGAACAGCACCGTCGCGGCCAGCCAGACGACGCCCTGGATCGGACCCGGCTCGGAGACCAGACCCGCCTGGACCGCCCAGTGGAACAGGCTGGCGGCGCCGTAGATCGTACCGGCGGCGAACAGGATGGAGGCGCCGCGCATGGGCGACTGGCCGCCCTCTTCGGCCAGTCGGCGCATCCAGGCGATATCGGCCTGGGCTTCGTTGTCGGACGTGTTCATTCGCATAACCCCTTGCATGGGCGGATCATCACCGGGCCGGAAATTCGCGCCATGGCGCGGCGGGCGTGACGGAGACTTCCCCCTTGGACATCGCCTGTCTCCCACAGTTACTTTGTGATGTAAAGTACTTTTCTCAATACGCTTGGGACGCCCCGCGCCACGGGCTAAAGCGGGACCATGCGCGCCAGTTTCCACCTCATCGCCTATCGGGCCTTGGACGTCTGCAACGCCCTGGAGATGGCGACGATCGAGGCGGCCGCGGCGCGCGCCGACCTGCCCGCCGGGGCGGCGGCGCTGGACATCGGCTGCGGCAACGGGGCGGTCGCGGCCATGCTGGCGCGGCGGTTCGGCCTGAAGGTCACGGCGGTCGAACGCGACCCGGCCATGGCCGCCCTGGCGCGCGAACGCACGGCGGGGTCGGGCGCGACGGTGGTCGAGGCGGGATCAGAGACGGTGCTGGCGGACCTGGCGCCCCAGGACCTGATCGTGGTCATCGGCGCGACCGAGGCGGCGGCGGCGGGCCTGCGCGACCCCCAGGCGGTGTTCGAGCGGCTGCGCGGCCATCTGGCGCCCGGCGGGCGGCTGTTGTGGGGCGATCTGTTCTGGAGCGCCGAACCGCCCGCGCCCCTGCGGATGCTGGTCGAGACCGCCAACACCTATCTGACCCACGAGGGCTGGCAGGCCGCCGCACGGGCCGCCGGGTTCGCGGTCGTGTCGGCGGATGTTTCGTCGCCCGAAACCTGGGACCGCTATACGGCGGCCATGGACGCCGCCGCCCACGCTTGGCTGGCCGACCATCCCGACGCGCCCGAAGCCCCCGGCGTCCGCGCCTCGGCCGGCCGGGTGAAGGCCATGTTCGACTTCGGCCGACCCTACATCGGCTTCGGCCTGTACCTGCTGAAGACGGAGTGACGGACAGCTCTCCCTCCCCTTCATGGGGAGGGTGGCTGAGCCGAAGGCGAAGTCGGGTGGGGGCGGCTTGGCAAGGCAAGCCCCGTGCTTCGTATCGCCCAGCCCTCCCCACCCGGCGCTTCGCGCCACCCTCCCCCGCGAGGGGGAGGGAGATCGGCGCCCTCAAGCAGCGAGCGCCCGCGGCGCGAGCGTTAGGGCGTCACCGGAACGGCGGCTCGTCGAACGCCCGCAGCTTCCGCGAATGCAGTTTCGACCCCTCGGCCCGCAACAGGTCGATGGCGCGGATGCCGATCTGCAGGTGTTCCGAGATCGAGCCTTCGTAGAAGCGGTTGGCCTGGCCCGGCAGTTTGATCTCGCCGTGCAGCGGCTTGTCCGAGACGCACAGCAGGGTCCCGTAGGGCACGCGGAAGCGATAGCCCTGGGCCGCGATGGTCGCGCTTTCCATGTCGATGGCCACGGCCCGGCTCTGGTTGAAGCGCAGGGCCGATTTGGAATAGCGCAGCTCCCAGTTCCGGTCGTCGGTGGTGACCACCGTGCCGGTGCGCAGGCGCCGCTTCACCTCTTCGCCCGGCGCGCCCGAGACGTCCTTGGCCGCGTCATAGAGGGCGCGCTGGACCTCGGCGATGCTCGGGATCGGAATGTCCGGCGGCAGGACGGCGTCCAGCACATGGTCGTCGCGCAGATAGGCGTGGGCCAGCACATAGTCGCCGATGGTCTGGCTGGGCCGCAGGCCGCCGCAGTGGCCGATCATCATCCAGGCGTGCGGACGAGTGACGGCCAGGTGGTCGCAGATGGTCTTGGCGTTCGACGGGCCGACGCCGATGTTGACCAGAGTCACCCCGTCCCAGCCGGGCGCGGTCAGATGATAGGCCGGCATCTGATGCTTGCGCCAAGCCTGGTCCAGGATGGCCAGCTCGGGGTCCGGGTTGTCGCGGGTGATGATGACGCCGCCCGCGCAGGACAAGGTCTCATAGGGGCTGTTCGGATCGGCCAGTTGGGCGCAGGCCCAACGCACGAACTCATCGACGTAGCGGTGATAGTTGGTGAACAGCACATAGTTCTGCGTGTCGTCGACCCGCGTGCCCGTATAGTGTTTCAGCCGCGCCAGAGAGAAGTCGGTGCGCAGACCGTCGAACTGGGCCAGGGGGAAGGCTTCGCCCGCATCCCACAGACCGTCCGAGATCTCGTCGCCGATATGGGCCAGGTCGGTGGTCGGGAAATAGCGGGCGATGGCCGCCGTCATGGAGCGGTCCAGCACCACGTCCGAGCCGTCCAGCACATAGGGGAAGGGGATTTCCTGATCCGAGGGTTCGACCTCGAACTTGGCGCCGTAGTCGCGTTCCAGCAGGTCCAACTGCTGGACCAGATAGGGTCCGAACAGGTCCGGCCGCGTGATCGTCGTCTCATAGACGCCGGGCCGCGACAGGCGGCCGAAGGCGCGCGTCTCCAGATGCGCCGGCCGCTCGCCGAACCAACTGACCCTGAGACGGGGATAGGCGAACAGGCCCCTGGCCCGCGCTTCGGCGTCGGGGCGTTCGCCGGTTTCGAGGAAGGTCTTCACCGCCCGACGCAGATCGGAGACGGAAGCGGTGTAGAGGGTTTCGAGGCGGTCCAGCGCCGCCCGTGCGTTCATCGTGTTTGTCATGGCCTCCTTTAACGGAGAAGCGTGACTTTGGCGAGACGAGGGGCGATCACACTGCGTCACCCTTCGTCACACGCCCTCCCCCGCGCGGCGCATATTGACCGAGGTCAGGGTCAGCCGGTCGTCGACGATGTCGAAATCCAGCCCCGCATCGCCGCCCTCGCCGCAGCAGTTGGCGTCCTGGGGCCGCCACAGGGGGGTCCAGGCGCTGAGTTCCGGGAAGCGCCAGCGCGGCTGGTGACGCACCTCGAACCCTTTCAGCAAGTCGCCCGCGCGGTCCTGCCAGTGGATGTCCACCGGCCGCCACTGGCCGTCGCGCCACAGCAGCATCACCGTCATGTCGCCCGAACCGGTGCCGCGCGACAGGCCCGGAACGATCAGCAGCCAGCGGCCCTCGCCGTTCGGCGTCAGCATGGGCGGGTCATAGCGCGACCCTTCGAAGGTCCAGTAGATGGGCTTGAGCGCCCCGCCTGCCTCCTGCTCGAAGATCACCACGCCGCCGCCGACGCCGTCCTCGTCGGTGAAGCCGTCCTGGATCTGGAACCACAGCCGTTTGTCGCCGCCCTGGACGAAGCCGCCCGCGCTGACCGAACAGCCCTTCAGCACGATGTCGACGCAGCCGTCCTTCAGCGCCTCGATCGTGACGCGCGCGGCGCGAGCCTTGCGGTCCTGGACGATGCGGCGTTGCAGAGCCTCGACATACCCGGTCTCGTCGCGCTGATCGGCCGGTTCGGACATCCAGTAGCGGTGAACGTTTTCGACGTCGTACGGCATGGGCGTGACCGCCAGGGCCTGGCGATAGGCGCCGTCCGCCGTGGTCGCCAGCGGTTCTTGCGCTTCGGCGGCGGGAGCCTGGCCGCAGGCCGAACCGGCCAGGGCCAGGGCGAGGATCGAAACGGTCAGCAGGCGCATGGGTCCCTCCAGTCGTCGGCCATCGTGCCCCTAGACGGCGGGTCGCGCCACTGACCGACCCTGACGAACCGCGCCCAGTTCGCGATGCAGAAAGGCCGTCACATCGGCCAGCACCGGCGCCTTGGCCCGGAACAGGGGCGAGAAGGCCGCGATCAGATCGGCGTGGTTCAGGCCGGGATAGAGCTTGGCCTCAGACCGCCCGCCGACGGCGTGCATCCGCTCGTTCAAAAGGACCGTGTCCTCGGCGTGGACCACCACGTCCGCCGTCCCGTGGCCCAGCCACAGCGGCGGGGCGTCGGCGCGCACGAAGGTGACCGGCTGGGTCATCAGGGGATCGGGCGCGCGGCCGAAGGCCTGGATCGAGGCGGGGACGTCGAACGGCAGGAAGTCGTACGGCCCGGCCAGGCCCGCCGCCGCCTTGATCAGGCCGGGTCGGCCCACGGCGGCCATGTAGCGCCGGTCCAGGGCGATCATCATGGCCAGGTGTGCGCCCGCCGAATGGCCGATCACGCCCAGCCGTTCCGGGTCGCCGCCATGGAGCGGCGCGATCTCGGCCGCCCTGGCCGTGGCCGCCGCTGCGTCCTCGACGAAGACCGGGAACAGGGCGTCGGGCGCGAGGCGATAGTCGGGCGTGGCGACAACGAACCCCTGGGCCGCCAGGGCCTGGGCGGCCCAGCCATAGAGGGCCTTGGACCCCGAATCCCAGCCGCCGCCGTAGAAGAAGACCAGCACCGGCGCGGTCTCGCCCCGCGCCAAGTCGGGGGCGTAGACGTCCATCGTCTGACGCGGTCCCGGCCCATAGGCCACGCCCTGGGCCACCCGCCGCGCGCCGCGATCGCGGGGACCGGCGGCGTTCAGCAGGCCCAGGGGCGAACAGGCCGCGGCCCAAGGGCTGAGAAGGGCGCCGAGAGCGGGGGCGAACAGGCCGCGCCGGGTCATGTCACCCCCGGTCGGCGATCAGTGCCGATCCTCGGAGCCGATGTAGTTGTACAGCCAGTTGAACACCTCATTGTGCCATTGCAGGCTGTTCTGCGGCTTCAGCACCCAGTGGTTCTCATTGGGAAAGACCAGAAGGCGGCTCTTGATCCCGCGCCGTTGCAGAGCGGTGAAGGTCGACAGGCCCTGGGCCGTCGGGATGCGGTAGTCGAGGTCGCCCTGGACCACCAGCATCGGCACGCGCCACTGATCGACGAAATGCACCGGGTTGAAGGCCTCATAGCCTTCGGGGTTTTCGTATTGCGTGCCGCCGTACTCCCATTCGGTGAACCACAGCTCTTCGGTCGCATAGCCCATGCCGCGGATGTCGAAGACGCCGTCGTGATTGACCAGGCATTTCCACGGCGTGTTCCACTTGCCCGCGATCCAGTTGACCATGTAGCCGCCGTACGAGGCGCCGAGCGCGCAGGCGCGGTCGCCGTTCAGGAAGCCGTAGGTCGACAGGGCGTAGGCCCAGCCCTTTTGCAGGTCCTCCAGCGGCCGGTCGCCCCAGTGCTGGCTGATGGAATCGGTGAAGGCCTGGCCGTAGCCGGTCGAGCCGTGGAAATCGATCATCACCACCGCATAGCCCGCACCCGCATAGGACGACGGGTTCCAGCGATAGGACCAGCTATTGCCGAACGAACCCTGCGGCCCGCCGTGGATCAGGAAGGCGACCGGATATTGGCGCCCCTCGACATAGTTGGCGGGCTTGATGACATAGCCGTGCACCGTCTCGCCGTTCCAGCCAGGGAAGCTGAACTGCTCGGCGGCGCCGAAGGTCATGGACGCCAGTTCCGGGTTCACCTCGGTCAGGCGGCGCGGCGTTTCGCGGCCGCGATAGGTCTTGAACCAGAGGTCCGAGGGCCGATCCAGGGCGTCCTGGGCGAAGACGATGCCCGTCGGCGTCAGCTCGAAGGCCGAGACATGGCCCGGCCCGGTGACCGGAACCACGCTGTCGCGCTGAATATTGACGGCGAAGATCCGCGTCTGGCCCACGTCGCCGGCGGTGACGTACAGGGTGCGGCCGTCCGCCGACCATTTCAGACTGTCGGCCGAACGGTCCCATTCGGGCGCGACCCGTCGCGTCTGGCCGGTCGCCACGTCGCGCAGCATGATGTCGTAGCGGTCGGCCTCGAAGCCCGGCCGGCTCATGGCGCGATAAGCCAGGGTCTTGCCGTCCGGCGAGAAGACCGGGCCGGTGTCCCAGGCGTCATTGGCGTCGGTCAGGTTCTCGAACCGGCCATTGCCCGACAGGTCGGCGCGGTACAGGTCGAAATTGGTGCTCCACGGCTCGGTCATGCCGGCCTGGCGGGCCGAGAAGACCACGCCCTGGCCGTCGGGGGTGAAGGTGAATTCGCCCTCGTCGCCGAACGGCTTGGACGGGGTGTCGCCGTCGAAGCCCTTGGTCACCCACACCGGATCGCCCGAGGCGCGGCCGTCGGCGCCGATAGACAGGGCGAACAGGTGGTTCTGGGTGTGGTCGTTCCACGTATCCCAGTGACGCACGAACATGCGGTTGAAGGTCATGCCGGTCGACTTGCGTTCACCGTCCCGCGCGGCTTCCTGAACCGCGGCGTTCAGGTCCGCCGCGCCCGGATAGACGGCCAGCGACACCATGACCCGGTCAGCCTGGGGGCTGAGGCGATAGGCGTTGACGTCGGTCGGCAGGTCGGTGACCTGGGCCGGGTTCGAACCGTCGGCCTCGGCGCGCCAGAGCTGGCTCGATCCCGAACGGCCCGACAGGAAATAGATGCGTCCGTCCGAACCCCAGCGGGCGGTGTTGGCGCCGCCGTCCGAGATCGCCAGGCGGCGCGGCTCGCCCGAGCCGTCGACGGCCCGCATCCAGATGTGGCCGGTGCGGCGGTTGGCGACCATGTCGGTCGTCTGGACCGAATAGAGCACCCATTTGCCGTCCGGCGAGACCTGCGGGTCCGACAGCCGGTTCAGGTCGATCATCGTCTCATAGGTGAAGGGGGTCCCCGCCTGTGCGGCCTGCGCGGCCGGGGCGGCGGGCTGGATGTCCGGGGCGGCGGCCGGGACCGCGGTCTCGGCCCAGGCGGGCGCGGCGGACATCAGCGCCAGGACGGCGCAGGCGGAAAGCAGGGAACGATGACGCATCGGACGGCTCCTGGAACTTCGACGGTGCTGGGGTAGCACCGTGCACGGCCCGTAGGAAGCGGCGGCCCGGTCAGGGCGTCGGCGTGGTCCAGCGTGCGGTCCAGGTCAGAATTTCGTTCTGCCAGTCGACCCAGTTGCGGGGCTTTGAGACCCAGTGGTTCTCGTCCGGCACAAGGACGAAACGGCTGGGCACGCCCTGGCGCTGAAGGGCCGAAAAGGTCGCTAGGCCCTGTTCGATCGGCACACGGAAGTCGCGCGCGCCGTGCAGGACCAGCATGGGCTTGCTCCAGTCCCCCGCGAAATCGCCGGGCGAGAAGGCGCGATACAAATCCATCCGCTCCCACGTCGGACCACCGAACTCCCAGATGAAATTGCCGATGTCCGTGGCGTTCATCAGTTGCGGCACGTCGAAGACCCCGGCGTGGTTGACCAGGCAGGCCCAGGGTCCGTTCCACTTGCCCGCGATCAGATTGACCATATAGCCGCCATAGGAGCCGCCCAGGGCGCAGGCGCGGCCGCCGTCGATGAAGCGGTTTTCGGCTAGGGCGGCGGCCCAGCCCTTTTGCAGGTCTTCCAGCGGCCGGTCGCCCCAGTGATCATTGATGGAATCGGTGAAGGCCTGGCCGTAGCCGGGCGAGCCATGAAAATTGATCATCACCACGGCGTATCCGGCCGAGGTGTAGATCTGGGGGTTCCAGCGATAGGACCAGCTCTCGGTCCAGGGCGATTTCGGCCCGCCGTGGATCAGATAGACGGCCGGATAGGTGCGGCCCTCGACATAGCCGACCGGCTTGAACACCCAACCGCGCACCGGCTCGCCGTTCCAGCCGGCGAAGGTGAAGGCCTGGGCGTCCGGCAAGTTCAGCCCGGCCAGAGTCTCGGCGTTATGATCGGTCAGGGCGCGGGCGGCGTCGCCGCCGCCGGTCACGATCTGGGTCGGGCCGTCGAAGCCGTCGCGGGCATAGACCAGGACCCCAGCCCGGCTCTCCACCCCCGAGATCGCGCCCCGCCCGGTCAAGGGGGCGACGGCGCCGGTGCGGGCGTCGATGCTGAACAACCGATTTTGGCCGTCGTCGGCGGCGGTGGCCAGCAGCGTCCGCCCGTCCGAAGACCAGGTCAGGGAGGCCGGACCTCGATCCCAGTTCGGGGCCAGGGGGCGGGGATTGGACCCGTCGGCGTCGGCCACCATGATCACGGCCTGGTCGCCGCGGAGGTTCTCACGCTTTCCCGCCAGCCAGGCCAGGCGGCGGCCGTCGGGAGAAAAGGCGGGCGAGCCGTCAGGGGCGGGATTGGCCGGGGTCAGATTGACCGCCACCCCGCCGTCGATGGAGACGCGGAACAGGTCGGTGTTGTCGGTGAAGGTCTCTCCGACGCCCTGGGTCTGGGTCGAATAGACGATGGCGCGCCCATCGGGTGAGATGACGAATTCGCCCTCGACGCCCTGGGGCTGGGACGGCGTGTCGGCGTCCAGACCGGCCATCAGGTCGCGCGGCGGGCCGTCGGCCAGGCCCGAGCCGTTCAAGGGCTGGACGAACAGGTGCTGGCGCCGTCCGTCGTTCCAGTGATCGAACTGGCGCAGCGGCATCCGGTCATAGCCGGTCACGGTCGAGGGCGAACGGGCGTCGGCGTCGATCCGGTCCTTGGTGCACTGAAGCGTGTCGCAGTCGATGAAGACCGGCAACGACAGGATCAGGCCGCGCCCGTCCGGCGAGACGCGGAAGGCGACGACATCGACCGGCAGGGCGGTGACCTGGACTGCCGCCTGGCCCTGGGCGTCGGCGCGCCAGACCTGGCTGGAGCCGCCGCGCGACGACAGGAAATAGACCGCCTGACCGTCCGCCGCCCAGCGCCCGGACGCGGCGCCGCCGGCCGATATGTCCAGCTTGCGCGGCTCGCCGCCGTTCAGATCGGCGACCCACAGGGCCGAGACGCCGCGATTGCCGTCCCAGTCGGTCGAGCGGACGCCGTACAGGACGCGCCGCCCGTCCGGCGAGACGCGCGGGTCCGAGACCCGGTCCATCATGGCCAGCGTCCGCAACGACAGGCCGCCCGGCAGGGCCGCGACATCCGCGCCCGACGGCGAGGCCGACTGCGCCGAAACGCTGGCGGGAACGGCCGCGAGCATGAGGGCCGCGACGGCGGCGGCGAGGTTGAATCTCATCGAAGTCCCCCCAGGACGTTTCGCCCGCACCGTGCACCCCGGCCCGGGTCGCGGTCCAGTCGGAAAACGGCGGTATGAGGCCTGCCCAGACGCCGGGACCGAGGGCGCCTGCCTGTCACTTGCCTGTCTCTGGCGCAGCGGCGACAAGGGGGTCGGATGACCGCTTCGCCCCCCGTCCCGCTCGACGCCCCGCCCGCCGCCCGCACGCGACGGGCCGATCACGTCGTCGACGTGCTGATCGCCGAACGGGCGCCGCGTCTGACCGGCTCGCCGCTGTGGCCGCTGGTCCGGCCGCCGCTGTACGCCCTGCTGGGCTATAGCGAGGCGCGCGCCATGGCCGACGCCATCGCCCCCCTGTCGGGCCAGGCCGCGCTGGACCACGTCGCTGATCTGCTGGACCTGAGGGTCTCGGCCCTGAACCTGGACCGCGTGCCCGCGACCGGGCGCTGCGTCGTCGTGGCCAACCACCCGACCGGCATCGCCGACGGCGTGGCCGTGTTCGACGCCCTGAGACAGCGTCGCCAGGACAGCATCTATTTCGCCAACGCCGACGCCCTGCGCGTCTCGCCGCGTCTGGGCGAGGCCGTCATTCCGGTCGAATGGGTGGTCGAAAAGCGCACCCGCGAAAAGACCCGCGCCACCCTGGAGGCGGCCAAGGCCGCCTTTCAGGCCGAACGCTGCGTCGTCCTGTTCCCCGCCGGCCGCCTGGCGCGGGTGGGCCGGGACGGTTCTCTGACCGACCCGGAGTGGGCCGCCACCGCCGCCTCGCTGGCGCGCAAATACGACGCCCCCATCGTGCCGATCCACGTCAGCGGTCCCTATTCCCGCCTGTTCCACCTGTTCGACCGCATCTCGCCCGAGCTGCGCGACGTGACCCTGTTCCACGAGATGCTGAACAAGAAGAAGCAGGCCTTCCGCCTGACCGTGGGCCTGCCGATCCCGCCATCGCGGCTGGACATCGACGCGGCGCGCGCCACCTATGCGTTGAAGGCCTTCACCGAGCGGGTCCTGCCCAGCCAGCCGGACGCCGAATTCGCATGATCCTGGACCTGACCGACGCGGACGCCACGACCCGGCTGGGCGCGGCCCTGGCGCCCCTGCTGGGCGTCGGCGACGCAGTGCTGTTGCGCGGGCCGCTGGGCATGGGCAAGTCGACCCTGGCGCGCGGCCTGATCCGCGCCCTGACCCGACCGGACGAGGACGTGCCCAGCCCGACCTTCACCCTGGTCCAATTCTATGAGGCCGAGCCGCCCGTCGCCCATTTCGACCTGTACCGCCTGACCCAGCCGCAAGAGGCGGTCGAAGTGGGGCTGGACGAAGCGCTGGACCGGGGCGCCGTCCTGATTGAATGGCCCGAACGGCTGGGCGACGACCCCGCCGCCTGGCTGGGGGTCGAGCCGCTGACGATCGATCTGGCCGAGCACGGCGAGGGTCGTCGTGCGACCGTTTCCGGCGCGGGCGGCTGGAAGGCGCGACTGAGGGATCTGAATGTCTGACCGCGAAACCTTGCGTCTAAGCTTCCTGGCCGCCGCCGGTCTGGCCGAGGCGGCGCGCGCCCCCTTGCCCGGCGACGCCTCGACGCGGCGGTACGAGCGGCTGACCACGGCCGACGGCCGCTCGTTGATGCTGATGGACCAGGCGCCGGCGGCCGAAAGCCCGCCGTGCGACCCCGCCTGGCCGCCCGAGGAACGCCACGCCCAGGGCTGGAACGCCGTCGCCCGCCTGTCGGCCGGACGGATCGAGGCCTTCGCCGCCGTCGCCGCCCATCTGAAATCCCTGGGCCTGTCGGCGCCCGAGGTGATCGCCCTGGACGCCCCGAACGGCCTGGCCGTGCTGGAGGATTTCGGCGACGCCCTGTTCGCCCGCGTGATCGAGGCGGGGGCCGACGAGACGCCGCTGTACCTGGCCGCCGTCGAGGCCCTGGCCGTCATCCACGACGCGCCGACGCCGGAGGTGCTGCACGGTCCCGGAGGCGACTGGCCGCTGCTGGCCTATGATCAGACGGCCTTGCAGGGCGGGGCCGACCTGTTCGTCGACTGGCTGCCGAGGCTGAAGCCCGAACTCGATTTCGACGACGACGCCGTCTCCGCCTGGCGCGCGGCCTGGGCGCCGGTGGTCGAGCGCGCAGCCCAGGGCGCGACCGTCATGGCCCATCGCGACTATCACGCCGAGAACCTGATCTGGCTGCCGGATCGCGCGGGCGCCGCCCGTGTCGGCATGATCGACTTCCAGGACGCGGTGCGCGCCCATCCGAGCTGGGACCTGCACTCGCTGCTGCAAGACGCCCGGCGCGACGTCTCGCCCGAGCTGGAGCAGGCCGCGCTGGACCGCTATTTCGCCTTGCGCCCCCAGGTCGGCCGCGACGCCTTCATGCGCGACTACGCCGGTCTGGCGGCCCTGAACGAGGCGCGCATACTGGGCATCTTCGCCCGGCTGATCGTGCGCGACGGCAAGCCGCGATACGGCGCCTTCATGCCGCGCATGTGGACGCATCTGGAACGGAACCTGGCCCAACCGGGGCTGGAGCCGGTCGCCGACTGGTTCGCCCGCCATGTTCCGCAGGAGGCGCGGCGATGACCGGCCCGACGACCGCCCCAAAGACCGCCATGGTGCTGGCCGCCGGTCTGGGCACCCGGATGCGCCCCCTGACCGACGACCGGCCCAAGGCCCTGGTCGAGGTCGGCGGCAAGGCCCTGATCGACCATGTGCTGGACCGGCTGGCCGAGGCCGGGATCGAACGGGCCGTGGTCAATGTGCATTGGTTCGCCGACCGGCTGGAGGCGCATCTGGCGGGCCGGACGCGCCCGGCCGTGGTCATTTCAGATGAGCGCGCCGAACTGCTGGAGACCGGCGGCGGCCTGAAGAAGGCGCGCCCCCTGCTGGGCGACGATCCGGTGTTCGTGGCCAATATCGACAGCGTCTGGATCGACCGGAGCGATACGCCAGGCGGGGCCTTGGGCGATCTCGTGAAACTGTGGGATCCCGAGCGGATGGACGCGGCCCTGCTGCTGGCCCGGCGCGAAGGCTCCATCGGCTTCGAGGGCGACGGCGACTTCTTCCTGGACGAACAGGGACGTCTGACCTTCCGAGGTCAGGCGGCCAGCGCGCCCTATGCCTATATGGGCGTGCACATCACCCGGCCCGACTATGTCGCCGACGGTCCCGAGGGGCCTTTCTCTCTGGCGACCCTGTGGCGCGGGTCGGCCGCCCAGGGGCGTCTGTTCGGCTGCGTGTTGGACGGCGACTGGATGCACGTCGGCGACCCCCGGTCCCGCGACGAGGCCGAGGCGCGGCTGAAGGTCGCTCGGTGATCGACCCTGGCGCGACACGATCGGCGCGCGTCCTTAGATCCTCCCCCGTGCTTCACGGGGGAGGGGGACCGCGAAGCGGTGGAGGGGGCGACCCCGCGCACCGGCCGTGGCCCTCGCCCCCTCCACCATGCCATGCATGGTCCCCCTCCCCCGCTTCGCAGGGGAGGATCTGATGACCCGCTTCGATCCTTTCGCCGGGCCTGCGCCGCGCTGGTTCGCCATACCGGCGCACCGCCCGTTCCTGGAGGATCTGGCGGCGGGCGTTCTGGACTGGCTGGGCGACCATGCGCCCGAGACGCTGAGCGATGCGGTCATCCTGTTGCCCAACCGCCGGGCGGCGCGCGACTTCACCCGCGCCCTGGCCAAGACCGCGGGGGACCGGCCGGTGCTGCTGCCCCAGGTGCGGCCGCTGGGCGATCTGGAGGAGGACGAGCCGCCCTTCGCGCCCGGCGAACTGGGCCTGGACCTGCCGCCCGCCATCGCCCCCCTGACGCGGCGGTTCGAAATGGCCCGGCTGGTGGCCGAACACCATGACGCCGATCTGACGCCGCTTCAGGCCTTGGCCCTGGCCGACGCCCTGGGCGGCTTTCTGGACTCCTGCCAGTTGGAAGAGGTTCCCGCGCCCGAGCGTGTTCTGACCCTGGTCGAGGGCGAACTGGCCGAACACTGGACGCGGGCGGCCGAATTCCTGGCCGTCGGGGTCGAGACCTGGCCGAAACGGCTGGCCGAACTGGGTCTGGTCGATCCGGCCTGGCGCCGCGCGACCCTGCTGCGCCGCCTGGCCGAACAGTGGGACGCCCATCCGCCGAGCCAGCCGGTCATCGCCGCCGGTTCGACCGGCTCGGTCCCCGCCGCCGCCGACGTTCTGGGCGCCGTGGCCCGCGCGCCCCAGGGCTGTGTCGTCCTGCCCGGTCTCGACCTCGACCTGGACGACGCCGTCTGGCGCCAGATCGACGACGACAATGAACAGCATCCCCAACGCGCGCTGAAACGCCTGTTGGACCGCCACGGCGTCGCCCGCGACACGGTGCGGCCCTGGTTTCGTCCGCCCGCCGATCCCGCCGCCGACAGCCGGGGCCGCGCCCGCCAGCGGCTGCTGAACGAGGCCCTGCGTCCCGCCGACGCCACCGGCGACTGGCGCGAGGCCATCCGCGACATCCGCGTCCGCGCCGCCGAGGCGGGCCAGGCCGTCGA
This sequence comes from Brevundimonas sp., assembly GCF_036732845.1. Taxonomy (GTDB): domain Bacteria; phylum Pseudomonadota; class Alphaproteobacteria; order Caulobacterales; family Caulobacteraceae; genus Brevundimonas. Next base: position 29,678 of record NZ_DAINBO010000003.1, on the reverse strand, counting down.
TCCCATCGCCCAGGGGACGCACGGCCTGTCCGTCCTGAGCCTGCGTCACGAGGAAGAGGCTGCCGCCGCCATCGCCCTGATGATGCGCGAGACGCTGGAGACGCCCCATGCCGATGGAACGCCCCGGACCTGCGCCCTGGTCACGCCCGACCAGGGGCTGGGCCGCCGCGTCGCCGCGCGGCTGGAACGCTGGGGGATCGTCGCCGACGTCTCGGCCGGGCGGCCGCTGAACCGCACGCCCGCCGGGCGGCTGGTCGATCTGTGCGCGCGCTGGCTGGCCGAACCGGCCGATCCGCAGGTGTTGTTAGGCCTGTTGAAACATCCGCTGGTCCGGCTCGACCTGGGCGAGACCGACGTCGCCCGCGCGGTCTCGGCCTTGGAGCGCCTGGCCCTGCGCGGGCCGCGCCCGTCCGGTTTCGACCGCATCCGTCGCCGCCTGGACCGCGCCGCCGCGGCGAGACGCGACGGAACGCCGCCGTCCGAAGGCGCCCTGGCCCAGGTCGATATGGCCCGCGCCCTGACCCAGCACCTGGCGCGCCTGCACGCCGACGCCGCCTTCGCGCCCGAGGCGCCGCTGGACGCCGCCGCCCGCGCCCTGACGATCCTGATCGAATCCCTGGCCGGCCAGAACGCCTGGGCCGGGGCGGACGGAGAGGCGGCGGCCGCCTTGTTGTCGGGCCTGATCGAGGGCGGCGCATCCTTGGGCGCGGTCGCGCCCGCCGACCTGGCCGAACTGATCCAGGATCTGCTGGCCGAGGCGGTCGTGCGCACAGGCGGGGCGACCCATCCGTCCTTGCGCATCCTGGGGGCCATCGAGGCGCGGCTGACGCGGGCCGACCGCATGATCCTGGCGGGGCTGGAGGAGGGCGTCTGGCCGCAGGGACCGCCGGTCGATCCCTTCCTGTCGCGGCCGATGCGCAAGGCCCTGGGCCTGCCGCCGCCGGAACGCCGCACCGGCCAGAGCGCCCAGGACTTCGTCCAGGCGGCCTGCGCCGAGGAGGTCGTGCTGATCCACACCGAGCGCCGGGGCGGCCAGCCCGCCGTGCGATCGCGCTGGCTGTGGCGGCTGGACATGCTGACGCGCGGCGCCGACGGCGAGACCACGCCCGTGGCCCTGAACGCGCCCGACCGTCTGGCCGACTGGACCCGCGCCCTGGACGCGCCCGCCCGGACCACGCCCGACTACGCCAGACGTCCCGCGCCGACCCCGCCGGTCGATCGGCGCCCGCGCACCCTGCCGGTGACCAGCGTCCAGAACTGGGTGCGCGACCCCTATTCGGTCTATGCCGACCGCATCCTGGGCCTGAGATCGATGGAGCGGCCCGGCGCCTCGGCCGAGGTGCTGGCGCGCGGCACGGCCGTGCACGACGCCATCGAACGCATCGTCGAGACCTGGCCCGACGCCCTGCCCGAAGACAGCGCCGACCGGATCGAGGGCTTTCTGATCGAGGCCCTGATCGAGGCGGGGTTCGAGGACGCCGCCCTGGCCCGCGAACGGCCGCTGGCCCGCAACGCCGCCCGCTGGCTGGAACAGTTCGAGCGTGAGCGGCGTGCGCGCGGCGTCGAACTGCTGATCGAACAGTCGGGCGCCCTGGCCGTCGACGCTCCGTTCGCGCCCTTCACCGTCACGGCCAAGGCCGACCGCATCGAGCTGGACGCCTCTGGCGCGGCCGTAATGGACTTCAAGACCGGCCGCACGCCCAGCCAGAAGGAGGTTCTGGCCGGTTTCGCCCCTCAATTGACCCTGACCGCCGCCATCCTGGCCGCCGGAGGCTTCAAGGCAGAGCCGACCGAGGCGGTCGAGCTGCTGTATGTGAAAATCACCGGCCGCAAGGCGCCGGGCGAGGTGACGGACGTCGCCCGCATCGGCCGCAACAACGCCCTGACCGCCGCCGAACTGGCCGAGCGCGAGCTGGAGCGGCTGAAGGTCGGGGTCGCCCGCTTCGACGATCCGGCCACGCCCTATCCATCCTGGGCCGCCCCCCAGTTCATGGGCAATTTCGGCGGCAACTACGACCACCTGGCCCGCGTCTGGGAATGGCATGTGGCCGGGGCGGACGAGGAGGCGTCGGAATGACCGACCTGTCTCCCGTCGATCAGGCCAAGGCGCATCAGGCGACCGCCGCCGATCCCGCCCTGTCGGTCTTCGTCACCGCCAACGCCGGGTCAGGCAAGACCACCACCCTGGTCAATCGCGTGGCGCGTCTGCTGCTGAAGAAGGTCCCGCCCGGGGCCATTCTGTGCGTCACCTACACCAAGGCGGCCGCCGCCGAGATGCAGGCCCGGCTGTTCGACAAGCTGGGCCGGTGGGCGGTCGCCGACAACGATGCGCTGACCCGCGAACTGGCCGAACTGGACGGCCGCGATCCCAAGACCCTGACTGATCTAGAGCTGTCCGAGGCCCGGCGCCTGTTCGCCCGCGCCCTGGAGACGCCGGGCGGGCTGAAGATCCAGACCATCCACGCCTTCTGCGAAAAGCTGTTGCGGCGCTTTCCGCTGGAGGCCGGGGTCCAGCCGGGATTCGAGGTGCTGGAGGATCAGGCGGCCCTGGCCCTGTCGCGGGCCGCGCGCGAAGATCTGGCCCGCGCCGCCCTGGTCGACGGTGACGGACGGCTGGGGTCAGCCTACGCCTATTTCGCGGTCGAGATGGCCTTCGACGCCTTCAAGGGCCTGCTGGACGAAATCGAGGCGAAGCGCGAGCCGCTGCTCGATTATCTGAACCGCATCGACGCCGGGACCGCGCCCGACCCGCACGCCCTGGTCGGCCTGGCGCCCGATGAACGGGCCGAGGACATCGAGACCGGCTTCATGGCCTGGCTGAACGCCGCCGACTGGCTGGCCGCCGCCGACGGGTTCGCGAGCGGAAGCGCCAACGATCAGAAGCTGGCCGCCCAGATGCGGGACGCGACGCCGCCCGCCACGACGTTGAGCGCCATGGCGCCGATCTTCACCGATTCCAAGGGCGTCCCGCGTGACAAGTTCGGCACCGCCAAGGCCCCGCCGGGCGCGGCCGCCTATCTGGCCGAGGTCTCGCTGAAATATCTGGCGGTGCTGGACCGCGTCCGCGCCGCCCACGTGGCCGACGAGACGCAAAAGGCCCTGACCCTGGCCCGCGTCCACGCGGCCTTCTATGACGCCGCCAAGCGTCGGCGCGGCGCGCTGGACTTCACCGATCTGGTGGCGCGCACGGTGGCGCTGTTGACCCGCAACGCCTCGGCCGCCTGGGTGCTGTACAAGCTGGACGGCGGCGTCGATCACGTGCTGATCGACGAGGCTCAGGACACGGCCCCGGATCAATGGGCCATCGTCCGCGCCCTGACCGAACCCTTCTTCGCCGGCGCAGGGGCCGAGCGGCGCGGCCCGGCCATCGACCGCACCGTCTTCGCCGTCGGCGACGAGAAACAGTCGATCTACTCCTTCCAGGGCGCCCGGCCGGAACGCCTGCGCGAGGAACGGCGCGACTATCTGGCCCTGGTCGAGAACGCGGGCCTGGCCTTCGCCGGGCCGGACCTGAACACCTCCTTCCGCTCGACCGAAGAGGTGCTGGCCTTCGTCGATGAAGCCTTCGCCACGCCCGAGCGGACCCGCGCCCTGGTCGGGGCGACCGGCGACCGCCTGCCTCATCTGCCCGCCCGCGCGGGCCAGCATGGTTCGGTCGATTTGTGGCCGCTGTTCCAGGACCCGGAAAAGGTCGAGCGCGAGGCCTTTGATCCGGTCGACAAGGAAGACGCCAGAAGCGCCCGCAAGCAACTGGCCCAGGCCCTGGCCCAGGACATCAGACGCCAGGTCGAGACCGGCGTCGCCGTTTGGACCGTCGATAAGGACAAGCAGCCCGTCCATCGCCCCGTGCGCTGGGGCGATTTCCTGATCCTGGTGCGACGCCGCGACGCCACCTTCGAGGAGATCATCCGCGCCCTGAAGACCGAGGGCGTGCCCGTGGCCGGGGCCGACCGGCTGAAGCTGAAGGCCCATATCGTCTTCGACGACCTGGCGGTCCTGGCCCGGTTCGCCCTGTTTCCCGAAGACGACCTGTCCCTGGCGGAAATCCTGCGCGGCCCGTTCTGCGACGTCTCCGATTTCGGCGCGCCGGACAGCCTGTTCCCCCTGGCCGACAGACAGGTCCGCCAGGGCGGCCTATGGTCCGAACTGCGTCGCCGCGCGGACGAGCATCCGGCCTGGGCCGAGGCGCGCGACCTGATGAACGCCCTGATCGCCGCGCGCGACCGCGATCCCTTCGGCTTCTTCTCGCTAGCCCTGAACCGGGTCGGCGCCGACGGCCGCTCGGGTCGGGCGCGCATCCTGAACCGGCTGGGCCGCGAGGCCGAGGAGGCGATCGACGAGACCCTGGCCCAGGTTCTGGCCGCCGAGGAGCGGGGCGGCCGCGACCTGGAGACCTGTCTGGCCCTGTTGGAGCAGGCCGACGTCACGGTGAAGCGCGAGATGGAAGGCGCCCGCGACGAGGTCCGCGTCATGACCGTGCACGGCGCCAAGGGGCTGGAGGCGCCGATCGTCATCCTGCCCGACACCACCGGCAAGGCGAAGGGCCAGGGCGCGCCCCTGATGCCTGTCGCGCTGGATGAAGGCGGCGAGGCCTGGCTGATGGCGCCGTCCAGCAGGAAGGAAGACTGCCGCGCGTCGGCCCAGGCGCGTCAGGCGCGCCAGGACCGGGCCGACGCCGAATACCTGCGTCTGCTCTATGTCGCCCTGACCCGCGCGCGCGACCGGCTGGTGGTCATGGGCCGCGCGATGAAGACGCCCAAGGAGGGCTTCGAGATCGGAAGCTGGTGGGACGTGATCGCCCAGACCTTCGAGCGGCTGAGGGCCGCCGACGCCGGAAAGGACCCGCCGCGCGTGCGCGACAGCGGCGACGGCCGCATCCGTTTCGGGGTCGATCCCGGCGTCGCGCCCCTGACCGCCGACGCGTCCGTCACGGCCGCCGCCCTGCCCGGCTGGATCGCGCGGACGCCCGCGCCGGATCGAGCCGCCGGGATCGCCTCTCCATCCCAGATGCAGGGTGCGATCCGCATCCCCGCCCCCTCGCCGCTGGCCCGCTCGGGTCCCGGGGCGGCCCTGGGCCGGTTCCGGCGCGGCGACCTGATCCACCGGCTGCTGGAGCGCCTGCCCGACGCCCCGCCGGAGTTGTGGCCCGATCTGGCGCCGCGTCTTCTGGCCCGCGAGCGCGACCTGGACGAGGCCCAGCGCGCCGAGATGATCGCGGCGGCGCTGGGCGTGTTGACCGACGCCCGTTTCGCCCCGGTCTTCGGTCCCGGCTCACGGCCCGAGGCGGCGGTGACCGGCGGCGGCGGCGACCTGCCGCCCGGCGTGGTGGTGTCGGGCCGCATCGACCGGCTGGTGGTGACGCCCGAGCGCGTGCTGGTCGTCGACTACAAGACCAACCGCCCCGCCCCCGACCAGATCGAGGACGCCGACCCGGCCTATGTGCTGCAACTGGCGACCTATGCGGCGGTGCTGCGCCGCCTCTATCCCGACCGCCCGGTCGAGGCGGCCCTGGTCTGGACCGACGGGCCGAAGCTGATGGCCGTGCCGCGCGAGATGATGGACGCCGCGCTGGACCCCTTGCGTTGAAACCGGCGCCCTGGCCGCCCACATCCAACGCGAACACCGGCCGAATCGCCTATGCTGGGCGGCCGATCAGGAGACGAAGACCATGGCCACCGTGAAGGTCACCGACGACAGTTTTGATGGCGACGTGCTGAAGGCGTCCACCCCCGTGCTGGTGGATTTCTGGGCCGAATGGTGCGGTCCCTGCAAACAGATCGGCCCGGCCCTGGAACAGATCGCCGACGAACTGTCGGGCAAGGTCGTCATCGCCAAGGTCAATATCGACGACAGCCCCATGGTCCCGTCGAAACTGGGCGTGAAGGGCATCCCCACCCTGATGCTGTTCAAGGACGGCCAGATGACCTCGATGAAGGTCGGCGCCATGCCCAAGGGCAAGATCCTGGAATGGCTGGCCGAGGCGGGGGTTTCCTGACTACGTCTCACCGGCCGCGATAAGTTCTGTCAGAAAATCTGTAAGGCCCTTCTGTAGGTCTGCTGGCGAGTTGATCTTCGAGGATCTCGGATACCAACCGCTGACATCGTGGCCGACGCCGAGGGCGGCCAGTTCAATGCGGCCATCGACGGCGATGGCCGCGATGACCTCCCTCAGATGGACATCGAGGAAGAGCGGACCATTGGCCTGTTGCGAGGAATCGTCCACCGGCGAACCGTCCGAGATCACGACCAATATCCGCCGCGCCGCATCGCGCGCCAACAGCCGGTCGGCGGCCCACAACAGAGCCTCGCCGTCGATGTTCTCCTTGGGAAGGTCGGGCCGCAGCATGGCCCGGACCACGCCCTCGGCCAGGTCGGGCGAAATCTCGTCCGTATCGCGGTAGAGGATGTGCAACAGCTCGCACAGCCGCCCCGGACGCGCGGGTTGCAGCAACCGCTTCCACAAACGCCGCGGACGGCCGCCCCGCCATGAGGCGGTGGTGAAACCCAGCACCTCGACCCCGACGCCCCGGGTCGTCAGCAGACGTACGGCGCACATGATCGCCGCCGCCGCCAGGGCCATGGGCTGTCCGCGCATCGAGCCGGATTGATCAAGCAGCAGGGTCACGACCGTGGCCCCGGCGCGGCGCGGCTTGACCCGTCTCGTCGCCGGAACAATCAGGGCGTCACGAACCGTCGCCCAGGAGGCGTCCTGTTCCTCCAACATCTGTGTCGAAAGCGGGCCGAGCACGGCGTTGAGTTCATCCGCTCGAACTTCACGGTCGAACCAGGGCGTAAAGATGCGATAGGCGCTCCGTCTCGGGGCAAGGCTGGAGACCGGCTTTCGCCAGAGACCGTGCAGGATCGCCCCGATCATCCCGGCCACGTCTCGCGGCTGGCGCTCAGCACCTCGCCGGCCAGATACAGCGAACCGCAGATGACCACCCGGCCCGCGCCCCAGGCCAGGGCGCGGTCCAGGGCCTCCTCAACCGATCCCGCCGCCATGGCCCCCAGTCCATGGCCCCGCGCCACCGCCGCCAGGGCCGCCGGTTCGGCCGCCGCGCCGTCGAAGCCGACGGTCAGGACGTGGGCGCCGGTTCCGCGCAGCGCCTCGAAGAAGCCGCCCGCGTCCTTGTTGGCCAGCATCCCGGTGATCAGGGCCAGCGGCATCGGCGCCCGCGCCTGGCGCGCCGCCAGGAAGGCCGCCAGCGCCCGCCCGGCGTGGGGGTTGTGCCCGCCGTCCAGCCACAGCTCGGCCCCCGCCGCCCTGGCCGTCGCGCCATAGGGTCCCGTCGTCAGCCGCTGCAGCCGGGCGGGCCAGGCCGCCGTCTTCAGCCCCTCGGCGATGGCCGCCTCGGGCAGGTCCAGCTCCAGCGCCGTCGCCACGGCCAGACCGGCGTTGTCGTATTGATGCTCGCCCGCCAGGGCCGGGGCGGGCAGGTCCAGGAACCGTTCGGTCGATTGGAAGGCCAGGCCGCCGATCTCGGGCCAGGCGTCGAAATCCGTTCCCATGACCGTCAGGGGCGCGCCCACCGTCGCCGCCGTCCGTTCGATGACCGCCATGGCCGCGGGGTCCTGGCGCGCGATGACGCCCGGCGCCCCGGCCTTCAGCACCCCGGCCTTTTCCCCGGCGATGGCCGCCAGGTCCGTGCCCAGGAACTCCGCATGGTCCAGATCGACCGGGGCGATCACGCTGACCAGCGGCCGTTCGATGACATTGGTGGCGTCCAGCACTCCGCCCAGGCCGACCTCTATGATCGCCAGGTCGGCGGGGGTCTCGCTCATGGCCAGGAAGGCGGCGGCTGTGGTGCTTTCAAACACCGTCGCCTGGCCCGAGACCGCCTCGATCCGGTCGAGGATCTCGTTCAGTTGATCGTCTTCAATGAGCCGCCCGGCCAGGCGGATGCGTTCGTTGAACCGCACCAGATGCGGCGAGGTGTAGGCGTGGACCCGCAGGCCCGCCGCCTCGGCCATGGCGCGCAGAAAGGCCACGGTCGACCCCTTGCCGTTGGTCCCCGCGACATGGACCACCGGCGGCAGCCTGTCTTGCGGATCGCCCAGCGCCGCACACAGGGCGCGCATCCGATCCAGCGACAGGTCGATGCGCTGGGGGTGGCGCGCGCGCAGCCGAGCGGAGATCGGGTCCATCTGGGCTTTCGAGCCTATGGACGAGACCAGCGCAAGGGCCGCCGTAGCCCTTCTCCCCCGGAGGGGAGAAGGATGGGGTTATCTCTGCACCCACTGGCCCTGGGCGTTGCGGTACCATTGGCCCGTGGCGATGCGCGGGAACAACTGGGCCTCGAACATTCGGGCGGCGGCCACGTCGGCCGTGGTCCCGGCGTCGGCGGCGCCCTGGGCGTACACCCGGCGGCGGCCGTCGTTGGTGGCGGTCACGGCGGCGCGCAGGTCGGCCGAGGCCGAAGCCGGGGTGCGCACGCCCAGATAGCCGTCGGCCTGTTCGCCGACCACGCCCTCGACCTTGGCGGCGTCGATCATCGACTTCTGCTGGGCGGTCTGGGCGAAGGCCGCGCCGGCGGCGACGCCCAGGGCGGCGATGGCGGCGGCGGCGACGAAACTCTTGCGGAACTGCATGATCCTATCCCCTCAGAACAGGTTGGGGTTTTCCTGCAGCAACTGCTGCAGTTCGCGGTCCAGGCGGATGCGCACGTCGGCGTCCAGCTTGGCGTATATCTGAATCGGCGCGACCTCGACCCGCACCGTCGGCGTGCAGGCGGCGACCGAACCGGCCGCAGCCGCGATCAGGGCCAGGCCCGTCAGGGTGGTCGCTCTGGTTCGGCTCATGGGTCGACTCTCCGAAAGGTTCGCGGCGATTTAACGTCGCAGTGGGTGAACGGGTCCTGAACGATCATTCCGGGTCGGCCTCTCCGGCGCGGGCGCGGTTCAGGGCCAGAAGGTCGTTGACCAGTTGATCGGCGTTCAGCGTCGTATCCAGCGTCAGGTCCACCCCCGTGCCCGACGGCAGGGGCAGGTCGCGTTTCAGGAAGTCGCGGCTGATCAGCTCAGACAGGCTGAGCCGCAACTCCTGCCGTTGGGGCGGATCATGGCGGCCCTTGATGTGGAACAGCACGCCCAGCCGCCCCGCCTCCAGGCTGTTCACATCGGCGGTCAGCGTGTCGAAGGCCAGGTTCTCCATCGCCTGATAGGCCATGTCCTGAACCGTATTGGGCGGAACCTCGGTCCCGCCGCCGCCGGTCTGGACCGCGCTCAGGGTCTCGCGTTGGATCGACAGGCGCCCCGGCTGCACGGCCCGCAGGGCGCCGCCCGAGATCCGCACCCCGCGCCCCGGCGTCGAGGTGAAGGGCAGCCGCCCTGACACCACGGCGTCCAGGCTGGCCTTGTCGCCGAAACCCGATCCCGCCAGCAGTTCGCCCAACTGCACATTCTCCAGCTCGATCACGCCCGAGAAGCCCTGGGTCGGGTCCAGCGGCACGACGAACGGCAGCACCCGCACCACTCCGCCCGCCACATGGATGTCAGCCGCCGCGACCGAAACGCCCGCCTTGTCGATGGCGAACTGGACCTGGGCGTCGGTCAGGGGCGTCAGGCTTTCCAGACGGTCGGCGCCCAGTCTTTGGTCCGGCGCCGTGACCAGGGGGATCAGACTGGTGAAGTCGATCCGGCCCTTCAGCCCCTTCACCGGCCCGGCCGGGCTGACGAAGTCCAGCCCCGGCACGATCAGACGACCGCCGCTGGTCCCCTCGCCGTCGGCGCGCCAGTCGATCCGGCCGCTGAACTGAGCCGCGCCGGTCGCGGGCGGCTGGACGAAGCTCTGGACCAGGGGGCTGAGACCGCCCGGCTGCAAGCCCCCCTCGGCGAATTGCAGCATCGGCGTTTCGATCGCCATCCCGCCCAGGCCCGTGCGCCCGTCGTGCGCCAGGGTCAGACGGCCCACCGGCGTCTCGCCGGACTTCAGGTCGAAGCCGCCGCTCCAGGTCTCGTTCGCCAGCGCCGCCTCGCCCGAGACCATGAGAGGATTGAACCGGCGCGGCGTGGTGGCGTCCAGCGCCCGCGCCGCATCCATCCGCGCGTTCAGCGCCACGCCGCCCGGCCCGCCGGAGACCCGCAAGGCCCCTTCCGCCTCGCTGAACCGCATGGCCAGGAAGGGCGCCGAGGCCTCCACCCCCGCCAACCGCCCCCGCGCGCGCCAGCCGCCGTTCTCGACCGTCACCAGGGGCGCGCCTTCGGGGCAGAACCGGCCCGACAGGTCGGTCACGTCGTTCTGATCCAGCTCCAGCCGTTCGACCGCCACGGCGACGCAGTCCGAGACCGCATAGGTCAGCCGTCCGTTGGATGAGACCAGCAGCCCCGCCGTCCGCGCCGTCACGCCCCGGAACAGGTCGAAGTCCAGCGCCCCGCGTCCGTCGATCCGCGCCTGGAACCCGCCCGGCGTCAGCCGCCAGTCGGGCACGTCGACGGCCAGTTCCGGCAGGCCGCGCCCGCGCTGGGCCGTCAGCACCGCCGCCCCGCCGCCCGCCTCGCCCGGCCGGGCCGCGAACACCGGTCGGGCGCCCATGCGCGCGATACGCAGCACCCCGCCGTTGTCGGGCCGCAGTTCGACCGGCTGGTCCAGGGCGACGGTCGCGCCGGGGCTGCCGGTCGTCAGGCGGAAGGCCGGGACCGACAGGCGGAAATCGCCCAACGCCTGTTTCATCGCCGCCAGATCGGCGGGATCGTCGCGGCCCGTCGCCCCGAACAGCGGCCAGCGTCCGTTCGCGGCCTCCAGCGCGCCGCGCGCCTGGATCAGGGCCGCCCCCTCGAACCGCGCGTCCAGCGCCGCCTGTCCGGCCACATCGGTCAGCGCCAGATCGCCCAGGCCGAAACGCCGCGCCCCCAGGGTCACGGGACCGACCGCCTCGGCCGCCGCGCCGCGTCCGCCGACCGTCAGGGCCGAAGACGCCAGCCGCAGCCCCTCGACCGTCGTCTCACCCGCCGCCAGCCGTTCGGCCGAGACCGTCGTCGGCCCGTCCAGACGCCAGCCCAGGCCGTCCGGGCCGCGTTCCAAATTCAAGCGCCCGCCCGCGACCGCCAGGTTCAGGCCCGCGCCGCGCGCGCCCGCCGCGTCCAGCCCGGTCGCGCGCAGCGTCAGGTCGGAGCGCCCGGCGATGCGGAAAGCCTCGATCCAGCCGCCGACCGTTCCGTCGAACGCCCCGTCCGCCGCCAAGCCGCGCAGCCGCGTTCCGCCGGTTCCCAGGGCCGCCGCCGTCGCCTTCAGGGACAGCGCCGCCCGCCCGTCGCCCCGGCGGCGTTTCAAATCGGGATAAGGCAGGTCGCCGGTCAGGGTCGCCGCGACGCCCGACAGGTCCAGACCCGGCGCCGTCGCCTGATCGGCCGCGACATCCAGCCGCACCCGGATGCGGTCGCCGACGGTCGCCGCCGTCGCCGATCCGGCCAGATTCCGCGCCGATCCGTCACGTCCCTGAAGCCGCGTTTCGGGCAGACGCGCGTCCAGCCGCATCAGTTTTCCGTCGTCGACGCGGGCGTCCGCCGTCGCCGCCAGCCGCCCATAATCCGTGTCCAGACGGACACGCCCCCCCTCGACCAGCACCAGGGGCGAGCGGCTGTCGGGGCGGGGCGGACGGCGGGTGAACTCTTCGACGATCGGGTCCAGCGCACCCAGACTCAGTTTTCCGTCGGCCCAGCGCGCCTTCAGAACCGGGCGGACCAGCCGCACCCGGCTGGGCGTCACGCCCAGGCCGCGCGCCGACCAGGGCGCGCCGATCACATAGTCGACCTCGACCCGTTCGACGGCGAAGTCGGGGTCGCGCGGGTCGCCCGCCCGCACCCTGGCGACCAGGCCGTCCAGCTCGATACGCTCGATCTCGACCTCGGACGGAACGCCGCGCCGCTCCAGCCAGCCGGTCAGCAGCTCCCGCGCCGCCGCCCGCCGGTTCAGATACGCCAGGCCGACCAGCAGCAGGGCCAGCACCGCCAGCGCGGCCAGACCCAGCCCGATCCCGCGCGCGACACGGCGGGCGCGGCTCAAGCGCGCCTCGTACAGCGATGGGGGACGACCGAATTGACCTGCATGTTGAGAAACCTGAACGGCACACAGCGTTGCACAATGAACACTGCGTCGTGTCGTGGGGGACACTTACAGCTTTTTGTGGCGCTGTCACGGCCATGTCGGACACCAGCAGCCAAGCATAACGCCGCGATGCTTGAGCCTAGACTTTGAGAACCCGTCGCAGACATCATCATCGCCCAGCCGATGTCGTGATCGTTACGGCGCCGGTTAACGGTTTATATCCCTCATGCTTCCCATAAGGGGTGCGACGGGTTATAGGCGTGACCTTCGCGGCTCGGGGGGACCTTGGGCGCGATCCTTGCTTATGTGAGTGGTCAGGCGCCGGTTGGGCGTCGTTGTTTGTTCGGGGACAGATGGCTCAGTTCGATCCACGTCGCCAGCCGATGCGTCTCGCGCCGCACGCCTTCACGGCGCTGGCGGCCGTTTCGGTGGCCTTGCTGGCCGGGCGCGTCTATCAACCCGCGCGGGCCGAAGAGGTTCCCGCCCTGACCGCCGCCCAGATCGAATCCCTCGAAGTCCAGGCCTTCGCCGCCGCCGCCGCGCCCGCGGGCCTGACCGCGCCCGAAGCCGTCCCGGTTCAGATCCGTCGCGGCGAGACCTTTGAACAGGCCGTGCGCCGCACCGGTGTCTCGGATCAGGACGCCTCGGCCGTGGCCGCCACCGTCGCCAACGCCCTGGACGTCGATCAGATGCGCGCCGGTCTGCGTTTCGAGACCGCCATTTCGCGGCCCCGCGCCGGTCGCGGCGACGCCCGGCTGATCGGCCTGACAATGCGCACCGGCCCGGCCAGCCAACTGACCGTCTCGCGCAGCTTCGACGGCGCCCTGCGCCTGCGCGCGCTGGAGGAGAAGGTCACCCACGAGACCATGGTGCTGAAGGGCGACGTCGAGCGCTCCCTGTCGGCCAGCGCCCGCGAACTGGGGGCCACCGCCTCCATCGTCCGCGCCGCCAGCCGCCTGTTCGCCAGCAAGTTCGACATGCAGCGCGATGTGCGCGCCGACGACGAATTCACCCTGGTGTTCGACCGCCAGGTGACCGAGGCCGGCCGCACCGTCGATGTGGGCGAGCTGCTGTACGCCCAGTTGCGCGGCCAGACCTTCTATCGCTTCACCCCCAAGGGGTCGCGCACGGCCCAGTATTTCGATTCCAACGGCAAGAACCTGCGCTCGGCCATGATGCGCACGCCGTTGCAGAGCTTCCGCCGCGTCTCCTCGGGCTTCGGCTTCCGTCGCCATCCGATCGCCGGCTATCGCAAGATGCACCAGGGCATCGACTTCGCCGCCGGCACCGGCACGCCGGTCGTGGCCCCCGCCGACGGCGTGGTGGTCGAGGCGCGTCGTTGGGGCGGTTACGGCAACTGGCTGCGCATCCGCCACGCCAACGGGCTGGATTCGGGCTATGGCCACCTGTCGCGCTACGCCTCGGGCGTCCGCGCCGGTCAGCGCGTCAGCCAGGGCCAGGTGGTCGCCTATGTCGGTTCGACCGGCGCCTCGACCGGCCCGCACCTGCACTATGAGATCTGGCGCGGCGGCCAACGGATCAATCCGGCGGGCATCCGCACCACCGAGGGCACCGAGCTGACCGGCGCCGACCTGGCCGCCTTCCGCGCCGAAAAGGCCCGCATCGACCGCATCATCGCCGCCGGAGGCGAGCGCAAGCCCGCCCTGCAACAGGCGTCGGTCGAAGGCCTGCGCCCGGCCCAGACGGCCGAATAGGGGCCTTGGACATCAAACGACGAAGGCCCGCCGAGCGTTCGGCGGGCCTTTTTCATTCGCACCGGTTCAGGCGCGCCGGAAGCGGCTTTAGTTCTTGGCCTGTTCGGCGCCGCTGGTGACGGCCGAACCGGCGGCCGAGACGTCGCGGCCCAGGCCCGAAATGGTGTTGCAGGCCGAAACGGCCAGGGCGGCGGCGACGGCGGCCAGGGCGATGATCTTGCGCATGAGAACTCCCTCGGGGGTGAATTGAAACCTGGGCCGTAAACGCCAAGCGTGGCCGTTCGGTTGCATGGTCAAGGCCCGGAGGGTCTGCTAACGGCCACGCCATGACCCAAGCGCCCAAAAACCAGCCTGAAGGCACCGCCGCCCGCCGCCTCGTCGAAACCCTGGTGATGAACGGCGTCGACCGCGTCTTCTGCGTGCCGGGCGAAAGCTATCTGGCCGTGCTGGACGCCCTGGCCGACGTTCCCGACCGCATCCAGGTGATCACCTGCCGGCACGAAGCGGGCGCCGCCAACATGGCCGAGGCCTATGGCAAGCTGACCGGCAAGCCGGGCGTCTGCATGGTCACGCGCGGGCCTGGCGCGACCCATGCCTCGATCGGGGTGCATACGGCGCACCAGGACTCCACGCCGATGATCCTGTTCGTCGGCCAGATCGCCCTGACCGACCGCGGCCGGGGCGCCTTTCAAGAGGTCGACTACCGCGAGGTGTTCGGCGGCCTGGCCAAGTGGGCGACCGAGATCGAAAGCCCCGAACGCACCGTCGAGATCGTCGAACGCGCCTTCGCCACGGCCTTGCAGGGCCGCATGGGACCGGTCGTGGTGGCCCTGCCTGAAGACCTGCTGCACGCCCCTGGCGGCGCGGCGCCCATCCGTCCGGTGACGCCCGCCAAGGCCGGTCTGGACCCGGCTTTCGCCGATCAGGTGCGCGAGGCCCTGTCCAAGGCCGAACGCCCCCTGGTGGTGCTGGGCGGTTCGGGCTGGACCGAACAGGCGGCGACCGCCTTCGGCGACTGGGCCGAGCGCCTGGGCCTGCCGGTCGCCCTGTCCTTCCGCCGCAAGGACCTGATCTCCAACGACCGGACCAACTATGCCGGGGACCTGGGCCTGGGCTGCAATCCCAAGCTGACGGCGCGGGTCAAGGCCGCCGATCTGATCCTGGCCGTCGGCGCCCGCCTGGGCGAGAACCCGACCCAGGGCTACACCCTCTTGGACCGCGCCAAGACGGCCGAGACCCTGATCCACATCCATCCGGGCGCGGAGGAGCTGGGCCGCGTCTGGACGCCCCGGCTCAGCGCCGCGGCCGACAATTCCCTGGCCGCCCTGGCCCTGTCGAGCCTCGACCCCGGCCGGACCTGGCATGATCAGGCCCAGGCCGCCCACGCCGACTATCAGGCCTTCACGACCCCGGTTCAGGTCACCGGCGCGGTGAACATGAGCCAGTGCATGGCCCATCTGGCCGAGGTCCTGCCCGCCGACGCCGTGATCACCAACGGCGCGGGCAATTTCGCCGCCTGGCTGCATCGCTTTTATCGTCACCGCGCGCGCCACACCCAATTGGCCCCGACCTCGGGCGCCATGGGCTACGGCTATCCGGCCGCCGTCGCCGCCAAGGCGGTCCATCCAGAACGCGAGGTGATCTGCATCGCCGGGGACGGCGACTTCATGATGACCGGACAAGAGATCGCCACCGCGGCCCAGCACGGCCTGGGCGTCGTGGTGGTGGTGGTCGACAACGGAACCTACGGCACCATCCGCATGCACCAGGAAACCCACTATCCGGGCGCGCCCAGGGTCATCGCCACCGACCTGAAGAACCCCGACTTCGTGATGTACGCCCAGGCCTTCGGCGCCTTCGCCGTGCGCTGCGAAACGACCGAGGCCTTCCCGGCGGCCCTGGCGGCCGCGCGCGAGGCGGCCAGGGGCGGCCGCCCGGCCCTGGTGCACCTGATCACCTCGGCCGAGGACATCGCCCCCGGACGCACGATCAGCGGCCTGCGCCAGGCCTAGACGGGCCACGACCGGCCCGCGCCGTCGCGACGCGCCTCAGGCTCACACCGGCAGGGCCACGCGCTTGACCACCGTGCGCATGGCGATGCTGGACGAGACCCGCGTCACGCCGGGCAGGCGGGTCAGTTCGCGCGCGTGAATCCGCTCCAGATCGTCGATGTCGCGCACCACCAGCCGCAGCAGATAGTCGCTGGACCCGGTCATCAGATAGCATTCGACCACTTCGGGCGCCGTCGCCACCGCCGTCTCGAAGGCCGTCAGCACGCCCTCCGCCTGGGACGACAGGGTCACGGTGACGAAGACGCTGATCGGCAGGCCCACGGCCCGTTCATTGACCACGGCGGCGTAGCGGCTGATGACGTGTTCGGTCTCCAGCGCCCGCAGGCGGCGCAGGCAGGCGCTCTCGGACAGGTTCACCGTGCGGGCCAGGTCGGCGTTGGTCATGCGCCCGTCAGCCTGAAGCGCCCGCAGCATCTTCCGATCGATATCATCCAAGGCTACGGCGGAAACCGTCTTCATTCGACGCCTCATTCACAGATTCTGCGACTGTATGCCGATCAGTCAGCAAAAAGAACAGGAACCTGCGATCCGACCGCCGCTAGATTGCGCCGCGAAAAGGCGACCGTCCGACAGAGGCGGCGCTTCGGAACATAGGAAACGTCCCATGCGCGTCGGCGTCCCCAAGGAAATCAAGAAGAACGAGCACCGCGTCGGCCTGACTCCGACCGCCGTGCGCGAATATGTGGCCCACGGCCACACCGTCTCGGTCCAGACCGGCGCGGGCCTGGGCGCCGGCTTCACCGACCAGGACTTCAAGCGCGCGGGGGCCAAGATCGTGCCGACGGCGGCCGAGGTCTTCGCCGAGAACGACATGATCGTGAAGGTCAAGGAGCCGCAGAAGGTCGAGTGGGAGATGCTCCGCGAAGACCAGATCCTGTTCACCTATCTGCACCTGGCGCCCGATCCCGAACAGACCAAGGGGTTGATCGCCTCCAAATGCGCCGCCGTGGCCTATGAGACGGTCACCGACGCGCGCGGCGGCCTGCCGCTGCTGGCGCCGATGTCGGAAGTGGCCGGACGCATCGCCGTCTTCTCGGCCGCCGAGACCCTGCTGAAGCACAACGGCGGCATGGGCCTGCTGTTCTGCGGCGTGCCGGGCGTGGCCCCGGCGCGGGTGCTGGTGCTGGGCGGCGGCGTGGTCGGGCTGAACGCGGCGCGCATGGCCGCGGGCCTGGGCGCCGAGGTGGTGGTGATGGAACGCTCCATCCCGCGCATGGCCTATATCGACGAAGTCACCGGCGGCCGGGTCATCACCCGCTATTCCTCGATCGGCGCGATCGAAGAGGAACTGGTCAAGGCCGACGTCATCATCGGCGCCGTGCTGGTGCCGGGGGCCGAGGCGCCCAAGCTGATCAAGCGCGAGCATCTGAAGCAGATGAAGCCCGGCTCGGTGCTGGTCGACGTGGCCATCGACCAGGGCGGCTGTTTCGAGACCTCCAAGCCGACCACCCACGAAGACCCGACCTATGTCGTCGACGGCGTGGTCCACTACTGCGTCGCCAATATGCCGGGCGCGGCGCCGCGCACTAGCTCCGAGGCCCTGAACAACGCCACCCTGCCGTTCGGCCTGGCCCTGGCCGACCACGGCCTGGAGGCGCTGAAGAAGGACCCGCACCTGGCGCGCGGCCTGAACGTGCTGAAGGGCGAACTGACCTATCCGGCCGTGGCCGAGGCCTTGGGCCTGAGCTGGTCCGACCCGTTCGGCGTCTGGGCCAAGGGCTAAACTGAACGCTCTCCTCCCTGTCGCGGGGCGATGGGGAGGATAAGGATCAGATCGCGCCGTCCACCGCGCGTTCCAGCTCCTGCTGGGCCTTGTCCGAATCCTTCCACTCGTCGTCAGATGGCGGGTTCAGGTTCAGATGCGCCTCGCCGCGCACCTTTTCGCGCGCCTTGCGCAGGTCGCCGACCATGATCTTCACCAGATCGAAGAAGCCCTTGTCGGCGACCATGTCGGTTTCTTTCGCGGCCAGGGCCGACAACCGGTCTTCGGCCAGGGCCGAGGCGGCGGCGCCATAGGCCTGACGCCCCGCCCGTTCCGCTTCCGACGCGGCGGGGGCGGCGGCGGTCTCGGCCTGTTTGGCCTGGGCGTCGCGCGCCTGTTCGGCCTCGCGCCGGATCATGGCCAGATCGCCCTGGCTGACGTTACGGCCGCCCGCGTCCTTATAGGCCTCGACCGCCGCCTTCAGCTCACGCGCCAGCCCGGCGGCCATCTTCAGGGCCGCGCGCCCATCCAGCTTCAACATCATGCCCAACGTCTGCATCCGCTGCCAGACGGCCTGCATCTGCTGATAGGCCATGGCCTTCTTCTGCTCGCGGGCGGCGCGGCGCGTGTCCTGGACCGAGGGCAGGACGGCCGAGGCGGTTTCGCGAGCCTCCGCGCGCGGCCGCGAGGCGGCGATGATCGGGGGCGCGGCCGATGCGGCCGTCGTCAGCTTGGCGTTCGAGATCATTCTGATCTCCCGTGTTTCACGCGCCAGCCTAGGCGGCGGGGCTTTCGATCCGCTTAAGCCCCCGACCGGCCGTCCCCGACGCGGACAGGCGCCCGCTTAACGCGAAAAAAACGCGGCGCGTTCATCCTGCGAAGATGGACACGCCCTCACACGCCTCGAAACACGTCGGTCCCGCGGACCTCAAGCCGTTGACCGCGCTGCGATTCCTGGCCGCCCTGTGGGTGGTGCTCTACACCTTCTGGCCCAACCTCGACGTCGGCTTCATGCCCAATCTGGCGGCCAAGGGCTATCTGGGGGTCGAGCTGTTCTTCGTCCTGTCGGGCTTCATCCTCAGCCACGTCTATCTCGAAGCCGTGGGAGAGAGGCGCTACCGCTACGGCGGCTTCCTGTGGGCGCGGATCGCGCGGGTCTATCCGCTGCATTTGGCGACCCTAGCGGGCGTAGGCGCCCTGGGCGTGGCCGCCACGGTCGCGGGCATGAGCATCGACGCCCGCATCCTGAGCTGGGAGACGCTGCCGGCCAATCTGCTCATGGTCCACGCCTGGGGCGTGACGGACGTGGCGGGCTGGAACCATCCGTCCTGGTCGATCTCGGCCGAATGGTTCGCCTATCTGACCTTTCCGCTGTTCGCCGCCGTCGCCTGGCGGCTGCGGAACCGGGCCGTCGGCGCGGCGGTCGGGGCGGGGCTGCTGTTGTGCGCGGCCTATCTGGCGTTCGAACGGCTGGCGGGCTTTCCGCTGACGCAGGCGACCTATCACTGGGGCGCGCTGAGGATCGTGCCCTGCTTCGCCTACGGCTGCGCCCTTTATCTGATTCACCGCCGAGGCGGCGTGCGGCACGGCGCCCTGATGGCGACGGCGGCGGCCCTGGGCATGGCGGTCTCAGCCTCGCTTCTGGCCTGGGACGGGATCACCGTGCTGCTGGGCGGCCTGGTCATTCTCGGCCTGGGTTCGACGGCCAATGCGCGTGCGGGCGTCATGGCGTCGCGGCCCGCCGTCTATCTGGGCGAGGTCTCCTACGCCCTCTACATGGTCTGCGCCCCGTGGCAGCTTCTGGCCGTCAACCTGGCCGCCAAGGCGACCGGCGCGGCCGACAACCGCCTGCCGCCGTGGGCCTGGATCGCGGTGGTCGCCGCCCTGCCCCTGGTCGCCATGATCGCCCACCACCTGGTCGAGCGTCCGGCGCGGACCTGGCTGAAACGTCTGGCCGAACGGCGCGCGGGCGCGACGAAATCGCGCACGAATTCGCCTGAAAGGGTTCTTCAACCCTCGGAAACTATCGTCTAAGGCTTGGCCCGGACGTAACAGTCGGAAACAAACCGATATGATGAAACGGCTCTCGGCCGCGATGGTTGCGGCGACCCTGGGCTTCTTCGCCCTCGGCGCCCCTGCGGCCCAGGCCGACCAGCCCTATTGGCAGTGCGTGACCTTCGCGCGCATGTTCTCGGGCATCAACATCTTCGGCGACGCCTGGACCTGGTGGCGCCAGGCCGTGAACACCCTGCCTACCGGCCATGCGCCCGAGACCGGCTCGGTCCTGGTGTTCCAGCCCTATGGCGCCATGACCCGCGGCCACGTCGCCGTGGTCTCCGACATCCTGACCGAGCGGGTGATCCGCGTGACCCACGCCAACTGGGGCGGCAGCCGCGGCCGGGTCGAGGAGAACGTCACCGTCGTGGACGTTTCCGACGAAGGCGATTGGTCTCGGGTCAAGGTCTGGTACAACCCCATTCGTGACCTGGGCACGACCGTCTATCCGACCTACGGCTTCATCTACAAGGAAGCCGGGAACGCCGCCGTCGGCGCGTTCGAGAACGGCCGTCGCATGGCCCAGGCGGGCGCCCCGGGCGCCCAATAAGGCTCCAGCCTCTTTCGGGAGGCGTCCTTGATCCGCATCTTCCGCACCGGCGGCGCGACCTGCCAGATCGTCGACGTCGTCGATGACGCCTTCCAACTGCCGCCCGACCTGGTCTGGCTGGACCTGATCGCCCCCACGCGCGACGAAGAGCTGGTGCTGGAAGACCGGCTGGGCCTGTCCCTGCCCACGCGCGAGGAGATGGTCGAGTTGGAGGCCTCCAGCCGCCTGTACCGCGAGAACGGCGCCACCTACGCCACCGCCGACCTGATCCACAACGGCGACGCCGACATCCCGGCCATCGACCCGGTGACCTTCGTGCTGACGCAAGGGCCGCTGGTGACGATCCGCTATTTCAACCCGCGTCCCTTCGCCATGGTGGACGACCGGTTCGCGCGCGAGCCGGGGCTGTGCACGGGTCCGGCCACGATTTTCCTGCAATTGATGGAGGCGTCGATCGACCGGACCTCGGACGTGCTGGCGACCAACGCCGCGCGGGTCGAGACTATCGCCACGAACGTCTTCACCGGCGCCCACGCCTCCAGCGCCAGCTATGAGAAGCTGATCGGCAAACTGGGCCGCGCCCATATCGCCAACGCCCGCATCGAACAGAGCCTGTCGGGCCTGGCCCGCATCTTCGCCTTCGTCAGCCTGGACGACCGCATCGAACGCGCGGCCGATCCGCGCGAGCACCTGAAGAGCCTGAACCGCGACGCCGCCAGCCTGTTGGCCCACGCCCAGGCGGTGGCGCAGAGCATCAATTTCCAACTGTCGGCGGCCCTGGGCCTGATCAACATCCAGCAGTCCTCGATCATCAAGATCGTCTCGGTGGCCTCGGTCGCCTTCCTGCCGCCGACCCTGGTGGCCTCGATCTACGGCATGAATTTCCGCCACATGCCCGAGCTGGCGCAGATGTGGGGCTATCCCTTCGCCCTGGCGCTGATGCTGTTGGCCGGGGTCGGGCCGTTGCTGTGGTTCCGCAAGAAGGGTTGGCTCTGACCGCCTGACGGGCGATACCGGGCCATGAGCGAAACCACCCCCTCCGACATCACCTACGCCGGTTATCTGGCGCTGGACGATCTGCTGGCGACCCAACACCCGATCTCGGACGAGCACGACGAGATGCTGTTCGTCGTCATCCACCAGACCAAGGAGCTGTGGCTGAAGCAGATCCTGCACGAGGTGGCGCTGGCCCAGAGCCTGGTGCGGGCCGGTGATCTGGTCCCCGCCTACAAGAGCCTGGCGCGGGTCAGCCGCATCCAGGCGGTGATGACCCAGAGCTGGGACATCCTGGCCACCATGACCCCGGCCGACTATCTGCGGTTTCGCGGGGTGCTGGGGTCCTCGTCAGGCTTCCAGAGCGACCAGTTCCGCCGGTTCGAGGCCGCCCTGGGCCTGAAGGACGAACGTTTCCTGCGCCATCATGAGGGCCGGCCCGAGGCCCATGCGGCGCTGAAGGCCGCCATCGCGGCGCCCAGCCTTTACGACGACGCCCTGTCGCAACTGGCCGCCGCCGGCCTGCCGGTGCCGGCCGAGGTGCTGAACCGCGACGTCAGCCGCCCTTATGAACCGTCCGAGGCCGTCGAGGCGGCCTGGCTGATCGTCTATCGCGACCCGGAACGGTGGTGGCCGCTGTACCAACTGGCCGAAAAGCTGATGGACTTGGACGACGCGCTTCTGACCTGGCGGCACAAGCATGTGGTCACCGTCGAGCGGATCATCGG
Source organism: Brevundimonas sp. (assembly GCF_036732845.1). GTDB lineage: Bacteria > Pseudomonadota > Alphaproteobacteria > Caulobacterales > Caulobacteraceae > Brevundimonas. The sequence goes on along the minus strand of NZ_DAINBO010000003.1, from coordinate 7,820 downwards.
CCGTCGCCGCGGCACCGGCGGCACCGAGGGCGTCGGCTATCTGACCGAGACGCTGAAGCGCCGCTGCTTCCCCGAGCTGTGGTCGCTGCGGACGGCGCTGTAGGTCAGCGCCCTTCCAGCTCGGCGACCAGGCCGGGCATGTCGTAGATCTTGGTCAGCACCTCGGTGACGATCTGGGCCGAGACGGCCACGGCGCGGTTGGCCGAACCGTCGTACAGATAGGCCCCGCCCAGCGACGGCAGATTGCCGTCGAACACCGCCGCGATCACCTCGCCGTCCGCGTTCAGCAGGGGCGAGCCGGAGTTGCCGCCGACGATGTCGTTGGTGGTCGCCACGGTGAAGACGGTGTCGCGGTTCAACCGCTCGCCGCGCGCCTGCAGATCGTCGGACAGGACGAAGGGAACCGCGCCGGTGGCGCGTTCGTACAGGCCCGCCACCGTCGTGCGCGACGGGACCTCGCGGCCGTTGTCGTTCCAGCCCGCCACCCGGCCGTAGGAGAAGCGCAGGGTGCCGGTGGCGTCGGGCGCGTCGACCGCGCCATAGACGGCGAAGCGGGCGCGGGCCAGGGCCTCGCCGGCGCGGCCGGACGGGCCGGAAACCTCGGCGCGCCAGGCCTGGGCCATGTCGCGCGCGGCGGCGTCATTGGCCAGGACAAAGCGGATCATCGGGTCCTGCGAGGCCCGGATCGCCTCCATGCCGCCCTGGAACAGGGCCGTGCGCGCCGCCGGATCGGCCAGGGTCGATCCCTCGGCCAGGGCCTCGCCCAGGGCCTCGGGGCTTTGGCGGCCCAGCATGGCCTGGACCGCGGGCGCGTCGGTTCCCAGCGCCTCGCGCGTCTTGTTCAGCCAGAACTGGAGATAGAGGCTCTCCAGCGGCCGGTCGATGTTGCGGGCCTGGGCCAGGGTGCGGCCCATGGCGGCCAAGGCCGCGTCGGAATAGCCGGGCAGACGTTCGCCCTCGGGCTTGGCCCGTTCGGCCGCGGCCCGCACCAGTTGGCGTGCATAGCCGTACAGCGCCGAACCGCCGCCCGCCCCGCTCTCCAGGAAGCTGTAGCGGTCCAACAGGCGCGCCTGGGCGGCCTGGGACCGGGCCATCTCGTCGAAGGCGGCGCCGACCGAGGGATCGCGGGCCACGGCGGCGGCGCGGAACTCGGCCTCGGCCGCCTCCAGCCTGGCCCAGGTCGCCGTGTCGGCCAGCGCGCGGTGCATGCCGTACGACCGCTTCAGATTGTTCTCGGTCCCGCGCAGCACATCGCGCGTCATGCGGGCGTTTTCGTCACTGAGACCGGCGAAGAAGATCAGCCGCCCGCGCAGCTCGGACAGCCGCTTGATGTTGGCCGGCAGACCGAAGTCGCGGTCCTGGCGCAGTTCGGCGATGGTCTGCAGACGCTGGGTCGAGCCGGGATTGCCCGACACGAACACCGGCTGTCCGTCCTGGATCGGCGCCGGGTTCCAGTGCAGATGATTGGGCGTCTCGGCCGGGCGGTCGCCGTCGTAGGCGCGCAGGAAGGCCGCATCCAGGGCGAAGCGCGGGAAGTTGAAATTGTCCGGGTCGCCGCCGAAGATCACCGCCTGGTGTTCGGGCGCATAGACCAGCCGCACGTCCGAATAGCGGCGGTAGCGATACAGCTTGTACTGACCGCCCGCATAAAAGCGCACCACCTGACAGCGATGCGCCGCATCGTCGCCGCAGCCCTCGCGTTCGATGGCCGTGGTCTCGGCAGTCAGGGCGCGGCTGAAGTCGCCGCCCGACTTGCCCGCCGTGGCCGCCATGACCCGTTCGGTCACGTCGGTGATCGACAGCAGGACCGAGGCGGTCGATCCGGGGCAGCGCAGCTCTTCCTCGCGCGACTTGGCCCGCACGCCGTCCGACAGCAGGTCCTGACCCGGCCGGGCGTTGGCCTGCACACACGACCGGATGCAGTGCTGGTTGGTCAGGATCAACCCCTGGTCCGACACCAACGAGGCCGAGCAGCCGCCCAGATTGACGGAACCCAGCCGCACCTTGTCCAGCCAGGCCTGGTCGATGGCCGTGCCCAGGGCGGCGTTGACCTGTGCCAGGGGCACGGCGTCGTACATCCACATGCCTTCCTCGGCGCGGGCGGGAACGGCGGCGAGCGTCAGGGCGGCGGCGGCGGCGATCAGGGCGGCGGATTTCATCGACGAGGTCTCATCACTTGAACGACGGCTCTCGATTGCCACGCCGGGACCGCCACGTCCAATGCCGGGCGAGATTCGGCCGGTAACCAAATCTTCGCGCGCGAATGCTCTGATGACACCGGTGACGCGGGCTTCGACCCGATAGGACAACGCCCATATGCCCCGGCCATCGCCCGACGATCCCGCCCAGAGATTGATCGCCTTGGCCTGCACCGTGCTGGACGCGCCGGTCGGCCTGTTGTCGCTTCATGGCGACGACCGCACGATGTTCCGCGCCGTTCACGGCCTGGACGTCAAGACCATCCACAGCGACGTCAGCGTCACCCGAATGCTGATCGAACGCGGTCCCGACGGCCTGATCGTCATCCCGGACGGCCGCCAAGACCCGAGGGTTCGGGACCATCCGCTGGTCGCCGGGCCGACGGGCCTGCGGTTCTACGCCGGGACCACGGTGTGCGACCGAAATGGGCGGCCGGTCGGGTCGATCGGGGTGATGGACCAGAAGGCCCGGTCGGGGCTGGACACGGCCCAGACGGCCCTATTGCGCGACCTGGCCCGGATGGCGGGCGACCTGATCGACCGTCAGGCCGACGACCGCGCCGCCGCCAAGACCGCCGAGACCCTGGACATGGCCGAATCCATGGCCGGCGTCGGTCACTGGCGGCTGGACTTCACCACCGGCAAGGTCACCTGGTCGGACGAGGTGTTCCGCATTCACGGCCTGGAACGCGGCACGGTCGATCCGACCGACTACACCACCATCGGCCGTTATCACCCCGACGATCTCGCCACGCTCAACCAGCTCGTCGCCCGCGCCAAGGCGACCGGCGAGGGCTATGACGCCCGACTGCGAATCTCGCGCTACGACGGCGAGCGCGTCACCCGCGCCCGCGCCCGCTGCGAGCGCGACGAGACCGGCGCCGTCGTCACGCTGTTCGGCATCTTTCAGGACATCACCGACAGCGCCCGCGCCCTGGAGCAGCAAGAAGAGCTTCTGAGCACGCTGAAGATGGCCGAGCGCGTCGCCGGCCTGGGCCACTGGCGGTTCGAGGTCGCGACCGGAAAGGTGAGCTGGTCCGACGAGGTCTATCGCATCCACGGCGTCGATCCGGCCGTCTTCGACCCCAGCTATGACGACGCCATCGCCTTCTATCACCCCGACGACCGTCAGGCGGTGCGCGACTGGGTGGCCGCGGCCCTGGAGACCGGCGCCTGCTCCGACTTCCGCCTGCGGCTGATCCGGGCCGACGGCGAGCAACGCACCGTGATCTCGCAATGCGTGCCCGAGCGCGGCGTCGACGGCCGGATCGCGGCCCTGTTCGGCGTGTTCCAGGACGTCACCGAGACCGAGCGCGCCGTCGAGAAGGTGCGCCGCAGCGAGGCGCGCTATCGCCTTCTCGCCGACAATGTCGGCGACGTCATCGCCCGCATCCAGCCGGGCGGACGCAGCAACTACATCTCGCCCGCCATCCACGCCCTGTTGGGTTACACCGCCGAGCAGATGGCGGGCATGAAGGCCCAGGACTTCGTCCACCCCGAGGACCGCCGCGCCGTTCTGGCGGCCATCGAACGCGGCCTGGCCGGAAAGGGCAGCCAGCGACTGCAACACCGCGCCGTGCACAGGGACGGCGCGACCGTCTGGGTCGAAAGCCATTTCCAGGCCGTGCCTGACGGCCGCGGCGGCGTGCGCGAACTGGTGGTGGTGATCCGCGACGTCAGCAAGCGCAAGGCGCTGGAAGAGGAACTGGTCGAGGCGCGCAACACCGCCGAGGCCGGCGCCCGGGCCAAGTCGGAATTTCTGGCCAATATGAGCCACGAACTGCGCACGCCGCTGACGGCCGTGATCGGTTTCGCGGGCCTGCTGAAGGGCAGCGACGCCCTGGGCGCGCAGGAACAGCGCTTCGCCGACCGCATCGGCGTGGCCAGCGAGGCCCTGCTGTCGGTCATCAACGACATTCTGGACGTCTCCAAACTGGACGCCGGCGGGGTCGAGCTGGAGGCCCGCGCCTTCTCGCCGCGCGACCTGGCCGAAGGCGTGACCGGCATCATCGAGGCCCAATGTCAGGCCAAGGGGCTGGCGCTGGACTGCGTGATCGCCCAGGACGCGCCCGAGGCCCTGGTCGGCGACGAGGGACGGCTGCGTCAGGTGCTGCTGAACTTCCTGTCCAATGCGATGAAATTCACCGAGCACGGCACGGTGCGGCTGGACCTCGGCGTCCAGGACGGACGCTTGCGCGCCGCCGTCAGCGACACCGGCGTCGGCATCGCCCCCGACAAGATCGACCGCCTGTTTGAACGCTTCACCCAGGCCGACGCCTCCACCAGCCGCACGCACGGCGGCACGGGCCTGGGCCTGGCCATCTCCAAGCGGCTGATCGAGATGATGGGCGGCGAGATCGGCGCCTTCAGCCGACCGGGCCGAGGCTCCACCTTCTGGTTCGAGGTCCCCCTGGCCGCCGCCGACGGCGTGGCGGCCGCGCCCCAGGCTTTCGAGGACGACGCCCAGGCGCAGCCCCTGCGCATCCTGATGGCCGACGACGCCGCCGCCAACCGCGAGCTGGTCACCCTGATGCTGGGCCAGGCGGGCGGCCTGATGGTCGATACGGTCGAGAACGGGCAAGAGGCGGTCGCCGCCATGCGGGCCGGGGGCTACGACCTGGTGCTGATGGACGTGCACATGCCGGTGATGGACGGCCTGGCGGCGACGCGCGCCATCCGCGCCGAGGACGGGCCGTGGGCCGACACGCCGATCATCGCCCTGACCGCCAACGTCGACGCGCCCCAGATCGAGGAGACCCGACGCGCCGGAATGGACGCCCATGTCGGCAAACCCATCCAGATCGCCGAACTTCTGTCGTGCATCCGCCGGGTGACGGCGGCGGCCGACACCGAGCAGAGACAGGAAGCCGCCGGATGAAGCGCAGCATCTTGGTCGTCGACGACGACGCCTTCATTCGTGAACTGGTCGATGTGACCCTGACCCAGGCGGGCTTTCACGTCGTCACGGCTTCGTCCGGCCAGACGGCGCTGGGGGTTCTGGGTCAGGTGCGGATCGATCTGGTGCTGCTGGACATCCACATGCCGGGCATGGACGGTTTGGCGGTGCTCGACGCGGCGGCCCGCCGACACGGCGCGCGCATCCCCATCGTCATGATGACCGCCGACAGCGGCGAGGACAAAGTCCGCGAGGCCCGCCGGATGGGCTGCGCCGGCTATGTGGTCAAACCCTTCACGCCGCAGAACCTGTGCGCCCGCGTTCAGGCCTGCCTGGACGCGCCGCGACCCACCCACACCCGCTGGGTGGCCTGAGGTCGATCAGATCAAGGGAAAATGGCGCACCCGAAGAGATTCGAACTCCTGACCCCCAGATTCGTAGTCTGGTGCTCTATCCAGCTGAGCTACGGGTGCGCACGCCTTTCGGCGAGGGCGGGTCTTTAGCCGCTGACGCGCGGGCGCGCAAGCGGGCGACGGCGGATTCTGCATCCGGGGTTGGCGAGGGCCTGCGCAACGCCTAGGTCGGAGGGGCCGCGCCCTCCCCGTCGCGGCGCGTCCGGGATCGTCCATGTCTTTTCGCCGCAGCCTGATCGCCCTTGTGCTCGTCGTCGCCACGGCGGCGTCGGGGTGTGCGGCCGGAGCGGCGCGCGCGCCGAATATTCCGCCTGTCGCCGCCCCGGCTCCGGCGCCCGCGCGCGGGCCGTTCGTGGCGGCGGCCAATCCCCTGGCGGTCGAGGCGGGGATGAAGGTGCTGCGCGACGGCGGCTCGGCCGTCGATGCGGCGGTGGCGGTGCAGGCGGTGCTGGGCCTGGTGGAGCCGCAGTCCTCGGGCCTGGGCGGCGGCGCCTTCATGATGCTGTACGACGCCGCGACCGGAGAGGTCACCAGCTATGACGGGCGCGAGACGGCGCCGTCGGCGGCGACGCCCGAACTCTTCTATGAAAACGGCCGCCCCCTGTCGTTCGGCGACGCCGTGCTGTCGGGTCGGTCGACCGGGGCGCCGGGCGTCGTGGCCATGCTGGGCATGGCGCATCACGCGCACGGCAAACGGGCCTGGAGCGGCCTGTTCGGCGAGGCCGAGCGCCTGGCGCGCAACGGCTTCGTGGTCAGTCCGCGCCTGGCCGGCTTCATCGCCGCGACGCGCGGACAGGCCCGCACCCGCTGGGCCGACGCCTATTTCACCAAGCCGGACGGCGGCCGCTATCAGGCGGGCGACGTGCTGAGGAACCCCGAATACGCCCGCACCCTGCGCGAACTGGCGGCGGGCGGAGCCGAGGCCTTCTACAACGGCCGCATCGCCCTTGAGATCGCGGCCGTGGTCGCCGAACAGCCGCGCCCCGGCCTGCTGAGCGCCGACGACATCGCCGCCTATGCGCCGATCGAGCGCGGCGCCCTGTGCCGTCCGTATCGCGTCGTCTGGATCATCTGCGTGCCGCCGCCGCCGTCCAGCGGCGTGGCCGTGCTGCAATTCCTGGCCATGGCCGAGGCGACGCCGGCCATCACGGGCGGGCCGAACGATCCCGGCGCCTGGGCCGCCTTCGCCCAGCTTCAGCGGCTGATGTACGCCGACCGCGACCGCTATGTCGGGGACCCGGCCTTCGTCGGCGTGCCGGTTCAGGGCCTGTTGGACCCCGGCTATGTCGCCGCCCGCGCGGCCCTGGCGCCCGGCCTGACCGGCGCGGCCCAGGCGGGCGCGCCCCCGGGCGGGATCATCACCGGTCCCGACGCCACGCGCGAACCGGCGGGCACGTCGCATTTCGTCGTCATCGACGCCGCCGGAAACGCCGTCAGCATGACCACCACGGTCGAAAGCGTCTTCGGCTCGGGCCGGATGGCGGCGGGCTTCTTCCTGAACAACCAACTGACCGACTTCAGCTTCGCGCCGACCCGGCCCGACGGCGGCCCGGCCGCCAACGCCGCGGCGGCGGGCAAGCGGCCCCGCTCGTCAATGTCGCCGATCCTGATCCTGGACCGGAACGGCCGGTTCGTCGGGGCGCTGGGTTCGCCGGGCGGGTCGTCGATCCTGGCCTATAACGCCAAGGCCCTGATCGGTGTGCTGGACTGGAATCTGTCGATGCAGGCGGCCATCGATCTGCCGAACCTGGTGGCCAAGGGCGACGGCTTCGGCGCCGACACGGCCCTGTTCAGCCCCGAGATGCGCGCGGCCTTGGCCCAACGCGGCGTCGTGCTGGGCCAGAACACGTCCGAGAATTCGGGCCTGCACGGGGCGATCTGGCGCGACGGACGCTGGGACGGCGGAGCCGATCCCCGGCGCGAGGGCGTGGCGCGGACTCAGTGAGCCGAACCGCTCACCACTCCGGCTTGATCGACAACTGGAAGGCCACCAGGCCTTCGGTCACGTCATTGTCCAGGCCCCGGCCGCTGCGCAGGCCCTCGGCCTCGATCTCGCGATAGACCAGGCCGAACGAGCCTTGCAGGTCACCCCGGCGATAGGCCACCCCCAGGGAGGCGTCGCCCAGGAAGGAGCCGGCGTCGTGGCTGTAGCCCGAGCGGGCGAAGTCGCCGTCGCGGGTGCGGGCGAAATTATAGCCCACCGCTCGGCCCGAACCGGCGGCATAGACATACCAGCGGGCGCGCTCGCCGAAGGCCGCGCCGTCGCGCACCTCGGCCGAACCGATGCGCACCGTGGCCCCGGCCTCGGCCGAG
>NZ_DAINBO010000002.1:0-136277 GCF_036732845.1 Brevundimonas sp. | reverse complement strand
GAGACTGACAAGTCGAGCAGAGACGAAAGTCGGCCATAGTGATCCGGTGGTCCCGCGTGGAAGGGCCATCGCTCAACGGATAAAAGGTACTCTAGGGATAACAGGCTGATTTTGCCCAAGAGTCCATATCGACGGCAAAGTTTGGCACCTCGATGTCGGCTCATCACATCCTGGGGCTGGAGCAGGTCCCAAGGGTATGGCTGTTCGCCATTTAAAGTGGTACGTGAGCTGGGTTCAGAACGTCGTGAGACAGTTTGGTCCCTATCTGCCGTGGGTGTTCGAAGCTTGAGAGGATCTGTCCCTAGTACGAGAGGACCGGGATGGACATACCTCTGGTGGACCTGTCGTGGCGCCAGCCGCGCAGCAGGGTAGCTAAGTATGGAATAGATAACCGCTGAAAGCATCTAAGCGGGAAACTAACCTCAAAACAAGGCTTCGCTGAGGATCGTGGAAGACTACCACGTTGATAGGCCGGGTGTGGAAGTGCGGCGACGCATGAAGCTTACCGGTACTAATAATCCGATCGGTTTGATCGTTTCTCAGCAAAACTCATTCGATGATCGTTCCTTGACCCGAACGATCACAGACAATGTCTTCTCTTCATTCCGCTGTCCGCCTCGTTGACCTGGTGGCTATGTCGGAGGTTCCCCACCCGATCCCATTCCGAACTCGGTCGTTAAGCCCTCCAGAGCCGATGGTACTTCGTCTTAAGGCGCGGGAGAGTAGGTCGCTGCCGGGTCTACCGAACAGACAGAAACTTCGAATGATCTTCCTTCACTTTTCCGGCTTGCCGCGGGATGGAGCAGCCCGGTAGCTCGTCAGGCTCATAACCTGAAGGTCGGTGGTTCAAATCCACCTCCCGCACCCAAGATTCAGAAGCCCCGCCAGGTTCGCCGGCGGGGCTTTTGCTTGTCTGGAACGGCGTGCGGGGGCTTGAGCGGAGCCGTGCAACCGCGCCAAGGTGTTCGGCCCGGCCCCTGGCCGCGAGAAAGGCCGCGCATGACCGACTGGGCCTCAGGTTTTCCACGGACGCTCTGGCGTCACGACGGCGTTCAGGCGGGCGAACGGGGATTGGCCGAGGAGAGCGCGGTCGCCATCGTTCATGACGCCTCCACGACCGCCGTCCTGATGGCGACGCCGCATGCGTTGGAGGACCTGGCGGTCGGTTTCAGCCTGACCGAGGGCATTGTCGACCACGTCGACCAGATCCGTGAGGTGGAGATCGCGGAGGCGGCGATCGGATTCGAGGCGCGGGTCTGGCTGACCCCGGATCGGTCGGCGCGCCTGGCTGCGCGACGGCGGCGGATGGCGGGACCGACCGGTTGCGGCCTGTGCGGGGTGGAGAGCCTGGCCGAGGCCATGCGCGCGCCAGGCGTCGTGCGGGACACGTTGAACGTGACGCCGAACGCCCTGTTGCAGGCCATGGTCCTGTTGTCGGAAGCCCAGCCTCTGGGACGGGAAACGCGCGCCGCCCATGCGGCCGGCTTCTGGACGCCCGATGCGGGTCTGGCGGCGGCGCGCGAGGACGTGGGGCGTCACAATGCGCTGGACAAGCTGGCCGGAGCGTTGACGCGGGCGGGCGAGGCGAGAGCGGGCGTCGTGCTGCTGACCAGCCGGGTCTCGGTCGAAATGGTGCAGAAGACGGCGGCCATCGGCGCGCCGATCCTGTGCGCGGTGTCGGCGCCGACGGCCCTGGCCGTCCGCATGGCCCAGGCGGCGGGGGTGACGCTGGTCGCCGTGACGCGCAGCGACGGATTCGAGGTCTTCACCCATCCCGAGCGCGTGCTGATGTGACCGGGACGTCAGGCACGCGCTTGCTCGCCAGGACGACCCGGGTGTTTACTTCGCGCCTGGAGACGGCGCTTTCGGAGGGACCGCATGGCGGACGACATCCCACGGTATCGACCCTACCACCAACCGGCCGGAGGCTGGGGCGCGGCGGCGGCGACGGCCAAGGTGCTGATGGAACAGAGCGTCGTCACCAAGGGATCGCGGGCGCTGCTGTCGATGAATCAGCCGGGCGGGTTCAAATGTCCGAGCTGCGCCTTCCCCGACGCGGACTGCAAGAAGACGCTGGAGTTCTGTGAGAACGGCGCCAAGGCGCTGGCGCATGAGGCGACCAAATTCCGCGTGACGCGCGACTTCTTCGCCGAACATTCGGTGAGTTGGCTGATGGAGCAGTCGGACTATTGGCTGGAGATGCAGGGTCGGCTGACCGAGCCGATGCGGTATGACGCGGCGAGCGATCACTATGTTCCGATCGACTGGGACGACGCCTTCCGATTGATCGGCGACCACCTTCGGGCGCTGGAGGACCCGAACCAGGCGGAGTTCTACACGTCCGGCCGCACGCCCAATGAGGCGGCGTTTCTGTATTCGATCTTCGTGCGCCAGTTCGGGACCAACAACTTTCCCGACTGCTCGAACATGTGTCACGAACCGACCAGTCGGGGGCTGCAGCCGGCCATCGGCGTCGGCAAGGGCACGGTGGTGCTGGAGGATTTCGAGCACGCCGAGGCCATCTTCGTCATCGGCCAGAACACCGGAACCAATTCCCCACGGATGATGACCAACCTGATCGAGGCGCACAAACGCGGCGTGCCCATCGTGACGGTCAATCCGATGCCGGAACGCGCCCTGATCCGCTTCACCGACCCGCAGGACGTGGTGCAGATGGCGACCTTCGCCTCGACCGAGGTCACCAGCGAATTCGTGCACATCCGCATCGGCGGCGACCTGGCCTTCCTCAAGGGGGTCATGAAGGTGATGTTCGAGCGCGAGGCGGCGGGCGAACGGATCATCGACCACGACTTCATCGCCCGGCACACCGTCGGCATGGAGGCTGTGCGCCAAGAAGTCGAGAGCCTGGACTGGGCCGACATCGTCGAGGCCTCGGGCCTGGAGGAGAGCCAGATCCGCCGTTGTGCGGAAATCTACATCCGATCGAACGCCACCGTGATCTGTTACGGCATGGGCATCACCCAGCACCAGCAGGGTTCACACCTAGTGCAACAGGTCGCCAATCTGCTGCTTCTGAAGGGTAATTTTGGAAAGCCGGGTGCGGGGATCTCGCCCATTCGCGGCCATTCCAACGTCCAGGGCGACCGCACGGTCGGCATCGATGAAAAGCCGACCCAGGATTATCTGGACCGCGTGCGCGACGTCTTCGGCTTCGAGCCGCCGCGTGCGCACGGCCATCATGCGGTGGAGACTGTCCAGGCCATGCTGAAAGGCGAGGTCAAGGTCTTCATCGGCATGGGCGGCAACTTCATCCGCGCGGTGTCCGATACGCCGCGCGCCTATGAGGCGATGCGAAGCGTGGGTCTGTCGGTCGGGATCGCCACCAAGCTGAACCGAAGCCATCTGGTCCACGGCCAGGCGGCGCTGATCCTGCCGGTCGTGGCGCGATCCGAATGGATCAGGACGTCGGCGGGCGAACAGTTCGTGACGATCGAGGATTCGATGGCCAACGTCACCGCCTCGCGCGGGGTGCTGGAGCCGGCCGGCCCGGATCTGATGCCCGAGGTCGAGATCGTGTGCCGCATGGCGCGCGCGACCCTGCCGGACAGCCGGATCGACTGGGAGGGCTACAGTCAGGACTACAATCTGATCCGCGACAAGATCGGCGAGGTCTATCCCGCCATCTACGCCGGCTTCCGCGAGCGGATCACCGTCGACAAGGGTTTCCATCTGGACGTTCCGCCGCGACGGCTGGTGTGGAACACGCCGAACGGCAAGGCCAACTTCCTGATGTTGCCGGGTTTGGCGGTGAACGACCCCGTCGCCGACCCGGCCATGCTGCGCCTGGCGACGGTGCGCTCCCACGACCAGTTCAACACCACCATCTACAGCAACAATGATCGCTATCGCGGCGTCTATAACGACCGAATGGTGGTGTTCATGAACGCTCAGGACCTGGCCGACCGGGGCCTGGTCTCAGGGGCGGCCGTGGTGGTGGAGACCCTGTCGCGCGACGGCATAGAACGACGGGTCGAGGGGCTGACGGTTCTGGACTACCCGATGTCGCGCGGCTGTATCGCGGGCTACTATCCCGAACTGAACCCCTTGTTGCCATTGGACTATTATGACCGGACCAGCGGCACGCCGGCGGCCAAATCCATTCCGGTTCGGGTGGTCGCGGCCTAGGGCGCCGCCTCCGGCTCGACCTCGTCGAGGAAGTCGACCGTCGGAACGTAATAGAGCGACCCCGTCACGGCCCGGCTGAAGTCCAGCAGGCGGTCGTAATTTCCCGGCGGCGAACCGACGAACATATTGTCCAGCATCCGCTCGATCCGTTCGGGCGCACGTGCATAGCCGATGAAATAGGTGCCGAACTCGCCCTTGCCGATCTCGCCGAACGGCATGTTGGCGCGCACGATCTGTAGCTGCTCGCCGTTTTCGTCGTCGATGTTGGTCAGGACGTTGTGCGCATAGGGCGCCTTGTCCTCGTCCTTCATTTCGATGTCCGACAGTTTGAACCGTCCGATGACGGCTTCCTGGGTTTCGACCGGCTGGGCGTTCCAGCCCTTCATGTCGTGCAGGTATTTCTGGACGATGACATAGCTTCCGCCGACGAAATCGGGGTCTTCATCACCGATCAGGGCCGCGGCCGCGTCGGCCGGGCTGGGCGGGTTCTCCGTGCCGTCCACGAAGCCCAGCAGGTCGCGATTGTCGAAGAATTTGAAGCCGTGAACCTCGTCCTGCGTGGTCACGGCGTCGCCCAGGCGCTCCATGACGTGGGTGGCCAGCTCGAAACACAGGTCCAGCCGGGCGGCGCGGATGTGCAGCAGGATGTCGCCCGGCGTCGAGACGGCGTGATGCACGCCCTTGATCTCACGGAACGGATGCAGGTTCCTGGGACGCGGCGCGCCGAACAGGCGGTCCCAGGCCTCTGAGCCAAAGCCCATGATGCAGCTCAACTGGCCGTTCAGGTCGCGGACCCCCACGCCCCGCAACAGGGACGACAGGTCGCCGCACAGTTCGCGCACCACCTTCTCGGCCGCCGCGCCGGGCGCGATGGTCAGGACCAGAAACATCGCCGCGCCCGTCAACGGGGCGCAGACCGGTTGCGAGACAGGCGGGGGCGTCTGGGCGTTCATGGGCATACCGTCGGATAGGCTGGCTGATCATGGGGATCAGGCCGTCAGCTTTGGCGTCCGCGCGGAGGGATCGTCAAGGGCGCGCGGTCCCAGCTTGCCGCCGGGCAAGCGGAGCCTTTAGCCTGACCATACGTTGATCGGCCGAATGAAACCGCACGGACCCGCCATGAGCCTTCGCCGTCTGACCGCCGCCGTCGCCGTTCTGGGGCTGGCCGCCGCCTGCACCGAGCCGCAGGAGGCCCAGCCGCCCATGCCCGTGCCGCCTTCGCCCCAGCCCCCGACGCCCCAGGTCCCGCCGGTCGGCTATGCCTGCGAGAGCGGCCAGACGGTCGATGTCCGATACCTTGACGGCGACACGGCCCAGATCGCCTACAAGGGTCAGAGCTACATCTTGCGCTCGGCGCCTTCGGCCAGCGGCGCCCGCTATTCCGGCTCGGGCCTGGAATGGTGGACGGCGACCCGCGAGGGGCGCGACAGCGCGACCCTGAGCCGCCTGGACGCCGATGAGGATGTCGGCGTGGCCGTGCTGGAGCGGTGCGGCCGTCCGTCGCCCGGTCCCACGCCGACCGACGCGCCGCCGTCGCCGACCCAGCCCACGCCGGCCGCGCCCCCCGCGAACCCGGCGCCGTGCCGCGGCCCGCAGTTGAAACTGGCGCAAGAGGGCGGCGACGCCGGCGCGGGCAATCGCGTGACCGTGCTGTCGTTGCAGAACGTCGGCAGCCAGGCGTGCAGCCTGACCGGCTATCCGGGTCTGACCCTTCAGGATGCGCGAGGGCGTGATCTGACGACCGTCCGCGCTGAACAGAGGCTGGGGAGCTATTTCCGCCAGGGACAGGCGCCCGCACCGGTCCGCCTGGCGCCCCAGGCCAAGGCCTATTTCGACCTGGCCTGGAACGTCGTGCCGCATGAAGGACAGGACGAACACGCCTGTCCGTCGGTCGCGCGTCTGCGCGTCACCGCGCCCGGCGACACCTCGGCCGTCACCTTGGCCCAGGCCTTCACGCCCTGCGGCGGACGGGTGCAGATCAGTCCGGTGCGGCCGGTGGCCGAGCCGGCGCCCCCGCCCGAGGCTCCGACGGCGACGACGCGGCCCTGATCGTTCCGGCGACTGGCGTCCGAGGCGGATTCGGCGTAGCGGAACGCCCCATGACGCAAGCTTTCCACGACCGCATCGCCCAGGAACTCACCGACATCGCCCAGCAGGGGCTGACCAAGCCCGAACGGGTGATCGCCAGCCGCCAGGGACCGGTGATCCAGGTCGGCGGGCGCCAGGTGCTGAACTTCTGCGCCAACAACTATCTGGGTCTGGCCGGGGACGAACGCGTGACCCAGGCGGGGATCGCGGCCCAGGAACGCTGGGGCGCCGGGACGGCCTCGGTGCGCTTCATCTGCGGCACCCTGGAGATCCACAAAGAGCTTGAGACCGCGATCGCCGACTATCTGGGTTTCGAGGACGCCATCCTGTTCGCGGCCGCCTTCGACGCCAACGGCGGCCTGTTCGAGCCTCTGCTGGGGGCCGACGACGCCATCGTGTCGGACAGTCTGAACCACGCCTCGATCATCGACGGGGTGCGGCTGTGCAAGGCGAAACGCTATCGCTTCGCCAACTCCGACATGGATGATCTGGAGGCCCAACTGAAACAGGCCCGGGCCGACGGCGCGCGCGACATCGTCATCGCCACCGACGGCGCCTTTTCGATGGACGGCTATGTCGCCAAGCTGAAGGACATCCGGGCGCTGGCCGACAAATACGACGCCCTGATCATGGTCGACGACTGTCACGCCACCGGCTTCATGGGACCGAACGGGCGGGGTTCGTTCGCCCATCACGGGGTCAAGGTCGACTTCGTCACCGGCACCTTCGGCAAGGCGCTGGGCGGGGCCATGGGCGGCTTCATCTGCGCGACCAAGCCGGTCGTGGAGTTGCTGAAACAGCGGGCGCGGCCGTATCTGTTCTCCAACGCCCTGGCCCCTGCGGTGTGCGGGTCCAGCCTGGAGGCCATCCGCATTGCCCAAGGGACCGAAGGCGACGCCCTGCGCACCCAGTTGTTCGCCAACGCCGCCCGCTATCGCGCGGCCATGACCCAGGCGGGCTTCACCCTGTTGCCGGGCGAGCATCCGATCATCCCGGTCATGCTGGGCGACGCCAAACTGGCCCAGGACATGGCGGCGCGGATGCTGGAGCTGGGCGTCTATGTGATCGGGTTCAGCTTCCCCGTCGTGCCGCGCGGTCAGGCCCGCATCCGCACCCAGATGTCGGCGGCGCATACGTTCGAGCAGATCGACGCGGCCGTGGCGGCCTTCACCCAGGCGGGCCGGGAACTGGGGGTCGTCTGACCCCCAGACCGCGATCAGGCCGTGCGACGGCGCTTGTGAAGGGTCAGGGCGGCGAAACCGCCCAGAACAGCCGTCAGCAGGATCATCGCCCATTCGCTCATGGTCGGGACGCTGACCACCGGTGCGGCGGTGACGAGGTAGGTCGGCTGGGCCGCCGGGGTGTCGATGGCGACGCCGGTGCTGAGCGCGGTTCGGAACATGACGGTCGCATAGAGACCGGGGGTCGCCGACGTGGTCACCCGAGTTTGAGCGATCGAGATCTCCACGAGAGCGCCAGCCGGCACAGACTGAAGCGGGTCTAAATTGATCTGTATCGCGCTGGCGCTATAGATGGCGCAAATCGACCCCGGCGTATGGGGCAGGCCGTTGACCGTAATAGTGACGGTGGCGCCGCAAACGCCGTCCACCATCGTTAGGCCGTTAAAGTTGGAGATAAGCAGATTGTCACCGGCCGTAAGCGCGGTGGCCGTCGTGTAGCGGATCGTCACCCCAGTCGGCTGTGAGGTCGCGCTGTTGGAGAGGGTGACGGAGGCGTTGGTCAGGGTTCCCGCCGAAGCGGCTCCGGCGGAGGCGGCGAGAACGGCGCCCGCGATGACCCCTATCATCTTGTTTTTCATAATATATCCGTACGGTGGCCGAGTGAATTTTGGATCGAGCCTGTCTCGCCGCCAGAATCTCCACCCATGATTCATCCGCTAACTGATTCATGGTTACTTGCAACTTAACCGGTTCATTCCCCGTCGTGCCGGGTGACGCCGTTTCATCGAGCGGCGTCTTTGCCGCGATCCGCGCTTGCGGTCCTGGCCTAGGCGGCCTAGCGGCTGCGTCGAAACAATGGGAGCAGCGACCATGACCGACACCATGAAGGCCCTGGCCAAGACCAGGCCCGCCGAAGGCCTGGAGTTGATCGACGCCCCCATCCCGTCGCCGGGCGACGAGGATGTGCTGATCAAGGTGCACAAGACCGCCGTCTGCGGCACCGACATCCACATCTGGAACTGGGACGAGTGGTCCCAGAAGAACGTGCCCGTGCCGATGATCACCGGCCATGAGTTCGCTGGCGAGATCGTCGCCATCGGCAAGGACGTCGACCGCCGCCTGAAGGTCGGCCAGCGCGTCTCGGCCGAGGGTCACGTCATCGATTTGAACTCGGAAGCCGCCCGCGCCGGACATTTCCATCTGGACCCGCACACGCGCGGCATCGGCGTGAACCGCCAGGGCGCCTTCGCCGAATATGTGGTGGCCCCGGCCTTCAATGTGATCGAGCTGCCCGACGACGTGCCCTATGAGATCGGCGCCATTCTCGACCCCTTCGGCAACGCCGTGCACACGGCCCAGCAGTTCGACCTGCTGGGCGAGGACGTGCTGGTCACCGGGGCCGGTCCCATCGGCATGATGGCCGCCGCCGTGGCCCGCCATGCGGGCGCGCGCACGGTGGTGCTGACCGACATCAACGACTTCCGCCTGGACCTGGCGCAGAAGGTCGCGCCGGGCGTGCGCACGGTGAACACCACCCGTGAGGACCTGAAGGACGTCATGCACGAGCTGGGCCTGAAGGTCGGCTTCGACGTGGCGCTGGAGATGTCGGGATCGCCCATCGCCTTCAAACAGTGCGTCGACACCCTGATCATGGGCGGCGGCATGGCCCTGCTGGGCATTCCGTCCAAGCCGATGGAGACCGACTGGGGTGCCATCATCCTGAAGGCCCTGACCATCAAGGGCGTCTATGGGCGCGAGATGTTCACCACCTGGCGCAAGATGCTGGGCCTGCTGAAGGCCGGTCTGGACCTGACCCCGCTGATCACCCACCAGTACGCCTATGACCAGTACCGCGAGGGCTTCGAGGTCATGAAGGCCGGCAAGTCGGGCAAGGTGGTGCTGGACTGGGAAAAGGCGGCCTGACCGGGACCTTTGTCCACGCGGTTCCGGCTTGACCGGCAGGCCGGGGAAGGGGAGGCAGGGCCATGAACTATCGCCACAGCTTCCACGCCGGAAACTTCGCCGACCTGGTCAAACACGCCCTGTTGCTGCGTCTGCTGGCCGAACGCCAGGCGGCGGGACCAGTCGTGGTGTTCGACACCCATGCGGGCGCGGGCCTGTATGATCTGACCGGCGACGCCGCCCGCTCGAAAGAGGCCGAGGCGGGTGTGGCGCGGCTGATGGCGGCCGAGGGCGGCCTGCCGCCCGCGATCCGGGCCTTGGCCGATCAGGTGGCGGCGCTGAATCCCGGCGGCGGCGTGCGTTTCTATCCCGGCTCGCCCCTGCTGACGGCGCGCGCGCTGCGGCGCGGCGACGCCTATCGCGGTTTTGAACTGCGTGACGAGGTGAAAGCCTTGCTGGATGAGGCTCTGGCCGATTTCCCGAATGCGACGGCGCAAGGCGGCGACGGCTATGACGGCTTGATTCCGGCCATGGGCGGCGTGACGAACGCGCTGGTGCTGATCGATCCGCCCTATGAGCGCGGCGACGACTATCACCGGGCCGCCGACGCCGCGACCGCCGCCCGGCGGGCCGATCCGGCCGCCGTCGTGGCGATCTGGACCCCGCTGAAGGATCTGGAGACGTTCGACGGCTTCTTGCGCCGCCTGGCTCCGGCGGGACCGGCCCTGGTGGCCGAGGCGCGGCTGCGTCCCCTGACCAATCCGATGAAGATGAACGGCTGCGCCATGGTCGTGCTGGGCGCCTCGTCCGCGATCGAGGCGGCGGCGAACGAAGTCTGCGGCTGGGTGGCGACGACGCTGGGCGACGCCGGGGCCAAGGCGGAGGTCTGGCGCGCATGACCCGCATCGCCATCGTCGAGACCGGCCGTCCGCCCAAGGCGCTGCAACCCGAACACGGCGACTACGCCGGCATGTTTGACGCCCTGTTGGGGACGGGCTTCACGACCGAACGCTTCGAGGCGGCCGAAGGCGGCTTGCCCGACCCCTCGGCCTTTGATGGGGCGATCATCACCGGCTCGGCGGCGGGGGTGTATGAGGATCACGCCTGGCTGCCGCCCCTGTTCGACTGGATCCGGTCGGCCAAGGGCCGGACGCGGCTGGTCGGCGTCTGCTTCGGCCACCAGGCTATGGCCCAGGCCCTGGGCGGCCGCGTCGAGAAGTCGACCAAGGGCTGGGGCGTGGGCCTGCACCGCTATGACGTCGTGTCGAGCGAACCGTGGATGACGCCCCCGGCCGTCAGCGTCGCCCTGCCAGCCTCGCACCAGGATCAGGTGGTCGTGCGCCCACCCGAGGCCCGCGTGATCCTGTCCAGCGACTTCGCCCCCCTGGCCGGTCTGGCCTGGGGCGACGACGCCATCTCGATCCAGCCGCACCCCGAGTTCTCGCCCGCGTTCGCCTCGGCCCTGACGGCGGGGCGTCATGACCGGATGGGCGCCGACCTGGTCGATCGCGCGCTGGACAGTCTGAAGGCGCCCAATGACCGTGCGACGGTCGGCGGCTGGGTGCGCCGTTTCCTGTCGGTCTGAGCGGACCCATGCCTGATCCCGTCGGCTATTCCGGCAAGCCCCTGATCCAGAAGCTGGGTCTGAAGGACGGCCAGACCCTGAAGCCGGTCGATGCGCCTGAAGGCTATATCGACTGGATCGAACCTCTGCCGCTGGGTGCGGTGGTTGATGCGGCGGCGGACCAGGCCGATCTGGTCCACCTGTTCGTCCGCGACCGCGCCGAGCTGGAGCACGGCGTCCGTGCGGCGCTGGCGGCGGTTCGGCCCGGCGGCATGTTGTGGACGTCCTGGCCCAAGAAGGCCTCGCCCTTGTTCCGCGACCTGACCGAGGACGGCCTGCGCGCCGTCCTGCTGCCGACCGGCTGGGTCGATGTGAAGGTCTGCGCCGTCAGCGCCGACTGGTCAGGGTTGAAATTCCTGAGGCGGAAGGCGGCCTAAGGGTCCGTCCTCAATACGTCCGACAGGGTGATGCGCCGCCCATCCCCTGCGTCCGCATCAGGCGCAAACCCGCGCTAGGGTGCGACCGACGCCGTTCAGCGGAGGGACAAGGAATCTAGACTCGATAGACTCGATAGACGCGCTTTTTTCGAGTCTGAAACCTAGGGCCACTTCACCACGGGCGGCATGGAGCTGAGGATCGACTCGACGTTGCCGCCGGTCTTCAGCCCGAACATGGTGCCCCGGTCGTAAAGCAGGTTGAACTCGACATAGCGGCCGCGTCGGATCAGTTGCTCCTCGCGCTCGTCCGCTGTCCACGGCTCCTGCATCCGTCGTTCGACGATGGGGACATAGGCCTTTAGGAAGGCGTCCCCGACATCTTTGGTGAAGGCCAGGTCCCGGCCGTGGTCGCCGCTGTCCAGATGGTCGTAGAAGATGCCGCCCGTGCCGCGCGGCTCCTTCCTGTGCGCTAGCCAGAAATACTCGTCGCACCAGGCCTTGAAGCGCGCGTAGTGGTCCGGGTCATGGGCGTCGCAGGCGACCTTCAGCGCGGCGTGGAAAGCGACCGTGTCCGGCGCGTCCTCGCGCCGGTCGACGTCCAGAACCGGCGTCAGATCGGCCCCGCCGCCGAACCAGCTTTTGGTCGTGGCGATGAAACGGGTGTTCATATGCACGGCCGGAATGCGCGGGCTGACCGGATGGCAGATCAGGCTGATCCCGGTGGCGAAGAAGCGCGGGTCCTGCTCGGCGCCCGGCACCTGTTTGGCGTAGTCGGCCGGGAAGGTTCCGTGCACGGTCGAGCAATGCACCCCGACCTTCTCGAACAGGCGTCCGTGCATCATGCCCATGACGCCGCCGCCGCCCTCGGCCCGGTCCCAGGGCGTGCGCACGAAACGGCCCGGTTCGCCGGGGAACAGATCGGCGGGCGCCTGGTCCTCCAACGCCTCGAAGGCGGCGTGGATGCGGTCGCGCAGGGATTCGAACCAGAGACGCGCGGTCTCCTGGCGGTCGGCGAGCGGCGAGGGTGCGGTGGTCATCAGGGCTTCAAACATGACGCGGCCTTCGTGAACAGTCCTGGCGCCGTCGATGCGCCCCTCAGGCCGGTCTCGCCTTGATCCAGAACAGACGGCTTGCAAATCGGGACCAGGGCGTCAGCATCGCCCGACCGTTTTCCGGGAGTTCCTGTCATGCGCCGTTCCGCCGTTCTCGCTATCGTCTCCGCCTTGGCCGCCTCGGCCGCGAGCGCCGCCCAGGCCCAGACCGCCGACACCGACGCCCGCGTGCGCGCCGTCCTGCGCCAGGCGCCGGTCATCGACGGCCACAACGACCTGCCCTGGGCGCTGCGCGAGGACTACGGCAATGATCCGCGCCGGGTGGATCTGGCGACCGACCTGCACGGCTCGACCAAGCTGCACACCGATATTCCGCGCCTGCGCGCGGGTGGCGTCGGCGGCCAGTTCTGGTCGGTCTATGTGCCCGCCTCCCTGACGCCGCTGGAGGCCACGCGCGCCACCTTTGAACAGATCGACACCGTGCGCCGGATCGCCGCCGCCTATCCCGACGTCTTTACCGTCACGACCACGGCGGCCGAGGGCGAGGCCGCCATGCGGCAGGGGCGGATCGCCAGCTTCATCGGCATCGAGGGCGGCTATTCCATCGCCGATTCCATGGGCCTGCTGCGGGAGTTCTATCAGGCGGGGGTGCGCTACATGACCCTGACCCACTCCACGACCACCAGTTGGGCCGACAGCGCCACGGACGCGCCGAAATGGGGCGGCCTGAACCCCTTCGGCGAAGAGGTGGTGCGTGAGATGAACCGCCTGGGCATGATGGTCGATCTCAGCCACGTGTCGGAAGAGACGATGCTGGACGCCATGCGCGTGTCCGAGGCGCCGGTGATCTTTTCCCACTCCTCGGCGCGGGCGGTGACTGATCACCCGCGCAACGTGCCTGATTCCGTACTGCGCCTGATGCCGCAGGACGGCGGGGTCGTCATGGTCACTTTCGTGCCCGGCTTCATCAACGGGACCGACGGCGAATGGGTCAAGGCCTTGATGGCCGAGGCCGAGCGCCTGGGCGTCTCGCCGAACGCGCCGACGCCCGAGCTTGAGGCCTGGGTCGCGGCCAATCCCCGGCCCAAGACGACGATCGACCACGTCGTGGCCCATATCCAGCACGTCCGTGACGTCGCGGGCGTCGATCATGTCGGCCTGGGCGGCGATTTCGACGGGGTCGGGCGGCTGCCCGAAGGGATCGACGGGGTGGACGCCTATCCGCGCATCCTGGCGGCCCTGATGAACGCCGGCTGGACCGAGGCGGACATCGCCAAACTGACCAGCGGCAACATCCTGCGCGTCATGCGGGCCGTGGAGGCGGTGGCCGAGGCCAAGAAGAACGAACCGCCCAGCCTGGCCCGCCTGGAACCCGCGGCCTAAGGCAGGCCGCCCGTCGTCCGCAGCGCCTGGAACAGGGCGGTCCCCGCGCTGACCGACAGGTTCAGGCTGCGCGTCTCAGGCCGGATCGGGATGAAGACCCGCGCGTTCGCCGCCGCGTGCACGAAATCGGGCGCCCCGGCCGATTCCCGGCCGAACAGCAGGGTGTCGTCGGGCCGAAAGACGAAATCGTCCAACCGCTCGGCGCCTTTCGTCGTGAACAGCACCAGCCGCCCGGTTCCCTGCGTGGCCTGAAACGCCTCCCAGTCCGGGTGCCGCGTGAGATGCGATAACGGCCCGTAATCCAAGGCCGCGCGCTTCATGGCGCGGTCGTCGAAACGAAAACCGGTCGGCTCGATGACGTGCAGTTCGACGCCGAAACAGGCGCTCAAGCGGATGCAGGCGCCGACATTCTGGGGGATGTCCGGTTGAAAAAGGGCGAGACGCATTCTAAGGCCCTCATACGCGCGGCCTGGGGGCTTGTCGCGGCTGAAATTGCGAGTGTTTCGCAAGTGGCGTCCGCTGCTTACGCAAAGCTCGCAAATCCGGCCCGATCCTCCCAATGGACGCGGAACGGTTCATGCCGAACAGCGCCCCAGCGGACGCGACCGGCGATCTAGAGGTGAGACGTGGCCGAATCGGTCGGGACGACACAAGACGCGGGCGACGACGCCACCCGTCGTGACTTCATCCACATCGCCGCGGGCGCCGCGGCCGTGGGCGCGGGCGTGATGGCGGCCTGGCCGCTGATCAACCAGATGAACCCGGCCGCCGACACCCTGGCCCTGGCGTCGATCGAATTCGACCTGACCAAGGTGCAGCAGGGCCAGCAGGTGGTCATCAAATGGCAGGGCAAGCCGGTCTTCGTGCGCTATCGCACGCCCAAGGAGATCCAGGAGGCGGTCTCGACGCCGCTCAGCGCCCTGAAGGACCCGCAGTCGGACGCCGACCGCGTCAAGGCGGGCCACAATCAATATCTGGTCGTCATCGGCTCGTGCACGCACCTGGGCTGCGTGCCGACCTTCGGCGCCGGCGACTTCGGCGGCTGGTTCTGCCCCTGCCACGGGTCGCACTACGACACCTCGGGCCGCATCCGCAAAGGTCCGGCGCCCAAGAACCTGGTGGTGCCGACCTATGACTATGTGTCCGACACCCGCGTGAAGATCGGCTGAGGACGACAGCGAACATGAGCGATCACGAAAGCACCTACGTCCCCAAGACCGGCATCGAGAAGTGGCTGGACAGCCGCTTGCCGATCATCCGGTTCGGCGCCGACTACATGTCGCTGCCGACCCCGAAGAACCTGAACTACTGGTGGACCTTCGGCGGCATCCTGGCCCTGTGCCTGGTCATCCAGATCGTCACCGGCATCGTTCTGGCCATGCACTATGTGCCGAACACGGCGATGGCCTTCGCCTCGGTCGAGCGCATCATGCGTGACGTCAACGGGGGCTGGCTGATCCGCTACGTCCACGCCAACGGCGCCTCGATGTTCTTCATCGCGGTCTATCTGCACATGCTGCGCGGCCTCTACTACGGCTCGTACAAGGCCCCGCGCGAGATGATCTGGATCCTGGGCTGCGTGATCTTCTTCCTGATGATCGCCACCGCCTTCCTCGGCTACGTCCTGCCGTGGGGCCAGATGTCCTTCTGGGGCGCGGAGGTGATCACCAATCTGATCGGCGCCATCCCGGTGATCGGCGAGCCGGTCCTGATCTGGCTGCGCGGCGGCCCGGCGATCGACAACGCCACGCTGAACCGCTTCTTCTCGCTGCACTATCTGCTGCCGTTCGTGATCTTCGGCGTGGTGGTGCTGCACCTGTGGGCCTTGCACACGGGCGGTCAGAACAACCCGGTCGGCATCCTGATTCCCAAGGAGCGGACGGCCAAGGACACCGTGCCCTTCCATCCGTATTTCACGGTCAAGGACGGGTTCGCGATCGTGCTGTTCCTGATCCTGTTCGCGATCTTCGTCTTCTTCCTGCCGAACGCCCTGGGCCACGCCGACAACTACATTCCGGCCAACCCGCTGCAGACCCCGGCGCACATCGTGCCCGAATGGTACATGCTGCCCTTCTACGCCATCCTGCGGGCCATCCCCGACAAGTTCGGCGGCGTGGTGGCCATGTTCGGCGCCATCGGCGTGCTGTTCGTCCTGCCGTGGCTGGACACGTCGCGGGTGCGCTCGATGCGCTATCGCCCGACGATGCGGACCTTCTTCGTGATCTTCCTGTTCGTCTGCTTCGGCCTGGGCTGGTGCGGGGCGCAACTGCCCGACGCCCCGGTGATCGGATCGTTCAAGACCTTCACCCTGATCGACGGCGACCTGAACAGCTATCTGTGGCTGACCCGCCTGTTCACCGCCTACTATTTCGTCTTCTTCCTGGTCCTCATGCCCTGGCTGGGCCTGAAGGAGACGCCGCTGCCGGTGCCGGCCTCGATCTCCGAACCCGTCCTGGGCGGCGACGAGCACAAGGCGTGAGGGCGATGATGACCGTTGGAAACAAGACCGTGCTCAAGACCCTCGCCACCGCCGCCGTCGCGTTCGGCCTGATCGCTTCGGCGTCTCCGGCCCTGGCCTCGGGCGCCGCCCTGCACCCGCGTTCGGGCGGCTTCTCGTTCGAGGGACCGTTCGGCACCTTCGACCAGGGCCAGCTCCAGCGCGGCTACAAGGTCTATCGCGAGGTCTGCTCGTCGTGCCACGGCATGAACCTGATGCATTTCCGCAATCTGGGCGACAAGACCGGGCCGTTCTGGGACGCGCACTATCCGAACCCGAACGACAATCCGGTGGTCAAGACCCTGGCTGGCGAGGTTCAGGTCAATGACATCGATTCCGAGACCGGCGAGCCGATCCGTCGCGACGCGACCCCGGCTGACCGCTTCCCCGATCCCTATCCGAACGCCACGGCCGCGGCCGCGGCCAACGGCGGGGCGGCGCCGCCGGACCTGTCGGTCATGGGCAAGGCGCGCCACGACGGGGCCAACTACATCTATTCGCTGCTGACCGGCTATCGCGCCGCGCCGGCGGGTCTGCAGATCCGCCCGGACCAGCACTACAACCCCTATATGGCCGGCGATATGACGCCGTTCTGGACTGGCGATCATGCCCACGTCCCGCCAGGCGGCTTCATCGCCATGCCCGCGCCGTTGCGTGACGGCCAGGTCAGCTATGACGACGGCACGACCGCCAGCGTCGATCAGATGGCCAAGGACGTCGCCGCCTTCATCGCCTGGTCCTCGGACCCGCACGCGACCGAGCGCAAGCAGACCGGCCTGGGCGTGCTGATCTTCCTGTTCCTGTTCGCGGGCCTGACCTACGCCAGCTATCGCCGCATCTGGAAGGGCGTGGCGCACTAACGACTTCGGTTTCTCCCCGAGTACGTCAGCGTTGAAACGGGAAACCCGCCGAGGCTCAGGCCTCGGCGGGTTTTTCATGGGCGCTTGCAAAGATGGAAAAGTACTTTATTATGTAAAGTGCAAATGCGGGAGGATGCGATGCATAGAACGGGTTTGATGGGTGCGGTGGTGATGTCCGTCGCGACGATTCTGGGGGCGGGGGCCGCACAGGCCCAGGCCCCCCAGCCGCAGGTGCAGGCGGCCCAACGCGCGGCCATGGCGAAACTGTCACGGATGCAGGGCGTCTGGGTCGGTCAGGCCTCGGGCGTCAATCCTGACATGAGCCGTTATTCGGTCACCCAGACCGAGCGCATCGGTCCCATGCTGGACGGCGCCTTGCTGGTCATCGAGGGGCGCGGCTATCGAGCCGACGGGTCGACGGGCTTCAACGCCTTCGCCGTGGTCTCTTATGATCCTGAAGCGGCGAAATACGAGATCCGCAGCTACGCTCAGGGCTATGCTGGCACCTTCGAGCTGAAGCCCACCGACACCGGCTATGTGTGGGAAGTGCCCGCCGGGCCGGGGGTCATGCGGTTCACCGCCGACATCACCGACACCACCTATCACGAGGTCGGGGATTTCGTGATGCCGGGCATGGCGCCGATGCGGTCGTTTGAAATGACCCTGACGCGGCGCGGCGACACCGACTGGCCCGCGGCGAACGCCGTCGATCCGGCGCCCTGAACCACGCATCGACACGGACGAAACGGACCACTAGGGTCCCAGCCGGGTTTGTTCACGGTCTGGGATCCTGTCCGTCATGCGTTTGAAAGTTCTCGCCCTCGCCGCCGCCTCGGCCGCACTGTTGTCCGCTTGCGCCACGACGGGGAACGGCGCCGGCGCCGGGCCGATGTTCGACGGCGAGCGTCTGTCGGACCATGTGCGCATCCTGTCCGACGACAGTTTCGAGGGGCGCGGCATCGCCACCCCGGCCGAGGACAAGGTCATCCGCTATCTGAGCGAACAGTACGCCGCCGCCGGCTTCCAGCCGGGCGGGCCGAACGGCGCCTGGACCCAGGACGTGGTCCTGAACCGCTTCACCGTCTCGCATCCGTCCGCGACCCTGTCGGTCGGCGACTGGTCCCAGACCATCCGGCCGGGCCAGGACATGGTGTTCTCGACCCGCCTGCCGGGCAGCCGGGTCGATCTGCGTGACGCGCCCCTGGTCTTCGTCGGCTACGGCATCAAGGCCCCGGAACGCCAGTGGGACGATTTCAAGGGCCAGGACATGCGCGGCAAGATCCTGGTCGTGCTGGTCAATGACGCCGACTTCGAGGACCCGTCGCTGAACACCTTCAACGGCCGGGCCATGACCTATTACGGCCGCTGGACCTACAAGTACGAAGAGGCGGCGCGTCAGGGCGCGGCGGGCGTCATCATCGTGCACGAGGCGGGACCGGCCTCCTACGGCTGGGCCACGGTCAACAACTCGTGGTCGGGACCGCAGTTCGACATCCTGCGCCAAAACCCGTCGGCCGAACGCATCGCGATGGAAAGCTGGATGCAGCGCGATCTGGCGGTCGAGATGTTCCGTCACGCCGGTCTCGATTTCGAGGCGCTGAAGGTCCAGGCGCGCAGCCGCGACTTCCAGCCCGTGGCCCTGACCGGGGCCAGGCTGAGCGCCAGGTTCGACGTCGCCAGCGAACAGATCACCACCCACAACGTCATCGCGCGCCTGCCGGGCACGACCCACTCGGACGAGACCATCCTGTACACCGCGCACTGGGATCACATCGGCATCGGCGATCCCGACGCCAACGGCGACCGCATCTTCAACGGCGCCATCGACAACGCCACTGGGACGGCCGGCGTGCTGGAGCTGGCGCGCGCCTTCGGTCGCGGGCCGCGCCCTGAACGGTCGATCGTGATGATCAGTTTCACGGCGGAAGAGAGCGGCCTGCTGGGTTCGGAGTTCTACGCCGCCAATCCGGTCTATCCGCTGGCCACGACGGTGGCGGGCTTCAACCTGGACGCCATGAACGTCTATGGCCGGGTCGAGAATCTTCAGGTCGTGGGCATGGGCCAGTCGAACCTGGACGAACGGCTGCAAGCCGCCGCCGCCCTGCAAAGCCGCCCGATCACGGCCGAGGCCAATCCGGCCGCCGGTTCCTACTTCCGCTCGGACCACTTCCCCCTGGCCAAGCGCGGCGTGCCCATGGCCTATGCCGACGGCGGCGGGGCCTTCCGCGACGAACCGAAGGCCGAGCGCGAGGCGGCGGCCGGCGACTATGGCGCGCGCCGCTATCACCAGGCCGACGACGAATGGTCGCCCGACTGGGACTACAGCGGCATGATCGAGGATCTGGCGGTCGTCTATGCGGTCGGTCTCGACCTGGCGAACAGCCGCGACTGGCCCGCCTGGAAGCCGGGTTCGGAGTTCGGCCCGATGCGCGAACGCAGCGCCGCCAGCCGTCATTGAACCTTACCAAAGCGTAATAACCGAGAGCTGCGGATCGCACTAAGTTGTCCGCCGTCAAGGGGATGGGGAATCCAGGATGTTTCGACGTTTGATCGGCGGCGCGGCCGCCGCCGCCATGCTGTTCGCCGCGGGGGCGGGTGCGGCTCAGGATTTCACGGCCGAACGGCTGAGCGACGAGATCCGCTACATCAGCGCCGATGACTTCAACGGGCGCTATCCGGGCACCGAGGGCGAACGCAAGACGCTGGACTGGCTGCAAGCCCAGTACGAGGCCATGGGCTTTCAGCCCGGCGGCCCGAACGGGCAATGGCTGCAACACATCGAACTGCGCAGCTACACCCCGGTCGAGGGCGCCGCGCGCGCCGGCTGGACCGGCCCGGACGGCCAGATGCACGCCCTGACGCCGGGAGCCGACATCCTGATCCGCGCCGTCGCCAATGACGGCAAGGCCGATGTGCGCGCCGCCGAACTGGTCTTCGCCGGCTATGGCATCACGGCGCCGGAACGGAACTGGGACGACTACGGCGACATCGACGTGCGCGGCAAGGTCGTCATGGTCCTGCCCGGAGAGCCGGAAGGCGAACTGTTCAACGGAGCTTACAACACCTTCTACGAGAGCATGGCCCGCAAGGCGGACGAGGCCTTCGCGCGCGGCGCGATCGGCATCGTCACCGTGATCATGTCCCCGGCCGACGGCCCGGAGTGGACGACCACGATGCGGCGCGGCAATTCGCGCCGCATGCTCAGTCCCGGTGCGGCGGACCTGGAGTTCTCGGGGGTGATCAACCGCGATCTGGCCCTGGCCTGGGGCCATGCGGCGGGCCTGAACCCGGCCAGACTGGGTGAGGTCGGCGGCGGGTCGTTTAAGGCTGTGGCCCTGCCGGGCGTGCGCCTGTTCGTCCAGGCCGAGGAGCGGATCACCACCACCGTCACCCACAATCTGCTGGCCAAGATCGAGGGGACGACCCACCCGGACGAATATCTGATCTATTCGGCGCACTGGGATCACGTGGGCGGGGCCGAGCAGCACCCGGAAACGCCCGGTGACGACAAGATCTACAACGGCGCCTGGGACAACGCCTCGGGCACCATCGGCGTGCTGGAGATGGCGCGGGCGTTCAAGGCGGGTCCGGCGCCGCAACGCACGGTGATCTTCGCCCATATGGCGGCCGAGGAGATGGGGCTGAAGGGCGCCTACGCCTATGCCGCCGACCCGGTCTATCCGCTGGAGCGGACGGTGGCCGACATCAACATCGACATGCTGCCGCTGTCCGGCCCGACGCGCGACCTGCCGATCTTCGGCAAGGGTCAGAACGATCTGGAGGACCGCCTGCAAGCGATCCTGGAGCCGCTGGGCCGTTACGTCGATGACGACGGTCGGCCGGAACAGGGCTTCTTCTATCGCTCGGACCACTTCCCCTATGCCCGCATGGGCGTGCCGACGATCATGCCCTGGCACGGGATCGACTGGGTCGAGGGCGGCGAGGCGGCTGGCAAGGCGGCCTGGGAGGCCAAGTTCAGGACCGACTATCACCGGCCCAGCGACGAATGGTCGGCCGACTGGGATCTGCGTTCGGCGGTCGAGAACCTGACGGTCTTCTACCGGCTGGGCCAGGACCTGGCGAACAGCCGCGACTGGCCGCAGTGGAAGCCGACGTCCGAGTTCGGCGCCATCCGCGCCCGCAGCGACGCCGCTCGCCAGTGAGCGTGAGGCGATGGGCCGGGCGTAACAGATCCCTCTCCCGCTGGGAGAGGGATCTTAGCCGTTGAACAGGAAGTGCATCACGTCGCCGTCCTTGACGACATAGCTCTTGCCCTCAGCCCGCAGCTTGCCGGCGTCGCGGGCGCCCGCCTCGCCCTTCAGCGCCACATAGTCGCCGTAGGCGACCGTCTCGGCGCGGATGAAGCCCTTTTCAAAGTCGGTGTGGATCACGCCCGCCGCCTGGGGCGCCGTGTCGCCGACGTGGATGGTCCAGGCGCGCGCCTCCTTCGGACCCACGGTGAAATAGGTCTGCAGGCCCAGCAGCGCATAGGCCCCGCGGATCAGGCGGTTCAGGCCCGGCTCCTCCAGACCCATGGTCTCAAGGAATTCGGCCTGTTCGGCGTCGTCCAGCACGGCGATCTCGGACTCGATCTGGGCTGAGATGACCACGGTCTGGGCGCCGTCGGCCTTGGCCCGTTCGGCCACCTGGGCCGACAGGTCGTTGCCGTCCGCGGCCGAGCCTTCATCGACGTTGGCGACATAGAGGGCGGGCAAGGCTGTCAGCAGTTGCAGCATGTCCCAGGCCTTCTTGTCCTCCTTGGACACCTCGGCCACGCGGGCGGGACGACCAGCGCGCAACGGCGTCAGCGCCAGGTCGATCAGCTTCAGCGTCAGTTGGCTTTCCTTGTCGCCGCCCTTGGCCCGTTTCTCGACCTGAACGCGTCGCCGCTCCAGGCTTTCGAGGTCGGCCAGCATCAGCTCGGTCTCGATGATCTCCAGGTCGCCCAAGGGGTCGATACGGTTCTCGACATGGGTGATGTCGTCATTGACGAAGCAGCGGGCGACGAAGGCGATGGCGTCGCAGTCGCGGATATTGGCCAGGAACTGGTTGCCCAGGCCCTCGCCCTTGGACGCGCCGCGCACCAGGCCCGCCACGTCGACGAAGGTGATGCGCGCCGGAATGATCTCCTTGGACCCGGCGATCTCGGCCAGAACGTTCAGGCGTGCCTCGGGCACGGCCACGTCGCCGGTGTTCGGCTCGATGGTGCAGAAGGGATAGTTGGCCGCCTGGGCCGCCGCCGTCTTGGTCAGGGCGTTGAACAGGGTGGACTTGCCGACGTTGGGCAAGCCGACGATCGCGACTTTCAGGGCCATGGTGTTCCTCGTGAGGCGCGGGCTTTACCCCGTCCGCGCCCGTTTGTCAGGCCTGGAGCCTGATCGGTTGAGGAGGAATCGCCTTCGCGATTCCGCCGATGCCTTGAACCAGGCTCTCGCATGATGCTGGACCGAAATCTGAGCCGAGTTGGACTGCGTCCAACTTGGCCGATTTCGGTCTAGTGCGCGCCGGGCAGGGCGGGTTGGCCCACACGGGCCTGTATGGCGACCGGGGCCGCCTTCTGGAAGCCCAGGGTCAGGGAGACGACATCCCCTTCAGCCAGCGGCCGCGACAGGCCCATCAGCATGATGTGGTCGCCGTTCGGCGCCAGGGCCGTCGCCTGTCCGGTCGGCAGGGGCAGGCCGCCGGTGATCTCGCCCATGCGCATCACGCCGTTCTCGGTCTTCATCTCGTGCACCTGGGCGCTGGCCGCGTCGGGAGCCGCGATCGACATCAGCCGGTCGTCGCTCGAAGCGGTCAGCGTCATGTAGCAGGCCGTCATGTCGCGCCCGTTCGGCGTGGGACGGCACAGGGCGTCGGCGACCTTGACCGTGTTCGCGCCGCCGGAGGCCTTGCCGGTCTCCGAGGAGCCGCAGGCGGCGGTCAGGAGGGCCAGGGCGATGACGGGCGAAAGAGGCTTCATGACGGGTCCTTTGTACATTCGCCCCAGTCTCTAGCGCGGCGGGGCTAGGCCGGGCAGGGGGCTATTCGCCGCGCGCGGCCTGACGGGGGCTGAATTTTGGTGCGGGAGCCAGGCGCAGCACCTCGGCCTGGTAACGGTCGTCGTCGCCGGCCAGGGCGAAGGGCAAGGCGTCGGCGCAGGCGTTCAGCAGGGCGTCGACCCACGGCTGTTCGGCCTTGTGGAAGTCGGCCAGCACATAGCCGTGCACCAGGTGCGGCTCTCCGGGGTGGCCCACGCCCATGCGCGCGCGGCGGAAGTCGGGACCCAGTTGGCTGATCAGCGACCGCACCCCGTTCTGGCCCGCCGCCCCGCCGCCGGTCTTCATGCGGAAGCGGCCGGGGGCCAGGTCGATCTCGTCATGAAAGACGATCACCTCGCCAGGCGGAACCTTGTAGAAGCGCGCCGCCTCGCCGACCGCGCGGCCGCTTTCGTTCATATAGGTCTGGGGCTTCATCAGCAGGACCTTGACCGCGCCCTTGGCCGTCTCGACCTCGCCTTCGCGCACCACCGACTGGAATTTCGCCCGTTCCGGCCCGAAGCGCCAGCGGTCGGCCAGCGCGTCGGCGGCCATGAAGCCGATGTTGTGGCGGTTGCCCTGATATTTCGCGCCCGGATTGCCCAGGCCGGCGATGATGATCATCGGTCTGCTCCGAATATGGAAACGGCCCCGTCCGTCGCCGGAGGGGCCGTTCCCGAACCTTGGAAAGGACTGGCGATCAGCCTTCCGACGACTCTTCGGTCGAGGCGGCCTGTTCCGTGGCCGGAACCTCGGCGGCCTCTTCGTCAGCGGCCAGATCGGCGGCTTCCGACATGGCGGCCGACGACACCTTGATCGAGGCGATCATGAAGTCGCGGTCGTGGATGGCGGGCTGGACGCCTTCCGGCAGCTTGATGTCCGAGATGCGGATGGTGTCGCCCAGCTTGTGACCGGCCAGGTCGACGATCAGGTCTTCCGGGATGTGGTCGGCGCGCACTTCGATCTCGACGGTGTGACGCACGATCTCCAGCGAGCCGCCCTGACGGAAGGCCGCGCACTGATCCTGATTGACGAAGTGCACCGGCACTTCGATCTTGATCATCTGGTCTTCGTCGACGCGCATCAGGTCGAAATGCAGCGGACGGTCGCTGACCGGGTCGAACTGCACGGCCTTGGCGATGACCGGTTGGGTCTCCTTGCCGTACTTCAGCGTCACCAGGTGGCCCAGCAGCTTGCCGGTGTACAGGTTCTTGCGGAAGTCCTTCTCGTTCACCGAGATGGCGACGGGGGCCTTGTCGCCGCCGTACAGGATGCCCGGCACGGCGCCGGTGCGACGCACGGCGCGGGCGCCGCCGGTGCCCACGCCTTCACGGACGTCGACGTTCAGGATGATCTCGGCCATCTGGCTCGCCTCAATAACTAAAGACGCCGTCGCTGGATCGCCTGCGCGGCGGGGTTGAAACCCTCGAATTCAAGAGCGGGCGTCAATACACGCATCACGCCGAGCACGCAACCGCCCGGTTGAGCCTGATTGTTCAGAGCCGGTCCCGCGTCAGTTCGGGCCGGACTGGACCGCGTTCTGAGAAGCGACGGCCGCGTCGGCGGCGATCGGCGGCGCAGCGGCCAGGCTGACCTGGGGCGACCCGGTCGGGGCCAGGGCCTGGGCCGTGCACTGCGACAGATCTCGGGCCACGTGGCGGCCGACGCAGAACATGTCCTCATAGCTGGGCCGCGAGGCGGCCAGGCACTGGAACAGCATCAGCTTGGACATGTTCAGGCAGAATTCGCTGTTCGATTCCACCGTCAGCGCCTCGGTGTTGGCCCGATACTCGTCCCCGCCTGCGCCCAGCGCGGCCAGGGCGGCGATGGCCAGGGAGTTGACCATCGCGGGGGTGAAGGGCGGCGGCAGCCGCCCGCCCGAGGCGTTCAGGCCCGAACCCGAATTGGCGGCGGCGAACAGCCGGGCCGATTCGTCGGCCGAAGGCAGCATCCGCGCGGCCGACAGGGTCTTTGTGCTCTCCAGCCGGTTCTCGCGGTTCGGGATATGAACGACGGCCCAGCGACGACGCGGATCGTTGCGCTCTTGAATCGTATAGGCGTCGCCCTCGACCGCGTCGGCGATGACGCGCATGGCGGCCGAGTCGGCGCCGATGGTCGTGGCGATCAGGCCCGCGGCGGCCTCGGCTCCCGGCAGGGTGGCGGCGTAGGCCGGGTCGGCGATGATGCGGTTGATGACGGTGCGCCGCTGGTCCGGGTCGGCGGCGAAGGACCGGACCCCGTTGACGAACTCGGGCGATTGCAGCGCCAGGATCGAACCGTAGGCGATCAGGCCGCGCGACAACTGGGCCGGTTCATAGGCCGCGCCCTTGCGCAGGGCCGCCTGGATCGACTCGGCGCTGGGGAAGCCGGCCTGGATCGAGCCGGCCTCGCGCATGAAGGCGACATAGATGGAGGCGGCCTGGGCCACGTCCTGGTTCAGGCTGACGGCCGGCGGCGGCGCGGGCGGCGGCGGCGGCGGCGCGGGCGTCGGCTCCGGCTCCGGCGTGGCGCAGGCGGACAATACGGCGAGAGCGGCGAGGGCGGCGACCGTCAGGCCGCGGCGCATGGATGCCTGGTACATCGGCGAACTCTTCCCCAACTGAAAGCACGGCGCGTCTTCGGCGCCGGGACCTTGTCGCCCTTATATCGCGACACAGAGGGTTTTCCGACCGTTAATCGAACAGGGTCGAGACCGATTCCTCGTTGGCGATCCGCCGGATAGCGTTGCCGATCAGGGGAGCCGCGGAAACTCTGACGATTTTCCCGCACTTCAAAACTTCGTCAGGCTGTTCGATCGAGTCCGTGATGATCAGGTGCTTCAACGGCCCGTCCTGCACGCGTTGCACCGCCGGACCCGACAGGACGCCGTGGCTGATGTAGGCGGAAACCTCGGTCGCGCCCCGGTCCATCAGGGCCTTGGCGGCGTTCACCAGCGTCCCGCCCGAATCGACGATGTCGTCGAACAGGATGCAGCGGCGACCCTCGACGTCGCCGATGATGTTCATCACCTCGCTCTCGCCGGCGCGGGGCCGACGCTTGTCGACGATGGCCAGTTCCGCGTCCAGGCGCTTGGCCAGCGAGCGCGCGCGCACCACGCCGCCGACGTCGGGCGAGACGATCATCACCTCATTGGCGTTCTCGAACCGCTCGCGAATGTCTTTCGCCAGCACCGGCGTGGCGACCAGGGCGTCGGTGGGGATGTCGAAGAAGCCCTGAATCTGACCGGCGTGCAGGTCCATGGTCAGCACCCGGTCGGCGCCGGCGCGGGTGATCAGATTGGCCACCAGCTTGGCCGAGATCGGCGTGCGGCCGTCGGTCTTTCGATCCTGCCGGGCGTAACCGAAATAGGGCATGACCGCCGTGACCCGCCGCGCCGAGGCCCGCACCAGGGCGTCGATCAGGATCAACAGCTCCATCAGGTTGTCGTTGGCCGGATAGCTGGTCGACTGGATGACGAAGACGTCCTCGCCGCGGACGTTTTCCTCGATCAGGGCGAAGACCTCATTGTCGGCGAAGCGTTTGACCTGGGCCTTGGTCAGGGGCACGTCCAGGTGCCCGGCGATGGCCTTGGCGAGGGTGCGGTTGGAGTTGCCTGAGAGCAGCTTCATGGCCGGTCATCCTTTCGCCGTCATCGGAACGCCGACTGCGGGTTCAATCTGGCGCGCTCTTTACCAGTGGAGCCGCAGGGGGCAAGCCGCACGGGGACGAATTCGTCCGCATTGGCTTCGATCCTGACCGTGGTGTAGAGATCGCGCATCCGGGGGCGGCGCCGTGGCGACGCCCCCCAGCCGTGTCATGAGGTCGTCGTCCTTGTTCGTCTCCAAGTCCCGCACCGGCCTGGCCCTGATGGCCGTCCTGATCGCCGCGACCTCGATCGCCGCCTGCAACGGTTCGCGGCCGCGTCCCAAGCTGGCCTATGAAGAGCGCCCGGTCGAGGCGCTGTACAACGCCGGCTACGATCGCCTGCGCCGCAGCCGCTGGAACGACGCGGTCGACTATTTCCAGGAGGTGGAGCGCCAGCACCCCTATTCGGAGTGGTCGCGCCGGGCGATCCTGATGCAGATCTACGCCCAGTATCAGAACAACGACTACCAGGAGGCGTCGGCCGCGGCCGACCGCTTCATCCAACTGTTTCCGGGCAATCCCTCGGCGGCCTACGCCTTCTATATGAAGGCCGTCTGCAATTTTGAACGCATCGTCGATGTGGACCGCGACCAAGCCTATGCCGAAAACGCCCTGCAAGGCCTGCGCGACGTGGTGCGGCGCTATCCGGGCACCAGCTACGCCACCGACGCCCTGGTCAAGATCGACATGGTCAACGACCAACTGGCCGGCAAGGAAATGAACATCGGCCGCTACTATCAGCGCGCCAATCAGCCGTTGGCGGCGATCAACCGCTATAAGACGGTGATCGAGAACCGGGATTTCCAACGCACCTCGCACACGCCCGAGGCGCTGTACCGTCTGGTCGAGGTCTATCTGGCCCTGGGGCTGAAGGACGAGGCGACCCGCAACGGCGCCGTCCTGGGCCACAACTATCCGGGCAGCCCCTGGTACTCCAAGGCCTACGATCTGCTGAACGAACAGGGCGCCGCGCCCCAGACGGCGCCCGAAGGCCGCCGCGAAGGCTGGCTGTCGCGGATCATTCCGGGCTGAAACAAATTTCCCGGCACGCGAGACGGAAACCCGCTCCATCTCCGTTTGATTGCGCGGGTAAGGCCAAATCGGGGCCGCGCCTGACGGTGATTTAACGGGCGTTCCCGTTACGCGCCGGTATGGTCCCCGAACTCGCGGCGTCATCTGCGTCGCGAAGGTCTTCCTTTCGATTCAACAGCCTGGGACCGGCCCATGACCTTGCTCGCCCTGACCCTTCAAGCCGCGGCCCTGGCGGCGGAACCGGCCGGTGCGACGCAGCAGACGCCCCAGACGCCCCAGACCCCGCCTCCGGTTCAGGTGCAGTCGCCCGCGGCCGATCCGCAGACGCCCTCCGGGCCGACCGAGAAAGAGCTGGAGGACGGTTACGACCTGGGTCGGGTCGACGCCGCCGGCACGCGTCGCGGCTCGGTCATCGGCGACATCCAGCCGGATCTGGTTCTGGACGAGTCGATGATCGCCACCTACGGCGCCTCGACCATCGGCGAGCTGTTGGCGGCCATCGAACCCCTGACCCAGAGCAATCGCGGCCGCGGCGGGGGCCAGCCCATCCTGCTGGTCAACGGTCGCCGCATTTCGGGCTTCCGCGAAATCGCCAACATCCCGACCGAGGCCATCGAGCGCACTGAGATCCTGCCGGAAGAGGTGGCCCTGTCCTACGGCTACCGCGCCGATCAGCGGGTGGTGAATTTCGTGCTCAAGCCGAGTTTCCGCTCGACCCAGGTCCAGGGCAGCGTCCGGGTTCCGAGCCAGGGCGGCCGCACCAGTCTGAACGGCGAGACCGGCCTGTTCACGGTCAGCGGCGGCGCGCGCTGGAATGTCGATGTCGGCGCCAGCCGCGACACCGCCCTGTTCGAAGACGAGCGTGACATCACCCGCGACGCCGGCCTGCCGTTCTCGCGCCTGGGAACCGTCGGCGGCCTTCTGGCGGGCGGCGAGATCGACCCGGCCCTGTCCGGCCTGGCCGGATCGACGGTGACCACCGCCCTGGCCCCGGCGACGGCGGCGAGCGGGCCGGTCGGTCTGTCGGCCTTCGCGCCGGGCGCGGGCCAACGGGTGGCCGAAGACGCCACCGCCTGGCGCACCCTGTTGCCGCGTCGCGAGGAGGCGCGGCTGAACGCCTCCATGACGCGCGGCTTGTCGCAGAACACCAACGGCACCTTCCGCTTCGGCCTGACCGACACGTCCAATCTCAGCTATCTGGGCCTGCCGGGCGTGACCCTGACCCTGCCGGGACCGAACATCTATTCGCCGTTCGCGGGCGACGCCCTGGTCTATC
Organism: Brevundimonas sp.; assembly: GCF_036732845.1. Lineage (GTDB taxonomy): Bacteria > Pseudomonadota > Alphaproteobacteria > Caulobacterales > Caulobacteraceae > Brevundimonas. The sequence goes on along the minus strand of NZ_DAINBO010000002.1, from coordinate 107,221 downwards.
GCTATTTCGACGACCCCGAGTCTCTGTCGCGTCAGGTCGACACCCGCGCGCTGGAGCTGGCCACGGTGCTGGACGGCTTCATCGGCGACAACTGGCGTTGGACCTTCAACGGCAATTACGAGCGCACCGAGACCGACACCCAGACCGGTCGGGGCCTGGACGCCTCGGCCTTCCAGGCCCGGCTGAACGCCAACGATCCGACCGCCAATCCCTTCGGCCAGGTCAGCGGCCTGACCCGCGCCCCGTCGGACACCGCCAATTCGGTCAGCAGCTATCTGAACGGCGAATTGGTTCTGACGGGCAGCCCCTGGGAAGGCCCGGCGGGCAAGTTGAACTCGACCCTGCGCTTCAGCGCCAACCGCCGCGCGCTCGATTCGACCAGTTTCCGCTCCGGCGTCACCACCGACCGCGAGCAATCGCGCGACACCGCCAGCTTCCAGGGCAGCTTCAGCCTGCCGCTGACCAACAAGGAACGCGGCGTGGGCGCGGCCTTCGGCGACCTCAGCGCCAACATCAACCTGGGCTATGACGAACTGTCGGACTTCGGCGGCCTGTCGACCTTCGGCGGGGGGCTGAACTGGTCGCCCAACGCCGACTGGGGCTTCATCGCCAGCTACACGGCCGAACAGGGCGCGCCTTCGGTGTCGCAGTTGAACGACCCGGTGGTCTCGACGCCCAACGTCCAGGTGTTCGACTTCGTCACCGGCCAGAGCGTCAACGTCACCCGCGTCGACGGCGGCAATGCGAACCTGTCCTCGGATGATCGCCGGGTGTTCAAATTCGGTCTGAACTGGCAACCGCTGAAGGACGCCGATCTGCGGATCACCAGCGACTACACCGCCAGCCGGATCGAGAACCAGATCGCCACCTTCCCGACGATCACGCCGGACCTGGAGCGCGCCTTCCCGACCCGGTTCACGCGCGACCTGGGCGGCAATCTGATCGCCATCGACGCGCGGCCCGTCAATTTTGAATATCAGGAACGCCAGGAACTGCGCACCGGCTTCAACTTCAGCCGCGCCTTCGGCCAGGCCACCGGCGCCATGCCCCAGATGGGCGGTCCCGGCGCGCGGGGACCGGGCGGCCCGGGCGGCGGAGGCATGATGGTGCGAATGGAAGGCGGCCCGGGTCCGGGCGGCGGCGGCGGCGCGCGTGGCGGCGGCACGACCGAGGTCCGTTTCGGCCGTCCGCGCGGCCCGATGATGCAGCCCGGCCAGGGCCGCTTCAACGTCTCGCTCTACCACACCTGGCGCATCCAGGATGAACTGCTGATCCGCAGCGGCCTGCCGGTGCTGGACCTCTTGGACGGCGCCTCGGTCAGCGGCCGGGGCGGCAGCCCGCGCCACGAGATCCAGGGCCAGGCCGGGGTGTTCAAGAGCGGCATGGGCGCCTTCCTGAACGTCACCTGGCGCGATGAAACCCGCGTCGATGGCGGCCTGACCGGCCAGGACCTGTATTTCTCGGACCAGACCACGGTGAACCTCAACCTGTTCGCCGACCTGGGCCAGCGTCAGGGCCTGACGGCCAAATATCCGTGGTTGAAGGGCGCGCGCGTCAGCGTGGGCGTCACCAATCTGTTCGACAGCCGCCTGGATGTCCGCGACGCCTCGGGCGCGACGCCCCTGGGCTATCTGCCGGATCAGTTGGACCCCACGGGTCGTCAGGTGTCCCTGAGCCTGCGCAAGCTGTTCTAGGATCAAGGCGCGCATGGCGTGCTGATGCCGAGGCTGGTACGACGGGGATGCGAATCCCCATGCTGACCGCCCTCTCCATCCGCGACATCGTGCTGATCGACGCCCTGGACCTCGACGTCCCCGGCGGCCTGATCGTGCTGACCGGCGAGACGGGTGCGGGCAAGTCCATCATCCTGGACGCCTTGGGCCTGGCCCTGGGCGGACGCGGCGACGCGGGCCTGGTGCGCGGCGGGGCGAAACAGGGATCAGCCACGGCGGTCTTTTCGGCGCCGGACGACGCGGATCTGCTGGCCCTGTTGGCCGAGCGCGGCTTCGAGGCCGTGCCGGGCGAGGACCTGATCCTGCGTCGCGTCGTCGGCGCCGACGGCCGGGGCCGGGCCTTCATCAACGACCAACCTGCGGGCGTCGCCGCCCTGCGCGAGATCGGCGCCCGGCTGGTCGAGGTGCACGGCCAGCACGAGACGGTCGGTCTGCTGGACTGGAAGACCCATCGCGGCCTGCTGGACGTCTATGGCGGGCTGGAGCCTCAGGTCTCGGCCGTGACCGAGGCGGCGATGCGGCTGAAGGCCGCCGAGGCGAAACTGGCGGCCTTGCGCGCCCAGGCGGCCGATGCGGCGGCCCGCGCCGAAGAGATCGCCCTGAATCTGGCCGAGTTGGACGCCCTGGACCCCCGCGCCGACGAAGAGACCGAACTGGCCGGCGAGCGCGCCGTCCTGGGCGCCGCCGAAAAGGCCCTAGCCGACCTGTCTGACGCCCGCACGCAACTGGGCGGCGACAAGCTGAGCCAGAAGCTGGCGGCGGCCCTGCGCGCCGTCGAACACGCCCGTCAACGCGCGGCCCAGGCGGGGGCCGATCCCGAGCATCCGGTGATCCATCGCCTGGGCCTGGCCGCCGAAGCCATCGACCGGGCCTTGGTCGAGGCGGTCGAGGCCGTGGCCGCCGTCGACGCCGCCGCCGACGCCTTCGACTTCGAGCCGGGCCGTCTGGACAAGGCCGAGGAGCGCCTGTTCGCCCTGCGCGCCGCCGCCCGCAAGCTGAACGCCACGGTCGAGGCGTTGCCGGACCTGCGGGTCCGCTTTCGCGAGCAGCTAAGGTTGATCGAGGACGGCGCCGACGCCCTGTCCGCCGCCGGGCGTGAGGCGGCCCAGGCGGCCGAGGACTATGACGCCGTCGCCGCCATGTTGTCCTCGGGCCGCGAGGCGGCCGCCGACCGTCTGACCACGGCGGTGATGCAGGAGCTGGGTCCGCTGAAGCTGGACCGCGCCCGTTTCCGCGTGGCGCTGGAGCCGGTCGGCGACGGGCGGCGCGGGCCGGGCGGGGCCGAGACGGCGCGTTTCGAGATCGCCACCAACGCCGGCACCCCGTTCGGGCCGCTGGATTCGGTGGCTTCAGGCGGCGAACTGGCCCGCTTCGCCCTGGCCATGAAAGCCGCCCTGGCGGGCCGTGAGGATCAACGTCAGCCGGTCATGATCTTCGATGAGGTGGACCAGGGCGTCGGCGGCGCCGTGGCCGAGGCCGTGGGGCGGCGCCTGGAGCGCCTGTCGCGTGGCGGTCAGGTCCTGGTCGTGACCCACAGTCCTCAGGTCGCCGCGCGCGGCGACGCCCACTGGAAGGTGATGAAGGCCGACGCCGAAGGCCGCACCCACACCACTGTCGCGCCGTTGGACGAAGGCCGCCGCCAGGAAGAGATCGCGCGGATGCTGTCCGGCGCCCAGGTCACCGACGAGGCGCGCGCCGCCGCACGGGCGTTGATCGGCTGACTTCTTCCTTCTCCCGCAAGGGGAGAGGGACAGGGGATCACTGCGCCTTTCGGATCAACTCATCGGCCAGGGGCGCCGTCAGATAGCCGTCCTGGACCCGCCCGTTGGCCGCCTGCCAGCGTCTCAGCGCGGCCCGCGTGTTGGCGCCGATGACCCCGTCGATGCCCTGGGTGTCATAGCCCAGCCGCGTCAGGGCCGACTGGGCGCCGATGCGTTGGTCGCGGGTCAGCGGGGCGTCGTCGGGCCAGGCCTTGGTCAGGCCGGGCTTGCCCTGCACCCCGTCCGCCGTCAGGGCGATGGCCAGGGCGTAGCTGGCCGAGTTGTTGTAGGCGCGGATCACATAGTGGTTCGGCAAGGCCAGGAAGGCCGGGCCGTTGGCCCCCTGGGGCAGCAGTATGGTGGCCTGTTCGTCGCCCTCGATCGGCGTGGGCGCGCCGCCGGCGGCCAACCGCACCCCGCGCGCGGACCAGAAGGCCCAGTCATGGCGCGGTCCCTCGGCCAGGCTGTAGTCGAAGTTGGACGGCAGGGTCACCTCATAGCCCCAGGTCTGGCCGCGCTTCCATCCGGCCCGGGCCAGCAGATTGGCCGCCGAGGCCAGGGCGTCGGCGTCCGATCCCCAGATGTCGACCTTGCCGTCGCCGTCCTGATCGACGCCCAGGCGCAGATAGTTGTCGGGCATGAATTGGGTCTGGCCCATGGCGCCGGCCCAACTGCCCTTCAGGCCCGAACGGGCGCGGCGGCCGTCGATGACGATGTCCAGCGCATCCTTCAACTGGGCCTCGGCCCAGGCGCGGCGGCGGCCGTCATAGGCCAGGGTCGCCAGGGAGCGGATGACGTCATAGTCGCCCTGGACCTGGCCGAAGGCGCTCTCCTGCGCCCAGATGGAGACCAGGATTTCGGACGGCACGCCGGTGCGCTGGACCACGCTCCACGGCACGCGGTCGACGCGCTGGCGGGCCTGGGCGATGCGGCTGGCGGTGACGGCGTTCTGGACATAGGCCCCGGCGGGGCGGCTGAATTCGGGCTGGTTGTTGTCCAGTCGGATGACGGCGGGGTCGGGGACCAGGCCCGCCAGCTCACGTTCGTAGTCGGCGCGTCGTGCGCCGCCGTGACGCGACAGGAAGCCCTGTTTCCAGCCCTCGAACCCGGCCGCGTCGGGCAGGGCGGCCGTCGGCGGCGCATGCGCGGCCGGAAGCGGCGTCGCGGACGTATGCGGCGGGGTCAGGGGCGAGGGGACCGGTGGCCGCGTCGTCGACGATTCGGGCATCATCGGCGCGCAGGCCGAGACGCAGGCGATCAACAACAGGCGAGGGTCGATGCGCATGGTCAAAAAACAGTCTCCTCGAATCCGACGACGCAGCCTTTAGCGCATCCGCCGGACAAGCGTTGCGGCGCGATCATGGTTTCACCAGCAATAACCGTGCCTGATTGCGGCTTCTTAACGCCTGCGGGGTAAAACCGTCGTGTTCCTTCTGACGGCCTGGTGGCGGAGGGGCGACGCAACGGGGATGCAACCCCGTCAACCCTCCGTTCGACTCGGAGGCCAGGCCTCCAAGGAGCAACCTCCCGGTTGACGCCGGGCTTAGCCTTCCCTATACGCACCGCTCCGCCGCAGGTCCGCCCGCGGCTTTTCTATTTGTCTTCGCCACGAGACGCGCTCAAGCACCGAGCCGCCGCGCGGCGAGGGATAGCGCACCAAGGATAAGACCATGAAGGTCCGCAGCTCGCTCAAGTCGCTCAAGGGTCGTCACCGCGACTGCAAGATCGTGCGTCGCAAGGGCGTGGTCTATGTGATCAACAAGACCGACCCGCGCTTCAAGGCCAAGCAGGGCTAATCACCCCGCCGCGCGCTTCGGCGCGCCGCTTTGACACGGCGAAAACATCCACAGGTCGCGGGCGTTGTCCGCGGCCTTTTTCGCGTCCGGCGTTGAGACCCCCGGCCCGACGTGGTTAAGCCTGTCCACCCCACTCATACGCGCTCAATCAGCGAGGCGCCGCGCGCCGAGCGGCAGCGCACAAGGACTTAAAATGGCCGACGACGCTTCCTTCGACGCCTCCCCCGACGTGCTGACTTCGTCGGCCCAGGGACGTCTGCGCACCATCATCGAGCGGCTGGAGCGTCTGGAAGAGGACAAACAGGCCGTCATGACCGACATGAAGGAGGTCTTCGCCGAGGCCAAGGGCGAGGGCTACGACGTCAAGACGCTGCGCAAGGTCATCCGCATCCGCAAACAGGACAAGGCCAAGCGTCAGGAAGAAGAGGCCATCCTGGATCTCTACCTCTCGGCCCTGGGCGAGGTCTGAGCCTCAAGCGCACAGGCTTCGGCCTAAGGAAGCCGCCCGTCGAGGGCGGCGGCGCCCGCGCCTCGTTCGCGTCCAAGACCCCGCCCAAGCCGTTCGAGGCTGAACGCAAGGCCGCCCAGCGCGCGGCCGTCAACGCCCTGAAACGCGCCAAACGCGCGGCCGAGAAGGCCGGCGTCGCCCTATCCGAATGGGAGGGCGAGTTCCTCGATTCGGTCGCTGAACGGGTGAAGACCCACGGCCGCGCCTTCGCCGATCCCGAAAAGGGCGCGCCCGGTCAGGCCTTGTCGGCCATGCAGGGCCGCAAGCTGAAAGAGATCGCCAAGAAGGCCAAGGGCGAGGCGGCCAAACCTGGCCGGAGCCGCAAACCCTAAGCCCGCGTCCGATCCCAGGTCGCCAGTTCGTGGGCGATGCAGCGGTCGATCAGGGTGCGCCAGACCGGCTCGGCGATGGCGGGCGACAGGCCGGCGGGTTCGGCGGCGGCCAGCACCTTGGCCACCACGTCCTCGATGCGGGCGTCGTCATGCACCACGTCGCGGCTGGGCTTGATGCGGGCGGCGGCGTCCATATAGCGCTGGCGCTCGGCCAGCAGGGTCACCAGGGCGCGGTCCAGGGCGTCGACGCCCTGACGCACCTGGATCATGGTCTCGCAGGTCTCGGGCGCCGTGCGGGCGTCGATCTTCAGCTCATCCGACAAAGGCGCGCTCCAGCACATAGTCGCCCGGCTCGGCGTTCGAGCCTTCCTTCAGGCCATAGGTCTCCAGCAGTTCTCCGGTCTCCTTGATCATGGCCATGGAGCCGCACAGCATGACCCGGTCGCTGTTCGGCGAAAAGCCGATCGGCAGGCCCAGGTCGGCGAACAGGTCCCCCGACTTGATGCGGTCGGTGATCCGGCCGGGCGTCTCGAATTTTTCGCGCGTCACGGTCGGATAATAGATCAACTGGGCCTTGGCCTCGTCGCCGACCAGGGGATCGTCGTGGATGCCCGAGGTGAAGAAGTCGCGATAGGCCAGGTCGGCGACGTTGCGCACCGTGTGGCAGACGATCACCTGGCCGAAGCGGGAATAGGTGTCCGGGTCGCGCGCGACGCTGAGCCAGGGCGCCAAACCCGTGCCCGTGCCGATCAGCCACAGCCGCTCGCCGCCGGTCAGGGCGTCCAGAACCAGGGTGCCGGTCGGCTTCTTGCCCATCAGCACGCGGTCGCCGGGCTGGATCTTCTGCAACCGGCTGGTCAGGGGACCGTCGGCGACCTTGATGGAGAAGAATTCAAGCTGTTCGTCCCAGGCCGGGCTGGCGATGGAATAGGCGCGCAGGACCGGCTTGCCGCCGTCCTCGCCCGGCAGGCCGATCATCACGAACTCGCCCGAACGGAAACGGAAATCCTCGGGCCGCTCGATGGCGAAGCTGAACAACTGGTCCGTCCAGTGACGAACCCACAGAACGTTCAATTCGTGAAAGGCGCTGGCCTTGGGAGGCGCGCCAGGAGCTTGGGCGGCGAGGGGGGCGTCGGTCATCGCGGCTGTAATAGGCGCCAAGACCGCCCGACGGAAGGGCGTCGCTTTGTCGCCGGAAGATCACCGTCATCCGACTTCTCAAGTGACGTGACGGAAACGGCCCTCTAGGGTTCATGCCATGCGCACCATTCTTCTCGCCACGGCCGCTTCGTTGATCGCCGGTTCCGCTCTGGCCCAGTCCACGAACTCGTCCCCCGATCCCGCCGTCCTGACGCCTGAGCGTGTCTTTTCGGACCCCAGTTTGAACGGGCCGGTGGCCCAGGGCGTCAGCCTGTCGCCGGACGGCGAACTGGTCGCCTTCCTGCGGGCGCGGGCCGACGACGTCAGCGTGCTGGACCTGTGGGCCGCGCCGACCGGAGAGGGGCAGCCGTTCAAGCTGATCGACGCCCGCGCCCTGGTCCCCGACGCGGGCGAACTGTCCGAGGCCGAGAAGGCCCGGCGTGAGCGGATGCGGATCAGCCAGCGCGGCGTGGTCGAATATTCATGGGACCAGCAGGGCCGCTACATCCTGGCGCCGCTGGAAGGCGACGTCTTCCTGGCCTCGCGCGCCGACGGCTCGGTGCGGCGCCTGACCGAGACCCAGGCGGACGAGGTGGACGCCCGTGTTTCGCCGCTGGGGACCTATGTCTCGTGGGTCCGCGACCAGGATCTGATGCTGTATGACCTGGCCACGGGCCGCGAGCGCGCCGTGACCGACGACGGCGAGGGCCTGATCACCTGGGGCCTGGCCGAATTCGTCGCCGCCGAAGAGATGGACCGCGACCACGGCTATTGGTGGAGTCCCGACGAGCGTTTCATCGCCGTTCAGCGCACCGACGAAAGCCCGGTGGATGTCATTCCGCGCCTGGACATCTCGGGCGGCGGCGCGGTCACGGTCATGCAGCGCTATCCGCGCGCCGGGCGGCCGAACGCCCTGGTCGATCTGTATGTGTTCGACGTCGCCTCGGGGCGGCGGATCAAGGTCGACCTGGGGGCGAACCCGGACATCTATCTGGCGCGGGTGGATTGGTCGCGCGACGGACGAACCCTCTATGTCCAGCGCCAGTCCCGGGATCAGAAGACGTTGGACCTGTTGTCGGTCGATCCGGCGACCGGCGCCTCACGCGTCATCCTGACCCAGACCGGCCAGGCCTGGGTGGATCTGTCGAGCGACTTCCGCGCCCTGCGCGACGGCCGCTTCATCTGGTCGAACGAGGACGACGGCTGGCGGCATCTGTACCTCTATGAGGCCGACGGGCGACGGGTGCGCCAGATCACGCGCGGGCCGTGGCCGGTCAAGGAACTGGACGGGATCAACGAAGAGACGGGCGAGGTCTTCTTCACCGCCTCGATGCGCAACGGACGCGAACTGCCGTACGAGCAGCAGTTGTTCCGCACCACCCTGGACGGCGCGGCGCCGGTGGCGGTCACGCCTGGCGGCGGCTGGTGGTCGGCCTCGGTCAACCGCACCGGCACGGCCTTCGTCGGCAACTATTCCGATCCGCGGACTCCGCCGCAGTCGGCCCTGTATCGCGCGGACGGAACCCGCATCCGCTGGATCGAAGAGAACCGGCTGGACGAAAACCATCCCTATTGGCCGTTCCGCTCGCGCCAGCGCACGCCGGAGTTCGGCACGTTGCAGAACGCGGGCGAGACCTTGAGCTGGCGTATGCAGACCCCGCCGGGCTTCGATCCGTCGAGACGTTATCCGGTGGTGATGGAGGTCTATGGCGGTCCCAGTGTCGGGGCCAAGGTGTTGCGCAACTGGCAGCCGTTGAGCAGTCAACTGTTGACTGAGGCCGGATACATCGTTTTCAAACTGGACAACCGGGGCGAGGGCGACCGGTCGCGGGCGTTCAAGAATTCCATCTATCGCCGCATGGGTGTTCCTGAACTGGAAGATCAACAAGCCGCCATCAATTGGTTGAGAACGCTGCCTTATGTTGATGGCGATCATATCGCCATGATGGGCTGGAGCTATGGCGGTTTCCTGTCGCTGCGGGCGATCACCGAGCCTGATATGGGTCTGGCCGCCGCAGCCGTGGGGGCGCCGCCGACCGAATGGAGCCTCTACGACACCCACTACACCGAACGGTATATGTCGACGCCCCAGGACAATCCCGAGGGCTATGCCCAGGCCGACGCCGTGCCGCGTCTGGCGAACCTGACGGGCCGAATGCTGCTGATGCACGGCATGGCCGACGACAATGTGCTGTTGGACAATACGCTGCGGGTGATGGACGGCTTGCAATTGCAGGGCAAGCCGTTCGAACTGATGCTCTACCCAGGCCAGCGCCACGGGATTCAGGGCAATCAGAGGAAGCTTCAGCAATGGCGGACCTATCTGGACTTCCTGGACCGCACCATCGGCACACGGGCGCCCGCCGCGCGGGATTGATCGGGGCGGCGCTGGCGGCGCTGACGCTGGCGGGCTGCGCCACGTCCAACGGCGACGGCAGTTGGACCCTCCCGGAAGAGGGTGCGGGACCGGCAGGCTATCGCTATGTTCCGCTGACCGTCGCGGGCATCGCCGACGGGCTGCGGTCGCCCCAGCCGCCGCGCGAGGCGGTCGAGGCCGTCGGCTTGTCGCAACTGCTGATCGCGTCTTCGCAGGGCGAGGCCTTTCCAGGCGGGAACGGCGTCCTAGCCCTGAACGACACGCTCGAAGAAGCGGCGAAAGAGTCGGCCGCCGAGGCGCGCGCCGGGCGTTTCCGCGGGCCGCTGCACGGCGTGCCCCTGCTGTTGAAAGACAATATCGAGACCCGCGACATGGCGACCACGGCGGGGTCTCTGGCCCTGGCGAACAACGCACCCGGCCGCGACGCACCCCTGGTCGCCCGGTTGCGCGACGCCGGCGCCGTGATCGTCGGCAAGGCCAATCTGTCGGAGTGGGCCAATATCCGCTCGACCAATTCCATCAGCGGCTGGAGCGCCGTGGGCGGGCTGACGGCCAACCCCTATGATCCGGCGCGCACGGCCTGCGGTTCGTCCTCGGGCAGCGCGGTGGCGGTGGCGATCGGCCTGGTCCCGGCGGCGATCGGGACCGAGACGGACGGCTCCATCGTCTGCCCGGCCTCGGTCAACGGCGTGGTCGGTTTCAAGCCGACCGTGGGCCTGGTGTCGCGCACCCACATCGTGCCGATCAGCCACAGTCAGGACACCGCCGGGCCGATGACGACCACGGTCGAGGATGCGGCCATGATCCTGAGCGCCATCGCCGGTTCGGACCCCGCCGACCCGGCCACGGTCGAGGCCGACGCGCGCAAGGTCGATTATCGCGCCGCCCTGGACGCGAACAGCCTGTCGGGGGCGCGCATCGGCGTGATGCGTTTCCTGAACGGCTATTCGGACGAGGCCCAGGCGGTGTTCGAGCAGAACCTGCAAGCCCTGCGCGACGCGGGCGCCGTGCTGGTCGAGATCACCGACGGGCCGGACATGCAGGCCATCGGACGCGGCGAGATCCAGGTGCTGATGACCGAGCTGAAGGCCGACATGGCCGCCTATCTGGCCTCCACCGACCCGACGCAGGTCCCGTATCGGACCCTGGCCGACCTGATCGCCTTCAATGACGGCGAACCGCGCGAGACCGTGCTGTTCGGCCAAGAGCGGTTCATCGCCGCCGAGGCGACCCAGGGCCTGGACGATCCCGCCTACATCCAGGCCCGTGCCGACTCGCTCCGCCTGGCCGGGCCGGAAGGCATCGACCGGCTGATGCGCGAGCATCGGGTGGTCGCCCTGATCGCGCCGACCACCAGCCGCGCCTGGACCAACGACCGCGACGACGACGATGACGGCCAAGGCTCGGCCAGCCGCCTGGCGGCCGTGGCCGGCTATCCGCACCTGACGGTGCCGATGGGTTTCGACCGGGGCATGCCCGTGGGTCTCAGCTTCATCGGCGGCAAGTGGGACGACGCCCGCATCCTGTCGCTGGGTCACGCCTATGAATTGCGCACCCATGCCCGCCGTCCGCCGCCGGCCAGGCCCGCGCAGCCGCAGTGAGCCGCGCCTAGCTCAGGCGGCGCAAAATCTCCTGACGGCGCTGGGCCGTCGCCGCCTGTTCGGTCTCGATGCGGGCCAGGGCCGCCGCGACCTTGTCATGGGCGGGCGCCAGGGCCTCGGGCGCGGGGCGCACCCTGCGCGGGCGTTTGCCGTCGAGACCCAGATGGGTCTTCCAGTCGGCCTGCCAGGCTTCGATGGCCTTGGGCGCGCCGGCCAGGGCGTCACGGGTGCGGACGTCGGCGTTTTGCAGCGCGCGCACCAGGGGCAGCGCCCGCACCGTCGCCGCCAGCCGGGCCTCCAGCGCCTCGACGCGGGCGCGCAAGGCCTGGATCGCCTCATCGTCGGCGGTTTCGCGCGCCAGACGTTCGCGCGCCGCTGCGATCTGTTCCGTCAGGGCCGAGACGGCGGCGCGCAGATCGTGGGCCAGGCTGTCGAGATCGACGGTGCGGCGCGCGCCGGTCTCGGCGCGTTCGCCCAGGCCGGCCAGGGCGCCCGACAGGGAGGCGCAGCCGTCGTTAAAGGCGGCGCGGAAGGTCTTCAGCCGCTTGCCGCGCCCGTCGAACAGACCCGCCAGCCCGCGCCGGGGAACCAGGCCCTGGGGCGACAGGCGCGACAGCCGCCCGCGAATGTCGGCCAACAGCTCGGCGCAGTCCTCGCCTCGCGCCTTGGCGGCCTCGACCAGGCGGGACAGGGCCTCGGCCGCACGGGCCTCTTCGGCCGCCGCGAAATCCGATGAAGGCGTCAGCCCGGCCGCCAGCTCGGCGACGCGCGAAGGGTCGGGCGCCGGCGCGCCGCCGGGCGTGCGATAAGCTTCGTCCGCCATGCCTAACCCTCCATCGCCCGGCTTTTCATCAGCCGGTTGAGGGCACTATGCCAGCGTCTTCAGATTTTCGGAAATGACGTAGTCGGCCTCGGTCTTGGCCGCGACCTCGTCCAGGGTCACGCCCTCGGCCAGTTCGATCAGCTCCAGCCCGCCGCCGTTCGGTTTGACGTCGAAGGTGGCCAGGTCGGTGATGACGCGGCTGACCACGCCCGTGCCGGTCAGCGGCAGGGTGCAGGCCTTCAGCACCTTGGACTGGCCGTGCTTGTTGGCGTGCTCCATGACCACGACCACGCGCTTGACGCCCGCGACCAGATCCATGGCCCCGCCCATGCCCTTGACCAGTTTGCCGGGGATCATCCAGTTGGCGATGTCGCCGTTCTGGGCCACCTCCATGGCGCCCAGGATGGACAGATTGATGTGGCCGCCGCGGATCATGGCGAAGCTGTCGGCGCTGCTGAAATAGGCCGACTCCGGGATCTCGGTGATCGTCTGCTTGCCGGCGTTGATCAGGTCGGGATCGACCTCGTCGTCATAGGGAAACGGTCCCATGCCCAGCATGCCGTTTTCGGATTGGAGCGTGACCTCCATGCCGTCGGGAATGTAGTTGGCCACCAGGGTCGGGATGCCGATGCCCAGGTTGACGTAAAAGCCGTCCTGCAGCTCTTTCGCGGCGCGCTCGGCCAGTTGTTCGCGGGTGCGGGCCATTATGCGGTCTCCCGGCTGCGGACGGTGCGTTGTTCGATGCGTTTCTCGAACGCGCCCTTGATGATGCGGTCGACATAGATGCCGGGGGTGTGGATCTGATCGGCGCCCAGCGACCCCGTCGGCACGATCTCCTCGACCTCGACCACGCAGGCCTTGCCGGCCGTGGCCATCATCGGGTTGAAATTGCGGGCCGTCTTGCGGAACACCAGATTGCCGCGCTCGTCGGCCTTCCAGGCCTTGATGATCGACAGGTCGGCGACCAGGCCGGTCTCCATCACATAGTCGCGGCCGTCGAAATTCCGCACTTCCTTGCCCTCGGCGACCAGGGTGCCGACGCCGGTGGCGGTGAAAAAGGCCGGAATGCCCGCGCCGCCCGCGCGGATGCGCTCGGCCAGGGTGCCCTGGGGGTTGAACTCCAGTTGCAGTTCGCCGGCCAGATATTGGCGCTCGAACTCCTTGTTCTCGCCGACATAGGACGAGATCATCTTGGCGATCTGGCGCGTCTCTAGAAGCTGACCCAGGCCGAAGCCGTCGACGCCCGCGTTGTTGGAGATGACCGTCAGGTTCTTGGCGCCCGAGTCCCGCAGCGCCGCGATCAGGTTCTCGGGGATGCCGCACAGGCCGAAACCGCCGGACATCACCGTCATGCCGTCGAAGGTCAGGCCCTCCAGCGCCGACTTGGCGTCGGGATAGATCTTGCGCATGTCGCTCCCTTTTTCACCGTCTGATGAATATCGCGGCGTCATCCGTTCCTAGGCCGGGCGGGCGCGGGGGGCAAGTCGTCCGCGCGACGCCGGGCCTTAACCGTCTTCTTCGCGCCATGCGGGCAAGGCGTGGCGCCGTTCGCCCGATAGGGTAAAAGACGTCTTCAGTATCAGTGGCGTTCGGGGCGCGAGGGGCGTGCGGGCGATAAACGCATTGACGGCGGGCCTGCTGATCGGCGGGGTCCTGGGCCTGGCGGCGACGCCGGACGGACGCGCCTGGCTGCGTCGTCCGACGCTGTTGCTGGGCGGCGGCGCCAACGCCTCGGCCCCGTCTGAGCCGACCCCGCCGCCGCCCGCCGCCTATGCCCCGGCGCCGGTCGTTCAGGCCGTGACCCCGTTGCGCCAACGCATGGCCCAGGGCCGGCTGCGCATCGGCGTGTTCGGCGATTCCATGGCCGAGGGTCTGTGGACGGCCCTGTACCGTGATTTGAAGGACGAGCCGGGCGTCACCGTGACCCGGTTCAGCGAGGTCTCCACCGGCCTGTCGCGCTACGACTATGTCGACATCCAGGCCAAGACCCGCGGTCAGTTGGACGCCGAGCCGGTGGACGTGGCGGTCCTGTTGTTCGGCACCAATGACGCGCAAGGGATCAGCCTGGACGGCGTGATCCATCCGTTCGGCTCGGACGGCTGGAAGGCCGCCTATGCGAAACGGGTGACCGATCTGGTGACCCTGCTGCGCAGCCGCGACGTGGCGGTCTATTGGGTCGGCCTGCCGCGCATGAAGCGCGAAAGCTTTGACGACAAGATGGGCGTCATCAATGCGGTGGTGGCCGAGCGGATGCGGGCGCTGGGCGTGCCCTATCTGGAGACGACGGGGATCACCGCCGACGCGGACGGCGCCTATGCGCCCTATCTGCCCGACGCCTCGGGCCGCAAGGTGCTGATGCGGGCCAATGACGGCGTCCACATGTCGATGGCCGGCTATCTGCGGATCGGCAAGCCCGTCGCCGAGCGTCTGCGCCGCGACGCGGGCATCGGCCAGACCGCCTCTTCCGCGACCCAGGGCTGAACGGGTGCGGCGCGCGGCGTGGTCGGCGACGGCCCTGATGGTCGGCGCGGCCTTCGGCTCCTCGGTCTGGGCGCAGGAGATTCCCTATCAGCCCCAGGCCCTGCCGACGCCCGGCGCCTCGACCTGTCCCGACGGACTGTGCGGCGCCGAGGCCCTGGCGCCCCTGTTCGAGGCCCTGGCCGAGACCGAGACCGGGGCGCGCCGGACGCCGGTGCACATCCTTCAGCTCGGCGACAGCCATACGGCGGGGGACCGCATCACCGGCGCCGTGCGGGCCGTCTTGCAGGCGCGGTTCGGCAACGGCGGGCGCGGGGTCCTGCCCGCCGGAATCCCTCACGACGGCTATGCCCCCTATCAGGTGCGGGTGGAGGCGAAGGGCTGGATCAACACCTCGGCGCCCCTGGCCGCGCGCGACGACTATCAGCGCGCCGGGGTCGGCCTGACCGGGGTCAATCCGCCCGCCTATGGCCGCGCGCCGGTGCTGACCTTGACCTTTGATCCGGGCGCGGAACCCGCCGTCTTGCGGCTGTGCGGGCGCGGGGGACCGCACGCGGCGGGGTTTCATGTCCGCACGGCGGCGGGATGGTTTCCGTTCAACCTGCGGCGCCCGACGCGGGGACCGACCTGCGTCCGGCATCACCTGCCGACGCCGTCGTCATCGCTGGAGCTGAGGGCTGAAGGCCGCGACGCCCTGGCCTATGACCTGTCTGTCGAGAACGAGGGACCGGGGGTGATCGTGTCCAATCTGGGCGTGGTCGGGGCGACGCTGCGCGACCTGGCGGCGCGGGACGAGACGGTTGCGGCGGCCGAGCTGGGCGAGTGGACGCCGTCGCTGATCGTCATCGCCTTCGGGACCAACGAAGGGTTCGAGAACGACCTGGACCCCGCCGCCTACGAGGCCCTGTTGCGCCGTCAGATCGCTCGGCTGCGACGGTTGTCGCCGGTCTCCGCCCTGATGATCCTGGGCGCGCCCGACGCCCTGAGAAGCGCGGCCGCCCAGCCGTGCAGCACCGACGGCCGCCGCGCGCCGCCGCCGTCGTTGGCGATGGTGCGGAACGTGCAGCGGCGGGTCGCGGCCGACATGGGTGTGGCGTACTGGGACTGGCATGGGCGAATGGGCGGCGACTGCGCCTCGGATGGACTGGCGAACACGCCCGAGCCGCTGATGCGCGGCGACCGGGTGCATTTCACCTCGGCCGGATCAGATTGGATCGGCGGCATCCTGGCCGCCGACCTGATGGCCGCCTATGACCGTTGGAAGGGGGAGGGCCGCTAGATGCTGTTCCCCACGCTCGCCTTCGGCGTCTTCTTCCTGTTCGTCTATTTCACCTCGTGGTCGCTGGATCGCGAGAACGGGCGGCGCAAGCTGTTCCTGCTGTTGGCGAGCTGGTTCTTCTACGCCCAGTGGGACTGGCGGTTCGTCGGGCTTTTGATCCTGTCGGCGGTGCTGAACTGGGGCGTCGCGGCCCTGATCGCGCGAAGGCCCGAGGCGCGCCGGACCTGGCTGGTCGGCCTGGGCGTGGCGGCGAACCTGCTGATCCTGGGATTCTTCAAATACTACGGCTTCTTCGTCGAACAGGCGGGCGACCTCCTGGCCCGCTTCGGCTGGGAGCGGGATCTGCCGCTGTTGCAGATCGTGCTGCCGGTGGGGATCAGCTTCTTCACCTTCCAGGGCATCAGCTATGTCGTCGACGTGCATCGCGGCAAGACGCCGCCGGCCAAGAGCCTGCTCGACGTCATGCTGTTGATGAGCTTCTTCCCGCATCTGGTGGCGGGACCCATCGTACGGGCGTCGGACCTGTTGCCCCAGTTCGACCGGGTTCCGCGTCTGACGCGCGAGATGGCGACGCACGGGCTGCTGCTGATCGTCTGGGGCCTGTTCAAGAAGACCATCATCGCATCCGAGCTGGCGACGCGGCTGGTCGATCCGGTGTTCTTCGATCCGTCGGCCTACAGTTCCATCGACATCGCGGCGGCCGTTTATGGCTATGCGGTTCAGATCTACTGCGACTTCTCGGCCTATTCGGACATGGCGATCGGGATCGCGGCCCTCTTGGGCTATTCCTTCCCGCGCAATTTCGACCAGCCGTATCGCGCCAGTTCGATGCAGAGCTTCTGGCGGCGCTGGCACATCAGCCTGTCCAGTTGGCTGCGCGACTACCTCTATGTGCCGCTGGGGGGCGGCAAGAAGGGGTTGGCGGCGAGTTGCGTGAACGTGATGATCACCATGCTGTTGGGCGGCCTGTGGCACGGGGCGGCCTGGACCTTCGTGCTGTGGGGGGCGCTGCACGGATCGGTGCAGGTGATCGAGCGGCTGGGGCGCGCGGCGCTGGGCGACCGCAAGATCATGCCGACGGTCCTGGGGGTGTTGATCACCTTCCACATCGTCTGCCTGGGCTGGATCCTGTTCCGGGCCGAGACCTTCGATCTGGCGATGGCCATGTTGCAGGGATTGGGGCGGATCGGGCCGGTCATGATGCTGACGCCCTTCCTGCTGACGCTGATCGTCGGCGGCCTAGCGATGCACTGGCTGCCGCCGCGTGCGGTGGAAAGCCTGACGCTGAAGCTGAAACCGGCCCCGTCGATCACCATGGGCGTGCTGATCGGTTTGGCGATCCTGCTGATCGAGGCGGCGCGGCCGGACGGCGTCGCCCCCTTCATCTATTTCCAGTTCTGAGGCGTTGGAGCGGTCATGAACGATCCGAACGACGACGACGTCCACCCCCCGCACGGGCCGCCGGTCGATCCGTTTCCGACGGCCTTTCCGCCGCCGCCGGTCAGCCTGTTTCCGCCGGTGCTGGTCGCTGATCCGCCCAGCGACTGGAACGCCGGAGCCGACGCCCACGACCTGCCGACCGCCGAACCGCCGACGGCGGCGGACCACCCCTTGGCGGCCCTGGGCCGGTTCGCCTTTCCGCCGGGACCGCCGCTGGATGACGACGGCCTGGGCGCCCGCGACCGGCGCTGGACCAGCCGCATCATTGTCATCGCGACCCTGTTCCTGTTGGTCTTCAACGCCGTCTCGATCCAGAACTGGTCGCGCCAACAGCCGCCGGGATGGGGCACGGAGACGGTGCGTCGTCTGTCCGACGTCTGGGCCGAACAGATCGCCCAGACCGGCGCCGACCGTCCGCGCCAGATGGTGCACGACGCCTGGCGCGACTGGCGGGACATGCGGTTCACCGGTTCGCGGCCGCCCGCGACCTGACGGACCCTAGGCCGGGACCTTCCGGGTCTCGACCGCCAGCGACAGACGGCCGTCGGCGTCCATGCCCCTGGCGATGACGATCTGTTCGCACAGGGCCAGCGGCGCGGGGCGGTGAGGGATCATGATCAGCCCCTGGCCGGTCGTCTTCAGTCGGGCTTCGAGACGATCCAGAACCCCGCGCTCCGTCGCCGCGTCCAGGCCTTCCGTCGGTTCGTCCAGCACCAGCCAGGGCGCGTCCCGCAACAGGGCGCGGGCCAGGCCGAGCCGCCGTCGTTCACCCCCGGACAGCCGCATTCCGTTCGCGCCGACGGCCAGGTCCAGGCCCTGGGGCGCGGCCCGCACCCGCTCGCCCAGGCCTGCATCCTCCAGCGCCGCCCACAGCCGCGCGTCATCAGCCTGGGGATCGGCCAGCCGCAGATTGTCGCGCACGGAGCCGTCGATCAGCCGCACGTCCTGGGCCGCATAGGCGAACAGCGCCGTGGCCTGGCGCTGGGCCAGGGCGCCCAATGCCACGCCGCCGACCTCGGCCTCGCCGTCCAGGGCGGGGCGCAGGCCGATCAGCCGTTCGATCAGGGAGGTCTTGCCGACGCCGGACGGGCCGACGATGGCCAACCGGGTGGGCGGCGTCAGGGTCAGGTCTGTCTGGATCAGGCGGATCGTCGCCCCGTTCGCCGTCTCGCCGGTCGCGGGCGCCGGAACCGTCAGATCGTCCAACCGCGCCATCGCCGCCTCGGCCGCTCCGCGTTGGAGCAGGGCCTGGGCCAGGCCTCCGGCGGCTTCCACCCCCGTCACGGCGACCAGGGCGGCCAGGGCGGCCATCGGCTGTTCCGCGCCGCCGATCGCGGCGGCGGCGAAGGCCGAGGCGGCGCCGACCCCCAGGCACAGGACATGCCAGGCCGATATCCGGCCTTCGACGACGATCCGCGCCATGCGGGCGTCGTCCAGCCCCTGGGCCGTATGCGTCGCCCGGTCGCGCGCCCAGACCTCCAGCCCATAGGCCTTCAACTCGGGCGCGGCGGCGTGAAGCGCGGCGATCTCGGCCTTCAGGCGGCCGGTCTCGACCTGGACCTGGGCGCCCGCCGGGTCGGCCCAGCGCCGGGCCATGAACAGGGTCCCGACCCCCGTCGCCGTCATGGCCGCCAGGACCGCCGTCCCGGCCAGGGGATGCGCCGTCGTCGCCAGGACCGCCGACAGGATCGCGCCTGCCCCCATCGCCCAGGCCGCCGAGCGGCGGATGAACAGGGTCTGGACCGCCTCCACGTCCTCGACCAGCCGGGCCGAAGCTTCGCCCGCCGACAGGGCCAGGGCGCGCCGCGGCGGGCCGTCGGCCAGGGCGCGGAACAAGATGGGCCGCAACCGCGCCAGGGCGGCCAGGGCCGCCTCGTGACCGGCGACCCGTTCGACATAGCGCCCGCCCGTCCGCAGAACCGCAAACAGACGGATGGCCGCGCTGGGCAGCAGGAAGTTGAAGCTCGACACCGCCGCCGCCCCGGCGGCCCCGGCCAGGGCGGCGCCGGTGATGAACCAGCCCGACACTCCCAACAGGGCCACGGCCGAGGCCGCCACCACCGCCCCCGTGGCCGCCGCCAGACGCAGGCGCGGCGCCTCCCGGCGGATCTCGGCCCGGATCAGGTCGCGGACGTTCACAGCCGCACCACGCGGTCGGCCACGGCGGCCACGGCGGCCGAATGGGTGGCGATCAGGGTCGTGCGGCCCTGGGCGGCGCGACGGATCGTCTCGATCATCGCCGCCTCGGCCTCGCGGTCCAGATTGGCGGTCGGTTCATCCAGCAACAGGATAGGGGAATCCTTCAGAAAGGCGCGGGCCAGGCCCAGCCGCCGCAGCTCGCCGCCCGACAGGCCGCCGCCGCGTTCGTCCAGCACCCGGTCCAGATCGCCGTTCAGGCCGGCGGCGACGGCGGCCGCCGTCACCTGATCCGTCGTGGCGTGGCGTTGGGCCAGGGCGATGTTGTCGCGCACCGCGCCCGGCACGACCATCGGCGCCTGCCCAGCCCAGGCGACGCGCCCGGCCAGGCCGCCGATCTCGTCCAGCGGCCGGCCTTCGATCAAGATGCGGCCGCGCGTGACCGGCGCCAGGCCGATCAGGGCGTGCAACAGACTGGACTTGCCCGCGCCGCTGGGACCGGTCAGGGCGATCAACTGACCGGGGCGGATCTCCAGATCGAAATCCTCCAGCACCGGCGCGGCCTCGCCGTAGCGGATCGCCAGCCCCTCGAACTGGATCGAAGGTTCGCGCGTCAGCAGAAGGGCGGGAACGGCGGTCGCGGCCGGTTCACTGCAGGCGGCGGCCAGGGTCGGGGTCGCGGCCTCGGCGGCCTGGCGGTCATGATAGGCGGCGGCCAGACGGCGCATCGGCGCATAGACCTCGGGCGCCAGGGCCAGGACGAAGAAAGCGCGCCCCAGGTCCAGCGTCTCGGGCGCCGGAAAGGGCAACAGACGCAGCAGGTTGAAGCCGCAATAGACCGCCACCAGGGCCACCGACAGGGCCGAGAAGAACTCCAGCACCGCCGACGACAGAAAGGCGACACGCAGCACCCGCGCCGTCCGTCGTTGCAGTTCGTCGGAACCGCGCGCCACCTCTTCGGCCGTGCGCGCCTGGGCCTGGAAGGCGATGACGGCAGGCAGGGCGCGCACCCGGTCCAGGAACAGGCCGGACAGGGCGGACAGGGCCGCGAACTGGCGTCGGCTCTCGCTCGCGGCCGCCGTGCCCGCCAGCATCATGCCCAGGGCGAAGGGGATCAGGGTGAACAGCAGGATGGCCGCCGCGAACGGGCTGGCGAACGCCGCCAAGCCGATCAACAGCAGAGGCGCCGTCGTCGCCGCCAGCCGCACCGGCTCGAACCGCGAATAGTGGCCGTCCAGGGCCTCGACCCCTTCGCTGGCCGCCGACAGGGGGGCGGATCGTCCGGCGAACAGGCCCGCCAGCACGCGATCACGCACCTGGGTCTTCACCGCTCGCGCCGCCCGTCCGCCCATGACCATGGCCCCGTGCGCCAAAAGGCCGCGCAGGACCACGGCGGCGATCATCAGCGCCAGACCCGGCGCCAGGGCCGCCAGACCGCGCGGATAGGCGGCCAGCGTCATCGTCAGCCCCAGGGCGAAGGCCGCCGCCGGAACCACGTCCAACGCCACCAATACGGCGGCCAGCCGCCCGTCGCGCGCGGCCGTCCGCCCGGAGGCGCGCAGCCAGGGCTTCGGATCGAAGGCGGGCGAGGGGAGGGCGGTCATAGGTCGCACTCTAAACACCCATTGCGCGCCCTACAGCCTTGATCGAAATCAAGGCGTCTGTTGTTTGAAGCGCCTAATCGCGGGGCCGACGTCGGTCGCCGGAGCCGGCTCAGGAGCCTAAGCCATGATCGACCTCGCGGTCGTCGACCTGTCGCGCCTGCAATTCGCGCTGACGGCGCTCTACCACTTCCTGTTCGTGCCGCTGACGCTGGGACTGTCGTTCCTGCTGGTCATCATGGAGTCGATCTATGTGATGACCCGGCGGCCGATCTGGAAGACGATCACGCGGTTCTGGGGCGTGCTGTTCGGGATCAATTTCGCGCTGGGCGTGGCGACCGGTCTGACCATGGAATTCCAGTTCGGCATGAACTGGAGCTATTACAGCCACTACGTCGGCGACATCTTCGGCGCCCCCCTGGCGATCGAGGGGTTGATGGCCTTCTTCCTGGAGGCGACCTTCGTCGGCTTGATGTTCTTCGGCTGGGACAAGCTGAAGCCGCAGGTCCACCTGCTGGTGACCTTCCTGGTGGCGCTGGGCACCAATCTGTCGGCCTTGTGGATCCTGATCGCCAACGGCTGGATGCAGAATCCGGTCGGGGCGGCCTTCAATCCCGACACCATGCGCATGGAGGTCGTGGACTTCATGGCCGTGCTGTTCAATCCGGTGGCCCAGGCCAAATTCGTGCACACGGTGTCGGCCGGTTATGTCTGCGCCTCGGTGTTCGTGCTGGGGGTCTCGGCCTTCTATCTGCTGAAGGGCAAGCACCGGGGGTTCGCGAAACGGTCGATGACGGTGGCGGCGGCCTTCGGCCTGGCCTCATCCCTGTCGGTCGTCGTGCTGGGCGACGAGAGCGGCTACGCCCTGACCGACAACCAGAAAATGAAACTGGCGGCCATCGAGGCCATGTGGCGCACCGAACCAGCGCCGGCTGGCCTGACCGTCATCGGCTTCCCCAATCTGGAAGACCGCCACACCCACTATGAGATCAAGGTCCCCTACGTCCTGGGCCTGATCGCCACCCGCAGTCTGAACGGCGAGGTGTCGGGCATATTGGAGCTGGTGGCGGTGGCCGAGGACCGCATCGAATCCGGCGTCGTCGCCTATGACGCCCTGGAGCGGATCAAGGACAATCCGCGCGACATCGGCAGTCGCGCCGTGTTTGAACGGCATCGCAACGACCTGGGCTACGGCCTGCTGCTGCGGCGTTACGTCGAGGACCCGCGCACGGCCACGCCGGATCAGATTCGCATGGCGGCCTGGAACACGGTGCCGAATGTGCCGGTGCTGTTCTGGGCCTTCCGGTTCATGGCGGGGATCGGCCTTTACATGATCGCCCTGTTCGCCACCGCCTTCGTGCTGTGCACCCTCAGGAAGCATGAGACGCGCTGGTTCCTGTGGGCGGCGGTGTTGTCTTTGCCCCTGCCGTGGATCGCCATCGAGCTGGGCTGGATCGTCGCCGAGTATGGCCGCCAGCCCTGGGCGGTGGACGGGGTGCTGCCGACCTTCCTGGGCGCCTCCAGCCTGACCGTGGCCCAACTGTGGACGACGATCATCGGCTTCACCCTGCTCTACGGCGCCCTGGCGGTGGTCGAGGTCGGGCTGATCCTGCGCGCGATCAAGAAGGGACCATTCGCCGGGCACGACGATGCCGCTTCGTCGCCTGACGCCGACGCGTCGGCCGTCGTCTGACCGATCAGATCAAGGACATCGAAGATGGAACTGCCTCTCGATTTCGCCACCCTTCGCCTGATCTGGTGGGCCTTGATGGGCGTGCTGCTGATCGGCTTCGCCCTGACCGACGGCTTCGACCTGGGCGTCGGCGCCCTTTTGCCCTTCGTCGCCAAGACCGACGAGGAACGGCGCATGGTGATCAACACCGTCGGCGCCACCTGGGAAGGCAATCAGGTCTGGTTCGTGCTCGGCGGCGGCGCGATCTTCGCCGCCTGGCCCTTCGTCTATGCGGTCAGCTTCTCGGGCTTCTATCTGGCCATGTATCTGGTGCTGTCGGCGCTGATCCTGCGGCCGGTGGCGTTCAAATACCGGTCTAAACGGCCCCAGGCGGCCTGGCGGCGTTTCTGGGATGGGTGCCTGTTCATCAGCGGCTTCGTGCCCGCCCTGGTGTTCGGCGTGGCAGTCGGCAACGTCCTGATCGGCGTGCCCTTCCGATTGGATAGCGACCTCAGGGCCTTCTATGAGGGAACGCTGCTGGGCCTGTTCACGCCCTTCAGCCTGCTGTGCGGCCTGTTGTCGGTGTCGATGCTGGTGTTGCACGGCGCCGCCTGGCTGGGCCTGAAGGCTGAGCGCGGGCCGGTCGCGGATCGGGCGCGGGCCATCGGCACGGTCGCGGCCTTGCTCAGCCTGGCGCTGTTCGCGGCGGGCGGTCTGGCCGCGGCTTTCGGCGACCTGGGTTTCCGCATCACCGGCGCGCTGGACGTCAACGGCTTCTCCAATCCGCTGCGCACCGCGGTTCAGGCCGCGCCGGGCGCCTGGCTGGACAACTACGGCCGCTATCCCTGGATGATGCTGGCCCCGGCTCTGGGCTTCCTGGGCGCGGCGGCGGCCTTGCTGGGCCTGTGGCGGCGCAGCGAGCCTCTGGCCTTCGGCGGCTCGTCGGCGTCGGCGCTGGGGATCATCGCGACCGTCGGCCTGTCGATGTTCCCCTTCATCCTGCCCAGCTCGATCGACGCCCAGTCCAGCCTGACGGTCTGGAACGCCTCGTCCAGCCATCTGACCCTGTTCGTCATGCTGATTGTGACGGCGATCTTCCTGCCTTTGATCCTGATCTACACGGCCTGGGTCTATCGGGTGCTATGGGGCCGTTCGACGACGGCGGCGCTGCGCACCAATCCCGACCTGTACTGACGCGACGCGGAGACTGACCCATGTGGTATTTCGCCTGGATACTGGGCCTGGGCCTGGCCGTCGCCTTCGGCATTCTGAACGGCCTGTGGCACGAGTTTCGTCGGTTCGACGACGATGACGCGGGAGCTTCGCTCTCGCAGGCGGGCGGCGATGACGACGCCTGATCCCGAAGGCGGCCTGTGGCCCGACCTGGCGGACCTGATCGTCCGCTACGACGCCAATGTGCCGCGCTACACCAGCTATCCCACGGCGGCTCAATTCACGCCGGCCGTGGGCGAGACCGATTGGACGCGAAGCCTGGCCGCCGCGGACTGGAGCCGCCCGGCGTCGTTGTATGTGCACATCCCCTTCTGCAAGCGGCTGTGCTGGTATTGCGGCTGCAACACCCGGGCGATGAACCGGGTCGACCCCATGGTCTCCTATGTCGATCTGGTGCTGCGGGAGGCCGATCTGGCGATCGCGGCGGCGGGCGAGCGGCCGCGCATCGCCGCCCTGCACCTGGGCGGAGGCACGCCCAATATGTTGCCGCCCGAGGTGCTGCGCACCCTGATCGACGGTCTGTCGCAACGCTTTGACCTGTCGGGCCTGACCGAGTTCGCGGCCGAACTGGACCCCGAGGTGCTGACCCCGGAATGGATCGACATGGCCGGGTCGCTGGGCCTGACGCGGGCCAGCCTGGGGGTGCAGGACCTGTCGCCGGTCGTTCAGGCCGCCGTGAACCGGCCCGAGCGGTTCGAGACCATCGAGGCGGCGGCCGAGGCGTTGCGCGCGGTCGGCGTCTTCTCGCTGAACCTGGACCTGATGTACGGCCTTCCGCACCAGGGCGTGGACGAGGTGCTGGCGACGCTGGACCGGGTCACCACCCTGCGGCCGGAACGGCTGGCCCTGTTCGGCTACGCCCATGTGCCGTGGATGAAGCCGCATCAGAAGCTGATCGACGAGGCCGCCCTGGGCGGGCCGCTGGCGCGGTTCGCCATGAGCCGGGCCGCGCATGACCGACTGGTGGACAAGGGCTGGCGTCCCATCGGCCTGGACCATTTCGCCCTGCCGCACGACGACATGGCCGCCGCCGACCAGGCCGGGCGTCTGCGCCGCAATTTCCAGGGCTACACCACCGACACGGCCGAGGTGCTGATCGGCCTGGGCGCGTCGTCGATCTCGCGGGCGCCGGGGCTGTATGCGCAGAATGCGACGGTCGAGCGCGACTGGCGCGCCGCCGTGGCCCAGGGACGGCTGCCCGTCGTGCGCGGCGTCGCCCTGACGCCGCGCGACCTGTTCGTGGCCGAGTTGATCGAACGGCTGATGTGCGACTTCGTCGTCGACGTCGATGCGGTCGCCGAACGCCATGGACGAGCGGCCGGAGATGTCGCCGTGGTCCGTCCCGCCCTGGACCGGTTCGCGGCCGACGGCCTGATCGAACTGGCGGGATCAAGCGTGCGCATGACCCCGCGCGGCGCGCCGTTCGTGCGCGCCGTGGCCGCCGTGTTCGATCCGCTGTTGCAGGCCTCGGAAGGGCGGCACGCCAAGGTCATCTGACCGCCGCGCCGCTTTTGAGGTAGAGCAATGCGGGCCGCGCGGAGGCGGCGCACACCCCCCTCGACGACGCGGCGCATGGGGCGTTTTCGTCGTCGGGGATGACTACGATGAAAGCCAAGACCGCGCTTCTGATCACCGCCGCGACCGTCATGTTGGCGGGCGCCGCCCAGGCCCAGACCACGAGCTGGCAGCCGCCGCGCGCCGGCGACTGGATCGTCACGGGCCGGATCACCGATGTGGCGCCGACCACGGAAGACGCCATCCTGACCTCGGCCGGCGCGGCCACCGGCCTGAAGGTCGATGTGTCCGACGATCTGAAGCCGACGCTGGGCTTCACCTATTTCTTCACCGACCACATCGCGGTCGAAGCCATCCTGGGCACGACCCAGCATGAGATTCGCGCTCAGGGCGGCGCCACCGACGTGGCCGTGCACGAGACCTGGGTCCTGCCGCCGGTGGTGACGGTGCAGTATCGCCCGCTCACTGAGGGCAATTTCAGCCCCTACGTCGGCGCCGGGGTCAACGCCATGCTGTTCTACAGCGGCGAGGACAAGAACGGGTTCAAGGTCGATCTGGACAACGGCGTCGGCTGGGCGCTGCAAGCGGGCGCCGACGTCGGCCTGCACGGGCCGTGGAGCCTGAATTTCGACGTCAAGAAAGTCTGGTTCAACACCGATGCGAACATCAACGCCGGCGCGTTGAAGAGCAGCGTCGATCTGGACCCCTGGGTCGTCTCGGTCGGGATTGGTCGCAAATTCTGACCTGAGGCAGGGCGGCGGGAGCGGGTGTCTTTGGGGGCCGTTCCCGCCGCCTCCGTATTTTCCCTTAGGGGCGCCTCCTGAATGGCGTGTCCGCGGACGGAGACTATGCCTCCCGCATCGCCACAGGGGATTTCGCGATGCAGGCCCAACGTCAAGCCGACGACTTCACGCCCGTCTTCGAGACCGCGGTCACGGTGGACGAGCAGGCGCTTCGCACGGCCTTTGTCGGCGCGGCTGCGGCGCCCCGTTCCCCCTTCCAGCCCGGCGACTGCCTGTTCCGCCAGGGGGACGCGGCCCGGTTGGTGTATCGCATCGTTTCGGGGGCGGTGATCAGCTATCGCATTCTGAGCGACGGTCGTCGCCAGGTCTCGGGCTTCCATCTGCCGGGCGATTTCCTGGGGCTGGAGGCGGGCGTCGAACACGCCGTGACCGCCGAGGCCCTGACTCCGGTCGAGGCCGCGGCCGTGGAGCGCAAGGAGCTGTCGGCCCGCGCCGCCCGCGAGGCGGGCCTGGCCCAGGCCCTGTGGCGCGTCTCGATCCAGGCGTTCCGGCGCAGCGAAGACCACGCCATGATCCTGGCCCGCCTCAGCGCCGCCGAGCGCGTCGCGGCCTTCCTGGTCGAGTTCGCGGCGCGGATCGGCGATGACGAGGCCTTCGACCTGCCCATGACCCGTCAGGACATCGCCGACTATCTGGGCATGACCATCCACACGGTGTCGCGGACCCTGTCGCAGATGCAGGAACGCGGCCTGATCGAGGCCCGGTCAAGCCGCCATATCCGTCTGCTGCGCCGCGAGTGTCTGGAGACGCTCTGCGCCTGAACGATCCGGGCCTGAACGGTCAGGCGGCGCGCGCCGCCGCCCGAGCTTTCGACCAGCCGAGCCGCGCCGCCAAGCCGAACGCGGCCACGGCGGCGATGATCAGTCCGGCCGCGCCATAGCACCAACCGCAATGTCCGTTCAGCGGGCCGCAGATCGCGGCGTCGCGCGCCATGTGTTCGACCGCGATCTGGGTCGCGACGGCGCCGCACACGGACAAGGTCAGCCCCAACACCGCCACCGCGCCGGCGACGAGTCGACGTTCCTGAACGGTCAGCGAATCCATGCGGTCCTCCTAATGGCGGACACCTCTGCACGACGCCTTCGACGGCGGCATTGCGCCAGGTCAAAGAGCGGCGGGCGCGAGTCGGGCAATGGCGGTTTCAATCGCTTTCGAGGGGATCGCACGACAGATGCAGACCACCGCCGCCATAGAGGACAAGACGCCGACCGATGTCGTCGCCCTGTTCCTGACCGTCGCGGGCATAGCCGTATTGGCCTTGCTCGGCACGGCCTTCACCGACGATCCGGCCTTCCGGTTCCACGGCTACATCATGACCGCCCTGGCCGTGCTGGCCCTGTCGGCCATGACCATCGGCGTGTCGAACGACGCCTTCCGGTCTGATCAGTCGAAATACGCCGACGGCGTCATTCGCGCCGGGGTGATCGCGACCATGTTCTGGGGCGTGATCGGCATGGCGGTCGGGGTGTTCATCGCGGCCCAATTGTCGTGGCCGAACCAGCTCTACTTCCCCGAGGCGGGTTGGTTGAACTTCGGCCGACTTCGGCCTCTGCACACCTCGGGCGTCGTCTTCGCCTTCGGCGGCAACGCCCTGATCTGCACCTCCTTCTGGGTGGTGCAGCGCACGACCAAGGCGCGGCTGGCTGGCGGGGTCTGGCCCTGGTTCGTCTTCTGGGGCTACCAGGCGTTCATCGTCCTGGCGGCGACCGGCTATGTCGCCGGCATCACCCAGTCGCGGGAGTACGCCGAACCGGAATGGTATGTGGACCTGTGGCTGACCATCGTCTGGGTCGCCTATCTGCTGGTCTTCCTGGGCACGCTGTGGAAGCGCCGCGAGCCGCACATCTACGTCGCCAACTGGTTCTATCTGGCCTTCATCATCACCATCGCGGTGCTGCACCTGGTGAACAACGCCGCCGTCCCGGTGGGCTTGCTGGAAGCGCGCAGCTATTCCGCCTTCGCGGGCGTCCAGGACGCTCTGACCCAATGGTGGTACGGCCACAACGCCGTCGGCTTCTTCCTGACCGCCGGCTTCCTGGGGATGATGTACTATTTCGTGCCCAAGCGCGTGGAGCGGCCGGTCTATTCCTACCGCCTGTCGATCGTCCACTTCTGGTCGCTGATCTTCATCTACATCTGGGCGGGTCCGCACCACCTGCATTTCACGGCCCTGCCGCAGTGGGCGCAGACCCTGGGCATGACGTTCTCGATCATGCTGTGGATGCCGTCGTGGGGCGGCATGATCAACGGGCTGATGACGCTGTCGGGCGCCTGGGACAAGCTGCGCACCGACCCCGTCGTCCGCATGATGGTCGTGGCCATCGCCTTCTACGGCATGTCGACCTTCGAGGGACCGCTGATGTCCATTCGGACGGTCAACGCCCTGTCGCACTACACCGACTGGACCGTCGGCCACGTGCACTCCGGCGCCCTGGGCTGGGTCGGCTTCATCAGCTTCGGCGCCGTCTACTGCCTGGTGCCCTGGTTGTGGAAGAAGGACCGGCTGTATTCCAACGCCCTGGTCGAGTGGCATTTCTGGATCGCGACCACCGGCATCCTGCTCTACATCACCGCGATGTGGGTCTCCGGCATCATGGAGGGCCTGATGTGGCGCGAGTACACGCCCGACGGCTTCCTGGCCAACAGCTTCATCGAAACGGTCGCCGCCAAACACGTCGAGAACGTCATCCGCACCATCGGCGGCCTGATGTTCCTGACCGGCACGGTGATCATGTCCTACAACCTGTGGCGCACCGTTCGGATGCCGTCTCGCGCTGACGCGAGCGTGCCGTCGTCGACGATCCCGCCCCAGCTTCAGCCGGCCGAGTGAGGATCGCACCCATGTGGAAGAAGCATGAGAAGTTTGAACGCCACTCGCTTTGGCTGATCATCGGCATCGTCGTCACTGTGTCGATCGGCGGCCTGATCGAGATCGCGCCCCTGTTCTGGGTCGAGAGCACCATCGAAGAGGTGGAGGGCGTGCGTCCCTACACGCCGCTGGAGCTGGCCGGGCGCGACATCTACATCTCCGAGGGCTGCTACAACTGCCACTCGCAGATGATCCGTCCGCTGCGCGACGAGGTCGAACGCTACGGCCACTACAGCCTGGCGGCCGAGAGCATGTACGACCACCCGTTCCAATGGGGGTCCAAGCGCACCGGGCCGGACCTGGCCCGCGTCGGCGGCAAATACTCCAACGACTGGCACCGCGATCACCTGATCAATCCGCGCGCCGTCGTGCCGGAATCCAACATGCCGCCGTATCGCTTCCTGGCGGAGCAGGATCTGGACCGGCACGCCATTCGGGCCAAGCTGCAAGCCATGCGCGCCGTCGGCGTTCCCTATACGAACGACCAGATCGCCAACGCCGAAGCCGATCTGCTGGCCCAGGTCGATCCCTACGCCAGCCAGACGTCGGACCTGCGCCGTCGCTATGACGCGCGCGTCAATCAGGGCGACTTCGACGGCGATCCGACCCGACTGACCAAGCTGGACGCCCTGATCGCCTATCTGCAGGTGCTGGGCACGATGGTCGACTTCCGCACCTATCAGGCCGAAAGCCCGGAGAACCTGCGGTGACCGGTCTGGACTATGAAACCGTGGCCCGTTTCGCCCAACAGGCCGGCACTCTTTATTTCGGCGCCATCTTCTTCGCGGGGCTGACCTACGCCCTGTGGCCGTCGCGTCGCGAGACCTTCCGCCGGATGTCGCAACTCCCCCTCGAGGATGACCATGACGAACACGTCTGAGCGTGAACGCGACGACCACTCCGGCGTCGAAACGACCGGGCATGAGTGGGACGGCATCAAGGAACTGGACAACCCGCTGCCGCGCTGGTGGCTGTGGGTCTTCTACGCCAGCATCGCCTTCTCGATCGGCTATTGGGTGCTGATGCCGGCCTGGCCGGGCATCAACGGCTATACGCCGGGCGTGCTGAAACAGTCCGACCGCGCCAATGTGGCCCAGGAGCTGCGGGCCTTGCAGGCCCAACGCGGGGCCAATGAGGTGGAGTTGCAGACCGCCAGTCTGCAACAGATCGAGGCCGACCCGGAGCTGCAGGCCCATGCGATGGCCGTCGGGGCCTCGGTCTTCGGCGACAACTGCGCCACCTGCCACGGCGCGGGCGGCGGCGGGGCCAAGGGCTATCCCAACCTGCGCGACGACGTCTGGCTGTGGGGCGGGTCGCTTGACGAGATCGAACACACCATCCGCGTCGGCATCCGCTCGGGCCACGCCCAGACCCGCACGTCGCAGATGCCCGCCTTCGGCCGTGACGGCATGTTGGACCAAAGACAGGTCGGCGACCTGAACGAATATGTCGTTGCCCTGTCGGGGCGTCAGGCGGATCGCGCCGCCGTGGGCCGCGCGGCCCAGCTCTACGCCGACAACTGCGCCGCCTGCCATGGGGCGGCCGGAACCGGCGATCGGGCGCAGGGCGCGCCCGATCTGACGGATCGCGAGTGGTTGTATGGTTCGGATCGCGAATCCATCGCGGCCCAGATCCACAACGGCCGCGGCGGCGTCATGCCGACCTGGGAAGGCCGCTTCTCGCCTGGCGTGATCAAGGCGTTGGCCGTTTACGTCCACGCCAACTCGGCCGGGGATTCGCATCCGACCGCCGTCGTCCCCGCGGCCGTGCAAACGGCCTCGGCCCAGGCCGCCGCAGTCGAGGCCGCGCCGACCCGATGACCACCCTGATCGACCGCACCAAGCCGAAACCGCCCGCCGGTGAGGCGGGTGCGGTCTCAATCGCCGAGCAACAGCGCGAAAAGGCCAAGCCCAAGGGTCTCTACCAGGCCCGGGTGCCGATCTATCCCAAGCTGGTCCACGGCCGCTGGCGCATGATCAAATGGGCGCTGCTGATCGTCATGCTGGCGATCTACTACATCACGCCGTGGATCCGCTGGGATCGTCCGGGCGACCTGCCGGATCAGGCGGTGTTGGTCGATTTCGCCGGGCGACGCTTCTACTTCTTCTGGATCCAGCTCTGGCCCCAGGAGGTCTATTTCATCACCGGCCTGTTGGTGCTGGCGGCCCTGGCCCTGTTCCTGACCACGGCGTTGTTCGGCCGGTTGTGGTGCGGCTACGCCTGCCCGCAGACTGTCTGGACGGACCTGTACATCTACGTCGAACGGATGTTCGAGGGCGACCGCAACGCGCGGATGCGCCTGGACGCCGCGCCGTGGTCGTTCAACAAGCTGTGGCGCAAGGTCGGCAAGCACGCCGTCTGGCTGGGCGTCGCCTTCGGCACGGGCGGGGCCTGGATCTTCTACTTCCACGACGCGCCGACCCTGATCCGCACCTTCTGGGTCGGGACCGGGCCGATGACGGCCTATATTTCGTGCGCCATCCTGACCTTCACCACCTATGTCTTCGCCGGCTACATGCGCGAGCAGGTCTGCACCTATATGTGCCCCTGGCCGCGCATCCAGGGGGCCATGCTGGACGACCAGTCCTTCCAGGTCACCTATCGCTACGATCGGGGCGAACCGCGCGGGCCGCACAAGAAGGGAACCGGCTGGGAAGGCCGCGGCGACTGCATCGACTGCAACCAGTGCGTGGTCGTCTGCCCCATGGGCATCGACATCCGCGACGGCGCCCAGATGGAGTGCATCAACTGCGGTCTGTGCATCGACGCCTGCGACACCATGATGGACAAGGTCGGCCGCCCGCGCGGCCTGATCGCCTATGACACCGACGCCGCCGTGGCCGCCCGCGCCTGCGGCCGTCCGGTCCAGCACAAGCTGGTGCGGCCCCGCACGCTCTATTACGCCGTGGCGGTGGTCGTGGTGTCGGGGCTGATGCTGTGGGGGTTCAGCCAGCGGACGTTGATCGGCGTCCACGCCCTGCGCGACCGCAATCCGACCTATGTCGTCCTGCACGACGGTTCGGTGCGCAACGGCTATACGTTGAAGATCGCCAATCGCGGTTTCGACGACGCCCAGGTCAAGGTGCGCTTCTCGGGTCCCGAGGGGACGGTCTTAAGCAGCCCCGGCCGCGCCGGGGGCCAGACCCTGATCTTCGACGTCAAACCCAATCAGGTCACGCCCGTGCGCGTCTTCGTCACCGCGCCGGAGCCGGCCGAAGGCGTCGGCGGTCCTCAGCAGGCGGTGTTCGACATCAGCGCCGGACGCGAACGCGAGACCCTTCCCACCGCCTTCGACTATGGAGACGCCGAGCGATGACCGCCAAGACCCAGACCGAGGATCGGCCTTCCGGCTTCGTCATCAAGGGCTGGCACGTGGCCGCGATGGTCGTCGGCTTCTTCGCCGTGGTGATCGCCGTCGACGGCGTGTTCCTGACCCTGGCCTATCGGACGCATCCGGGCCAGGTGGCGGCCAAGCCGTATGAGACCGGCTTGCTGTACAACGCCGAGATCAAGCGGTTCCGGGACCAGCAGGCGCTGGGCTGGCGCGCGGCGACAGAGGCGCGGCCGGGCATGCTGGTGCTGTGGATGCGCGACCGCGAGGGAAGCCCCGTGACCGGGCTGAAGCCGTCGGCTCTGCTGCAACGGCCGGCCACCGAACAAGGAGCCATGCGTCTGACCCTGACCGAGACGGCGCCCGGCCAGTACGAGGTCCGGCGCGACGGATTGAACGGCGCCTGGGACGTCCGCATCGAGAGCGCCGACGATCAGGGTCGAGACTTCGTCGCCGAGCGGAGGCTGATTTGGCGATGACCCTGGACGCGGCTTCCGGCCGCGACATGAGCGCCTTCCTGCGTCCGCTGGAGCACGGGCGGCGGGGCCTGGACCTGTTGGTCACCGGCGCGCGCTGCGCCGGGTGCATCTCCAAGATCGAACGTGAGCTGTCGGCCATGCCCGGCGTCGAGACGGCGCGGCTGAACCTGTCGACCGGACGGCTGGCCGTGACCCTGGCCGGACGCGAGGTCCAGGCCGGACGGGTCGTGGCGGCGGTGGAGCGGCTGGGCTACGGCGTCACCCCTTTCGACCCCGCGGCGGGCCGCAAACAGGTGGACCGCGAGGGCCGCCGCCTGCTGGTGGCCCTGGGCGTGGCGGGCTTCGGCGCCATGAACGCCATGATGTTCTCGGTCCCCCTGTGGGCCGGGCTGTTCGGACAGGAGCTGGGTCCGGCGACGCGCGGCCTGATGATGTGGCTGTCGGCCATCGTCGGCGCGCCCTGCGCCCTGTTCGCGGGCATGACCTTCTTCCAGTCGGCTTGGCGGTCGCTGAGGGCTGGGCGGGCCAATATGGACGTGCCGATCTCGATCGGCGTCATTCTGACCCTGGTCATCAGCTTCATCGAATCCTTCCTGGGCGGCCGGGACGCCTATTTCGACGCGGCCGTGTCGCTGCTCTTCCTGCTGCTGATCGGGCGCTATCTGGACCATGTGCTGCGGGCGCGGGCGCGGGGCGCGGCGGGCGATCTGCTGGCGCTTCAGGCGCGGGCGGCGCAACGGCTGAACGCCCAGGGCGAAGAAGCCGCCGTTCCGGTGTCGGAGATCGCGCCGGGCGACCTGCTGCGCGTGCGGCCGGGCGAGCGCATTCCGGTCGACGCCGTGGTGGTCGAAGGCCGTTCGACGCTGGACGCCAGCCTGCTGACCGGCGAAAGCGCGCCTCTGCTCCTGGTCGAGGGCGACCTGTGCCGCGCGGGCGCGGTCAATCTGACCGGCCTTTTGACCCTGCGCGCCGAGGCCCGATCCGAGGATTCCGCCCTGGCCGCCATCGCGCGGCTGGTCGAGGCGGGGACCCAGTCGCGCTCGGCCTATGTGCGATGGGCCGACAAGGCGGCGGCCGTCTATGTGCCGGTGGTGCACAGCCTGGCGGCGGCGACCTTCCTGGGCGGGCTGGCCTTCGGTCTGGGACCGCGCGAGGCGCTGATCCGGGCGGCGGCCCTGCTGATCATCACCTGTCCGTGCGCCCTGGGCCTGGCCGTTCCGGCGGTTCTGGTGGCCGCCAGCGGGCGGTTGTTCCGCAAGGGCGTGCTGGTCAAGTCCGGCGCCGCGCTGGAGCGGCTGGCCCAGATCGACCATGTGGTCTTCGACAAGACCGGCGTCCTGACCGAGGGGCGTCCGGCCCTGGTGCGCGGTCATGCCATGCTGACCCAGGCCGCGCCCCTGG
The DNA here is from genome assembly GCF_036732845.1 of Brevundimonas sp. Taxonomy (GTDB): domain Bacteria; phylum Pseudomonadota; class Alphaproteobacteria; order Caulobacterales; family Caulobacteraceae; genus Brevundimonas. The sequence continues at coordinate 72,914 of NZ_DAINBO010000002.1, read as the reverse complement.
CCCGCGCCTCCAGCCACCCGCTGGCCAAGGCCCTGACACGCGCGGCCGGATCGGGCGCCGTCGCCGCCTCGGTGGTCGAGACGGCGGGGCAGGGCGTCAGCGGCCTGATCGACGGCCGCCCCGCGCGGCTGGGCCGGGCCGCCTTCGTCGGCGCGCCGCAGACGGATCACGCCGAGACCGAGCTGTGGTTCGGCTTCGACGACGGACCCAAGACCCGCTTCGTCTTCTCCGACGTCATCCGTCCCGACGCCGCCGTCACGGTCGCGGCGCTCAAGGCCATGGGCCTGCCGGTCGAGGTGCTGTCGGGCGACCGCGAGGGACCGGTCAGCCGCATCGCCGCCGAGGCGGGGATCGACCGTTTCCGCGCCGGACAGACGCCCCAGGACAAGGCCGCCGTCATCGACGGACTGAAGGCCGAGGGGCGGCGTGTGTTGATGGTCGGCGACGGGCTGAACGATGCCGCCGCCCTGGCGCGCGCCCACGCGGCCGTCGCCCCCGGCACGGCCCTGGAGGCCAGCCAGAACGCCGCCGATCTGGTGCTGACCGGCGAGACCCTGTTCCCCGTCGTCGACGCCATCCGCACGGCAAGGGCGGCGCGCGGACGGGTGCGCGAGAATTTCGGCTTCGCGGGGATCTACAACCTGTTCGCGGCGCCCGCCGCCATGCTGGGCCTGGTCAATCCGTTCGTCGCGGCCATCGCCATGTCGGCCTCGTCCCTGATCGTGACGTTGAACGCCCTGCGCCTGTGGGTGCGGCGATGAACATCATCGTCCTTCTGGCCCCGATCTCCCTGGCGCTGGGCATCGCGGCCGTCGCCGCCTTCCTGTGGAGCCTCAAGGGCGGCCAGTATGAGGATATGCGCGGCGCCGCCGAACGGGTGCTGATGGACGACGCCGACGACGCCCCGCCGCCGCCTGCGTGATAGGGTCCGCCCTGTCCGCCGATTCCGGCGCAGGCCCGGAGCCGCCGCCCTTGATCCCCGCCGAAAGCGCAAACGAAGGCTTCACCTCGCGGCGCTACGGCTATGTCGCCGCCCTGGTCGGCGCCCTGATCACCCTGGGCCTCAGGCTGCTGCTGGACGACGTCTTCGCGGGCCGGACCTTCTTCGTGCCCTATGTCGCCATGGTGCTGGTCGCGGCCATGCTGGGCGGGCGCGGGCCGGCGCTGCTGGCCACGGCCTTGGGCGTGGTGATCGCGGGCGGGGCGCTGAAGGCTGATCTCTGGCGTGACCCCGCCAATCTGATCGACACCCTGATCTTCCTGTTGGTCGGCCCGGCCATCGCCGTCGTCGGCGAGAGCCTGCGTCGCAAGGGCCGAGAGGCGGCGACGCGCGAGGCGCACCTGGAATCCATCCTGGAGACCGTGCCCGAGGCGATGGTCGTCATCGACGAGCGGGGGATCATGCAGTCCTTCAGCACCGCGGCCGTGCGTCTGTTCGGATGGTCGCCGGAGGAGGCGGTGGGCCGCAACGTCAGTCTTCTGATGCCGGACCCGGATCGCTCCGCCCACGACGGCTACATGGAGCGTTACCTGACGACCGGCGAGCGTCGCATCATCGGCATCGGCCGCATCGTGGTCGGCCAGCGCAAGGACGGTTCGACCTTTCCCATGGAGCTGGCCGTGGGCGAGGCGCGCGTGGGCGCCGATCGCTTCTTCACCGGCTTCGTCACCGATCTGACGGAGGATCGAAAACAGGAACGCCGGCTTCAGGAGCTTCAGTCCGAACTGGTCCACGTCTCGCGGCTGACGGCCATGGGCGAGATGGCGTCCACCCTGGCGCACGAGCTGAACCAGCCGTTGTCGGCCATCGCCAGCTATATGAAGGGGTCGGTCACCCTGCTGGAAGGCGAAGCGCCCGACCTGGACCGGCTGCGTTCGGCGCTGGATCGCGCCGGGGATCAGGCCCTGCGCGCCGGGGCCATCATCAAACGCCTGCGTGAGTTCGTCGCCAAGGGCGAGACCGAGCACACCCTGGAAGACCCGGCCAAGATGCTGGAGGAAGCCAGCGCCCTGGCCCTGGTCGGGGTCAAGGACCGCGACGTGCGCGTGAGCCTGAAGTTGGACCGCGACGCGGGACCGGTGGTCGTGGACCGCATCCAGATCCAGCAGGTGGCCCTGAACCTGATCCGCAACGCGATCGACGCCATGGCGGACGCCGCCCGCCGCGAACTGGAGATCGTCGTCCGAGCCGAGGACGCTCGGACGGTGCGGATCAGCGTCTCCGACACCGGTTCGGGCCTGGACCCGGTGGTGCGCGGGCGGCTGTTCCAACCCTTCGTCACCAGCAAGGCCGACGGCATGGGCGTGGGGCTGTCCATATGTCGCACCATCGTCGAAGCCCATGGCGGACGCATCTGGGCCGAGGATAAAGAGGGCGGCGGCGCGGTCTTCGCCTTCACCCTTCCGCGCGCCGAGGGAGACGACGGTGCCGACTGAGCGCGTGCATGTGATCGACGATGATGCGGGCCTGCGCGAGGCCCTGGCCTTTCTGTTCGAGGTCAACGGCGTGGACGCCGACTTCCATGTCTCGGCCGACGCCTTTCTGGAGGCCCTGCCGGTTGCGTCGGGATGCGTGCTGACCGACGTCCGCATGCCGGGGCGAACAGGACTGGAGCTGGTGCAGGAGTTGAAGGCGCGGGGCGTCGATCTGCCGGTCGTGGTCATGACGGGCCACGGCGACGTGCCCCTGGCGGTCGAGGCCATGAAGGCCGGCGTCGTCGATTTCATCGAAAAGCCGTTCGGCGACGACGTGCTGTTGAAGGCCGTCCGATCGGCGCTGACACGCCTGAAACCGGACGGCGGGACGGAGAGCGAGCGGTTGTCGGCGGACGCGCGCCTGTCCGGCCTGTCCCCGCGCGAGCGCGACGTTCTCGGCGGCGTGGTCGCGGGCAAGCCCAACAAGGTCATCGCCCACGAACTGGAGATCAGTCCACGCACGGTGGAGATCTATCGCGCCAATCTGATGAGCAAGACCGGCGCCCGCAACATCGCCGAACTGATGCGCATCGCCCTGGCCGCCGGTCTCTAAGGCTTGTTCCAGAACAAGGCGGTCGTTCGCGCGGCCGATGAGGATGACGGTCGGACCGCCTTGCGTCCGCAAGCCTCGGTTCGTCGCCCGTGCACAGTTCCAAGCGGCCGGTCCTGCTGATCGTCGATGACGACCCCGAGGTTCTGCACGCCTTGGCCTTTCTGACCCAGGCGCGGGGTTATGACGTGCGTCGATGCGGAACCTCGGCCGAGGCGTTGGCCGCCGCGACCGACGGTCTGCATTGCCTGGTGATCGACCAAAACCTTCCAGACCTGCCCGGCATCGAACTGTTGGGACGGTTGCGCGCGCGCGGCGTGGCCGCCCCGGCCGTGATCATCACCACGGCCCCGTCCGTCGCCCTGGTGCGACAGGCCGCGACGGCCGGCGCCTCGATCGTCGAAAAGCCCTTGCTGGACGAGGCCTTGTTCGCACGGATCGCCGAGGCGACCCGCACGGCCTAGCCGTCGCTCGCCCAAGTGCGCTCAAAACCCAATACTGGCGGGGAAGAGTGGCGGAGAGGGGGGGATTCGAACCCCCGGTACGCTTTCACGCACGCCGCATTTCGAGTGCGGTACATTCAACCACTCTGCCACCTCTCCGCGAGGCCTTCAGTAGGCTTGGTTGAAGGACGGCTTCTCTAAGGGCGTCCGGGCCGCGTCGCAAGCGGGCGGCGCGAAATTATTGCAGGGCCAGCGATATTATCGCTGTGTCGGCAAGGCGACGCCGCCCAGGGGGGCGCCTTGCGGGTCCAGTCCGGCGAAGCGGAACAGTTCGGCGGGGCGTCCGCCGGTCGCCGACATCACGCCGGTGGGTTCGACCAGGTCCGCGCGTTCAACGCCGCGTCGGAAATTCTGCTTGTGCAAGGTCAGGCCTGAAACGGCCTCGGCGGCGGCCTGAAGCTCGAACAGGCTGAAGGTCTCGGGGGCCAGGTCGAACAGCACGGGCCGGTATTTCAGCTTGCTGCGCAGTCGGCCCAGGCCCGTGGCCAGGATGCGCCGGTGGTCCGAGGCCATGGCGAGGCCCAGGGGCGGGGGCGCGAAGGACTCGTCGCGGTCGCGAGCGGCCTCGGCGGCCAGGCCGGTCTCGTAGAGCAGTTCGTAGCGCTCCAGCACCCGTTCCTCGTTCCAGCGCAGGCCGGGCGCCAGGGCGAACAGCGCATCGGCGCGGGCGCGGCGTCGGACGTCGGCGCCGGACCAGCGGGCCAGGCCTTCGGCGATGGCGTCCATCACGACGGGCGGGCCGTTGCGGCGATCCTCCCACGGGAACAGGTCGAAGACCGGGGTCCAGCGGGCGCCGGGCGTCTCGGCCGCCTCGCGCGTCAGGGCCAGATAACCGACCGAGACCTCGCGCCGCCGATCAGGGCCGGGGGTGGCGCGCGGCGAGGCGCGGCCCAGGTCGCCGAAGGTGTAGAGCTGTTCCACGAAGCCCAGGCGGAACCCCGTCTGGGCCGTCACGAAGGCGCGCAGGGCCAGCTCGAAGGTGCGGTCGGTCGCAGGGTCGAAGGGACCGAAGGGCAGGGCGGCCTCGCCCTCGCCGCCGACGGTCAGGACGACGGCCTGGCGCTCTCGCACGGCCATGACCACGGCCGACAGGCCGATCCGAATTCCCGCGCCGTCGCCCCGCGCGCCCATTCTATTCCGTATGCCAGGCGTCGGCGGGGGCGATCAGCCCCACGGCGCCGGCCAGAACCCGATACCGCTCCAGATACCGTTCCTGGGCCAGGGAGGGGGGCAGGGGGTCGATGATCAGGTCATAGCCGGGCGGGGGCGAACCGAAAAAGCCCAGCGCCTCCTTTTTCGAGAACCCGGCCAGTTGGGTCGCCTCGAAGAAGGCGCAGGCCTTGTCGGCTTTCTTGATCAGGGCCTTGATCTGCGGCGGGGTCTTGGGCGGCAGGCCGAAACGGACGTGGATCGCGCCCTCCAAGCGCGCCTCGAAGGCCTTGTAGTTGACGCCCAGCGCCGACTTGAACGGCGAGATCATGTCGCCGATCACGTATTCCGAGGCGTCGTGCAGCAGGGCCGCCAGACGCCATTTCGGGTCCAGGCCCGGCTTGATGTGGGCGGCGATCTCTTCGACCACCACGCTGTGCTGGGCCACCGAGAAGGCGTGTTCGCCGATGGTCTGGCCGTTCCAGCGGGCGACGCGGGCCAGGCCGTGGGCGATGTCCTCGACCTCGATGTCGAACGGCGACGGGTCCAACAGATCGAGACGGCGGCCGGACAGCATGCGCTGCCAGGCGCGCGGCGGCTTGGTGCGGGGGGCGGGCTTGGTCGGGGCGTCGGCCAATGAGGTCACAGTCCTGCGGTTGGGCAGGTCAGGTGACGCATCCGGCCCTTGGGATCAAGGCCCGCGGGGCGTCTTATCGGCCGACGTTGAGCGTCACCAAGGCCTTGGCGGCGTCGAAGACGGCGTCCTGTTCGCGTTCCTTGGTGCGCACGGTGGCGATGACGATGGGACCGCCGGCCGGGCCGCGCGCCTCATAGCCGACCATGCGCCAGCCGGGGTTTGAAGAGCCGTTGTCGGTCAATATCCAGGTCGTGCGGGTGGCGTCGCCCGCGCCGCGCGTTCGGACCTCGGCGCCGCTGTCGGTGGCGTTGATGTCGACGGATTCGTCGTCGGAGCGGACATTGACCGTGCCGCCCGTATCGTCGGCGTTGATGTTGAGACCGCCGATGCGCACGCGGGCCTTGTCGCCATGGGCGTCGATCATGACGCCGGGCAGTCGAACCTGGGCCGTGTCGTCGGCCTGGGCCTGGACTTCGGCGGCGGCCCTGTCGGCGTCTGCGACGGCGCGCTCGGCGTCCGCCGCGGCGCGTTTGGCGTCCGCGGCCCGGACTTCCGCGTCATTGGCGGCGTCCTGGGCCTGGCGGGCGCGAATGTCCGCCAGGGTGTGCGGCAGGTCCTGGGCCAGTTGATGCTCGAACGACCGCAGCACCTGGGACGACGGATCGCCCCTCAGATCGACCAGATGCAGGCTGACCTCGGCCCCCTTGGGACCGGTGTAGGTGCAGGCCTTGCCGCCAGGCTGCGCTGAACCCTTGCGCGTCAAGACGCCTTGCGTCTCGGGGCATTGCAGGGCCTCGACGACTTTCAGCACGCCGCCCGTCGTGGTGTCGGGCGAGGAGATGCGCACATTCGGTTCGTCGCAGCCGGCCAGGGCCGTCACCGCGACCGCGAGCGGCAGCAAAAGGATATGGGACGGAGCGAACGGTCTCATGAGGCGCATCCTGCGCTCCCCGGTCTCATTGACCAGTGAATTCGCGTTAATCGCCATGTCGCGCCTGCGTCCGAGATGTGGCTCAAACGCCGGGGCGACCGGCTTCACGCCGGTTCAGGAAGGCCAGGCGCTCGAACAGATGCACGTCCTGCTCGTTCTTCAACAGGGCGCCGTGAAGCGGTGGGATCAGCTTGCCCGGCGACTGTTCGCGCAGGGTCTCGGGATCGATGTCGTCCGCCATCAACAGTTTCAGCCAATCCAGCAGCTCGGACGTTGACGGCTTTTTCTTCAGCCCCGGCGTGTCGCGCAGCGCATAGAAGGTCTTCAACGCCTCTGACACCAGCCGCGCCTTGATGCCGGGGAAGTGGACCTCGACGATGGCCTTCATCGTCTCGTCGTCGGGAAAGCGGATGTAGTGGAAGAAACAGCGGCGCAGGAAGGCGTCCGGCAGCTCCTTCTCGTTGTTCGAGGTGATGATGACGATGGGGCGCACGGCCGCGCGGATCGTCTCGTCCGTCTCCTGGACGTAGAATTCCATGCGGTCGAGTTCCTGCAACAGGTCGTTGGGGAACTCGATGTCGGCCTTGTCGATCTCGTCGATCAGCAGGACGGGCCGCACCGGCGCGGTGAACGCCTCCCACAGCTTTCCGGGGCGCAGATAGTTGCGGACGTCGTGGACCCGTTCCTCGCCCAACTGGCTGTCGCGCAGACGGCTGACGGCGTCGTATTCGTACAGACCGTTGTGGGCCTTGGTCGTGGACTTGACGTGCCAGGTGATCAGCGGCGCGCCCAGGGCGGCGGCGATCTCATAGGCCAGAACCGTCTTGCCGGTGCCCGGCTCGCCCTTGATCAGCAAGGGCCGCTCCAGCGTCACGGCGGCGTTGACGGCGATCTTCAGATCGTCGGTGGCGATATAGCTGGCGGTTCCCTGGAACCGCGCGCCCTGACCCTGCATCCGCATCCATCCTCGGCTAGGCTTTCGACAGCCCTAGCCCAGGACGGGGCGGCTTAACAACGATCAGGTGATGCGCTTGACCGAGATGGGGTCGCTGGCGGGAAAGCTCTCCTCCAGGCCCTCGTCGATCAGGGCTTCCTGGCGGTTCTCGGCCTGGTCGGTCTCGGCCTCCAACTGATCCGGCTTGCCGTGTTCGCGCGGCGCCCGGCGGGCGTAGGGCGTGTCGGGATCGTTGTCGTCTCTGATGGTGAGGGGCTGGGTCATCGGCTCGGCTCCTGATCAGGTCCGTAGCCCAGGTCGGCGATGTCGTCGTCGGACAGGCGTTTCGCCTCCCAATGGGCGGCGCTGGCCTGGGCGCCGCGCATGTTGCGCATCAGGCCGACGTAGAGCAGTTCGACCTCGCCCTCGGCTGTCTGGTTCGCGTCGTCGTCTTGGTCGTTCGGGTCGGTCTCGTCGTGTTCAAGTGTGATCTTGGACATGGCGCGCCTCGCTTTCGAGACGGAAACGCCCGAGCGTCAGGCGTCGTTCCAACCGTTCGCGACCGCATCGTCCAATCCGGCCCGCACCGCCTCGATCGCGCGGGGCCAGCCGTCGAAGCCGCCGGTCGCGAAGGTCCTGACGTGCGGATAGAAGACGTAGCGGTCGGTTGCCATCAGATGCCAGTCGTCCGGCGCGTGGATCAGCCAGGTGCGCGCCCCGACCGTGGCGGCCAGATTGGTCCCGGCGATGCCCGGCCCGACCACCAGATCGCAGGCGACCGACAGGGCGGCCACGTCCTCCAGATCGTTCCTCAGATCGATGGGCGGGGTCCAGACCGTCACGCCGGCCGCCTGGGCCGCCGCCAGATCCTCGGACACGTCGCCGCATTGCAGATTGATCATCATGCAGCCCGGCGCGGTCAGAACCGGCTTCCAACGCTCGAAGCTGGAGAAGTAGCGGGCGCGGACGCCGGTCAGCACCAGGCTCTTCCAATGCAGGCCGATCTTCAGGCCGGGACCGAGCTTTTCCAGTTCGGCCTTCCAGTGGGCGATCTTCGCGGGATCGGCCTTCAGATAGCCGTGCGTCTTCGGAAAGTCCGACAGGCCGCGACGGAACGGGATCAGCAGGCTGGCCATGGGCGCCCAGGCGTCCAGTTTGGGTTCGCCCGCCTCGGCCAACTCTTCCATGAAGGGACAGACGCGGGTCAGGCGGCCCTCCAGCCGCACCGAGCGGTGGGCGCCGACCACGGCCTGGGGAAAGCTGCGCTGATACATGTCGACCAGGCGCGCCTCGACGGCGATGAAGACCTGGCCGTCGGGACCCACGGCGTCGATGGCGTCAGGGATGCAGGCGCCGAAGATCATCTCATCGGCTATGCCCTGTTCGCCGACGATCAGCAGGCGTTTTCCAGCGATGTCCATGTCCGCCGGGTTCCAGCGCGGGGCGTCGACCAGAAAGCGAACCGCCTCCGGCATGGCCGGGTCCAGCCGGATCTCATAGGCCTCGAAGCCCTCGGGAATGCGACCCATGCCCATCAGCAGCAGGGCGCGGGCCATCATCATCATGGCCTGCTCATAACCCGGCTCGGCGCCGTCGTAGGCGGCCACCAGGTCCTCCAGCGCCCCTTCTTCGTCACCCAGCGGCTGACGTGCATTGGCGCGGTTGTAACGGGCCTTGGCGAAGCCGGGGTCGAGCCGCAGCGATTCCTCGAAGAAGGTCAGGGCCGTGGCCATGTCGCCCTGATCGCTCAGCACCGTCCCGAGCGTATTCCACAGCACCGGATTGGCCGGCTCGACGGCGATCATGTCGCGCAGGGTGTCGATAGCGTCGCCATAGCGTTGGCCGTCGCGCAGCACGCAGGCCAGGTTGTTGGTCGCCTCGACGTGGCCGGGGTTGGCGGTCAGATATTTGACCAGCAGCTTCTCGGCGATCTCCAGATAGCCCAACCGCTGGGCCAGGCGGCCCAGGTCGTGCGCCACCTCTGTCTCGTCGGGCAGAAGTTTCAGCGCCGCCTCATAGGCGGTCAGGGCCTGGGCCAGATCGCCGGCCTTTTCCCGGCAGATGGCCAGCACGTGCCAGGCCAGGCCGCTGCGTTCGTCCAGCGCCAGGGCGTCGAGGCAGCGTTTGGCGCCCAGCCGATAGTCGTGCATCCGCACGGCCGCCAGGGCCGCCTTCAGCTTCTCGATCACCTTCCTCTGGGTCGCCAGCCGCCCACGTTCGCTGGCGGCCAGCTCCTTCGACAGGCGGCGAATGGCCTCGGGCGAGGCGGCGTCGCCGGTCGTGCCCTGGACCACGGGCTGAAAGGCGTGGGCGAGGTCGGCGGAAGGGTCGGTCAGGGCCATCGAACGCTCGAACTGGGAAGACATCGCCTGTGTGGCCGCCCACATCACAAGACATGGTTAACCACGTCTGTTTAGCCTTCTCTCAGCGCCGCTCGTCTAGACCTTGGGACGGGCCAGAGGGAAAGCCAATCATATGCCGTTGAAGCTGTCGCTGAAGCCCGGCGAGAAATTCGTGCTCAACGGGGCCGTCGTCCAGAACGGCGACCGTCGTGGCGTGCTGATCCTGCAAAACAAGGCCAACGTCCTGCGCGAGAAGGACATCATGCAGGCCGACGAGGTGACCACGCCCGCCAGGCGCATCTATTTCCCCGTCATGATGATGTACATAGACGAGAACCAGGCCGCTAAATTCTATGATGAATTCGCTCAGCGCCTGACGGAATTCATGACCGCGACCCGCAATCCCGACGCCATGGCCGACTGCGTCGCCGCCTCAAAGCACGTATTGGCGCGTGAGTACTACAAGGCGCTTCTCGCCGCCCGCAAACTGGTCGAGTACGAGGACAAGCTGACGCATGTCGCTTCAGGCTTATAAGACGGCGGCCGCGAGGGCCGAGTCTCCGCGTGAGATGGAATACCGACTGTTCGGCCAGGTGACGCGCGCTCTGGTGCATGCGTCAACGGTTGAACGCTCCGACATCCAGACCCGCATCGATGCTCTGGACTGGAACCGTCGCCTGTGGTCGGCCCTGGCGACCGATTGCAGCGACCCGGATAACGCCCTGGCCAATCCGCTGCGGGCGCAGATCATCTCCATCAGCCTGTTCGTGAACCGCCACTCGTCCGAAATCATGCGGGGCGACGAGGATTTTGAACCCCTGATCGACATCAACAAGATGGTCATGCAGGGGCTGTCGGGCGCGCTGGAAGCGGCCTGACCCACTAGGCAAACTCTATCCGCCGTCACCGGGCCGATCCTGCCGGGCGGCATTCGCACGACATTCAAGTCACTGAAAAACCTAGACGGAATTGGTTCCGGCTCGAGGTCCGCTTCTTGCGTGTGCGCGGGCGAACCAGAACCGGTTCTACGGCCAGAAGGCCGTTTCACAACCGACCAGAATGGAAGGATCGCCGCATGCTCTCTAGCTCGGTCAACACCAACGTGGGCGCGATGATCGCGCTCCAGAACCTGAACGCCACCAACGCCGATCTGGCGGAGACCCAAAACCGGATCAACACCGGCAAGAAGGTCGCCTCCGCCAAGGACAACGGGGCCATCTGGGCGATCGCCCAAGGCCAACGAGCCGACATCGGCGCCCTGGGGGCGGTCAAACAGTCTCTCGACCGGGGCATTGCTGCGGTCGATGTGGCGATGGCGGCGGGCGAGACGGTCTCCGACCTCTTGCTCCAAATGAAGGAGAAGGCTCTGGCGGCGACGGATGCGTCGCTGAAGACGGCGGCCCGGGCCGCGCTGAACGAGGACTTCAAGGCGCTTCGCAATCAGATCGCGAGCGTCACCTCCAACGCCGACTTCAACGGGGTGAACCTGCTGAAGACCGGCGCGACGGGGTTCCAGGCTCTGGCCAACGCCGGCGGCACGTCGTCTCTGACGGTCGCCCCGGAGGTCCTGGCCCTGGGAGGCGCCAACGTCACCGTGGCCACGACGCAGTCGATCGACACCTTGACCAAGGCGACGGCGTCCCTGACGGCCGTCAACACCTCCATCGACCGTGTCTCGGCCTCGCTCGCGCGGCTGGGCACCCAGTCGAAGGCCCTGACGACCCACCAGACGTTCGTCGGCAAACTGTCGGACGCTCTGGAGAGCGGGGTGGGCAATCTGGTCGACGCCGATCTGGCGAAGGAGAGCGCCAAGCTCCAGGCTCTGCAAACCAAGCAGCAGTTGGGAGTCCAGGCTCTGTCCATCGCCAACCAGACTCCTCAGTTGGTCCTGTCGCTGTTCCGCGGCTGATTGGCTTTTCAGGTTTCTAAAAAAAGCGCCGGGGGAGTTCGCTCCCCCGGCGTTTTGGCATGACGCCAAGGGCGCGTTTTTTGGCCCTACCGCTTGCGCCGCGGGCGCTCGCTGCTTCAGGGCGTTTCTTCTTGCCCTATCGCTCGCCGCGCGGCGGCTCCCTGCTTGAGGACCGTTCTTGTTGCGCCAACGCTTGGGACGCGGTCCCTCGCTGCTTGAGCGCGAGGGCGGTTCGCATCACGAAAAGGCGAACGATCTTGGCGAAGTCGCCGAACTGCCCTTACCTCTTGTTCGTGCGCTCGTTTGGGGGCGCGTCGTGAAAGGAGGTGATCCAGTGTCTCATTGTCATCAATCGCGTGCGGTGGCCGCGACCCTGGCTTCTTCGGAGGTCCGGGCCTGACCTTTCAGGCTTTAGGTTTCGGCTGACCGTTTCGCGGTCAGACAATGGAGGGCCGTCGCGATCACGCGGCGGCCCTTTCCATTAGCCGATCAGGCCGCGCCACCAGTCCATCGAGACCAGGAAGATGCGGCTGATCACCTCCCAGGCCAGCCAGACGAAGGCGCTGAAGCCGGCGACGCCGGTCCAGGCCGCCGCCACGGCCATGCCGTCGCGCTGCATCAAGCCGAAGCCGAACAGGGCCACGAACAGCGACGGGAACAGATTGCCGCCGAAGATCGGCAGCATGACGATCAGGGTCAGGCAGCAGCAGGCCAGACCGATCAGCACCTCCGAGACCTCATTGGTCAGAAACAGCCAGCGGGGTTTCGATATCCGCTCGATGGCGCGCAGCGGTCCCTGAACCCGAGCGACCACCTTGCGGTATTCCTCGCGCGGCAGGCTGCTCTTCAACGCCCATCGCGGCAGCCACAACTGGTCGCGTCGAAACAGCAGTTGCAGACAGATCAGCATCAGCGGCGCGCCCAGCACCGTCGTCGATCCGGGAATGGGCGAGGCCAGGGCGTTCAGCAGGCCCAAAAAGACCATCATGGCCCCGAAGCCGCGCTCGCCGAAGGCGTTGACCAACTCCCCCAGATACAGCTTGGGTTCGTCACGCGCCCCGATGTCCTCCAGCACCTGAGAGAACGGCCGAGCGTCGCTCTGATAGTCGTAGTCGGGCATGGCGCTCGGTGGAGAAGGGCTTACCGACAAGCCTTTAGGCGGCGGAAAGGGGCGACGCCACTTAACATTCGGCAACGGTCATGCGCTGTCATCGCCCGGCCTGGTCGCTTACGCTCCCAGCAGCTCGCGCCCGATCAGGAAGCGGCGGATCTCATTGGTGCCCGCGCCGATGTCGTACAGCTTGGCGTCGCGGACCAGGCGTTCGACCGGCCATTCCTTGGTGTAACCGGCCCCGCCCAGGGCCTGAACCGCCTCCAGCGACACTTTCACGGCGTTTTCCGAAGCCAGCAGGATGGCGCCCGCCGCGTCATAGCGGGTGGTCAAGCCCTGATCGCAGGCCCGCGCGACGGCATAGACATAGGCGCGGGCCGAGTTCAGGGCCACGTACATGTCCGCGACCTTGCCCTGCATCAGTTGGAAGCTGCCGATCGGCTTTCCGAACTGTTTGCGGTCACGGACATAGGGCAGCACCACGTCCAGCGCCGCCTGCATGATGCCCAGAGGCCCGGCCGACAGGACAGCGCGCTCATAGTCCAGGCCGCTCATCAGAACGGCGGCGCCGCGGCCTTCGCCGCCCATGATGTTCTCTTCGGGGATTTCACAGTCCTCGAACACCAGTTCGGCGGTGTCTGAGCCGCGCATGCCCATCTTGTCCAACTTCTTGGAGACGCTGAAGCCCTTCATGCCCTTTTCGACCAGGAAGGCGGTGACGCCGCCATTGCCCTCGCCGGTGCGGGCATAAACCACCAGGGTCTCGGCGTGCGGGGCGTTGGTGATCCAGAATTTCGTGCCGTTCAGGACGTAGCGGTCGCCGACCTTCCTGGCCTGGGTGCGCATCGACATGACGTCCGAGCCGGAACCGGCCTCCGACATCGCCAGCGAGCCGACGTGTTCGCCCGAAATCAGCTTGGGCAGGTATTTCGCCTTTTGCTCGGGCGTGCCCCAACGGCGGATCTGGTTGACGCACAGGTTCGAGTGGGCGCCGTAGCTCAGGCCGATCGAGGCCGAGGCGCGTGACACCTCCTCCATCGCCACCACGTGTTCGAGATAGCCCAGGCCCAGGCCGCCGTACTCTTCCTCGACGGTGATGCCGTGCAGGCCCAGCTCGCCCATCTCGGGCCACAGGTCGCGGGCGAATTCGTTCTTCTCGTCGATCTCGGCGGCGCGCGGCGCCAGACGGTCGGCGGCCCAGCGGGCCGTGGTGTCGCGGATCGCGTCGGCGGTCTCGCCGAGACCGAATTCCATCGATTGGGGGGCGTTGGGAATGCTCATGCGGCGGGGTTAGCACCCCGCGCGCGACGCGCAAAGCCGCCGACTATTCCGGCTGCGCCCGACCCAGCCGCTGATACAGGTTGAAGCTGGACACGCCGACGCAGACCAGGGCGATCACGGCCAGGACCCAGCCGATCAGCGCCGTCTGGTCGCCGCCCGAGCCTTCCTGTCCCGCGCGCCGGAAGGCGGCCATGGCCGCGCCGAAGGAGACCAGACCGATCCCGCCCATGGCCAGGAAGGCGCCGGTCTCGCTCCAGTCGAACCCTCCGGGCGCCTCCTCATCGGTCTCATGGCGCAGGATGGGACCCAGGGTCGCGTCGCCGCCGTCCTCGAACAAGGGATCGGGGTCCGGCGTGACGGTCTCGCCGAAGGTGCGCTGCTCGGGCGTCCACAAGGGGCGCGAATCGAAGACGGTCTCGGCTTCGGTCAGGGGCGTCAGAACCAGAGGCTCCGGCGCCGACGGTTCGATGATCAACGGCTCGACGTAGGCGGGCGCGGCCACGGCCTCTTGGACGGGTTCGGGCGCGGTCTCGGCCACGGCCGGTTCAGGGAGCGCCGGTTCGGCCTGGGCTTCAGACGCGACGGCGTCTTCGATGGGCGCCGCTTCGACCGGCGGAACAAAGGCGTCTTCGGCGGCGGGGAAGGCCGTTTCAACCAGGTCGTTGGCCGGTTCGGCCTGGGGCGCCGGTTCGGGCGCGGCGGGAACCAGACTCAGATCGACGGCGGCCAGGATCCGTTGCGGGTCGAGCGCGGGCAGGGGACCCACCGCGGCGGCGTGATAGGGGGAATAGCGCTGCAACAGCGGATCGATGGCGGCCGCGACGGGCCGAGGGGGACGCGGGGCCTCGACGGCGGGCGCTTCACCCGCCGGCGCATCGGTCTCGGGCGTGGTTTCGGCTTCACCCAGAAGATGGGCCACTGCGGCGGCGCGGGCGTCAGCCGAAGGCGTCTCCGGCGCGTCGTCATCGCGAGAGATGGGCAAGGGTAGGGGGGCGGCCAGCAAGTCGGCCAGGGTCACGGCCGCTTCGGGCGCGGCGACGAACAGGGCGCGCTCGGCCGCGCGGCGACGTAGGGCGGCGTCTGGTCCCGGCGTCTCGGGCCAGCCGAACAGAGCGTCCGCGGCTTCGGCGGCGGCGCCGGCGTTGACCCGCGCCAGCACGTCGGACGTGGCGAACCGCTCGACGCCCAGCGAGAAGGCGAAACTGGCCAGGGCGTCGAACTGATGCTGGTTCAGCGGCGCGGTGACCCGCTCATGCAGGGCCTTGGCCACCGGGATCAGGTCATATTGCAACAGAAGTTCGGCGTCGGCTTCGCCCACCGTCAGGCCGTCGCGGGCCGAGGCCGTGTGGCCGTAGCCGATGACCCAGCCGTCGCCACGCGCCACGGCGCGCGGCCGAAAGCCCTCGAAGCTCTTGATGAGCACGATCCCCTCGCGGGAGATCTTCATGCGGTTCGGCGTGACGTCGGACACCTGACTGACCCAATTCGAGACGGAATCGCTCGCCCCGCTGGGGAAGCAGCAAGGGATGGGCCGGTTCCCGCTAGAGCAGAACCGCCGTCGCCAGTCCCAGGAAGATCAGGAAGCCGAAGAAGTCGGTCGTGGCCGTCACGAACACGGCTGAGGACACGGCGGGGTCCTGTTTCAGCTTCGACAGGGTCAGGGGGGTCAGAACCCCGACCGTGGCCGCCACCAGCAGGTTCAGCACCATGGCCGTGGCGATCACCGCCCCCATGCGCCAGTCCCGCGCCCACAGGGCCGCCGCGACGCCGATCAGGGGCGCCAGCACCAGGCCGTTGGCCAGGCCGACCATCAGCTCCCGGCCGAAGGTCCGCCGCGCGTTGGAGCTGTTCAGCTCACGCGTCGCCAGGGCGCGCACGGTCACCGTCAGGGCCTGGGTGCCGGCGTTGCCGCCGATGGCCGAGACGATGGGCATCAGGGCCGCCAGGGCCACGACCTGCTGGATGGTGGCGCCGAAGAAGGCGATGACGCTGGCCCCCAGGGCCGCCGTCGCCAGGTTGATCGCCAGCCAGGGCACACGGCCGCGCACGATCTCGGACACCGACGAGCCGCGATCCTCGTCCGACACGCCGGCCAGACGCAGGATGTCCTCGCGGTTCTCTTCCTGGATGATGTTGACGATGTCGTCGACGGTGATCTGGCCGACCAGGCGGCCGCCCTCGTCGATTACGGGGGCCGAGATCAGGTGGTATTTCTCGAAGACGTAGGCGACCTCTTCCTGGTCCTGATCGACGGTGATCTCGTTCACCGGCTCCATGATCTCGGCCAGGGCCGTGGCGCGCGGGGCGCGCAACAGGCGGCTGATCGGCACGCCGCCGACCGGCCGGTTCAGCGGATCGACCACATAGACGTCGAAGAACAGCTCGGGCAGGTCCTCGCCCTGCGCCCGGACGTGGTCGATGGTGTCGCCGACGCTCCAGAACTGGGGCGCGGCCATCACCTCGCGCTGCATCAGGCGGCCGGCGGTCTCCTCGGCATAGGCCAGGGCGTGCTCGATGGCGGCGCGCTCGACGTCGGGCATGGCGGCCAGAACGCGTTCGCGCTGGTCGTCCTCCATCTCTTCGACCACGGCGACGGCGTCGTCGGAATCCAACTCCTGAAGCGCCTCGGCCAGGGTGCCGTGAGGCGCCCGCTCCAGCACCTCTTCGCGGATGCCGTCGTCCAGCTCGGGCAGGGTCTCGGCCAACAGGTCCGGCGGCAGCCACAGCACCACCACGGCCCGATGCTCGGCCGTCAGGAAGCCCATCAGGTCGGCGACGTCGGCCGGGTGCAGGTCTTCCAACAGGCCGCGCAGACGCAGGCCGTCGCCGTCGTCGGCGGCGTCCACGACCTTTTCGACGAAGGCGGGCGTCAGGACATAGTCCTCGTCCAGCGCCTCGTGCTCTTCGATCTCGGACTCATGCAGGGGTGCGGTTGCGGTGGTGCTCACGCCTTTCGCCTCCCTGTCTGTCGATCAGCTATTTAGCCGATGATTCCGTCCTTTAAAGTCGATGGTGCGGTCGAGAAGACTCGAACTTCCACTCCGGTTAGGGAACAGCGACCTCAACGCTGCGCGTCTACCAATTCCGCCACGACCGCTCGCATCGGAGCGGGGGCGATAGCTTAGGGGCGGGCGCGGGGCAAGGGGCGGGTGAGGGATTAGGTCGTAGGGAGTAGGGCTTAGGAGAGATTTAGGCGTGTTGGCCCAGGTAATCTAAGCCCTAAGCCCTAAGCCCTAAGCCCTAAGCCCTAAGCCCTAAGCCCTTCAGGCCGCGCCGGCCATGAAGTCATACACATCCGCCGGGCGCGTGACCGTAATGGCGATGCGGTCGTCGCGGATCTCGATCTGGCCGCGCGCGACGGGGTGGTTGTTGGCCAGAATCCACACCTCGTCATGTTCCGAGGCGTCCAGCGGAATGACCGCGCCCCGGCCCATCTTCAGCAATTGCGACATGGGCAGCACCGAACGGCCGAGAACCACGGACAGCTCGACATCGACAGCTTCGATCTGACTCATACACGGCTCGGCGACTGGTGTTTCTGCGGTCGGGTCTTGCATGGCGCCCCCCGCATGCACATTGAGGCGGCATGCTTTCCCACCCGTTAAGCCCGGCTTTGAACGAATCGATTCGCGGTGACGGCGCGCCCGTCGAATGGGCCGTGTCGTCGGGACGGGTCGGCTATGACGAGGCCGTGGCGGCCATGGAGGCCCGCGCGGCGGCCATTTCAGCGGGCGAGGCGGGGGAGCTGATCTGGCTGCTGGAGCATCCGCCGCTGTACACCGCCGGGGTGTCCAGCAAGGACGCGGACCTGCTGACGCCCGACCGGTTTCCGGTGCATCGCACGGGGCGGGGCGGGCAGTTCACCTACCACGGGCCGGGCCAGCGGGTGGCCTATGTCATGCTGGATCTGAACCGGCGCGGCCGCGACGTGCGCGGCTTCGTGCGCGGGCTGGAGGCCTGGATCATCGGCGCTCTGGATCGGCTGGGCGTCCCGGCCGGGGTGCGCGACGGCCGCGTCGGCGTCTGGGTCGAGCGCAAGGGGGCGGGCTGGTCGCGTGAGGACAAGATCGCCGCCATCGGCGTCAAGGTGCGCCGCTGGGTCAGCTTTCACGGCATCAGCCTGAACGTGGACCCCGATTTGGACCATTTCGCCGGCATCGTGCCGTGCGGCATCTCCGAGCACGGCGTCACCAGTCTGCTGGACCTGGGTCTGACCGCCTCGATGGACGACGCCGACGCGGCCCTGAAGGCGGCGTTTCAGGACGTGTTCGGACCGGTGGTCGCGGGAAAGGCGCCGGTCTGATCAGCGCGGCGGCGGCCCGTAGCGGTTGAAGCCCGCTTGTCCCGGCCGTATCGCCAGATCGAACAACGGCGCCAGCAACAGCACACCCAGCGCCCAACCGAACGGCGTCTCGCGCCAGATCCAGGCCAGGACGACGGCCAGCAGCAGCGGTCCCGCCCACCATCCGGCCCGGCCCCGGTCATGCAGCCTCTGGGCCGTCACGCAGGCGGCGAGGTAGAGCAGGACGGCGGCCAACAGCCGCGCGATCCAGACGGGTGCGTCCGGCGCCAGCAGCGTCAGGGCCGTCCAGGCCGCGGCCAGCGGCAGCACGCCGAAGACGAAGACCCGCCGCCCGATCCGGCCGGACGCTGTCAGATAGAGGTCCGTCAGGATCGTCATTCGCCCGCGTCCGTGCTCTCGAATTTGGGCGACGTTCCGTAGCGGTTGGCTTCCGGCCTTCCATCGACGAAACCGAAGGCGGCGACCAGCACCACATTCACGATCATGCTGACGACGAGCAGAGCCAGCGGCACAAAGAATTCGGTTCGACCTGCATCGATCTGAGCACCGAGCGCGGCGCCGAAATCATACGGCGCCAGCCCCCCCAGAAAGCTGATCAAATAGAGGACGGTCGTCCATGCGGCGCTCCATCCGATGTCATGACCCCGCTTCACGCCCATGGCGAGTTGGGGCCACAGAGCCAGGGCGCTGATCCCGGTCGCCGCCCACCATGACGTGGAAACGATCAGGCCGCTTTCGGTTATCCGCAGCATTCCAAGGAACGGCTCGCCCTGCTCGGAGACAAGCAAATGGACAGAGAGCATGACGGCCACCTGCACCAAGGCGACGGCCAGTCCCAAAAGCCACCAGTCCCGACGTCTCAGCCTGCCGTGGAAGCCGAAGAGCTTCTGCTTGAGGCCGGCGTCGGCCACTAGTCGAACTCCACCAGCACGTCGTCGGCCGCCACAGGGTCGCCGGCCTTGGCGCCGATGGCCTTCACCACGCCGTCGCGTTCGGCCTTGAGGATGTTCTGCATCTTCATGGCTTCGATGATGGCCACGGTCTCGCCGGTCTTGATCTCTTGGCCGATCACGACAGGGATCGACACGACCAGACCCGGCATCGGCGACAGCACCTGTTTGGACGTGTCTGCGGCCTGTTTTTCGGGCAGGCGAGCGTAGAGTTCGGCGTGGCGCGGGGTCAGGACGCGCACCCGGGCGCGGGCGGCGCGGTGGCGGATGTCCCAGCCATCGGCGACCCGACGGACCTCGGCGGTGAAGGGCTGATCGTCCAGAACGGCGCGGAACTGGGCCAGGCCCGGCCGCCAGTCGATGGCTTCCAACCGCAGGGCGCGGTCCTCGTCCTCCAGGTCCAGGATCAGGGCCTCTTCGTCGTCATAGGACAGGCTGACGCCGTGCGCGTCACGGTCGATCATGACGGTCCAGTCGGTGCGATCCGAAGGGTCTCCCGCCTGGTCCGAGGCGATCTCGTTCATGGCGGCGGCGGCGGCGATCAGAATGTCGGTCTGGCGCCGGTCAGGGACCAGGCCGTGGAAGCCGTCGGGGAATTCGTCCTGGATATAGCGGGTGGTCAGGGCGCCGGATCGGAAGCGGGGCTGATCCATCACCGCCGACAGGAAGGGGATGTTGTGGCCGACACCGGCCAGGTGCGTCTCTTCCAGCGCGCGGGCCATGCCGTCGATGGCGGCGTCGCGCGTCGGCGCCCAACTGCACAGTTTGGCGATCATGGGGTCGTAGAACATCGACACCTCGTCGCCCTCGCGCACGCCGGAATCGTTGCGCACGACAGAACCGTCCCATTCCCCTTCTTGCGGCTGCTCATAGCGGACCAGGCGGCCGATCGAGGGCAGGAAGCCGCGATAGGGGTCTTCGGCGTAGATGCGGCTCTCGACCGCCCAGCCGTCGATCTTCAGGTCCTGCTGGGTGAAGGCGAGCGTTTCGCCCCAGGCCGAACGGATCATCTGTTCGACCAGATCGACCCCGGTGATCAGTTCGGTCACCGGATGTTCGACTTGCAGCCGGGTGTTCATCTCCAGGAAATAGAAGGACTTGTCCTGACCGGCGACGAATTCAACGGTCCCGGCGCTGTCGTAGTTCACGGCCTTGGCCAGGGCGACGGCCTGGGCGCCCATTTCGGCGCGGGTCTTTTCGTCCATCAGCGGGGAGGGGGCCTCCTCGATGACCTTCTGGTTGCGGCGCTGGATCGAGCATTCGCGCTCGAACAGATGGACGACATGGCCGTGCTTGTCGCCCAGCACCTGGATCTCGATGTGGCGCGGATCGACGATGAATTTCTCCAGAAAGACCCGGTCGTCGCCGAAGGCGTTCAGGGCCTCGGCCTTCACCGCCGCGAAGCTTTCGGCCATGTCGGCGTCGCCCTCGGCCACGCGGATGCCCTTGCCGCCACCCCCGGCTGAGGCCTTGATCATGACCGGATAGCCGATCTCGCGGGCGATCTTCACCGCCTCTTGCGGCGTCTCGATCAGGTCCATGTGGCCCGGCACGGTCGAGACGCCCGCCTCGGCGGCGAATCTCTTGGAGGTGATCTTGTCGCCCATGGCCTCGATGGCCTCGGGATTGGGACCGATGAAGGCGATTCCCTCATCGCGCAGACGCCGCGCGAAGCCCGCGTTCTCACTCAAGAAGCCGAAGCCGGGATGCACTGCCTCCGCGCCCGTTTGCCGCACGGCCTCGATGATCTTGTCCGCCAGCAGATACGACTGGGCGGCGGGCGCCGGGCCGATCAGGACCGCCTCATCGGCCATCTCGACCGCCAGCGATCCGGCGTCGGCCTCGGAATAGACCTGGACCGTGGAAATGCCCATGCGGCGGCAGGTCTTGATGATCCGAACGGCGATCTCGCCGCGGTTGGCGATGAGGATTTTCTTGAACATAGAACGGCGTCCGGCGACCTGACCGCATCGTGATCGGGCCGCCCCGATTAAGACGCAGACACCGGCGAGTAAACCCGAATGGAACCCGTGACAGGCGTGCGGGCTTTGCAAGCCTGTCGCGGATGAGCTTTAACGCTTTCACGAACGCGAGACCCTCCCGGAGTGCCCCCCACCATGCTTCGACTGATTTCCGCCGCCTCGGCCTTGGCCCTGACCGTATCGGCCGGCGCCGCCGCCGCTCAGGATTTCCGCGGTCTGGCCCGCCAGGATCTACAGGCCGCCCACGACCAGTTGCGCGACAACCATCCCGCCGCCGTCATCCCCGGCGCGGCGGGTGATCGTTTCCGCGCCTGGCTGGACGCCGGCCTGGTGGACGCGCAGTCCAAGGCCGGTCAGGTTCAGAGCGGCGACAGCCACGCCTATCTGATGCGTTATTACGCCAACGGCTTCCGCGACGGGAACACGACGATCCGCCCGACCTATGAAGGTCTGGGACCGTTCTTCGCCACGGCCTGGCCGGGCTTCACCACGCGTTGGGCGGGCGATCACTACGAGGTCGCCTATGTCCGCCAGGGCCTGCGCGGCGCGCCGCCCGTCGGCGCGACCCTGGTCTCTTGCAACGGTGAAACCGCCGAGGATCTGGCGCGGGCCAAGCTGGACCGCTGGGAAGGGGACCTGGAGACGGCGTCCGGCCGCGTCCGCACGGCGCCCTATCTGCTGTGGAACCGCAACAATCCCTTCACCCGGGGAATGCCGCAGACCTGCACCTTCCGTCAGGGCCGTCGCGAACGCGACTATGAGCTGAAGATCCAGCCGGTGGATCGCGCCGCCATCGAGGCCGCCTATCGCGCCACCGTCTATACGCCGGGCGCCACGCCGCTGGCCGTCGAAACGGTCAACGGCCGTCCGTGGATCAATGTCCATTCGCTGGCGGACAACGCCGACTGGGCCGCCTTCTTCGGTCAGGTCGAGAGCCAGGTGGACGCCATTCGCGGCGCCCAGGGCGTGGTCATCGACCTGCGCGGCGCCGAAGGCTCGTCGCAGAATTCGACGGCGCGCGGCTATGGCCTGGCCAACCGCATCTGGACGCCCGAGTTCACGGTCAGCCGCCAACCCGAAGCCGGCACCATCACCTATCGCGCCACCCAGGCGAACCGTCAGTGGTTCGTGGACACCCTGGGCCGTATGCAGGCCGATCCGCGTTTCGTGCAGGAATCGGGTCCGGTGATCGAACAGACGGCCGCCATCGTGGCCGCCTTCGACGCCGCCCTGGCCGCTGGTCAGGAAACCTTCGCCATGCCCGGCCGCGCCGCCGTGCCGGACACCGGCGCCGCCAACCCGGTTCAGGGTCAGGTCGTCGTTCTGGTCGACGGCGGCTGCACCGGCGGCTGCCTGGACACCCTGGACCTGCTGACCCGCCTGCCGAACGTGCGTCTGGTCGGTTCGACCACCGGCGTGGACTCGATCTTCATCGAGCCGACGGTGGTGCGTCTGCCGTCGAACTATGCGGAGCTGAGCTACGGTCACAAGGCGTGGATCACGCGCCAGCGCGGCGACAACCAACCCTTCACCCCGGCTCAGGGCCTGGCCTACACCGGCAACCCGGCTGATGAGGCTGCGGTGCGCGCCTGGGTCGGCACGCTGTTCCAATAAGCGTCGCCGAATAACGGATCAGGGCCGGGCGGGGTGGAACCCTCGCCCGGCCTTTCCTATTTCAGAGCCATGACCCGATCCGCCGCCGGTTTCGACCTGACCCCGCCTTCCGAATCCCAGCGCGCGGCGCTGGAAGCGGACCTGTCCGCCGAAGAGAAGCGCGTGCTTCTGGCCCACGGCACGGAGGCGCCCTTCTGCGGGACGCTGTTGGGTGAGAAGCGGCCGGGCGTCTTCTGTTGTCGCGAATGCGGCCTGCCGCTGTTCCGCGCCGTGACCAAGTTCGAGAGCGGCACCGGCTGGCCCAGCTTCACAGAGCCGGTCGACCCCGATCATGTCCGCGAGGTCCGCGACACCAGCTACGGCATGGTGCGGATCGAGACCCGCTGCGCCCGCTGCGACAGCCATCAGGGCCATGTCTTCCCCGACGGGCCGCCGCCGACCGGCAACCGCTATTGCATCAATTCGGTCGCCTTGAGCTTCACGCCGCAAGGCGAACCCCTGCCTGACCCGCTGGGGCGCGGCGACGGAACGGCCTGACCTTCGCCCCATTTGGCGCTAAGGTGACGTTTGAACGGGAGTGGACGCGATGCTCATCAGTCTGATGGCCCTGGCCCTCGCGGCGTATGAAGGCCCGGACGGCGTCATCGCCACGGCCCCGGCCACGCCCGCGCCGCCCCTGGCCGCGACGGCCGACCCGGCCACGCCGACCGATGCGCCGGCCACCACCATCCAGTCCGCCACGCCGCATAATCTGACCACCGACGAACAGATCGCCCGCTGGATCGACCGTCGTCAGTCGGGCGGTCCCGTCTTCGTCGAGGACCAGGGTCCGACCGACGACCGCAAGATGCACGGCGAGGTCACGGCCGGCATCGGCACCGGCGGCTATCGCGACGTCGGCGTCTGGATGTCGATCCCGGTCGGCGAGACCGGCCGCATCGACCTGAGTTACAGTCAGACCGAGAACGGCCTGTTCCCCTATTATCGCGACCCGCGCGGCCTGGACCGTTACTACCGCGATCCCGACGCGCCCTTCAGCGCCCGTCCGGCCGACAATCGCCAGGACGCCTGGGACGAGCGTATCCGCCGTCATCGGTCCCCGGCCCATCCGCCGTCCGCGCTGGACTGAGGCGTGAAACGCAAAAGGCCCGGTCGATCGACCGGGCCTTTCGTCTGTAGTGGTGCCGCCGGGCAGGATTGAACTGCCGACCTCAGCCTTACCAAGGATGCGCTCTACCACTGAGCTACGGCGGCGGCGACCAATCCTGTTTTGGATCGCGAGCGATCCGAACCCAAGGATTGGTCAAATTCTTAAGTTGAACGAAATCTGAGCCTAGCCGCCAAGGCGGCTCAACCGATTTCGCTCGTGAGGAAGCGGCCGTATAGCCAAACGACCGCCGGGGGGAAAGCCCCAAATCGCGCGCTTGCGCAAAAGTTTTGATCCGGGTGACATGGACGCATGAGCGCGCCGCCCAAAAAGCCCCAAGGCCCTGAAGTGACGCCCGAAGCGAAAGCGAAAGCCGAACGCGCCGCCCGTCTGGCCGCGGCCCTGCGCGACAATCTGAGGCGCCGCAAGGCCGCCCGTCCGGCGACTGACGACAAGCGCAACTGAATGTCATCGACACGCGGCCTTTCGCACCAGTGTTCGGCCTTGCTAGATAGCCGATCCGCCGAGGCGTCCCGCTTCGTCGGCCGCTTAAGGACGACATGGACCGCATCGCCATCCAGGGCGGCGCCGAGCTGCACGGTGAAATCCCGATCAGCGGCGCCAAGAACTCCGCCATCAAGCTGATGGCCGCCTCCATCCTGACGGACCAACCGCTCAGGCTGACCAATATGCCGCGCCTGGCGGACACCAAATTCCTGGGCCAGCTTCTGCGCCAGTTCGGCATCACGGTGACCGAGTCGGACGGCCCGGACGGGCAACAGACCCTGTTCGACGCCCGGGAGATCACCTCCACCTTCGCCCCCTATGACTTGGTCCGGCAGATGCGGGCCTCGTTCAATGTGCTGGGACCGCTGTTGGCGCGCACGGGACACGCCAAGGTGTCGCTGCCGGGCGGCTGCACCATCGGCGCGCGGCCGGTGGACCTGCATCTGGACGCCCTGGCCCGCCTGGGCGCCGAGATCGAGCTGGAAGAGGGCTATGTCTCGGCCCATGCGCCGCGCGGCCTGCACGGGGCCGAGATCGAGTTTCCCTTCGTCTCGGTCGGCGCCACTGAACACGCCCTTTTGGCCGCCGTCCTGGCCCAGGGGACCACGGTGCTGAAGAACGCCGCGCGTGAGCCGGAGATCGGCGACCTGGCCCGCTGTCTGATCGCCATGGGCGCCCGGATCGAGGGGCTGGACACTGACGTTCTGACCGTCACCGGCGTGACCTCGCTGAGCGGGACCGACTGGGCGGTCATTCCCGATCGGATCGAAATGGGCAGCTATGCCGTCGCCGCCGCCATGGCGGGGGGCGAGGTCCGCCTGACCAAGGCGCGCGCCGACCTGATCCAGGTTCTGACGGACAAGATGATCGAGGCGGGCGTCGACGTCGCCCCGACCGACGACGGCGTCATCGTGCGTCGCGATCCGGCGCGTCGGCTGAAGGCCGTGAACGTCACGACCGAGGTCTATCCCGGCTTCGCCACCGACCTGCAGGCCCAGTTCATGGCCCTGATGACCACGGCCGAGGGTGAAAGCGTCATCCACGAGAACATCTTCGAGAACCGTTTCATGCACGCGCCCGAACTGGCGCGCCTGGGCGCCGAGATCAGCGTCCACGCCGGCGAGGCGCGGGTGACGGGGGTCGAAAGCCTGCGCGGCGCCCAGGTCATGGCCACCGACCTGCGCGCCTCGGTCAGCCTGGTCATCGCCGGCCTGGCCGCCCAGGGCGAAACCACCGTGGGCCGGGTTTATCACCTGGATCGCGGCTTCGAGCGGCTGGAAGAAAAGCTGGGGGCCTGCGGCGCCGTGATCCGCCGCATCCATGGCGAGGACGATTCGGATGGCCACTGACGCCGAACCGGCCAAACCCGTCCTGCCGCTGCGTCTGCTGGCGGCCGACGCCGACGATTTGCAGATCATGTCGGCGGCGCTTCAGGACTCCATCCTGCGGCCGGTCGATATCGTCTGGGAAAAGAGCGCACGCCGCGTCACCCTGGCCCTGTCGCGGTTCTGCTGGGAATGCGGCGGCACGCGGGTGATGGCGGCTATGCAGTTCGGCGACGTCGACGCGGTCAAGAGCCGCCGACTGCCGCGCGGGCCGGAGACGGCCCTGGAGCTGTTGGCCATCGACTTCGAGCCGGTCGAGGCGCCGGGCGGCCGCGTCATCCTGATGTTCGCGGGCGGCGGCGATCTGCGCATCGACGTGGAATGTTTGGACGCCGTGGTCACCGATCTGTCTGAACGCTGGCCCGCCCGCATCGCCCCGACCCATCTGCAAGAGGCGTCAGCCGAATGAGCGGGACCGGTGATCATCGTCTGGCCTCGGTGACGTTGGACGCGGCCAGCCTGCCCGCCGCCACGGCCGAGATCGAGCATGAACGTCGGGTCGCCGTCTTCGACCTGGTCGAAAAGAACAGCTTTGCACCGGCGGGCGCCGCGGGCGGTCCCTACGCCCTGACCCTGTCGTTGCAGGACAGCCGGCTGGTGTTCGAGGTGTCCGGTCCCGACTACGCCCGCGCACACGGCCTGTCGCTGACCCCGCTGAAGGCGGTGCTGAAGGACTACGGCCTGATCTGCGACAGCTATTACGAAGCCCTGCGCGGCTCCTCGCCCAGCCAGATCGAGTCGGTCGATATGGGCCGTCGCGGCATGCATAACGAAGGCGCCGAGCTGCTGCGCAGCCGTCTGGACGGCAAGATCGCCATCGACCATGAGACGGCGCGGCGACTGTTCACCCTGGTCTTCGCCCTGTGTCGGCGGTGACCGCCTCGACTTTTCTCCCGTTTTCCGGCATAGGCCCGCTCCTCGATCCCCGCCCACGCCCGGCGGGGTCGTCGTCGTTTCACCAAGGGCGTGAGAGGCCGCATGGCTAAGGAAGAACTGCTCGAGTTTCCCGGCGTGGTCAGCGAACTGCTGCCGAACGCCACTTTTCGCGTGACGCTCGAGAACGACCACGAGATCATCGCCCACACCGCCGGCAAGATGCGCAAGAACCGCATCCGCGTGCTGGCCGGCGACAAGGTCTTGGTCGAGATGACGCCCTACGACCTGACCAAGGGCCGCATCACCTACCGCTTCAAGTAAGGACGGGCGCGTGGCGCGTCCGCCTCTTGTGCTGGCCTCGGCCAGCCCGCGCCGCATCGAACTGCTGGCGCAGATCGGGATCGTTCCCGACCGCATCGAACCCGCCGACATCGACGAGACCCCGCTGAAGGGCGAGACGCCGCCGCGTTTGGCCGAGCGTCTGGCGCGGACCAAGGCCCAGGCCGTGGCCGCCCGCGCGCCTGGCGCCGTGGTCCTGGCCGCCGACACCGTGGTTGCGGTGGGCCGTCGTTTTCTGGAGAAGGCCGCTGACGAGGCCGAGGCCGCGCGCTTCCTGCGCCTGCTGTCGGGCCGCAACCACCGGGTCTTCACCGGCGTGGCGGTGGTCGCCGATGGAAAGACCACGACCCGCGTCAACGAGACCCGCGTCACCTTCAAGATTCTGTCCGAGGCCGAGATCGCCGCCTATGTCGCCACGGGCGACTGGCGCGGCAAGGCGGGGGGCTACGGCATCCAGGGACCGGCCGGAGCCTTCGTGCGGCGCATCGTCGGCAGCCATCCCTCGGTCATGGGCCTGCCCCTTTATGAAGCCGCACATCTGCTCGAAGGCGCGGGCTGGCGGCGGTGAGGGGCGAGGTCGAAGCCTTTCTGGACGACACGCCCGGCGAGATCCGGGGCATGGTTGCCCGCGACGGCCGCTTTGAACGCCTGATCATCCAGCGCGAGGACGACCCGCCCCAACACCGGCTGGGCGCTCGCTGCGTCGGCCGGGTGCTGGATGTCGAGGCGGGATACAGGGCCGCCTTCGTCGATCTGGGCGTCGAGACCGCGCCGGGGTTCTTGCCCCTGCCGAAGGACCGGGTCCTGCGCGAGGGCGACCACATCGAGGTCGAGGTCACGGCCGAGCCGCGCGAACGCAAGGGACCGACGCTGCGCCTGATCGGGCAGGGGCAGGGGGCGCCGCGCCTGCTGACGCCTGGTCCCGATGTTCGGGCGATCCTGGCCGCCCTCGCCCCCGGCGTGGAGGTCCAGACCGGCCTTTCGGCCATTCAGGCGTCATGGGATGCCGAAGAAGAGGCGCTGGGCCAGGGCGACTTCTTCGCCGAGGCGGGCGTCGATCTGGCCGTCCAGCGCACGCGCGCCCTGATCGCGGTCGATATCGACTACGCTCATCTGCCCGGAAAGGACGCCAAGAAGGGCCGCGAGCGGGCGAATCGCGAGGGGCTGATCCACGCGGCGCGTCTGATCCGGCTGGCCAACTGGGGCGGGCTGGTCGTCATCGATCTGGTGGGGACCAATCTGAACGCCGATGTCGTCAACCCGCTGGCCCGCGCCGCCTTCGACGCAGATGGGGCCGTGTTCGGCCCGCTCAGCCGGTTCGGCCTGTTGCAACTGGCGCTGCCGTGGGGCCGCACGCCGATCGAGGATCGTCTGAACGACGGAGACCGGCGACCCGGCGTCATGACCCGCGCCATGGATCTGACCCGTCGGCTGCGGCATGCGATTCTGTCGGACACGACCATGCCCCGCTTCACCGCCGTCTGCGCGCCGGATGAAGCCCAGGCGGCTGCGCCCTTCGTCGCCCGGCTGGGTCCCCGTGCGGCCCTGCGCGCCGACCCGACCGTCGCCCCGGGCCGGTCGGCCATCGTGGAGACCTGACTCATGGTGACCTGTCCGATCTGCAAGAAGGCGCCGCCGGATGCGGCCTATCGGCCCTTTTGCTCGCGACGCTGCGCGGATGTCGATCTGCAACGTTGGCTGTCGGGCGTCTACGCCGTTCCGGCCGAGCCTCTGGACGACGCCCCGCCGCCTGACGACGAAGAGTGAAACGGGCGCTGGACAAGGCCGGGGGGCCTCGCTTATAGACCCCGCTCCCGCGACCGAATGCGGCGCGCCTGGGTAGCTCAGTTGGTAGAGCAGCGGATTGAAAATCCGCGTGTCGGTGGTTCGAATCCGCCCCCAGGCACCACTTCCCCATTTCCCGAACAAGGTTCCGTGGCGGCGCATATTGTCGCGCGCGCGGGCCATACCACGGCGACGGCCGGACGCTTCGTCCGTTCACGGGCAAGTCTTCACCATAACGTCGCCGTTTCCGCAGATTTATTGCCCTGAGACCCGTGTTTCCACCGTCAGGCGAAAAGGCGCATTGCGCACTTGACGCTCTGGTATGCGTTCTTCAAAGGAAGCTCGACCGCTTCCCTAAGGGGCGAACGGGCGACGACGTTTGGAATCTCGGTTCCGAAAGTTCGTCGGCCGGTCTGGATGTTTCAACGCAACCAGACGCTTCAGGTAGGCGTTTCTCTGGGCCTGGTCTTCGGGCCGGTCCAGTGAACGATTTTTCATTCACGGGCGAATGTCCTTCGGGGCGGTCGCTTTGGTTCCCACGAGTCAGACCAAACAGCAGGAACTGGCGAAAAATGCTCAAGAAGACCAACATCATCCTCGCCATGGCCGGCGCTGCCGTCCTGATGGCGGGCACGCCGGTCCTGGCCCAGGCCCCGGCCGCTCCGGCCCCGGCCGCCGCGACCACCGCCGCTCCGGCCGCGACCCCGGCCGCTCCGGCCGCCGCTCCGGCCGCCTCCAGTGAAGACCCGGCCACCGTCGGCGAGGCCGCCACGGGCGGTCACGGCGCGGGCGGCATCACCCCGATCTCCATGTTCATGGGCGCGACCCTGGTCGTGAAGGTCGTCATGATCGGCCTGCTGCTGGCCTCGATCTTCTCCTGGACCTTGCTGCTGATCAAAATGTTCGAGTTCGGCGCGCTGAACCGTTCGACCGACCGCTTCCTGGAAGCCTTCCGCGGCGCCCGCACCATCGCGGACATGCGTCGGGTCGCCACCTCGGACGAGTTCGACGGCAATCCGCTGGCCGACATGGCCGCCGCGGCCACCGAAGAAATCGAACTGTCGCGTCAAGCGGGTCTGTCGGTCACCGGCGATCACCGCGACTCGGCCCTGCTGCGCGCTCAGAACGCCGTCGCCGCCGTTCAGGCCGGCCTGGCCAAGCGCCTGTCGGGCGGCCAGCAGTTCCTGGCCTCGGTCGGTTCGACCGGCCCGTTCGTGGGTCTGTTCGGCACCGTGTACGGGATCATGAACTCGTTCATCGGCATCGCCGAATCGAACACGACCAACCTGGCCGTCGTGGCCCCCGGCATCGCCGAAGCCCTGCTGGCCACCGGCATCGGCCTGTTCGCGGCCATCCCGGCGGTTATCTTCTACAACTACTTCAACACCCGCATCTCGGCCTACGGCACCCGCTCTGACGGCTTCAGCGCCGAACTGACGAACGCGATCTCGCGTCAGCTCGACAAGGGGGCGTAAGGGGCATGGCCGCCAAACTCGATAGTGGAGGCGGCGGGAAGTATCACGTCGAAGCGAACAGCGAGATCAACGTCACGCCGTTCGTGGACATCATGCTCGTTCTCCTCATCATCTTCATGGTGGCCGCGCCTCTGGCCACCGTGTCGGTGGAGGTGAAGCTTCCCAGGGCCGTCGCGCCCCCGGCGCAAAACCCGCCGAAGCCCATCTTCATCTCGATCCAGAATGACGGCGATGTTTACATCGGCGACTTCAAGACCGACGTGGGATCCATGGGTTCGGAGCTGACCACGCAGATCGGCCGGCGCAACCCGGCGGACGAGCGGATCTTCATTCGTGCCGACCAGCAGACGCGCTACGGCGACTTCATGCAGGTCATGAATGCTCTCCAGGACAACGGTTTCTATTCCGTGGCCCTGGTCGGCGAAGACACGTCGACGGAATAGGGAGAAGGTGAGCAATGACCGACATTGAATACCACCGCTCTCGTTACGACGCGCCGCGCGGCAGCGGGTTCATGGGCGTCAAGCCCTCGACCTGGGCCTTGAGCCTGCTGGTCGTCTGCATCCTGTTCGCCATCCTGCTGTTCTATCTCCAGCAGGCCAAGTTCAAGCTGCAGGTGTTCGACTACTCGGACGACTCGGTCGACGTGGAGCTGGTGGAGCCGATTCCGCCTCCGCCGCCGCCGCCGCCGCCGCCGCCGCCGCCGGACACGCCGCCGCCGCCGAAGCTTCAGGTTCGTGAACCTGTCGTCTCGCCGAACGCGCCGCCGCCGCCGGTCACGCTGCCGATCGAGCCGACGAAGAAGGAGGACCGTGTCGAATACACCGGCCCGCCCGTCATCGTCCCTGGTCCGCCGCCGCCTCCGGCGCCTCCGGCTCCGCCGCGTCCCTCGGTGATCACCAACCCGACGTGGGCCCGCAAGGTCACGCCGGAGTTCCCCGAGCGCGCTCAGAGCCGCGGCATCGAAGCGGGTACGGTCAGCGTTAGCTGCGTCGTCCAACCGGACGGCAGCCTGCAGAACTGCTCGGTGACGTCGGAAGATCCGTCCGGCGCCGGCTTCGGCTCCGCCGCCCTGGCGGCCGCCCGCCGGTCGCGGATCGCTCCGCGCACCGTCGACGGCGCCGCCGTCGGAGCGAGAGTGAACTATACGGTTCGCTTCCAGCTCGGCGACTGACGCACCACGATGTGAAGGATGCGCCCCGGACCCTGGTCCGGGGCGTTTTCTTTTTGTGGCGACGTCATATCCGCGCGTCACGCTTGATCGCGCGAGGCAACCCCGGTAGAGAGCGCCTCTCGCGCGGACAGCGCCGCCTTAGCTCAGTTGGTTAGAGCGCCGGTTTGTGGAACCGGAGGTCCTCAGTTCAAGCCTGAGAGGCGGTACCATCCCCGATCGTCCAGACCGAAGTCGATTGCGGCGGACGCGGTCCAGCTCGGCTCAGATTTCAGTCCAGCATGATGCGAGAGCCTGATTCACGGCATCGGCGGAATCGCGAAGCGATTTCACCTCAGACGATCAGGCTCTAGGCTGGCCGCCATGACCGATCCCGCGCGCGCGCAATGGAACCCCGACCAGTACGCCCGTTTCGAGGCCGAGCGCGACCGCGCCGCCCTGGACCTGATGCTGCGTCTGCCCGACGACCTCGACCCGCGCGAGATCTGGGATCTGGGCTGCGGTCCCGGCCATCACGCGGCGCTTCTGCGTCGCCGCCATCGAGGCGCGGTCGTGCATGGGCTGGATTCCAGCGCCGCCATGCTGGAGCGCGCCCGCGCCCTGGACGCCGCCGTCGACTGGGTCCAGGGCGACATTTCCGCCTGGACGCCGGATCGCCCCGCCGACCTGATCTTCGCCAACGCCTCGCTGCATTGGCTCCCGGATCACGAGACCCTGTTTCCGCGACTGGTTCAGGCCCTGACGCCTGGCGGCGTCCTGGCGGTGCAGATGCCCCTGGGGCACGCGACGCGTCATCACGCCCTGCTGCGTGAAACGGCGGGGCAGGGACCTTGGGCGCCGGTGCTGTCGGACGTCGAACGTACGCCGCCGTTGCTGGACCCCGCCCGCTACTACGACCTGGCGGCCGAGGGGTGTGAGACCGTCGATGTCTGGTCCACCGCCTATCTGCACGCCCTGACCGGCGAGGATGCGGTTCTGGAGTGGATGCGCGGCACGGCGCTTCGGCCCTATCTGACCGCGCTGGCCGACGATCCGGCGCTCAGCGCGGCGTTCGAGGACGCGCTGGGCGACGCGCTCACGCGGGCGTTTCCGATGCGGCCGGACGGGGTGACTCTGTTGCCGTTTCCGCGTCTGTTTCTGGTCGCTCGACGTCGCTGAGCCGTCTTTGCCGGCGCATCAGATGCACCGGGCCGCTCAGGGTCGAAAGCGCCGCCACGGCCGCCGCATACCCCGCCTCGACCGGCCCGTCGTAGGATTTCCAGTCCCGGATATCCATGCTTTCGGGCATCGGCAGGATCAGCAGGTCGGTCATGGCGCGAGAGCCTTCCATCTCGGCGTCGGTCACCAGGGTCGCCGATCGCATCAGGATCGACACGATCGGCGGTCCCTTCTTCCAGGCGCCGGACAGGATCCAGCGTATCCATGACGGGTTGTGCAGCGAGGCCGGATCGACCCCACGCGCCTGGCTGACGTCCGACCCGATGATCGGTCCCGCGTTCAACTGGCGCATCATGTCGGTGGGAAAATTCTTCAGCACCGCCCCATCGACCAGCACCTGATCGTCCATCACCACCGGCGGCATGACGCCCGGAATGGAGATCGAGGCCCGCATGGCTTCGCGCAGCAGGCCACGGCGGTGAATCCTGACGTGCCCGCTCGTCAGGTTGGACGAGATGCAGAAGAAGGGCAGGGGCATGTCCTCGATCTCAACCTCGCCATAGGCGTCCTGCAACAGTCGCTCGACCTTCTTGGCGCGGGTCATGGCGACGATGGGGAAGGCCAAGTCGGACAGGGGATCGGATTCCACGAAGGCCTTGCGGATGCGGCAGTCCAGTTCGTCGTCGCTCCAGCCCAGGGCCGGACCCGCGGCGACCACCGCTCCCATGGAGGCACCGCCGATGAAATCGAACGGCACCCGCGCCTCGCGCAGGGCCTGGACCACGCCGATGTGGGCATAGGCGCGCGCCGCGCCGCCGGAAAAGACGATGCCGACCGCCGTGCCGCTGACCAGCCGGGCGATGCGGGCGGCGTCCTCGGCCACGTCGTCGACACAGTGGAACCAGCGGGCGGGGTCCAGAGCGTCCAGCCAGACGCGGGTGTTGGCCGGCTTGGCCATGCCCGCGTCGCGCAACAGGATGAGGTCCGGGCGGCGGTGGGCGTCATCCGGCCCGGCGCGGCGCGGCATCGTGGTCGGGGGGACCAGCCGCGGATCGCCGATCACGAACAGCCGGTCCACCTGGCGCGCGCACAGGGCGGCCCAGGTCGGTTCGTCCGATTCCGCGACATAGAGGACGTAGTCGTGGCTGTCCTCGACGCGTGAGAACCATTCCTTGGCCGAACTCAGGGCCGAGTGGTCGATGATCCCGCAACTGAAGCCCATGGCCTGGACCGCCGTCGCCACCCGTTCGACGAAGGCCCGGATCGGCCGCTGGCGCGCGCTGACGAACCCGAAGACGCTGGGTTCCGTCGCCCCAGAGCGGCGCTCGCGCGCGCGGTGGATCATCAACCGCGACAGCTCGACCATCAGGTCCGGCTCGGTCCGCGCGGCCTCGAAGAAGGCGTCGCGCGGCATGGCCAGGATCTCGCTGTCCCTCAGGGCCACGACGCTGGCCGTATGCGGCGCGCCGGCCAGCATGGCCATTTCACCGACCGGTTCTCCCGCGCGGACCACGCCGATCAGTTGGCTGGGCTGGCCCGGTTCGTGTCGGAACACTCCCAGGCGGCCCGCTCGCACCAGATAAAGGGTGTCCGACGGATCGCCCGCATGGAACAGCGTCTCGCCGCCGGTCAGGGCGAACCAACTGGCGCGGTCGATCATCCGGCCTTCAAAGACGCGGGCCAGGGCGGCCTCAAGTGTTTGCTGCCCGGTCTTGCTCATGCGGCTTTATGCCAGATTCCAAGGTGGAATATGAAAGGTTGACCGACGCCGGAACGCCTCGGCCATTTCTGCCCTTCGCAGGGCCATGGTGCAATCGGATGCGGATTCCATCTTGCATTGAATGAGCAGCCGTTGAAAATCGGCGTTAGGCCGAGCGGGTCGTAAGGGAAGGAAACCATGAAGAAAACGGTCGCTGTTCCACTGCTGGTCCTCGCGCTTGCCGCGTGCGGCTCCAAGGAAGACGCCGCCTCGACGGCGAAGGGCCAGGACGGCGCTGAGGCCTCGGCGTCTGACCCGGCCGCGGCGGGGGGTACGGCGGCGGCCGAACGGCTCGACTGCCGGGCCGTCAATGCGCGACCGAAAAACGGAGCCGACGTGGCGGGCGTGACCCTGGGCATGGCGGTGGATGACGCCTTCAAGGCCGTGGCCTGCTCGGACCCTCGACTGGTGGTGGAGCTTACGCCGCCCCGGCCCGACGGCTATCGGTCGATCGTCGGCGAGCGCGAGGGCGAGCAATTCAGCGTGCGCCTGATCGGCGTGTCGGACCAGGAGCAGGTCGTCGAGATCAACCGCATCCTGCAATACGAGCCGGGACAGGAGCCGGCCTTCGACGCCGCCTTGCGCCAACTCGGGACCAAGTATGGAACCCTGGTTCGAACCGACTACGGCGGCGCCCCCAGAGAGACGCACCAGTCCGTGCGGCGTCTCGACGGCGCGCTGGTGACCAGCCTGGAAGATCCGCTGGCGCGCGGCTGCCCCTATGATCTCAAGGATCAGTGCGGCTTGACGGTCACGGCCAATATGGACCGGGCCGACGCCAATCCTGCCCTGACCAAGACCTTGCAGGTCATCATGCAGGACCCCCGGATCACGCTGCGGCAGACCGAGATCGCCAGCCGAAGCGCCCAGGCGGCCACACAGCAACGTCAGGCTCAGGAAGTTCAGGCAGCGGCGGATCGGGCGCCCAAGCTGTGACGGTCGGCGCGGCGCCGAACCGCGCGCCGCGCCCTTCCCCCCGTGCATCCTCGCCGGTAAGGGAAGGCCATGCCCAAGCTGACTTCCTCCGTCGATAAGAGCAGCGCCCGCTTCAAGGCGCTGGAGGTCCATAACCGTCAACTGCGTGACGCCTTGCGCGATCATGTGGCCAAGGCGGCCCTGGGCGGGTCGGAAAAGTCGCGCGAACGCCACGTCAGCCGCGGCAAGTTGTTGCCGCGCGACCGGGTCGAGCGCCTGCTGGACCCCGGTTCGCCCTTCCTGGAGGTCGGCCAACTGGCCGCCAACGGCATGTATGGCGACGAGGCGCCGGGCGCGGGCATGATCTGCGGCGTCGGCCGGGTTTCGGGGCGCGAGGTGATGATCGTCGCCAACGATCCGACGGTGAAGGGCGGCGCCTACTTCCCCATGACGGTGAAGAAGCACCTGCGGGCGCAGGAGATCGCCGAGCAGAACCGTCTGCCGTGCGTCTATCTGGTCGATTCCGGCGGGGCCAACCTGCCGCACCAGGCCGAGGTGTTTCCCGACCGCGACCATTTCGGCCGCATCTTCTTCAACCAGGCGCGGATGAGCGCGCGGGACATCCCCCAGATCGCCTGCGTCATGGGTTCGTGCACCGCCGGCGGCGCCTATGTGCCGGCCATGTCGGACGAGACGGTGATCGTGCGCAATCAGGGCACCATCTTCCTGGCCGGGCCGCCGCTGGTGAAGGCCGCGACCGGCGAGGTCATTTCGGCCGAAGAGCTGGGCGGGGCCGAAACCCACGGCCGCAAGTCCGGCGTCGTCGATCACGTGGCCGAAAATGACGAGCACGCGCTGGAGATCGTCCGGTCCATCGTGGCCGACCTGAACACGGTCAAGACGGTCGATATCGACCTGCGCGAGGCCCGTCCGCCCGCGCTCGATCCCGAAGATCTGTACGGCGTCATCCCCGACGACGTCCGCGCCCCCTATGATGTGCGCGAGGTCATCGGCCGCATCGTCGACGGCTCAGAGTTCGACGAGTTCAAGGCCCTGTACGGCACGACCCTGGTCTGCGGCTTCGCCCGCATCTGGGGCTATCCGGTCGCCATCCTGGCCAATAACGGCGTGCTGTTCTCCGAGAGCGCCCTGAAGGGCGCGCACTTCATTCAACTGGCCTGCAAGCGCAAGATTCCGCTGATCTTCCTGCAGAACATCTCGGGCTTCATGGTCGGCGGCCGCTATGAGGCCGAGGGCATCGCCAAGAATGGGGCCAAGCTGGTCACGGCCGTGGCCAGCGCGGAAGTGCCGAAATTCACCGTGCTGATCGGCGGCAGCTTCGGCGCCGGCAACTACGGCATGTGCGGCCGCGCCTATTCGCCGCGCTTTCTGTTCACCTGGCCGAACAGCCGCATCAGCGTGATGGGCGGCGAACAGGCGGCCTCGGTGCTGGCCACCGTCCACCGCGACGCCGAAAGCTGGACCGACGATCAGGCCGAAGCCTTCAAAGCCCCGATCCGCCAGAAATACGAGGACGAGGGCAACCCCTATTACGCCACTGCCCGCCTGTGGGACGACGGCGTCATCGACCCAGTCCAGACGCGCGACGTGCTGGGCCTGGCGATCAGCGCCTCGCTGAACGCGCCGATACCGGAAACGTCGTTCGGTGTTTTCAGGATGTAAGTCACGCCCTTCTCCTGCAAAGGGACAAGGACGAAACGGAGCCGATGATGACCAAGCCGACCGATCCCGACCTGAACGCCCTCGACATCACCGACGCCGAGGCCGCCGAGATCAATCGCATCGTCCATCCGCTGGTGGCCGACCCGGCGCCCGACGCCAATGAGCAGTTGGTGCGCGTCGAGGCGACGCCCGACGGGGTGGTCTTCATCACCATCAACCGGCCGCACAAGAAGAACGCCTTCGACGCGGCCACCATCGGCGCCCTGCACGAGGCGTTCGAGACCTTGCACGGCGCCGATCATGTGCGGGTGGTCTTCATCCATGGCGCGGGCGGCACGTTCAGCGCCGGGGCCGATCTAGGCTGGATGCGCGACGCCGCCGGCTGGAGCGAGGCCGACAACCGCGACGACGCCATGGGCCTGGCGGTCATGCTCAAGGCGCTGCACGACATTCCGGCCCTGACGGTGGCGATCGTCGAGGGGGCGGCCATGGGCGGCGGGGCGGGCATCGTCGCCGCCTGCGACATGGCCGTGGCCGTCAAGGGCGCCAAATTCGCCTTCTCGGAAGTCAAGCTGGGCCTGATCCCGGCGACCATCGCCCCTTATGTGATCGAAGCCGTCGGCGCCCGCACCGCCCGCGCCCTGTTCCTGACCGGCGACGTCTTCGACGCCGAGGCGGCCCAGTGGTTCGGCCTGGTCGATCAAGTCCTGGACGATGCGGACCAGATCGACGCCTTCATCGCCGACTTCAGCCAGTCCGTCCGCGCCTGCGCGCCCGGCGCCATGGGCGACGCCAAACGCCTGGTCCACGATGTGGCGGGCAGGCGGATCGATCACGGCCTGATGGAAGACACCGCCAAACGCATCGCCCGCGCCCGCGTCTCGGACGAGGGCCAGGAAGGCGTCCGCGCCTTCCTGGACAAGCGCAAGGCCCGCTGGGCGGAGTAGGCGGCGGCCTAACCGCCCGCTTTCTGCACGATCACGCCGATCGAAGTCGTCTGGTGACCCCACAGGGCCATGATGACGTGCGGCTCGGGTCGATAGGGCAGGATGTCCAGATAGCGGTCGATCGGCCCGTCGCCGGGCGTGAAGTCGAACGGCGCGACGTGGTGGCCCTTCTCGGTCAGACGGCGGGCAAGTTCCTCGTAATCCCGCTTGCGGAACAGGACGGTGTCGCCCGTGGCGATGGTCACGTCGTTTGAACTCATGGTGTATTCGCTGGTGTGGACGGCCCAGCCGCCGGGCTTCAGCGTGTCCAGAGAGTTCTCGACGAACTGCAGACCCGCCTCGATCGATCCCAAATGCTCGAAGGCGCAGGCCGACCAGCAGAAGTCGAAGCCCCGCAGGGTCTCGGGAATGGCGTTCATGTCGCAGACGCTGAAATCGACATTGGTCTCGAACAGTTCTGGCGGACAGATGCCCGGTCGGGCGAGGGCGGCCTTGCCCGCCGCGTGCTCGTTGCTGGCGATCCAGCCGGCGCGGGCCGCCTGTTCGGCGGTCATGTCCGTAGCCATGATGCGCACGCCTTGCGAAGCGAAGAAGGCGGGCAAGGCCTCCTGCCCAACGCCGAATCCCAGGCCCTTGGCGCCGGGCTTGATGACGCCACGCTCCCACAAGCTCTGCAGGACGAAGACGAATTCCCACAGCTTGCGGTGATAGCGCACACCCTCGCCGATGCGGCGCGCCCAATAAGCGAAATGCGGCTGCTCGAAACTGTCCTGGCGACAGATGGTCGACATGGGGAAGGCGTTGACGCCTGGGGCGCCCTCAATGTTCTCCGGCTTGCCTTTCCAGACCGAGGCAGGGGGTAGGGTATGGGCCGCCAGCATCAGCTTGATCTCCTTGGCCTCCATGAAAATGGAGTGGTTCAGGTGCTCAAGCCTGGTCATCCGCTCTTCAATCGGCATCCCCGCCGTCGGCGCCGGCTGCCCGGGGGCGACGCTCACAGGCGGTTGGGACAACCAATTGCGCATACGCTTGCGGAGGACACGCCCAAGGCGATCGAACGGATTACGCGACAAGGAAGGCCTCCGGGTGGATGCGACCCGCTCTCATAGCCGCCTGCGTCCGACATCGCCATGGCGTTGCCCGCATGACGCGACGCCTTCCCCCGATCCCGCCGATTGGCTAACGGTGGCCCATGTTCAAGTCCGTCCTGGTCGCCAATCGCGGCGAGATCGCCTGCCGCGTCTTCCGCACCGCCAAGCGCATGGGCGTGCGCACCGTCGCCGTCTATTCCGAGGCCGACGCCGACGCCCTGCATGTGCGTGAGGCCGATGAGGCCGTGCTGATCGGCCCGGCCCCGGCGCGGGAGTCCTATCTGGACGCCGCCAAGGTGCTGGCCGCCGCCAAACAGACCGGCGCCGAGGCCATCCATCCCGGCTATGGCTTCCTGTCCGAGAACGCCGACTTCGCCGAGGCCGTCATGGCCGCCGGCATCGTCTGGATCGGCCCGCCGCCATCCGCCATCCGCGCCATGGGCCTGAAGGACGCGGCCAAGAATCTGATGGATCAGGCGGGCGTGCCGGTCACGCCCGGCTATCAAGGCGCGGACCAGTCGACGGAGCATCTGACGGCAGAGGCCGCCCGCATCGGCTATCCGGTGCTGATCAAGGCCGTGGCCGGGGGCGGCGGCAAGGGCATGAAGCGCGTCGACCGGCCTGAGGATTTCGCCGACGGTCTGGCCAGCGCCCAGCGCGAGGGCCAGTCGTCCTTCGGCGATCCGCGCGTGCTGATCGAAAGCTACATCACCCGTCCGCGCCATATCGAGGTGCAGGTGTTCGGCGACGGCCACGGCAATGTCGTCCACCTGTTCGAGCGTGACTGCAGCCTGCAACGCCGCCACCAGAAGGTGATCGAGGAGGCCCCGGCGCCCGGCATGGACGACGCCGCCCGCGCCGCCGTCACCGCCGCCGCCGTCCGCGCCGCCCAGGCGGTGAACTATGTGGGCGCGGGCACGGTCGAGTTCATCGCCGACGCTTCGGACGGGCTGAAGGCCGACCGCATCTGGTTCATGGAGATGAACACCCGGCTGCAAGTCGAACACCCGGTGACCGAGGCCGTCACCGGCGTCGATCTGGTCGAATGGCAGTTCCGCGTGGCGGCGGGCGAACCCCTGCCGCTGAAGCAGGATCAGATCGCGCTGAAAGGCTGGGCCATGGAGGCGCGGCTGTACGCCGAAGACCCCGCGAACGGCTTCCTGCCCAGCATCGGCAAGCTGGAGCGCTTCTCCCTACCTTACGAACATCGCGTCGATACCGGGGTCGAAGAAGGCGGCGAGGTCAGTCAGTTCTACGATCCCATGATCGCCAAACTCATCGTGGAGGCCGACACTCGGGAAGATGCGGCGGCGCAGCTCGCCCATCTGTGCCGTCAGGTCGAGGTCTGGCCCATCAAGACCAATGCAGCCTTCCTTGCTCGCTGCGCTTCACATCCACGTTTCGTGGCCGGCGACGTCGACACGGGCTTTATCGCCGCTGAACTCGAATCTCTGCTCGCCTCTGACATGCCGCATGCCGTCAAGGCCGCCGGTCTGGCGCTTGCGGGCATGGAGAATCTCAGTCGCCGAGGAGAGTGGGAGGCGGATGTCTGGAGTTCGATGACCGGCGCGCACGGTTTTCGATTGAACGGTTCTGAACGCAGCGAACAGCGCATCAAGATCAATGGCCAACTTGTGATCGGTGACGCCAGCCTGCCGGACAACCGGAGCGACAACTGGCGAGACCGTTTGACATGGCGGGTTCTCATCGATGGTTGTTCGACATCCGTCATCGACGAGGGTGCGCGCCTGGTCGTGGATGGCGTTCGGCTGAACCAGGCCATCGGTCGCCCCGTGCTCTTCCTCGATGGCGAGGCTTATGAGATCAGCTCGGGTGCCGAGTCGGCCCGAGGTTCAGGGGCGACCGGCACAGCCTCCGACGGCTCTCTGCGCGCGCCCATGCCGGGCCGGATCGTCGCCGTGCCGGTCAAGGCCGGGGATGCGGTGACCAAGGGCCAGACCGTGGTGGTGTTGGAAGCCATGAAGATGGAGCACGCTCTGACCGCGCCGTTCGACGGGGTGGTCGAAGCCGTCAATGTCGCGGTCGGCGATCAGGCGCCAGACGGCGCCGTCCTGGCCAC
Organism: Brevundimonas sp.; assembly: GCF_036732845.1. Classification (GTDB taxonomy): domain Bacteria; phylum Pseudomonadota; class Alphaproteobacteria; order Caulobacterales; family Caulobacteraceae; genus Brevundimonas. The sequence goes on along the minus strand of NZ_DAINBO010000002.1, from coordinate 31,925 downwards.
GGTCGCCGAAGGAGACGCCGGATGAGAAAAACCCTCTTGGCCGTGTCGGCCGTGCTGGCGGTGTCGGTCCTGACCCCTGCGCCGACCCTGGCGCAGTCGAAACCGGAACGGCCGTTGAGCGCCGAAGAGACCGCCGATCTGCACTGCATGGCGCTTTACAGCGTGCTGGCCTCCCAGCCTGGACAGGCCGAAAGCGCGGCCGTCGGTGTCTTCTACTTCCTCGGCAGGCTTGAGGGGCGAGACGCTCGGACGGACTGGCTGGAGCGGTTCCACGAATTCGTCACGACCCTGACCGACGCGGATCTCAACGCCAATGCACAGCGTTGCGGCCAGGTCGTCATGGACAAGGGTCGGGCGCTGACCGAGCTGGGCGAGCGCATGGCCCGCTCTTCCCCCGCCGCCTGATCCATGGCCGGGGCGATGACCGACGTCGTCATCCTGGGCGGCGGCCACAACGGGCTGGTCTGCGCCTTCTATCTGGCGCGCGCCGGGCTGAAGGTGACGGTGCTGGAACGGCGCGGCGTCGTCGGCGGGGCGGCGGTGACCGAGGAATTCCACCCCGGCTTCCGTAACTCGACCGCCAGCTACACCGTCAGCCTGCTGAACCCGCGCGTCATCGCCGACATGGACCTGGCCCGGCACGGCCTGCGGGTGGTCGAGCGCAGGATGGCCAACTTCCTGCCGCTGGATGACGGCCGCTATCTGCTGGCGGGCGAGGGGCTGACCCAGACGCAGGTCGCCAAATTCTCCACCTGCGACGCCGAACGCCTGCCGGAATACGAACAGCGGCTTGAGGTCGTGGCCGCCGTCCTGCGTGACTGGGTCCTGCGCGCGCCGCCGAACATGGCCGAGGGCGGCTGGCTGTCGGCCCTGCCGGAGCTGTTGTCGGCCGGGCGTCTGGGGCGTCAGGCGGCGGCGCTGGACGTGCAGGGACGGCGCGACCTCTTGGACCTGTTCGCCAAGTCGGCGGGCGACTGGCTGGACGGCTGGTTCGACAGCGATCCGATCAAGGCCCTGTTCGGTTTCGACAGCGTGGTCGGCAACTACGCCAGCCCCTATACCCCCGGCTCGGCCTATGTGCTGCTGCACCATGTCTTCGGCGAGGTGAACGGCAAGAAGGGCGCCTGGGGCCACGCCGTCGGCGGCATGGGCGCCATCACCCAGGCCATGGCCGCGGCCTGTGCTGAACAAGGCGTCGATATCCGGCTGGATGCGCCGGTCGCCGAGGTTCTGACCGAAAAGGGCAGGGCGATCGGGGCCGTCACCGAGGCGGGTGAGACGATCCGCGCCCGCGCCGTCGTCTCCAACCTGCACCCGCGCCTGCTATTCGACCGTCTGGTTGATCCGGCCATGGTCCCGGCCGACTTCACCGAGCGGATGGGCCGCTATGCGTCCGGCTCGGGCACCTTCCGCATGAACGTCGCCTTGTCGGAGCTGCCGCGCTTCACGGCCCTGCCGGAGAAGGGCGATCACCTGACCGCCGGGATCATCATCGCCCCCAGCCTGGCCTATATGGACCGCGCCCATGCCGAAGCGCGTCTGAACGGCTGGTCGTCCAATCCCATCGTCGAAATGCTGATCCCCTCGACCCTGGACGACAGTCTGGCGCCCGCGGGTCAGCACGTCGCCAGCCTGTTCTGTCAGCATGTCTCGCCCGACCTGGCGGACGCGCATCGCGACACGGTGGCTGATCTGATGATCGAGACGGTCGAGCGTCATGCGCCGGGGTTCAAGGCGTCGGTCGTGGGGCGGCTGGCGCTGGGACCGCGCGATCTGGAGCGGCGCTTCGGCCTGGTCGGCGGCGACATCTTCCACGGGCGGCTGACGCTGGATCAGTTGTTCAGCGCCCGGCCGGTGCTGGGCCACGCCGATCACCGGATGCCGGTTCCGGGCCTGTATCTGTGCGGCGCCGGGGCGCATCCGGGCGGCGGCGTCACCGGCGCGCCGGGCCACAACGCCGCCCACGCCGTGCTGAAGGATCTGAGGCGCTAGAGGCTTAGCGCGGCGCGGATCGCCGTCTGCACCGCGTCTTCGGTGAAGGGCTTCTGCAAGGTCGGGCGGCCGCGCCATTCGTCGGGCAGGCCCGCCTCGCCATAGCCGGTCGAGAAGACGAAGGGCACGCCGCGCGCCGCCAGCGCCTCGGCCACCGGAAACACCTGACGCCCGGCCACATTGACGTCCAGCAGGGCGGCGTCGATCACCGCGTTTCCACGCGCCAGGGCCAGGCCCTCATCGACCGAGGCGGCGGGTCCGACGGGCGTGCAGCCCAGGTCTTCCAGGATCGTCTCGATCAGCATGGCGACGAGCGATTCATCCTCGACCACCAAAATGCGCTTGCCCGCCAGTCCGTCCATCGCGTCTAGCGCCCCTTGTCCAGCGGAAGAGAAATTTCCGCCGTGAATCCTCCTGCTGCGTAGTCCAGTTCGACCTCGCCCGCCAGATCGTGCCGGACGTTCCGTTCGATCAGCCGACTGCCGAAACCGCGCCTGTGCGGCTCGGCCACCGGCGGGCCGCCGCTCTCGCGCCAGTTCAGGGTCAGGCGCGGCGCGCGCTGGTCGGCCAGGGACCAGTCCACGAACACCCGGCCGTCGGGCGTCGACAGGGCGCCGTACTTGCCGGCGTTGGTCGCCAGTTCGTGAAAGATCATCCCCAGCGACAGGGCTTGGGCGGAATCCAGCGCTACGGGCGGGCCGTTCGGCACGATCCGCGTGGGACCTCCGCGCGCGTCCGTCTCATGCTGCAAGACCGCGCGCAGATCGGCGCCCTCCCAATGGCTGCGGGTCAACAGGTCGTGGGTGTGCGACAGCGACATCAGCCGCGCCTGAAAGGCCTCGGCGAACCGTTGCGGATCGGGGTGGTGCCGGGCGGTCTGCATGGCGATCGACTGCACCGTGGCCAGGGTGTTCTTCACCCGATGGTTCAACTCGTCGATCATCAGCTTCTGGCGCTCGGCCGCGCGCACCGTGTCGGTGACGTCCTGACCCTGGACGAAGATGCCCGCCACGCCGCCGTCGCTGTCGCGGATCGGCTGATAGATGAAGTCCAGCCACACCTCCTCGGGCGGCCCGTTCGGCGTGCGCACCAGCCGCACCGACTGGTGGCGGCCCTCATAGGGTTCGCCGGTGGCGTAGACGGCGTCCAATCGTTCAAAAAAGCCCTGGCCGACGATGTCCGGCAAGGCGTCGCGGATCGGCCGCCCCTCGATCCCGTCGCGGCCGACCAGGCGCAGATAGGCCTCGTTGGTCAGTTGGATCACATGGCTCGGCCCGCCCAGGACGGCGATGAATCCCGGCGCCTGCATGAACATTTCGACCAGGCGGTCGTGTTGGGTCTCCAAGGCCAGGCTGTGATGCGCGATGGTCGCGGCGGCCCGGTGGGACGAGCCGAGATCGTATCCGGCGTCAAAGGCCTGGTCGTCCGATTTCGCCAATTGCTTCAACGCCGGCCCCGCTTTCGCGCGACGCCAGAACGATCACGGCCGGACCTGGTTCCGATTCGTCACGATTTTTGACTTCGCGGCGGGCGCGCGGCCTCTAGGGTGGCTTGATGATCCTCGCCAGTCTGTTCGCCGCCTTGACCCTGATGACCGTCCCGTCCGCACCCGACGCCCCGCGCGCCGAGACCCGTCAGGGACCGGTGGTCGGCCGCACGGCCGAGGGGATCGAGAGCTTCAAGGGGCTGCCCTACGCTGCGCCGCCGGTCGGGCCGCTGCGTTGGCGTCCGCCCCAGGCCGCACCGACCTGGACCGATCCGCGCCCGGCCGTCGATTACGGCGCCCTGTGCGTCCAGCCGCCCGCCAACGGCGACCCCGGCGTCGGTCCCCCGCCGATGAGCGAGGACTGCCTGACCCTGAACGTCTGGACGCCGACGAACCGGGCGGGACCGCTGCCGGTCATGGTCTGGATCCACGGCGGCGGCTTCAACAATGGTTCGGGCACGGCGGCCCTGTACGACGGCGCGAACCTGGCGCGGCGCGGCGTGGTGGTGGTGACGATCAACTACCGCCTAGGCCGTCTCGGCTTCTTCGATCATCCCGCCCTGGCGGCTGAGCGGCCGAACGGCGAGGTGGGCGGCAACTACGGCATGATGGACATCGTCGCCGCCCTGGAATGGGTGCACGACAATATCGGCGGCTTCGGCGGCGACGCCGGGAACGTCACTGTCTTCGGTGAGTCGGCGGGCGGCGCGGCCGTGACGCGGCTGATGATCTCGCCGCGTGCGCGGGGTCTGTTCCACAAGGCGGTGATCCAGTCGGGTCTGGGCCGTGACGAGGGCGCGCCGCTGGACCAGCCCAGCGCCTCAGGCCGACCGTCATTGCAGGATCGCGGCGCGGCCTGGGCCGACCAGGCGAGGATCGGCGCCTCGGCCGAGGCCTTACGCGCGGTCCCGGCCGAACGGCTGCTGCGCCCCGCGCCCAGCTTCTACGGCGGCGACAACCTGCCGATCGACGGCCAGGTGGTGACCGAGGACGTCATGACCGCCTTCGCGGCCGGGCGTCAGGCGCCGGTTCCGTTGATCCTGGGCACGAACAGCGCCGAGTTCTGGTGGGTCAGGCCGACCGAGGTCAGCCCCTATGGCGAACTGGACGACGCCATGACCGTGGATGAGCGTGTCGCCTTCCACGCGGCCTATGGCGGTCTGGACGGCTACAACGCCCATGTCGTCAGCGACCTGGCCTTCAACGAGCCGGTGCGGGCCTTGGCCCGGCTGCATGCCCGGGCGGGCAATCCGACCTTCCTCTATCGTTTCGACGTCGTGCCGGATTCCAATCCCGAACCCAGCGGCGGCGCCACCCATGCGTCGGAACGGCCCTATGTCTTCGACAATCTGCACACGGTCGGGCGTCCGCTGGGCGACCGGGATGCCCGCGCCGCGACCGCCATGGCCGACTATTGGACGACCTTCGCCAAGATCGGCGATCCGAACGGCCAGGGCCGCCCCGCCTGGCCCGAGTTCGGCCGCGAACCGGATCGGCTGCTGGAGTTCACCAACGATGGACCCGAGGCCAAGCCGACGCCGTTCCAGGACCGGCTCGACCTGATCGAAGTTTTCTATGCGCGGGTTCAGTCGGCGCCATGACAATGAGAGGGCCAGTTACGGTGCTTGTCGGATTGTCCGCCGTCCTGGCGCCGTATCCGGCCAGCCGGCCCGCGCCGCCCGTACTGGATCAATGTCCCGCGTTCAGAGCCGTGGATCGCGCTCGTTTGCCAACTCATTTGAACGACGATCCGACGGAACAATCCCTGGAGACCGCTTGGGCGAGCTGGGCGAATGCGCCGCTCGACGTGAATTGGCGAACGGCCAATCCGGTCGTCAGTCTGCGAATTTGGAGCAGCCGCGCGCCGCTCTCCACCGAAGACAAGGCGCGCGAGGTCGTGGCTCGTCGCTCATCGAGTGGATGGGAGGCTTACGCCCGCCAGAATCCCGACGATCCCTGGGGTGTCTGGTCCCCTTGGCGGCGAGTCGAACTGAATGACACTGTCCGCTCCCGTATCGCCGCCTTACTCGCAGACCCTTGCCTCTGGTCGGCGCCGCGTTTCATGGACGCCGAAATCCCGCTGCTGGGAGGAGGCGTCGATCTGCGCCCGGATGGGCCGATCACAGGCTACGACATATCCGTCGAAGGGCGTCGATGGGGAGGTCTGTACTTTTCCCCACGCCTTGGGCCGCCCGCGCAACTGCGCGCCATCCTGTTTGCTGCGGCCTTTGGTGAGCCGGAGTGGACCGATGGCGACGTTGCGCCCGAAGCCGCCTAATAAAATGTGTCCAGCACCGCGCCGTGGGTCTTGATCACCTCGGCGTACAGCAGACCCGAATCCTTGATGGTCCGCTCCTGGGTCAGGAAGTTCACGTGGGTGATGCCGAACCGCTTGGAATAGCCCAGCGACCATTCCAGATTGTCCAGCAGCGACCAGGCCATATAGCCGCGCAGGTCCACGCCCTTGCCGATGGCGTCGTGCGCCGCCTTCAGGTGGTTCTTCAGATAGTCGACCCGCATCGGGTCGTGGATGCGGCCGTCGATGGCGTGGGGCGGATCGTACCAGGCCGAGCCGTTCTCGGTGACCATCAGCGGCAGGCCGTTGGTCTGTTCGTGCAGCCAGACCAGGGTGTCGGTCAACCCTTGCGGGAAGACTTCCCAGCCGGTCTCGGTATGGGCGTGCTGGACCTGTTTCACCGGCCGGGCGCGCACCGGCCAGGCGTCGGGCGCGTTCTCGGGCACCGAGCGGGTGTACCAGTTCAGGCCCATCCAGTCGGTCGGCTGGGCGATCAGTTCGAAATCCTCGGCCGGGAATTCGCGCCAGGCCTCGCCATAGACGTCCTTCAACTCCTCGGGGTAGCCGCGGCCCATCAGCGGGTCCAGGAACCAGCGGTTCATCTGAGCCTCGGCGCGACGGCGCGCGGCCTCGTCCTCGGGCTTGTCCGAGGCGCGGTATTTCGGCTCGATGTTCAAGACGATGCCGATGTCGTGCTTGCCGACCTGGCGATAGCGTTTCACTGCCGCTCCGTGGGCGCGTAACACATTGTGACCGGCGATCACCGCCTCGAAGGCCGAGTTGTGGCCCGGCGCCAGGGCGCCGTGCAGATAGCCGCCGTCGACGATGACCCACGGTTCGTTGATCGTGCCCCAGGTCTTTACCCGGCCGTCGAACTTCTCGAACAGCACCTGGCCGTAGTCGGCGAACCAGTCGGCGATGTCGGGGTTCAGCCAGCCGCCCCGATCATCCAGCGCCGCCGGCAAATCCCAGTGATACAGGGTGCAAAGCGGCGTGATTCCGGCCTCCAGAAGGCCGTCGACCAGACGGTCGTAGAAGTCCAGACCCTTCGGATTGATCGCGCCGCGACCCTCGGGAATCACCCGGCTCCAACTGACCGAAAACCGGTACGCCTGAAGGTTCAGACGCTTCATCAGTTCGATGTCTTCACGCCAGCGGTTGTAGTGGTCGCAGGCCACGTCGCCGGTGTCGCCGTTCAGCATCTTGCCCGGAGTGTGGCTGAATCGGTCCCAGATCGACTCGCCCGCGCCATCGGCCATCGAGGACCCCTCGATCTGATAGGCCGCGGTCGCCGCGCCCCACAGAAAACCGTCGGGAAACTGATACCTGGCGCTCATTCGGGCCTGCCTTGTCGATACGTGGTCACTGAGGTTCCGCGCCGGTTTGCGGCCGGGTCGCGGAGGGAGGGGCGCTGTCAGCGCGTCGGGTGTGGCCAAACTAGGGCACTTGCGGGGCGGATGGCTAGTGTGTCATGTAATCGGTTACAAGTTTTTCGCGGACGGACTCTCAATAAGGGAGCCGGGACCGGCGGGACAGGGAGGACGAGTTGGAAAACGGGGCGATCCCTGACATCGGCGCGCGACGGTCGGCATGGTGAAGCCGGCCACGATTCGCGACGTCGCGGGCCGCGCGGGGGTCTCGGTGGCCTCGGTGTCGCGCGTGCTGACCGGCGCCGGCCAGGTGACCGAGGCGACCCGCGCCCGCGTCATGGAGGCGGTCGAGGCCCTCAGCTACGTCCCGCACAGCGGCGCCCGCAGCCTGTCGACCAGCAAGACCAACAGCGTCGGCGTGATTCTGCCTGACCTGTTCGGCGAATTCTTCTCCGAGCTGATCCGCGGCCTAGACCTGGCCGCGCGTCACGCAGGCTATCACCTGATCGTCTCCAGTTCGCACGACCATGCGGAAGAGGCGGCCGCCGCCATCCGCTCGATGCGCGGGCGGGTCGATGGCCTGATCGTGCTGTCGCCCCATCTCGACGCCGAAAAGCTGGCCGGCAGCCTGGCGGGCGGTCTGCCCGTGCTGCTGATGAACGGCGGCGCCGTGGACGCCAAACGGCCCTCGATCGTCGTCGACAACCATGACGGCGCCGTCGCGGCGGTCCAGCATCTGATCGCCCAGGGCCGCACGCGCATCGCCCATATCGGCGGCCCGCTGCACAACGCCGAGGCCCAGGCCCGTCTGGCCGGCTATCAGAAGGCCATGCGCGACGCGGGCCTGAAGCCCGTCAGCGTCCAGGGCGATTTCACCCAGGCGGCGGGCCATGCGGCCTGTCTGGGCCTGCTGTCCGGCCCTTCGCGGCCCGACGCGGTCTTCGCCGCCAACGACATGATGGCCGTGGGCGCGCTCCTGGCCTTGCAAGACCGGGGCGTCCGCTGTCCCGAAGATGTGGCCGTGGTCGGTTTCGACGACGTGCCCATCGCCGCCCTGATGCGTCCGTCGCTGACGACCATGCGCATCAACATCGCCGAAACCGGCCGACGCGCGCTGGAGCGCCTGGTCGGAATGATCGACGGTCCCGACCGAGCCGACGCCTCTCGCGAGGTCGTCACGCCCGAACTGGTCGTTCGTCAGTCCAGCAGCACCGTCGTCCTGAAACCTTCCGGCGGGTCTCGTCCCGAACCGGTTCTCGCTTCCTGAGGGGGAATATCACCATGTCCAGATCCACCCACCGCATCCGCACCCTGGGGACCGCCTCGGCCCTGGCGGTCGCCGCCTCGCTGCTGATCGCGGGCGGCGCCGCGGCCCAGATCTCGACCGCCACCCTGCGCGGTTCGGTCTATGACAGCGGCCGGGCCGAGACCGGCGGTTCGATCACCCTCACGGACGTGAACACCGGCTTCGTCAGCCGCGGGCGCATCGGCGGCGACGGCGCCTATGTCGTGCCCGGCCTGCGGCCCGGCACCTATAGCGTCGCGGTCACCACCGCGGACGGCCAGTCCGCCAGCGACGTGGTCACGATCGGCGTGGGCCAGGTCGCGACGCTCGATCTCGACGTCGCCGCCCGCGCGCCCGGTTCGGGCACGACCGTTGAGGACGTGGTGGTGGTCGGCCGCCGCCTGTTCGAGGTCCGCACCCCCGAAGTCGCCACCAATGTGACCCAGCAGCAGATCAACGACCTGCCCCAGGTCGACCGCAACTTCCTGAACTTCGCCGCCCTGGCCCCCGGCGTGGTGGTCCAGCAGGACCCGGCCGAACGCACCATCTACGCCGGCGCCCAGTCGGCCAACGCCATCAACGTCTTCATCGACGGTCAGAACCTGAAGTCGAACATCATCGACGGCGGCGTGGCCGGCCAAGACGACAGCCGCGGCAACCCGTTCCCGCAGGCGGCCGTGGCGGAATTCCGCGTCTTGACCCAGAATTTCAAGGCCGAGTACGAACAGGCCTCCTCGGCCATTATCAGCGCCGTGACCCGCTCGGGTTCCAACGACCTGCACGGCAATATGTTCGTGACCTATCAGGACACGGACTGGACCTCGCAGAACGTCTTCTCGCAGCGCCGGGGCGAGGCCAAGCCGCAACTGGATCGCCTGCAATACGGCGGCTATGTCGCCGGCCCGATCATCCGCGACACCCTGCACTATTTCCTGAGCTATGAGCGCAAGGACGAGACGCGCAGCAATTCGGTGTTCCTGAACCGCACTGAATTCACCAGCCTGTTCGACACCCAGCTCGGCACGTTCGAGGCGCCGTTCGAACAGGACCTGGTGTTCGGCAAGCTGTCCTGGCAGATCGACAACCGTCAGATCGTGGAGCTGAGCGCGACCTATCGCACTGAGCAGGACATCCGCGACTTTGGCGGGCAGAACGCTTACACCCGCGCCAACGCCATCGACATCGACGTGCGCACGGCGGTTCTGAAGCACCAGTTCCAGGGCGACAGCTTCCTGAACGTCTTCTCTGTCGAATATATGCTGTCCCAGTACAACCCGCATGCGCTCAACTTCGACGCGCCGGGAACGCGCTATATCGCCTATCGCGACAATTCCACGACCACGGCGGGCTTCCAGTTCAACTACAACACCGGCGACTTCATCTTCGGCGGCGGCGGCGGCACCAACAACCAGGACATTCGGGACGAAGGCCTGACGTTCCGTAACGATCTGACGTTCAACGAGATCGAATGGATGGGCCGTCACACGGTCAAGATGGGCGCAAAATACGTCATGCGCGACTACTATGTGCAGAAGTATTTCAACCGGAACCCGCAGTACACCTATGACGTGACGGCCAACCCGGACATCTTCGGTTCGACCACCATTCCGACGCGGGTGTCGCTGAACCTGCCCACCGTGCCGACCGACGTCTCGAACGAACAGATCGGTCTCTACATCCAGGACGACTGGCAGGTCACCGACCGGCTTGAACTGAACCTGGGCATCCGTTGGGATTATGAGACCAACGCCTTCAACAACGACTGGACCACGCCTCAGGTCATCCGCGACGTGCTGGCCCGCATCGTCGCCGATCCGACCTATGTCCGTCGTGTCGACATCAACGACTATATCTCGGACGGCGACCGCGACGGCTTCAAGGGCGCCTTCCAGCCCCGGATCGGCTTCAGCTACGACGTGTTCGGCGACGAACACACCGTGTTGTTCGGCGGCGCCGGGCGCTACTATGACCGTGTCGGCTTCAACTTCGCCAACTCGGAACGGTTCTCGCCGTTCAACCTGTCGCGCGACATCTACTTCTCGCCGTCGGGCGGTGCCTTCGGCGGACGCACGGACACCATCGCCTGGAACCCCATCTATGCGACCCGCGCCGGGCTGGACGCCCTGCTGGGCGGTGTTCAGGGGCGGGGCGAGATCTTCCTGATCAAGAACGATCTGAAGGTGCCCTATACGGACCAGTTCAACCTGGGCATTCGTCAACGGTTCGACGACATCCAGGTGGCCCTGACCTTCTCCTATTCCAAGACGAACGACGAGTTCGGTTGGAACCGTCTGAACGTCAACGATTCCAACGCCATCACGGTGCGGCCGTCGCAATTCACCAACCCCAACACCAGCCAGCCCTACGCCTTCAACGACAGCGTCTTCTATGCCCACAACGACCGTGAGCGTCGCTACAAGGCCATGTATCTGACCATCGACCGCCCCTATACCGAGGTCAGCGGTTATGGCTTCAACGTCGCCTACACCCTGGCCGACGGTGAACAGAACGGCAGCCGCGACCAGAACATGTCGCCGTTCGACTTCGACTATATGACGCCCGACGTCTCGCCCTGGTTCAACACGCCGGGAGTGGAGCGTCACCGCATTGTCGCCTCGGGCACCCTGCGCCTGCCCTGGGATGTGAAGGCCTCGTCGGTCATCACCCTGGGTTCGGGCCGCCCCTTCACCATGTTCAACTATGACGGGGGCAAGCCGAACTGGTACGCTGCCTATCCCGAGCGCCGTCCCTTCCTGCCGGGTCTGGAGTTCGCGACCCGTCAGATCGACCTGCGCTTGGCCAAGACCTTCAACATCAACGGCCAACGCATCGAAGCCATCGTGGACGGCATCAACATCTTCGACTTCCACAACTACAACGGCTTCAACCAGACCTATCGGACCAGCAACTCGGCCACCGCCGCCCTGAACCCGACCTTCGGGCTTCCGACGTCGCAGGCCCTGCCCACGCGGACCTTCCAGTTCACGCTGCGCTATAGCTGGTAAAGACTCCTGACCCTTGGGCCGCCTCCCGCGCATGGGGGAGGCGGCCCTTCTTTTTTGGTATGAGTGTTTCGCGTTGAGAGACCGCCCCATGGATCGTCGACTGTTCTTGATGGGATCGACCGCCGGGGCCGTCGCGCTGGCCCTGGGCGCCTGTGGGACCCGCGGCCATGCGTCCACGCCCCTGACGCTGGACCCCGAGATCGACGAACTTCAGGAGCGCACCTTCCGTTGGTTCCTGCAGGCCACCGACCGTTCCAACGGCCTGACTCGCGACCGTTGGCCGACCGAGAGTTTCGCCTCCGTCGCCGCCGTCGGCTTCGCCCTGGCCTGCTGGCCCGTCGGCGTCGAGCGCGGCTGGATGCAGCGGGACGAGGCGCGCACGCGCACCCTGACCACCCTGCGCTTCTTCCACGACCTGCCGCAGGGACCCGAGCCGACCGGGAACGGCGGCTACAAGGGCTTCTTCTACCACTTCCTCGACATGAAGACCGGCCACCGGTTCGGAACCACCGAGCTGTCGACGGTCGACACGGCCCTGCTGGTCGCGGGCATGTTGTTCGCCGCGCGCTGGTTCGATGGCGACCATGCCGACGAGGCCGAGATCCGTCGCCTGGCCCAGGCGATCTATGACCGGATCGAATGGGACTGGGCGGTCGTGCGACCCGACCTGATCTCTATGGGCTGGCACCCTGAGACGGGCCACATCCCGCACGACTGGCACGTCTATAACGAGGGCATGATCGTGCTGCTGCTGGCCCTGGGCAGTTCGACCCATCCGGTGGGCGAGGGCGTCTGGAGCCAGTGGACCGGCGCCTATGGCCGGAGCTGGACCGACGAACGGGGACCCGCGCACCTGCATTTCGCGCCGATGTTCGGCCACCAGTACAGCCATATGTTCATCGACTTCCGCGGCGTTCAGGACGCCTGGATGCGCGCCAAGTCGGCCGAGATCGACCGCCCCTTCGACTATTTCGAGAACAGCCGCCGCGCGGTTCAGGCGCAAAAGAAATACGCCGTCGACAATCCGATGGGCTGGGCCGGCTATTCGGCCGATGTCTGGGGGCTGACCGCCTGTGACGGTCCTGGCGACTTCAAGGCGACCATCGGCGGGCGTGAGCGCGAATTCTTCAGCTATTCGGCGCGCGGTCCCGGCGACCGCGACGACGGCACGATCGCGCCCACGGCCGCCGCCGCCTCCCTGCCGTTCGCGCCGGAAGACGTCACCGCCTGCGTCAAGGCGATGAAGGCCAAATACGGTGCCGGAATCTACACCCAGTGGGGCTTCCTGGATTCGTTCAACCCCACCCTGACGACCGCCGACCGCATCCCCGCGCTGATGCACGGCAAGCTGGTCCCGGGCGTGGGCTGGGTCGATGGCGACTATCTGGGCATCGACCAGGGACCGATCGTGGTCATGACCGAGAACCACCGCTCCGACATCGTCTGGAAGCGGATGCGCGGCGAGCCGAACCTGATCCGGGGCCTCAAACGCGCGGGCTTCACCGGCGGTTGGCTGGACAAGGCATGATCCAGACCCGGCCTGATCGTCGCGCGGCGCTGGGCCTGTTGGCCGGGGCGGCGGCGTCGGGCCTGTCGGCCTGTTCCGGCGCGAACGACGGCGTCACGCGCCTGCGTTTCTGGGCCATGGGCAACGAAGGCGACCACGTCGGCGATCTGATCCCCGAGTTCGAGCGCCGCAATCCCGGCGTGAAGGTCCAGATCCAGATCGTCCCCTGGACGGCGGCGCATGAGAAGCTGTTGACCTCCTACGCCGGGGACTCGCTGCCGGACGTCAGCCAGATCGGCAACACCTGGGTGGCGGAGCTGTCGGCCATCGGCGCCCTGTCGCCGACGCCGACGGCCGCGCGCGATCTCTTGACCGACCAGTTCCCGGCGGTGCTGGACACCAACGCCGTCGACGGCCGCGCCATGGCCACGCCCTGGTATGTGGACACCCGCCTGTTGTTCTATCGCGCCGATCTGTTGGCCCGTGCGGGCTGGGACCAGATGCCCACGACCTGGGCCGACTGGAAGCGCGCCATGCATGCGGTCAAGCGCGCTGCGGGGCAGGGGAACTATGCGATCCTGCTGCCGATCAATGAGTTCGAGCAGCTTTTGACGTTTGGACTTCAGGTCGATGAGCCGCTGCTGGTCGATCAAGCCACGCGCGGCAACTTCGCCAGCCCCGGCTTTGTCGCGGCCCTGGCCTTCTACAAGAGCCTGTTCGACGAGGGTTTGGCGCCCGTCGCCTCCAACACCCAGATCTCCAACGTCTGGACCGAGTTCGCGCGCGGCTATTTCAGCTTCTACATGTCCGGTCCCTGGAATGTGGGCGAGTTCCGCCGTCGCCTGCCGCCTCAGACGCGCTGGATGACGGCCGGCGTGCCCGGCCCGACCGGTCCCGGCGCCTCGGCCCCCGGCGGCTCATCCCTGGCCGTGTTCAAGTCTTCGCCGAACCAGGAGGCCGCCTGGGCCTTGGTCCGCTATCTGCTGGAGCCGGGCGTCCAGGCCGAGTTCGCCCGCATCACCGGCGACCTGCCCGCGCGTCGCAGCGCCTGGTCCACGCCGTCGGTGGCGAACGATCCCTATCTGAAGGCCTTCGAGGCCCAACTGGCCCGCGCCGAGGCCGTGCCCAAGGCCCCGGAATGGGAGCGGATCGTCACCGAGATGCAGATCGTGGCCGAGCGTATGGTGCGTGGCGAATACACGCCCGAGGCCGCGGGCGCCGAGATCGACCGTCGCGCCGACCGCCTGTTGGAGAAACGCCGCTGGATGCTGGAACGGGGGCGCACGACATGACCGACGCGCCCGCCGCCGCCGCCGCCGCCGCCGCCTTCGCCAAGCCCGCGCGCCGTCACGGCATGGGCCGCCGCGAACGCGCCGCCTGGGGCTTCGTCGCCCCGGCCCTGATCGCCATCGCGATCTTCTTCGTCATACCGGTCGTGTCGGCCCTGCTGCTCAGTCTGACCGACTTCGACATCTACGCCCTGGCCGATCTCGACAATCTACGCTTCGTCGGCCTGCGGAACTATGAGCAGTTGCTGTCCAATCCCCTGTTCTGGGGGGCGATGAAGAACACCCTGTGGTTCAGCGTTCTGGGCGTGCCCCTGTCGATCGCGGCGTCCCTGGCCGCCGCCGTCATCCTGAACGCGCGGGTGGTGAAGTGGCGGCCGATCTGGCGGGTGATGTTCTTCGCCCCCTATGTCACAACCCTGGTCGCGACCGCCGTGGTCTGGCGCTATCTGCTGCACACCCGCTACGGCGTCATCAACTGGGCGCTGCAGTCCGTCGGCCTGCCCGCCGTCGATTGGCTGGGCCAGCCCGAGACCTCCATTCCCGCCATCCTGATGTTCGTGGTGTGGAAGATCTTCGGCTACAATATGCTGATCTTCCTGGCGGTTCTCCAGACCGTGCCGGACGACCTCTATGAGGCCGCGCGCATCGACGGCGCCGGGCCGTGGAAACAGTTCCGCCATGTGACCCTGCCGGCCATCGCCCCGACCTTGTTGCTGGTTTCGATCATCTCGGTGGCCGGCTTCTTCCAACTGTTCGCCGAACCCTATGTGATGACGCAAGGCGGGCCGGCCCAGTCGACCGTGACGGTACTGTATTTCATGTACGAGGAAGGCTTCAAATGGTGGAACCTCGGCTCCGCCAGCGCCGTGGCCTTCATCCTGTTCCTGTGCATCTTCGCGGTGACCATGGTCCAACTCTGGGCCGCGCGCCGCATGGGGGCCGAGACATGAAGCCCCGCGTCATCCTGCTGAACCTCGCCGTCGCGGTCGTGGCTCTGATCGTCCTTTTCCCGCTGTTGTGGATGGTCTCGGTCAGCCTGATGCCGACCGGCGAGGCGGCGAATTTCCCGCCGCCGCTGATCCCCAGCCGCATCACCTTCGACCACTACCGCGACCTGTTCGTCAGTCAGGGCATGGGCCGTTACATGGGGAACAGTTTCGCCCTGGCGACGCTGGCGACCATCCTGGCCCTCGGCTTCACCGTTCCGGCCGGCTACGCCTTCGCCAAGCTGCGCTTCGCGGGCCGGGAGCGCATCTTCCAGATGCTGGTCGGCGCCCTGGTCATCCCGGCCCAGATCGGCACCCTGCCGCTGTTTCTGATGCTGAAGGGCATGGGGCTGGTGAATACCTACGCCGGGGCGCTGGTGCCGTGGCTGGCCTCCATCTTCGGCCTGTTCCTGGTGCGTCAGTACGCGCTCAGCATCCCCGATGAGATGCTGGAGGCCGCCCGCATCGACGGCGCCTCGGAAGGCCAGATCTTCCGCCGCGTGGTCCTGCCGACGCTTCAGCCGATCATCGTGACCCTGGGTTTGTTCGTGTTTTTGGGCAGTTGGAACGACTTTCTGTGGCCGTTGATCATTCTGACGGACCAGTCCAACTACACCCTGCCGGTGGCCCTGGCCGCCCTGTCGCGCGAGCATGTTCAGGACATCGAGATGATGATGGCCGGGTCCGTGCTGACGGTCGCCCCGGTGCTGATCCTCTTTTTGGCCCTGCAACGCTACTACATCCGCGGCATGCTCGCGGGCAGCGTGAAGGGCTGAAGCCATGCTCCGTCATCCTCGGACTTGATCCGAGGATCAGAGGCGACGACGAGCCGAGACGAAGACCGGGACGCACGTCGGTTCGTGCGTCCTTTCATAACGACAGGGCGACGGATCGCCTGATCTTCGGGTCAAGCCCGAGGATGACGATGGAGTAGAGGCATGGGCGCGCTGAAAACGTTTTGGATCGTAGCGTTGACCCTGCTGTTCGCCACGCCCGCCGCCGCCCAGACACGGGTGTTGGATGCCTTTGAGGGCCTTGCGCCGTGGACCGCCGACGCTTCGACTGATGTGGACTCCGCCGTGACCGCCGTCGCTGGCCATGACGGCAAGGCCATGCGCCTGACCTACGACTTCAACGGGCGTTCGGGCTACGCCTTCGCCGCTCGCGCCCTGCCGCTGACCGTGCCCGACAACTATGAGATCGCCTTCTGGGTGCGGGGCCAGGGACCAACCAATACGCTGGAGATCAAACTGGTCGACGCCAGTGGCGAGAACGTCCACTGGCGCCGCGTGCCGGGCTGGACGGCGCCCAACGGCTGGACCCTGTTCACCATCAAGAAGCGCCAGATCGCCTTCGCCTGGGGTCCGACCACCGACAAGACCTTCACCGGCGCCGCGCGCATCGAATTCGTCGTCACGGCGGGCGAGGGGGGACGCGGTTTCATCGAGGTCGATCAACTGACGATCCGCGATCTGCCGCCCGAACCCTCGGTCGACCCGCGCCCTCTCGCCACGGCCTCCAGCACATCGGGCGCCGACGTCGCCGCCCGGGCGGTGGACGACGATCCGGCCACCGCCTGGCGCACCACCGGCCTGGGCGAACAGAGCCTGACGCTGGACCTGGGCTATGAGCGCGAATTCGGCGGCCTGACCCTGCGCTGGGCCGACAAGGGCGCCGCCTCGGCCTATCGCATCGAGACCTCGCCCGACGGCCAGACCTGGCGTCCGCTCGTTTCAGTCGTCGACGGAAACGGCGGCGTCGACTGGGTGCGCACGCCCGAGGCCTCGGCTCGCCATCTTCGCCTGACGTTGGCGCAGCGGCAGGGCGGCGACCAGACGGCCTACGCCCTGAACGCGCTGGAGATCGAACCCTTGGCCTTCGGCGAGACCCCGACCGCCTTCGTGACGGCCGTGGCGGGCGAGAGCCGCCGGGGTCTTTATCCGCGCGGCTTTCACGGCGAGCAGCCCTATTGGACCCTGGTCGGCGTCGACGGCGGCGGCGAGAGCGGCCTGATCGGCGAGGACGGCGCCATCGAACTGCGCCGCTCCGGCCCGTCCATCGAACCCTTCGTCTTGCAGAACGGCCGTTTGGTCACCTGGGCCGACGTCAACATCACCCAGAGCCAACGCGACCGCGACCTGCCCATCCCGGCCGTGACCTGGGCCGCCGACGACTGGCGGCTGACCGTCACCGCCTTCGCCGACGGAACGCCTGAGCGGGCGCAGCTCTATGGCCGCTATGATCTGACCAACACCTCGACCCGGCCGCTGACCCTGACCTTGGCGCTGGCCGCGCGGCCGTATCAGGTCAACGGCCCGCTGCAATTCCTGGCCATTCCCGGCGGCGTCGGCCCGATCCGGCGGGCGGACTGGAACGGCGCGGCCCTGGTCCTCAATGACGATATCCGCGTCAGCGCCCTGGCCCGTCCCGACGTCGTCGTCGCCGCGACCTTCGACGCGGGCGCCGATCCGCAGAGCCTGCTGGCGACCGGCCGTCGTTCACCCGCGGCCGAACGACTGATCGTGGACGACGCCTCGGACCTGATGTCCGGCGCCCTGCTGTACGATGTGACGCTGCGGCCCGGCGAAACCCGCACCTTCGGCTGGACGGCGCCCCTGTCCGGGCCTGCGCCCGCCCTGCCCGCCGCCGGTTCGGCAGAGGCGGTTCTGGGCGCCGTCGAGGGCCGGGTCGCCGCCGCCTGGCGGGAAAAGCTGGACCGCGTCGATCTGATCCTGCCGCCCCAGGCCCAGCGTATCGAGGACACGGTCCGCTCGTCCCTGGCCCATATGCTGATGTCGCGTCAGGGACCCAGCCTCCAGCCTGGCACCCGCAGCTACAACCGCAGTTGGATCCGCGACGGGGCCATGATGGCCGAGGGGCTGAACCGTCTGGGCCACGCCGATCTGTCGGCCGCCTATCTGCGCTGGTACGCTCCGCGCGTCTTCGACAACGGCAAGGTGCCGTGCTGCGTCGATGCACGCGGCGCCGACCCCGTGCCCGAGAACGACAGCCACGGCGAGTTCATCTTCCTGGCCGCCGAGACCTGGCGCTACACCCGCGACGACGCCCTGCTGCGCCAGGTCTGGGAGCCGGTGAAGAAGGCCGTCGCCTATATGAACGCCCTGCGCGCCGAGACCCGAACTGAGGCGTATGAAGCCGCCGACAAGGCCCATCTGTTCGGGCTTCTGCCGCCGTCGATCAGCCATGAGGGCTATTCCGACCGCCCCGCCTATTCCTATTGGGACGATTTCTGGGGCCTGCTGGGCTATCGCGACGCCGCCTTCATCGCCGAGGTTCTGGGCGAAGAGGAAACGGCGGCCCAGATCCGCGTCTCGGCCGGTCAGTTCCGCTCCAACCTGATGGCTTCGATCCGCAACACGGCGACCCATCATGACATCGACTGGATCGCCGGCGCCGCCGACCGGGGCGATTTCGACGCGACCTCGACCACCATCGGCCTGTCGCCCGGCGGCCTGATCGACGACCTGCCGCGGGATCTGCTGCACCGGACGTTCGACAAATACTGGGCGAATTTCCAGGATCGTCTGTCCAACCGTCAGGACTGGGACGTCTACACCCCCTATGAGCTGCGCGTCGTCGGCGCCTTCGTGCGCCTGGGCCAGAGGGATCGCGCGCTGGAGGCCCTGGACTGGTTCTTCCACGACGTGCGGCCCCAGGCCTGGAACGGCTGGGCCGAGGTGGCCGGGCGCGACGAACGTCGCCCGGTCTTCATCGGCGACATGCCCCATGCGTGGATCAGTTCGGACTACATCCGTTCGGCGCTGGATCTTCTGGCCTATGAACGCGACAGCGACCATGCGCTGGTTCTGGCGGCGGGCGTTCCCCTGGCCTGGATCGACAGCGAGACCGGCGTGGGCGTCGAGCGGCTGCGCACCCCCTATGGCGCCCTGTCCTATCGGCTGAAGCGGGAAGGGCAGGGATACGTTCTGACCCTGTCCCCCGGCGCCGTCCCGCCCGGCGGCTTCGTCTTACGCTGGCCCGAAGGCGCGACGCCGCCCGCGCGCGTCATGATCGACGGCCGTGACGCGGCCTGGACCGACGGCGAACTGTCGATCCCGGTCGGCGCGCGACGGGTCGAGATGCGCTGACCTCTTCCTTCTCCTGCAAGGGGAGAAGGATCAGATGCGCTGGAACGCCGTTCCGTCCGCGTCGAACAGATGCGCCTTGTCCGCTGCCACGTGCAGCGCCATCGCATCCCCCGCTCTGGGCCGCATGTCCCCCGGCAACTGCACCGTCAGGGTTTCGCTCGCGCCCGGGTGCCGCACATAGGCGTAGGTGGCGTTGCCCAGGGTTTCGACAAAGTCCGCCGTGGTCTTCAGCACCCCGCCGTCGCCGTCTGACGTCAGGTGCTCGGGCCGCACGCCCAGGGTGACCATGTCGCCCGCCTTGGCTCCCGAGGCGTCGATCGCGACTTTCAGCGTCTCGCCGCCCGCCGTCTTCACCGTCGCGCCCGTGGCCGAGGCCTCGACCACCTCGGCGGCGATCAGGTTCATCTTGGGGCTGCCGATGAACTCGGCCACGAACAGGTTCTTAGGGTGCTCATATAGCTCCATCGGCGCGCCGACCTGTTCGATTCGTCCGCCGTTCAGCACCACGATCCGGTCGGCCAGGGTCATGGCCTCCACCTGATCATGGGTGACATAGACCATCGTCGTCTTCAGCCGCTGATGCAGGGCCGCGAACTCGTAACGCATCCGCACCCTGAGGGCGGCGTCCAGGTTCGACAGCGGCTCGTCGAACAGAAACACCTGCGGTTCGCGCACGATGGCTCGGCCGATGGCCACCCGCTGGCGCTGGCCGCCCGACAGAGCCTTGGGCTTGCGGTCCAGATAGTCGGTGATGTTCAGGGTCTCGGCGGCGGCCCGCACGCGGCGGTCGATCTCGGCCTTGTCCGCCTTGGCCAGAGTCAGGCCGAAGGCCATGTTCTCGTACACCGTCATGTGCGGGTACAGCGCATAGGATTGGAACACCATGGCGATGCCGCGATCCGACGGCGACAGGTCGTTGACGACCCGCCCGCCGATCTCCAGCGTCCCCGACGTCGCCTCTTCCAGCCCGGCGATGGTGCGCAACAGGGTCGACTTGCCGCAGCCCGAGGGACCGACGAAGACCACGAATTCGCCGTCGGTGATCGCCAGGTCCACGCCCTTCAACACCTGCACGGCGCCGAACGCCTTGGTCACGCCGGTCAGCCGGACGTCCGCCATGTTTTCCTCACCCGAGCGCTTGTTTCGCCGCCACCGTAAACGGTTACAGCCGCGCCGCAAGGCGCTGTCGCCGGACGATCATGAGGGAAGGAGATGGTGGATGCGACAGGGATTGAACCTGTGACCCCCTCGGTGTGAACGAGGTGCTCTCCCGCTGAGCTACGCATCCATCAGATCGGGGAGGCGCGGACATAGCCCGGCGCCTTGATGGGCGCAAGCCCTGCTGTCAGACCCCCGACAGGGCGCGCGCGACATAGTGGTCGACCACGATCATGTCGACCGCCTCTTCGATGTCGGCGAAGGCGTCGACGATGACGTCGGGCAGCAGCTCCTCGACCGGCGTGGGGGTGTAGCCGAAACTCACCCCGATCACCGGCAGACCGGCGTCGCGGGCGCAGCCGATGTCCGGTTCGGCGTCGCCGACCATGATCGAACGCGCCGGATCGCCGCCGACCAGACGCACCGCCTCGACCAGATGGGCGCCGCTGGGTTTCTTGGCGCTGACCCTGTCCGGGCCGACCACGGCGGCGAACCGGCGTGTCAGGTCCAGACGATCCAGAAGCATTTCCGACAGGTCGCTGCGCTTGTTGGTCACGACCACCAGGGTCGCGCCGCGGGCCGCCAGCCCGTCCAGCGTCTCGACGCAGCCCTCGAACGGCTGGGAATGGTCGGCGATGTGCTCGATGTAGTCGGCGATGAAGGCGTCATACAGCGCGGGATCGTTCGCCTGCTCGGGCGGCGCGCCCGCCAGGGCGAAACCGTGCGTCAGCAAGGCCCGCGCCCCGCCGCCGATCAGGTCGCGTGCGCCCTCCATCGGAACTTCGGGCAGACCCTTCAGCGCCAGCATCCGGTTCAGCGTCCCGACCAGGTCCCGATGGGTTTCGACCAGGGTGCCGTCCAGGTCGAACGCCAGGGTCCAGCCTTCCAGGTCGCGTTCGATCATCCTCGTCTCCCTTCGGGCCGCCCGATGGGTTAGACCTCCCGCAACGCCCTAGCCGTTGGACCGATTCATGACCACCCAGGCACGCGCCGCCATCATTCTCGCCGCCGGACAGGGCACGCGGATGAAGTCACCCCTGCCCAAGGTGCTGCACCCCGTCGGGGGCCGCGCCATGCTGGATCACGCCATCGACGCGGCCCAGGGGCTGGGCTGCGAGCGGATCGTGGTGGTGGTCGGCGACCATTCGCCCCAGGTCCGCGCCCATGTGGAGATGCGGCTGGGCGCCGCCGCCGTGGCGGTCCAGGATCCGCCGCTGGGCACCGGCCACGCCGTCCTGGCGGCCAAGGCGGCGCTGGCGGGCTTCGTGGGCCAGGTGGTCGTCACCTATGGCGACGTGCCCCTGTTGAAGGCCGAGGACATCGAGGCGGTGTTCGGCGGTCAGGGCGTCACCGTGGTCGGCTTCGAGGCGCGCGACCCGACCGGCTACGGCCGCCTGCTGATCGACGCCGACGGCGGGCTGGAGGCCATCGTCGAGCACAAGGAGGCGAACCCCGATCAGTTGAAGGTCACGACCTGCAACTCCGGCGTCATGGCCGCGCCCGCCGACCTGCTGTTCGACCTTTTGGCCCAGGTCAGGAACGACAACGCCAAGGGCGAATACTATCTGACCGACGTGGTCGAACTGGCGCGCGGACGCGGCGCCCCGACCCGCGCCGTCTTTGCGGACGAGGATGCGGTGATGGGCGTCAACGCCCAGTCCGAACTGGCCCAGGCCGAGGCCCTGTTTCAGAAGGTCCAGCGCGAAACGGCCATGGAACGCGGCGTGACCATGACCGCACCCGACACCGTCTGGTTCGCCTGGGACACCCAGATCGAGGGCGGCGCCGCCATCGAACCGAATGTCGTCTTCGGTCCCGGCGTGACGGTGGCGTCGGGCGCCCGCATCCGCGCCTTCAGCCATCTGGAGGGCGCGACCGTCGGTCCCAAGGCCGAGGTCGGTCCCTATGCCCGCCTGCGTCCCGGCGCGGACCTGGCCGAGGGCGTCAAGATCGGCAATTTCGTCGAGGTGAAGAACGTTACGATGGCCCAGGGCGCCAAGGCCAATCACCTGGCCTATCTGGGCGACGGAACGGTGGGGGCGGGCGCCAACATCGGCGCCGGGACCATCTTCTGCAACTATGACGGCGTCTTCAAACACCGCACCACGGTGGGGCAGGGGGCCTTCATCGGCTCCAATAGTTCGCTGGTCGCCCCAGTGACCATCGGGGCGGGGTCCATGGTCGGGTCCGGCTCGGTGATCACGGCCGATGTGCCCGACGGCGCCCTGGCCCTGGCACGCGCGCGGCAAGAGGTGAAGCCCGGCTGGGCCGCCCGCTTCATGTCCATGATGAGGGCCAAGAAGGCGCAAAAATCATGACCCCTCTCCCGGCGGGAGAGGGCTTGAGCGCCCGGGAGCGGCAGCGATCGGACTTGCGCGAAAGGGTGAGGGGTTTAGGTCTCGCCGTTTCGCACCGTAACCCCTCACCCTTTCGGCTTGGCGCATCGCTTCGCTCTGCGAGCCTCAAGCCCTCTCCCGCCGGGAGAGGGAGCCTTTCATGACTGTTGAAATCCAGAAAAAACTAGCCGGCGAGGCCGCCGCCCTGCGCGTCGAGAGCGGCATGGTCGTGGGCCTGGGCACCGGCTCCACCGCCGCCTGGTTCGTCAAGGCGCTGGCGGCGCGCGGCCTGACCGGCCTGCGCTGCGTGCCGACGTCCGAGGCCACCGCCGAACTGGCGCGCGACCTGGGCCTGCCCCTGTCGACGCTGGAGGACACGCCGCGCCTCGACCTGACCGTCGACGGCGCCGACGAGGTCGGGCCGGGTCTGGCCCTGATCAAGGGCGGCGGCGCGGCCCTGCTGCGCGAGAAACTGGTGTGGGAGGCCTCGGCCCGCTGCATCGTCATCGCCGACGCGGCCAAGGTGGTTCCGGTGCTGGGCGCCTTCGCCTTGCCGATCGAAGTCGTCGCCTTCGGCCACAAGACCACGGCCAACCGCATTCTCGACGTTCTGACCGACCACGACATCGCCATGCCCGCCCGCGTGCGCCAGGCCGAGCGCGGTCTGGTGCGCACCGACGGCGGCAATCTGATCTATGACGCCCGCTGCGGCGCCATCCACGACCCGGTGCGCCTGGCCGACGACCTGAAATTGGTCACCGGCGTCGTCGAACACGGCCTGTTCCTGGACCTGGCGGACGAAGCGATCATCGGCTTGGATTCGGGCGTGGACATACTACTTCCGTAACCTCAACCCGCTCATCCCGGCGAAAGCCGGGACCCAGTCCTTTCGTGGGGCAGGGTGCATGGGATAGGCGGCCTTTCTGATCGGCACGACCGATCGCCCAAAGCACTGGGTCCCGGCTTTCGCCGGGATGAGCGGATAAAATGAGCGAGACTTACGACTACGACCTCTTCGTCATCGGCGCCGGTTCGGGCGGGGTGCGGGCGGCGCGGCTGACGGCGCTGGGCGGCAAGCGGGTCGCGGTCGCCGAAGAGTTCCGGGTCGGCGGCACCTGCGTGATCCGCGGCTGCGTGCCCAAGAAATTCATGGTCATGGCGTCAGAGGTCAGCCACGCCCTAGAGATCGCCGAGGGCTATGGCTGGTCGTTCGAGGGCGCGTCTTTCGACTGGCCCAAATTCATCCAGACCAAGGATGTCGAGATCGCCCGCCTGTCCGGCATCTACGCCGCCAACCTGGGCAAGGCGGGGGTCGATCTGGTGCATGGCCGCGCCGTGCTGAAAGACGCCCATACGGTCGAAATCCTCAAGAAGGACGGCGGCCGGGATCGGATCATCACGGCAGAGAAGATCCTGATCGCCACCGGCGGCCGCCCGTGGAAGCCGGACGACCTGCCGGGCGTCGAACACGCCATCACCTCGGAAGAGGCCTTCCACCTGCCGGAACTGCCCAAACGCATCCTGATCGCGGGCGGCGGCTATATCGCGGTGGAGTTCGCGGGCATTTTCGCCGGACTGGGGGTCGAGACGACCCTGCTCTATCGCGGGCCGAATATCCTGCGCGGCTTCGACGACGACGTGCGCGCCCATCTGGCCGGAGAGATCGAGAAGCGCGGGATCAAGGTCATCCTGGGCAGTCGACACGCCTCCATCGAACAGACCGAGACCGGCCTGCTGAACCGGTTGGAGAACGGCCATGACATCGAGACCGACGTGGTCATGTTCGCCACCGGCCGGGTTCCGTACGTCCAGGGTCTGGGGCTGGAGACGGCGGGCGTCGCGCTGACTGAGAACGGGGCGATCAAGGTCGACGGCTTCTCCAGGACCACGGCCGACAACATCTGGGCCATCGGCGACGTCACCGACCGGATGAACCTGACCCCCGTCGCCATCCGCGAGGCGGTGGCTTTTCACGAAACCGTCTATCGCGACAACCCTCAGGCCTTCGACTACGACGCCGTCGCCACCGCCGTCTTCAGCCAGCCGCCGGTCGGCGTCGTGGGTCTGACCGAAAGCGAGGCGCGCCATAGCTGCCCCGGCGCGGTCGATGTCTATCTGACCCGGTTCCGGCCGATGAAATACGCCTTCACCGGCTCGGACGAACGGGTGCTGATGAAGCTGGTGGTCGACGCCGCCAGCCAGAAGGTCGTGGGCGTCCACATCGTCGGGCCAGAGGCGCCCGAGATGATCCAACTGGCCGCCATCGCCGTGAAGGCCGGCCTGACCAAGGCCCAATGGGACGCCACCTGCGCCGTCCACCCGACCATGGCCGAAGAACTGGTGACCCTGAAGGAGAAGCAGGCGTCAGGGCACGTCTCGGCGGGCTAGCGCTTCAGCAGACGATCCCGCGCCGCGTTCAGACGCGCGGCCAGGCCCTCGGTGCCGCCCTGGTCGGGATGGGCGCGGGTCATCAGCCGCCGCCACGCGGCGTTGATCGCGGTCTCGTCGGCGCCGGGGGGCACGCCCAGTATTGAGCGCGCCTCGGCGTCCGACAGGTCCGCGCGGGCAGGGGCGGGCCGTCTCTGGCGCGACGCCAGGGTCAGCCACAGGCCCGCGATCGACAGGCCGCCGCCGGTCAGCCAAGCCCCCTTCGACAAGGCCAGAACGCCCCCGGCGATGCAGACGGCGGCGACGATGGTCGCGGCGACGCGCCAATGACCCCGGCGCGGTCCCTCGGTCTGGCGGCCCAGCCGGATCAAGGCCCACAGGGCGATCCCGCCCAGCGCCAGCCAGATCAGGCTCAACTCACGCCGCCGCGTTCAGCGGGGTCAGGGCCTCGTCCAGGCCCAGGGCCTGCATCAGGTTGCGCAACTCCTGGCGCGCCGCGACATGGGCCAGGGACACCGCCACCGGCCGCACCTCGTTCGACAGGTCCGCCACCGTCAGGCCGAAGGGGAACAGCTCGCGATAGATGACCCGGTCGCGCAGGCCCGGCCCGACGCGGAAGCCGACCCGTTTCGCCAGCTTGTCCATCCGCTCTTGCAGACGGCGGCGGTTGCGCGCCTCGGCCACGGCCAGGCGGTTGGTCAGCACGACCCAGTCGATGGTCGCGTTGCGGCCCTGGGTGATGGCCCGGTGCTTGCGCGCCTCCCAGACGCTCTCGGAATAGATGGAGGGTTTTTGCAGCTCCAGCGTCACCGGATCGACCTGACCCAGCAGGTCGAAATCCACGAAACTGTCGTTCATCGGCGTGATGATCTGGTCGGCCCGCGCATGGGCCGTGCGCGACAGGGCGGTGTCGCCGCCCGGCGTGTCGATCAGAATGACGTCGGCGGTCTGTTTCGCCTCGGCGAAGGCGGTCTCGAACCGGGCCAGTTGCTCGGTCTCGTCGGCGCGGGCCAGGGCCTTGCCGTCGCCCATGTCCGGCTCGGTCGGCATCGGCAGGACATGGCCGTTCGCCTCGGCCCAGGTCTGGCGATTGGCGAAGAAGCGCGCCATCGACCGTTGGCGCAGGTCCAGGTCGATGATGGCGACCCGCCTGCCCGCGTGCAGCAGGCCGGTGACGATATGGATGGCCAGGGTGGACTTGCCCGCCCCGCCTTTTTCATTGCCGACGACGACGACCAGCGGCTGCGACATGCGCGATGAACCCGTGTGAAACGGCCGACGCGCGACTCACTGTGCGCCGGTCCAGGACCTTCAGAATCGGGCCGCGCCGGGCGAAGGTCAACGACAGGTTAACGTCGTGTTTGTGGATGGACTTGCAGGGGGTCAGGCCCCGCGACGGCACCAGGGGTCGGCCACGCGCGCGGCGCGGCACAGGCCGGCGGCGGCCTGGACGGGGATGGGACCGACCTTGAGGCGGGTCAGCCGCTTGCCGTTGACCTCGACCGCCTCGAAACGCGGCGACAGGCCCGGCAGCGCGCCGCCCTTGCTGATCTCGGCCCAGGCCGCGCGGGCGGCGGCTTCCGAGGAAAAGGCGCCCAGTTGGATCACCGTCGACCCGGCGGCGGACGCCAGGGCGGGGCGCAGACCGGCGCGTTCCGACGCTCGGCGCACGGCGGCCTGGGCCGCCACGGGCGCGGCTTCGACGGCGGTGCGGACCACGGCCTGACGCACGGCGCCTTCGACGGCGCCGTCACGGGCGTCCCACAGATCGTGGGGGTCCATGACCTGAACCTGCAAGGCCGGGCGCAGACCCGACTGGGCGGCGGTCGCCAGGACGGGAACCGAGGGCGCGTCGCGCGACACGGGCGTCATCGGCACGTCGATGGCCGCGACGGCGCGGGCCATGGACTCGAAACGGTCGGGATCGTTCTCGATGCCGCTACAGGCGCCGAGCGCCAGAGCGAACACGGAAGCCAGGACTGGACGGGACACGGGCAGGGCCATAAGCGGACCCTAGCGGGCAGGCTTTGAGGTCCCGTTGAGGAACAGGCTTAAGGCCGAAGGTTAATCGCTTCACCATGTCCGATGATCATCCGCTGCCCATCGTCCGCACCGTCGCCGATCTGCGCGCGATCGTGCGCGGCTGGCGCGGGCAAGGTTTCAGCGTCGGTTTCGTGCCGACCATGGGCGCGCTGCACCGGGGGCATCTGGGCCTGGTGGCCGAGGCGTTGCGCCGCGCCGACCGGGTGGTGGCCAGCGTCTTCGTCAATCCGACCCAGTTCGCGGCGCATGAGGATCTGGGGACCTATCCCCGACAAGAGGCGCGCGACGCCGAACTGTTGGCTGGGGCGGGCTGTCATCTGATGTGGGCGCCGACGGCTGTCGAAATGTACCCGGCGGGCTTTTCCACCCGCGTCGAGGTCGGCGGGCCGTCGCAAGGGCTGGAGACCGATTTCCGACCCCATTTCTTCGGCGGCGTGGCGGTGGTGGTGGCCAAGCTGCTGAATCAGGTTCAGGCCGACGTCGCCGTGTTCGGCGAGAAGGACTACCAGCAATTGATGGTCGTGCGCCGTCTGGCCCGCGACCTGGACATCGCGACCGACATCGTCGGTTCGCCAACGGCCCGGGACGATCACGGCCTGGCCCTGTCCAGCCGCAACGCCTACCTCGACCCGGCCCAGCTTGAGGTCGCGCGGCGCCTGAACGGCGTGCTGGCCCAGGCGGGCGCGCAGGCGGCCGTGGGCCGTCCGCTGGCGGCGGTCGAGAAGGACGCCCACGCCGCCCTGTTGAAGGCCGGCTTCGACCGCATCGACTATGTCGCCGTGCGCCGCGCCGACGATCTGGCGGCCTTCTCCGGCACGGTCGACGCCCCGGCGCGCATCCTCGCCGCCGCCTGGATCGGCAGGACGCGGCTGATCGACAATCTCGCGGTGGTTAGTGGTTAGTGAGACGTAGCCGGGATCATAGAGCTTCATGAGCCGTGGCTTGCGGTCAGAGCGTGACCCCACACTAACCACTCGCCACTAATCACCAACCACTCGCGCCTGATTACCCGATCGCCCCCACGCAGCCGTGCGGTTCGCCCAGCGGCAGGACGGCGTCGGTCAGGTGCAGGGACCAGCCGTGATGCGTGGCCAGGCCCCAGCGGCGGGCGCCCGCGCCGTCGCCGGCGTCGCCGCCCGCCGACACCACCACGCGGCGGCCCTTGGGCAGGGCGGCAGGGTCGATCTTGGCGACGGCCAGGGCCGTCGGCGTCTCGCCGCCGAAACCGTCGAACACCGTCAGACTGTCCCAATCGCGGCGTAGGCCGATCCACCAGGGATCGCCCGAGTTGACGGCCAGAACGGCGACCCCGCCCTCCTGGGCCGCGAAGGCCAGGGCGGCCTCAGGCGTGTGGGCGGTGCGGATCTCGGCCGCCGCGCCGAAACGCTGGCGGGCGCCGTCGAAGGCGCGGGCGGGATCGACCGGCGCCCAGACCTGAACCTTCTGGCGGCCCTGGCGCGCCAGGCCCCAGCCGACGATCTCGCGCCACAGATGTTCGACCGGCTCGACATTGTCGGGCGCGCAGCGGGCCAGCATGCGGTTCAGCACCGTCTGTTCGCGGTCGGGACGCAGCTTGGTGTGCGGGCCGGTTGGGGCGTCCTTGGCCTTGCCGACGCGGTCGGCCAGACGCAGGCGCTGCTCGAACAGGGCCAGCATCTGTTCGTCGACCAGGTCGATCTCGTGACGCAGGGCGGCCAGGGCCATCTGCTCGGGGGTCAGGTCGCGCGGATCGGCGGGCGCGGCGGGCCAGATCTGCTGGATGTTGGACTTGGACATGGGACTCTAGGCTTTCGGAGAAACGGAATTTCGATGCAGGCGAAAAGGCCGCTCTTGCGGAGCGGTCGCCGGCGAGACTGTCAGGAGCGTGTCGTGCCCGACGCCTCAGCCGGCGTATCGAAAGCCGTAAAAGCCGAAATAATAGCCGGCCGCGCGCGAGCGGTTCGTCAGTTCAGCCTTGGCGCGCAGCGAGGACATGGGTCCGGTTCCGTCGGGATCTTGGGTCGATCCACCCCATGCGGATCGCGCAAGGATCGTGCGGCGTCAAGCCGGAGCGATGCTCAACAGGACGAATCGCGTCCGATTGTCGGCGGAATCCTGAAGATCGTTGCGCAGAATCGACAGGCCATAGGCGTCGGCGGCGGGCATGGGCGCCACCGCCGCGCGTGTCGGGTCGTCCGCCTCGGCCACGATCTGGGCCGCGCCGGCGGTGTCGAAGGCCTCGACCGCCGCGATCCCCATGGCCTTCAGCGTATGGACGCACTGGCCCAGGGCGGCGGGGTGGCTTTCGGCCGTCTTGATGTCGGTCAGGCGCGCGCCGGGCGGGGCCATCAGGGCCAGGCGGATCGGCCTCCAGACCTCGGCGATCGGCTCCAGCTCCAGGGCCTCGACCAGGCTGGCCGCCGGTTCGACCCGGCCGATGGACGAGTTTTCGACCGGGATCAGGGCGCAGCCGCAGTCGCCCGAGGTCATGGCCTCGATGGCCGCCTCGAAGGTCGGAAAGCCGACCGGCGTGTCCCACGGGCGCAGATTGAGGCAGGCCTCATGACTGAACGCGCCTGGCGCGCCCTGATAGGCCACGCGCCCCGTGATCAGGGGCGGCGCCTTGCCGTCCGCGGCGCTGTCGACATGGGTCATGCGGGCCTCCGGTCTGACGCAGACCAGTTATGTATCGGAAGGCGCGCTGTCGATAGCGGTCAGGCCGCGGCCGAACGATCCTGACGGCCCGATTTCAACCGCTCGGCGACCAGGAAGGCCAGCTCCAGCGCCTGGTCGGCGTTCAGGCGCGGGTCGCAATGGGTGTGATAACGGCTGGACAGGTCGTCCTCGGTCACCGCCTGGGCGCCGCCCAGACATTCGGTGACGTTCTGGCCGGTCATCTCCAGATGCACGCCGCCGGGGTGCACCCCTTCGGCCTCGGCCACGTCGATGAAGCTGCGGACCTCGGCCAGGATGCGGTCGAACGGCCGGGTCTTATAGCCGTTGGCGGCCTTCAGCGTATTGCCGTGCATCGGGTCGATCGACCAGATGACGCGCTTGCCGTGGGTCTTGGCCGCCGCCATCAGGGCGGGCAGGCGATCGCCGACCTTGTCCGCGCCGAAGCGGCCGATCAGGGTCAGACGGCCGGGCGTATTGTCCGGGTTCAGCACGTCGATCAGCCGCAGCAGCTCGTCCGCTTCCAGCGTCGGGCCGCATTTCAGGCCGATGGGGTTCCTGATCCCGCGCATGAACTCGACATGGGCGCCGTCCAACTGGCGGGTGCGCTCGCCGATCCACAGCATGTGCGCGGAGGTGTCGAACCATTCGCCCGTGGCGCCGTCCAGGCGCGTCAGGGCGCTCTCCATGTTCAGCAGCAGGGCCTCGTGGCTGGTGAACACCTCCACGCGCGCCAGGTCGGGATGGGTGGCCGGGGTCACGCCCACCGCCTCCATGAAGGCCAGGGCCTCGCCGATCTTGTCGGCCAGGTCGCGGTATTTGGCGCCGTAGGCGTTGTCGGCCGCGAAGCCCAGGGTCCAGCGATGGATGTTGTACAGGTCGGCATAGCCGCCGCCGGCGAAGGCGCGCAGCAGGTTCAGCGTCGCCGCCGACTGGTTATAGGCCTTCAGCAGCCGCTGCGGATCGGGCAGCCGGTCCTCGGGCGTGAAGGCCATGCCGTTGATGATGTCGCCGCGATAGCTGGGCAGGGTCTGATCGCCGATCTGCTCCAGCGACGACGAGCGCGGCTTGGCGAACTGGCCGGCGATGCGGCCCACCTTCACCACGGGTTTGCGCCCCGCGAAGGTCAGGACAACGGCCATTTGCAGGATCAGGCGGAAGGCGTCGCGGATGTTGTCGGTCGAGAATTCCTTGAAGCTCTCGGCGCAGTCGCCGCCTTGCAGCAGGAAGGCGTTTCCGGCCTCCACCTGGGCCAGACGTTCGGTCAGCTTCCTGGCCTCGCCGGCGAAGACCAGCGGGGGCATGGCGCTCAGTTCGTCTTCGACCGCGGCCAGGGCGCGCGGGTCGGGATAGTCCGTGGGCATCTGCACCACGGGCTTGGTCCGCCAACTGTCGGGGTTCCAACGCATACTCATGGCGTCAAGATAGGCCGTCGAAAGGCCGGGAACAATGCACGGGCGGCGGTGCGGCCCTCAGCCGCGCTCGGCGGCCAGGGCGAACAGGCGGGCGACCTCGGCGTCGACCTGATCGGGCGCGTCCAGCTCGATGACCGCGGCCAGGCGTTCGGACCAGCTCTCTCTGCGCACCGAAGGCGACAGGCGAGGGGAGGCGTCCGGCTCCAGCTTCAGCCCCAGAAGGGCGCGCCCGCCCCTCAACGGCCGCGTCGCCGCGAACTGCACGGCGCGCGAAAAGCTGGTGTAGCCCTTGCGCTGGCCCGAGATGACGGTCGGATCGGTCCTGGCGATCCGCTCGACCGCCTCCAGGATCGCCAGCGACGCCGAGTCCTTCCACAAGGCCGCGCGCAGGGCCTCCGGCTCGTCCCAGCCCATGCCGTCCTTGGACGACCAGGCGTCCAGGATGTGCGCGGCATGGTTCTGACCGACGCCGTATTCCGCCTTCAGCCAGGCGGCCTGGGCGCGCGGCGTGGTCTCGGGACACGCCTTCATGATCTCGATCCAGGCGGCCAGGGGCTTGCCGGTGTTCTTCTCGAAATTGGCCTGGACGGTGGCGAACCACTTCTTCT
>NZ_DAINBO010000001.1:0-204174 GCF_036732845.1 Brevundimonas sp. | reverse complement strand
GGCGCGGCGCAGATGGACGGCGCGATCCTGGTGGTTTCGGCCGCCGACGGCCCGATGCCGCAGACGCGCGAGCACATCCTGCTGGCCCGTCAGGTCGGCGTGCCGGCGCTGGTGGTGTTCATGAACAAGGTGGACCTGGTCGACGACGAGGAGCTGCTGGAGCTGGTGGAGATGGAAGTCCGCGAGCTGCTGTCGAGCTACCAGTTCCCGGGCGACGACATTCCGATCACCAAGGGTTCGGCCAAGGCCGCGACCGACGGCGTGACCCCGGAGATCGGCGAACAGCGCGTGCTGGAGCTGATGCAGACGGTCGACGACTACATCCCGCAGCCGGAGCGTCCGGTGGACCTGCCGTTCCTGATGCCGGTGGAAGACGTGTTCTCGATCTCGGGCCGCGGCACCGTGGTGACGGGCCGCGTCGAGAAGGGCATCGTCAAGGTCGGCGAGGAAGTCGAGATCGTCGGCATCCGTCCGGTTCAGAAGACGACCTGCACGGGCGTCGAAATGTTCCGCAAGCTGCTGGACCAAGGTCAGGCGGGCGACAACGTGGGCGTGCTGCTGCGCGGCACCAAGCGTGAGGACGTGGAGCGCGGCCAGGTGCTGTGCAAGCCGGGTTCGATCACCCCGCACACGAAGTTCCTGGCCGAGGCCTACATCCTGACCAAGGAAGAAGGCGGCCGTCACACGCCGTTCTTCACCAACTACCGTCCGCAGTTCTACTTCCGCACGACCGACGTGACCGGCATCGTGCACCTGAAGGAAGGCGTTGAGATGATCATGCCGGGCGACAACGCGGAACTGACCGTGGAGCTGATCACCCCGATCGCCATGGACCAGGGCCTGCGCTTCGCCATCCGCGAAGGCGGCCGCACCGTCGGCGCCGGCGTCGTGTCCAAGATCATCGAGTAGTTCGGAGCGCTGCGTCGCGCTCTCGCGCGCCGCATGGGATCGCATGCGATCCCCGCGACGAACGCCCGAAGCGCAAGCGAAGGGCTGACCTCGACGGTACAACGACTGAAACGAATGCGAGCGGCCCCGGAGCAATCCGGGGCCGCTTTGCTTTGCGCGAATGGGATACAGTCACGCTTTGCCGCGTTTGACCGGCTCGCCGTCCATCCACGAGGCCCGATGCCGTTCTTCCGACTGCTCGTCCTGCTGATCCTGTCCGTCTCGGCCTCGGCCTGCGCCACCCATCCGGGCAAGGTCAGCCAGGTGCGCTTCGCCGCCGACGCCCGGCCGGTCATGGCGGCGACGCGGACAGGCGTGGTCAGGGGCGTGCAGGGCGATGGAGTGCGGGCGTGGCTGGGCGTGCCGTATGCCGCGCCGCCCGTGGGTGATCTGCGCTGGCGGCCGCCGCGGCCCGTGGCGGCCTGGGAGGGGCCGCGCGATGCGACGCGGATCAGTCGCGACTGCACCCAGGCCATCGGGCGGCGGGCCATCCTGGGCGGCGGCGGCGGGATCGTCGTGGGGTCCGAGGACTGTCTGTATCTGAACGTCTATGCGCCCGCCGAGGCCGTCGGGTCGGCGCCGGTCATGGTCTATATCGCGGGCGGGGCCTTCACCGTCGGGGCGGGGGCCAACTACGATCCCAGCCGTCTGGCGCGCGAAGCGGGGCGGGTGGTCGTCACCTTCAACTATCGCCTCGGCGCCCTGGGTTGGCTGGCGCACCCGGCCCTGGCCCGGGGCGAGGCGTCGCCTGGCGGCGAATATGGGCTGATGGACATGCAGGCGGCGCTGCGCTGGGTGCATGAGAACATCGCCGGTTTCGGCGGCGATCCGAACGACGTCACCCTGTTCGCGGAAAGCGCCGGAGCGTGGAGCGCCTGCTATCTGATGGTCTCGCCCCAGTCCGGGGGGCTTTATCACCGGGTCATCCTGCAAAGCGGCGGCTGCCTGGAGCCGTCGTCTCTGGTCCATGCGGATCAGGCCGCGGCCGACGGCGTGCGTTTCGCCCAGGCGCTGGGCTGTGCGGGAGAGAGCGCCGCCGTCTGTCTGCGCGCCCTGCCGCCTGGCCGTCTGGCGCGCGCGGCCTCGACCCGGTCGGGCCTGAACGGCCACGGCTCGTGGGGACCGGTCCATGGCGGCGTGGTCAGCCCCGAGGCGCCGCCTGTCGCCTTCGCCGCCGGACGCTTCACCCGCGTGCCCGTGATCATCGGCGCGAACGCCGACGAGGGCCGGTTGTTCGCCGGCGAGGTGAAGGATTGGGACCGCTATTCCAAGGAGACGATCTGGATGTACGGCGACGTCGGACCCGCCGTTCTGAACCAGTATCCGGCGGGCGAAGCCGGCCCGGCGCGGACCATCGCCCGGCAATTCACCGACCAGCGCTTCGCTTGTCCGTCAGAGGCCCTGCGTCGCCTGCTGGCGCGGCACGTGCGGGTGTACGGCTATGAGTTCGCCGACGCCGACGCGCCCTTCACCCTGCCGGACTGGGTCAGCGGCCTGGACATGGGGTCCTATCACGCCTCGGAACTGGCCTATGTGTTCGGCACGCGCTGGCTGTTCGCCGATCCGGCCCGGTTCTCGCCGCGACAGCGCGCCCTGTCGGAGCGGATGATGAGCCTGTGGGCCGGTTTCGGCCATGACCCGGCGTTTGATGACCGCTGGCCGCGCATCCACCCCGACGGGACGCCGGTCTTGGTGTTCGATCCGAACGGCGATCGGCTGGACGACGACTATGCCGAGCGACGGCGTTGCCGTTTCTGGTCGAGCACGCCGTTCGGCCCGGTGACGGGCTAGCGCAGGGCGGCGGCCAGCCCGGCGGCCGTGGTCTCGGCCCAGCAGGCGTAGCCCTGGTCGTTCAGATGCAGGTCGTCGGGACCGACGCCGCCGTGATCCAGCCCCGACCAGGCGGCCATGGGACCGAAGCGGCGGGCCACGGCGTAGCCGACGCGTCCGGCCTCCAGATCGATCAGGCGGCTCATCTCGGCCAGGGCCGGGTTGCGGCCGCGGAAGTTCGGATTCTGGGTGGTCTCGGGCAGGCGCTGGGGATCGATCAGGGCCACGTCCACGCCCGCCCGGTCCAGCACGGCCTCGCCGCGCCGGAAGTCGGCGAAGATGTCGTCCATCGGCCGGTCGCGCAGGATGTCGTTGGTGCCCAGTTGCCAGAGCACCAGATCGGGCCGGGCCGCGGCGGTCTCGCGCTCCAGCCGGTCGGCCGTGTCCTTGGCGGTTTCGCCGCCGACGCCCTTGTTGATCACCGTCACTTCGACGCCGGGCAGCCGACGGCGAAGTCCGGCCTCCAGCAGGGGCACGAAGCTGAGTTCGCGACGGCTGGCTCCGGCGCCCTCGATGCTGGACGAGCCGATGGCCAGGACGGTCAGGCGGCCACGCGCCACGGCCGCCCGGCTCTTTTCCAGACCGCCGTTGGCGACCACATGGTCGGCGCTGACCGGACAGGCGGCGGGCGCCTGGGCCTGGGCCTGGGCCAGAGCCGGGGCGGCGGCCGCGACGATGAACAGGCTGATCAGGGCGGCGGCGGTCTTCATCCGTTCGAGTCTCCGGCGGCGATGGGGGAGGGTGGGCCAATGTCGCGGATAGACGGCGCGGCGGCAACGCCCGCGCGGGCGGGCGGCAACACATCAGGTTTCATTCACCATGCCGCTAAACCGCGTTGCAACCGACCGTGGTCTAGAGATGAGGCATGGTGCAGGTCGAACTCATTCGGGCGGATGCCCTGACGGAAGCGGATATCGCGCGTTGGCGCGCCATGGTGGCGGCCGATCCGGCCCTGGCCAGTCCTTATTTCCGGCCGGAGTTCACCCAGGTCGCCGCCGCGATCAGCCCGGAGGCGGCCGTGGCCGTCTTTCATGAAGGGGGCGAGATCGTCGGCTATTTCCCGCACCAGCGACGGGGCGGGGCGGTCCAGCCGCTGGCCGCGCCGATGAACGACTATCACGGCGTCATCGCCTTTCCGGGCCAGGCCCCCGACCTGGGCGAGGTGGCGCGGCTGTTGAACGGGGCGCGGCTGAACGTCGGCTCTTGGGTCGGGCCTGCCGACGGACTGGGCCAGGTTCGCGACACCTGCCAGGTGGTGATGCCCGACGGCTATGACGCCTGGTACGCCGAGCGTCGCCGCGAGTTCGGGAAATACTTCAAGGACAAGGAACGGGCGCGCCGCAGTCTTGAGGCGGATCTGGGTCCCATCCGGGTGGAGCACAAGGTGCGCGATCCGGCCCTGCTGGACCATTTGATCCAGCTCAAGCGCGATCAGTATCGGCGTACGGGCCGTCACGACGTCTTCGCCTGCGGCTGGACCGCCGATCTGCTGCACGGCCTGATGCAGACGCAGGGCCAGGGGGATTTCGGCGCCTCCATGGCCGCGCTGTGGGCCGGAGACAGCCTGTGCGCGATCGAATATTCGCTGCACGCGCGGGGCTGCTACCATTTCTGGTTCCCGGCCTATGTGCCGGAACTGGCGCGCTGTTCGCCGGGCATACTGCTGAGCCTGGACACCATGCGGCGCGGCGCCGAGGACGGCTATGACGAGTTCGACTTCGGCTTCGGCGGCGAGAGCTACAAGAAGTATTTCTGCAACGCCCAGCGTCAGGTCGCCGAGGCGGTGGTGCTGCGGCCCGGCCTGGGCGCGCGGCTGAGCCAATCGGCCGTCGGCGTGCTGAACCTGGCCGGCAACGGGCGCGGCGAGCGGCTACGCACCAGCGTCCGGCGTCGATGGGCCGCCATCGAGGCCTGTGAAGTGACTTCCGCCGACCGGTTGAAGGGCGCCGCCCACGCCGCCCGCACCGCCCTGACCCGCCGTTTCGCCCCCGCGTGAAAGCCTAGACACGGACCATGACCATGACCGATCGTCAGACCCGCTATTCCGGCCCGATCACCCAGGCCGCCGTCCATCCGCACAATCTGATCCAGAAGGGTTGGGGCACGGACGAGCATTTGGCCGAGGTGCTGGACCGCTATCCGGCCGACCTGTTCGACATCAACCTGTATGACTACGACGACGAGGGCCAGGTCAGTTTGCGCACCGGCGCGCGGGGCCGCCTGTCGGGCGAGGACCTGCTGGAGGCGATCAAACAGGGCCGCCTGTGGGTCAATCTGCGCGGGGTCGACGGCGTGCTGCCCGATTTCTGGGCCGACGCGATGGCCGCGTTCGACAAGATCCAGGCGACCTATCCCGGCATGAGAGCCGTGACCAACGCTGGCCAGTTGATCCTGTCGTCGCCGGCGGCGCGCGTGCCCTATCATTTCGATGCGGCGGGGGTGGTGCTGTTCCACCTGCGCGGACGCAAGCGCATTTTCGTCTATCCGGGCGACGAGACGCATCTGCCCGAGCGCAACATGGAGCAGGTGGTCGCCCGTCAGACGACCGAGGAACTGCCCTACACCCTCGCGTTCGAGAATGATGCGACGGTGATCGATCTGGAGCCGGGTCAGGCCCTGACCTGGCCGCTGTACGCGCCGCACCGGGTCGAGAACCTGGACCGGTTCTGCGTCTCGCTGTCGATGGATTTCCAGACCTGGTCGTCGCGGATGAGGAACGGCGCCCTATACACGAACGCCGTGCTGCGCAGCCGGGGCGCCCGCCCGCGTCAGACCGAGACCATGGGGCAGGGTGAACTGGCCGCGCGCTGGGCCGCATCCCTGGCCTTGCGGCGCATGGGCGCCCTGAAGAGCAAGCTGAAGGATTTTGAACGCGATTTTGAGCCGACCGTCGGCGCCGTGGACGGGGCGGGGGCCTTGCCCGCCTGAAGACGCGTACCGATCCGCAGGTTAAATCGAGGTCATGACCTCGTTTTAAAGTGACTCGGCCGTCGGCTCCGCACACCTTCCCGGCCATGCTTGCTGGGAGAGGAAGTCCGACATGAAGAAGCCCGTGATGTTTGCGTCAGCCGCCGCCCTGGCTCTGGCCCTGGCCGCCTTCGCCGCCCCGGCCTCGGCCGAGGTGCGCGTCAAGAACGCCGTCGGCCGCGTGGTCGTGGTGATCGAAGACCGCGCCGACGTGGCCGTGGAGATCGAACAGGGGGCGTCCGGCCTGCCCGCGATCAAGGTCAGCCGTCGGGGCGCCGACGTCATCGTCGACGGCGACCTGGGGCGTCGAGACATTCGGAACTGCCATGCCGGCTCGGCGGAGGCGGCGCGGCCAGGGCAGGACGCCTGGGTCGATGTGCGCGACCACGGTCGGATCGAAATCGCCGCCGCGCCGCTGATCGTCATTCGCTCGCCGCGGGCCGTGAAGGTCGAGACCGAGGGCGCGGTGTTCGGCTCCGTCGGCCGGGGCGCCGGTTCGGTCGAGGTCGGCACGGCCGGGTGCGGCGGCTGGACCGTCGCCAATGTCGATGGGCCGCTCAATATCAATGTCGCGGGTTCGGGCGACGTGCGCGCCGGCGCGTCGCGCAGCCTCGAGGTGTCGGTGGCCGGGTCCGGCGACGTCTCGACGGGCGCGACGGGCGCCGCCGAAATCTCCATCGCCGGGTCCGGCAATGTGAATATCGCCTCCGTGACCGGGAATTTTGAAAGCAGCGTCGCCGGTTCGGGCGACATCCTGGTTCGCGGCGGCCGCGCCGACCGTCTCGAGGTTAACATCATGGGCGGCGGAGACGTGGACTTCCGCGCTCCCGCCGCCTCGGCCGAGATCAACATCATGGGCGGCGGCGATGTGCGCATCGCCTCGGTCAGCGGCACGGTCGAACGCAATGTCATGGGCGGCGGCCGCGTCAGCATCGGCAACCCCTAGAACCCATCCGCCCATGCGGGCCACGAACAGGTCTCGGCGGCGACGTCGGGACCTGTCGCACGTCAGGAACCGTGAGGAGCTGGGAAGACGGGGCGTGCTAGGCTGATCTCGCGGTTCATCGGGAGGGCA
Source organism: Brevundimonas sp. (assembly GCF_036732845.1). Taxonomy (GTDB): domain Bacteria; phylum Pseudomonadota; class Alphaproteobacteria; order Caulobacterales; family Caulobacteraceae; genus Brevundimonas. The sequence continues at coordinate 197,354 of NZ_DAINBO010000001.1, read as the reverse complement.
GGGGATGCGCGCTTCGGTTCTGGTTTCGGTTTTGACGCTGGCGCTGGCGGCGGGAACGTCGGCCGCGGCCCAGACGACGCCCGAGGGCCTGTCCTGGATGGTTCTGCGCGACATCAATGACGCGGCCTTCGATCGCGACGATCCGACCAATCGGCCGCCCCTGGCCGTCCAGGTCCCGGCCGGCGCCATCCGCGCCGTCGATGTGACCCACGACGGCCGCGCCGACTGGCGAGTCGATTATGAAGCGGTCGGGATCAGCGGCTTTTGCGGCACCGGTGGGTGCCGTCAGATCGTCTATGTCAGCCTGGGCGACGACGGCCTGACCCGCGCCTTCGACGAACAGGCGCATGAGCTGACCTTCTACGAGGCCGACGGCGAAAGCCGCATCGAGGCCTGGGTGCATCATGCCTTCTGTTCCAGCGACGCGAGCCGCGACTGCAAATTCGCCTATGCCTGGGACCCGGAGCTGAAGCGTCTGGTGGAAAGGCCGAACCGGGCGGGAGAGGCGGTCATTCCGGCCGGGGCCTTCACGCCGGTCGACGTCTCGGATGATCCAGGCCCGCCGTCCGATGCGCCCGAAGCCGTGGCCGACATCTGGTTCAAGACCCGAACCACCTGTTCGTCCGTCTATGTCGATGACGGCTTCGAGGTGCGCCGCGCCGCCATTCACGACATTCCCGACGTGGACGGCGACGGCCGCCGCGACTGGGTGGTGGAACGGCCCGCGCCCTGTCAAAACAGTCCTGGCGACATCCTGCCCTATCCCGGGTTCGAGGTCTGGCTGAGCCGTGACGGAGGTCAGGCGGTCCAGGCCTATGTCTCGCCCGCCGAACGCTTCCCCAAGCTGGATGTGTCGCGCAGCCCCGCCGTGGTGGTGACCGAGCCGCAATGCGATCTCGGCGCGGCCTGTCCCGCGACGCGGCTGCGTTGGAATGCGACTGTCGGCCGGTTCGTCGAATAGGTCGGGGCGCGCGCCACGTTTTCGCCGCTTGACGGAAGCGGAATCGGAGGTCATAAGCCCCCACTCTTGTTGGACCGGCTGTGCGGAGTGATCCGCAGACGCGGTTCGCGGGAACGACCTGAGACCCTGTTCTTTGCAGTGACCCAGGACTTCAACGGCCTTCGCGGGCGACCGCGTGGGCCGATCGTTTTTGCGAAACGTGCGTACTCTGAAGGCCTCAGCGCCTGAAGACCTCCGGTCTTTGAAATGGTTCACAGGGACGCAGGTTCGCCTGCTTGGGAAAAACAACCGATATGGATCAGAGCATCCGCATCAGGCTGAAGGCCTTCGATCACCGCGTCCTCGACTTTTCGACGCGCGAGATCGTCAATACCGCCAAGCGCACGGGCGCGACCGTTCGTGGTCCGATCCCGCTGCCCACCCTGATCGAAAAGTTCACCGTGAACCGCTCGCCGCACGTCGATAAGAAGTCGCGCGAGCAGTTTGAAATCCGCACGCACAAGCGCGTGCTCGACATCGTCGACCCCACCCCGCAGACCGTGGACGCGCTCATGAAGCTCGACCTGTCCGCCGGCGTGGACGTCGAGATCAAGATTTAATCGAGAAAGAGGCGGGATCCGATGCGCACGGGCGTGATCGCCAAGAAGCTGGGCATGACCCGCGTGTTCGCCGATGACGGCGCGCACGTTCCGGTCACCGTGCTCCAGCTAGACGGCTGCCAGGTCGTCGGCCAACGCACTCAGGAGCGGGACGGCTACGTCGCCCTGCAACTGGGCGCGGGCACCAAGAAGGCCAAGAACACCAACAAGGCTCAGCGTGAGTCCTTCGCCAAGGCGCAGGTCGAACCCAAGGCCTATGTCACCGAGTTCCGCGTCGATGCGGACGGTCTGCTGGACGTGGGCGCCGAACTGTCGGCCGACCACTTCATCGCCGGCCAGAAGGTCGACATCCAGGGCGAGACCATCGGTAAGGGCTTCGCCGGCGCCATGAAGCGCTGGAACTTCGGCGGTCTGCGTGCGACGCACGGCGTGTCGGTGTCGCACCGCTCGCACGGCTCGACCGGCAACCGTCAGGACCCGGGTCGCACCTTCCCGGGCAAGAAGATGGCCGGCCACCTGGGCCAAGAAGTCGTCACCACCCAGAACCTGACCGTCGTCCGCGTGGACGCCGAGCGCGGCCTGATCCTGATCAAGGGCGCCGTCCCGGGTCACGACGGCAGCTACGTCAAGGTCCGCGACGCCATCAAGAAGGCCCGCCCGGCCGACGCCCCGTTCCCCGGCGGCGTCAAGTCGAACGGCAAGGCCGCGGCTCAACCGGCCGCCGAGACGCCCGCTGAAGAAGCTCCGGCTGTCGAAGCGACCGAAGGCGGTGAAGCGTAATGAAACTCTCGGTCATCAAACTCGACGGCAAGGCCTCGGGCGACGTTGAACTGTCGGACGCCGTCTTCGGCATCACCGACATCCGCGGCGACCTGCTGGCCCGTTACGTCAACTGGCAGTTGGCCAAGCGCCGCGCCGGCACCCACAAGGTTCAAACCCGCAACGAGAACTCTCGTACGGGCAAGAAGATGTACAAGCAGAAGGGCACCGGCGGCGCTCGTCACGGTTCGCGCCGTGCGCCGCAGTTCGTCGGCGGCTCGCGCGCCTTCGGCCCGATCGTCCGCGATCACGGCTTCTCGCTGCCCAAGAAGGTCCGCGCCCTGGCCCTGCGTCACGCCCTGTCGTCCAAGGCCAAGGCCGGTGAACTGGTCGTGGTCGACACCGTCTCGGTGAAGGACGCCAAGACCGCCGCCCTGCGCGACACCTTCGGCAAGCTGGGCTGGACCAAGGCCCTGATCATCGCCGGCCCGGAAGTCGACGTGAACTTCGGCCTGGCCGCTCGCAACATCCCGCACATCGACGTGCTGCCGAACGCCGGCCTGAACGTCTATGACATCCTGCGGGCCGACAAGCTGGTGCTGACCAAGGCCGCCGTCGAGGCGATCGAGGCCCGCTTCGCTAAGAAGGAGGCCGCGTGATGGCCGGCGCGCAACCCACCGCCAAGCATTACGACACCATCCTGGCTCCGGTGATCACCGAGAAGTCCACGATCCTGTCGGAGCAGAACAAGGTCGTCTTCCGCGTCGCCGACACGGCCTCGAAGGACGAGATCGCCGCGGCGGTCGAAAGCCTGTTCAAAGTCAACGTCGTCAAGGTCAACACCCTGGTCCAAAAGGGCAAGACCAAGCGGTTCCGGGGCATCCTGGGTCGCCGCGTCGACATCAAGAAAGCGATCGTGACGCTGGCCCCGGGTCAGTCGATCGACGTCACCACGGGGCTCTGATCCGATGGCTCTGAAGACTTACAATCCGACGTCGCCGGGCCGCCGCGCCCTGGTGCTGGTCGACCGCTCCGAGCTGCACAAGGGCCGCCCGGAGAAGTCGCTCGTCGAAGGCCTGACCAAGTCGGGCGGACGTGGCCAGGGCGGCCGTGTCGCTGTTCGCTTCCGCGGCGGCGGCGCCAAGACCCTGTACCGCAAGATCGACTTCAAGCGTAAGAAGTTCGACGCCATCGGCACGGTCGAGCGTCTGGAATACGACCCGAACCGCACCGCCTTCATCGCCCTGGTGACCTATGCCGACGGCGAGAAGACCTACATCATCGCGCCCCAGCGCCTTAAGGCCGGCGACACCGTCGTGGCCGGTGAAAAGGTCGATGTGAAGCCGGGCAACGCCATGCCGCTGCGCTCGATGCCGGTCGGCACCATCATCCACAATGTGGAGATGAAGCCGGGCAAGGGCGCTCAGTTGGCCCGTTCGGCCGGCGCCTATGCTCAACTGGTCGGCCGCGATCAGGGCTATGCCCAGATCCGCCTCGGCTCGGGCGAGCTGCGCATGGTTCTGGACGGCTGCATGGCCACGGTGGGCGCGGTGTCGAACCCCGACCACATGAACCAGAACCTGGGCAAGGCCGGCCGCAAGCGTCACATGGGCTTCCGCCCGCACGTCCGCGGCGTCGCCATGAACCCGATCGACCACCCGCACGGTGGTGGTGAAGGCCGGACCTCTGGCGGCCGCACCCCGGTCACGCCGTGGGGCAAGGACACCAAGGGCACCCGCACCCGCAAGAACAAGGCGACGGATAAGTTCATCATCCGTACCCGCCACGTGAAGAAGGCTCGCTAAGACATGGCCCGCTCCTCCTGGAAAGGCCCGTTCGTCGACGGGTACCTGCTCAAGAAGGCCGACGCCGCTTCGACGTCGGGCCGCAAGGACGTGATCAAGACCTGGTCGCGCCGCTCCACCATCCTGCCGCAGTTCGTCGGCCTGACCTTCGGGGTCCACAACGGCCAGAAGCACGTGCCGGTGTCGGTCTCCGAAGAAATGGTCGGCATGAAGTTCGGCGAGTTCGCCCCGACCCGGAACTTCCCGGGCCACGCGGCGGACAAGAAGGCCAAGAGGAAGTAACCGATGGCCCAGACCAAGAACGCCCGTCGCGTCGGCGCCACCGAAGCTCGCGCCAAGGTGACCAACGTCCGCATCAGCCCGCAGAAGCTGAACCTGGTGGCCGCCTCGATCCGTGGCCTGCCGGTGCAGAAGGCTCTGAACGAGCTGGAATTCAGCCGCAAGCGCATCGCCATCGACGTGCGCAAGGCGCTGTATTCGGCCGTCTCGAACGCCGAGAACAACCACAACCTCGACATCGACTCCCTGGTCGTGGCCGAGGCCTTCGTGGGCAAGAACCTGGTGATGAAGCGTTTCGCGAGCCGCGCTCGCGGCCGCTCGTCGCGCATCCTGAAACCGTTCAGCGAGATCACCATCGTGGTCCGTGAAGCCGGCGAGGCCGCCTGATATGGGTCAGAAGATCAATCCGATCGGTTTCCGCCTCGGCGTGAACCGCACCTGGGACAGCCGCTGGTACGCCGGCGGCGCCGACTACGCCCGTCTGCTGCATCAAGACCTGAAGCTGCGCACGTGGCTGAAAGAGCGTCTGTCGGGCGCCGGCGTGTCGCGCATCATCATCGAGCGTCCGCACAAGAAGTGCCGCGTGACGATCTACGCCGCCCGTCCGGGCGTCGTGATCGGCAAGAAGGGCGCCGACATCGAGAAGCTGCGCAAGGACATCTCGGCCCGCACCGAAGGCGAGGTTCACCTGAACATCGTCGAGGTCCGCAAGCCGGAAACCGACGCTCAGTTGATCGCCGAGGGCATCGCCCAGCAACTGGAACGCCGCATCGCCTTCCGTCGCGCCATGAAGCGCGCCATGCAGTCGGCCATGCGTCTGGGCGCCAAGGGTGTTCGAATCAACGTTTCGGGCCGCCTGGGCGGCGCTGAAATCGCCCGTATGGAATGGTACCGCGAAGGCCGCGTGCCGCTGCACACCCTGCGCGCCGACATCGACTACGGCTTCTACGAAGCCAAGACGACCTACGGCATCATCGGCATCAAGGTCTGGGTCTTCAAAGGTGAAGTGCTGGAGCACGATCCGATGGCCCAGGACAAGCGTTGGGCCCAAGAAGCCTCGGGTCCTTCGTCCAACGAAGGCCGTGAGCGCGGTGGTCCCCGCGGCGACCGCGGCCCGCGCCGCGACCGCGGCCGTGGTGGTGAGAACTAAGTCATGCTGCAACCGAAGAAGACCAAGTACCGCAAGGCCTTCAAGGGCCGCATCCACGGCTCGGCCAAGGGCGGCTTCTCGCTGAACTTCGGGTCGTACGGCCTGAAGACGCTGGAGCCGGAACGCATCACCGCGCGTCAGATCGAAGCGGCCCGCCGCGCGATCACCCGCCAGATGAAGCGTCAGGGCCGCGTCTGGATCCGCGTGTTCCCCGACCTACCGGTCACCGGCAAGCCGGCCGAAGTCCGCATGGGCAAGGGCAAGGGCGCGGTGGACCACTGGGCCGCTCGCGTGGCTCCGGGCCGCATCATGTTTGAAATCGACGGCGTGCCGGACGACGTGGCCCGCGAGGCGCTGCGCCTGGGCGCCGCCAAGCTGCCGGTTCGCACCAAGGTGGTCACCCGTCTGGACGCCGGCATCATCACGGAGCACGCGGCATGACCAAGATCGCCGACCTGCGGTCCATGACGACCGATCAACTGGGCGACCAGCTTCTGTCCTTGAAAAAGGAACAGTTCAACCTGCGCTTCCAGGCCGCCACCGGCCAGATGGAGAAGACCCATCGCGTTTCGGAAGTGCGCAAGGACATCGCCCGCATCTCGTCGCTGCTGCGCGACAAGCAGCGCGCGTCGGCCTAAGGAGATACGAATATGCCCAAGCGAATTCTGGAAGGCGTGGTCGTGTCCGACAAGGGCGACAAGACCGTCGTCGTCAAGGTCGAGCGCACCCTGCTGCACCCGGTCCTGAAAAAGACCGTGCGTCTGTCCAAGAAGTACCACGCCCACGACGAAGGCAACGCGCTGAAGGTCGGCGACGTGGCCCGCATCGTCGAGTGCGCCCCCAAGTCCAAGCTGAAGCGTTGGGAAGTTCTTTCCACCGCCTCGGCTTCGTAAGAAGAAGGATCGGATCCCATGATCCAGATGCAAACTAACCTGGAGGTGGCCGACAATTCGGGCGCTCGCCGGGTCATGTGCATCAAGGTGTTGGGCGGCTCCAAGCGCCGCTACGCCTCGGTGGGCGACACTATCGTCGCCTCGGTGAAGGAAGCCATTCCGCGCGGCCGCGTGAAGAAGGGCGACGTCGTGCGCGCCATCGTCGTGCGCACCGCCAAGGACATCCAGCGCAAGGACGGCTCGGTCATTCGTTTCGACAAGTCGGCCGCCGTCATCGTCAACAAGCAGAACGAGCCGGTCGGCACGCGCATCTTCGGCCCGGTTCCGCGTGAACTGCGCGCCAAGAACCACATGAAGATCATCTCGCTGGCCCCGGAGGTCCTGTAACCATGGCCGCCAAGATCAAGAAGGGCGACAAGGTCGTCCTGCTGACCGGCAAGGACAAGGGCCGCACCGGCAATGTCCTGAAGGTCCTCCCCGCCGAGAACCGCGTCCTGGTCGAGGGCCTGAACATGGTCCAGCGCCACACGCGTCCGACCCAGGCCGACCCCCAGGGCGGCATCAAGAACAAGGAAGCGTCGATCCACCTGTCGAACGTCGCGATCGCTGACGCCAACGGCAAGGCGACCCGCGTCGGCTTCCGCCAGGACGGCGACAAGAAGGTGCGCTTCGCCAAGACGACGGGAGACGTCATCTGATGGCTACCGAGAAATACACCCCCCGGCTGAAGTCCGAGTATCAGGCCCGCATCCGCGGCGTGATGAAGGAAAAGTTCGGCTACACCAACGAGATGCAGGTGCCCAAGCTGGACAAGATCGTCCTGAACATGGGCGTGGGCGAGGCCGTGGCCGACTCCAAGAAGGCGACCGCCGCCCTCAAGGATCTGACCGCCATCGCCGGCCAGAAGGCCGTGCCGACCAAGGCCCGCAACTCGATCGCCGGCTTCAAGCTGCGTGAAGGCATGATCATCGGCGGCAAGGTCACGCTGCGCGGCGATCAGATGTACGAGTTCCTGGACCGGTTCATCACCATCGCTCTGCCGCGGGTGAAGGACTTCCGGGGCCTGAAGGGCACGTCGTTCGACGGTCGCGGCAACTACGCCACCGGTCTGAAGGAGCACATCGTGTTCCCGGAGATCAACTACGACCAGATCGACCAGATGTGGGGCATGGACATCGTCGTCTGCACCACGGCCAAGACCGACGAGGAGGCCAAGGCCCTTCTCGCCGAGTTCAAGTTCCCGTTCGTGAACTGAGCGGGAAGGAAAGAGCACTATGGCTAAGAAGTCCGCCGTCAACCGCAACAACCGGGTCAAGGCCCTGGTCGCCAAGTTCGCCGACAAGCGCGCCGCGCTGAAGGCGATCGCCAACGACGAGAGCCTGCCGCTGGAGGAGCGCTTCGATGCGCGCCTGAAGCTGGCCGCCCTGCCGCGCAACTCGGCCCCGACGCGCATCCGCAACCGCTGCGACGTCACCGGCCGCCCGCGCGCCTACTATCGCAAGCTCAAGATGAGCCGGATCGCCCTGCGCGAACTGGGCAACCTGGGCCAGATCCCCGGCCTGACGAAGTCGAGCTGGTAAGGGGAGGCATACAGTCATGATGATCAACGATCCCCTCAGCGACATGATCGCGCGCATCAAGAACGCGGCCCAGCGCCGTCGTTCCACGGTGCTGACCCCGGCCTCGCGTCTGCGCCAGCGCGTCCTCGACGTGCTGCAGGACGAAGGTTACATCCGCGGCTACAGCCTGGTTCAAAACCCAGGCGAATTCCCGCAGTTCCAGATCGAGCTGAAGTATTTCGACGGCCGTCCGGTGATCGCCGAGATCAGCCGCGTGTCGAAGCCCGGCCGTCGCGTCTATTCGGCCATCAGCGACCTGAAGCCGATCAAGAACGGCCTCGGCATCTCGATCCTTTCGACTTCGAAAGGCGTCATGTCCGACGCCGCCGCCCGCGACGCCAATGTCGGCGGCGAAGTCCTGTGCAGGGTCTACTGATATGTCCCGTATTGGCAAGAAAACCATCGCCGTGCCGAAGGGCGTGACTGTCACGCTCGACGGCCAGACCGTCACCGTCAAGGGTCCCAAGGGCGAGCGCTCGTGGACCGTGGCCGAAGAGATCGAGGTCAAGCAGGAAGGCGAAGAGCTGTCCCTGACCCCGCGTTCGGACACGCCGCGCGCCCGCGCCATGTGGGGCCTGTCGCGCACCCTGGTCGACAACATGGTGACCGGCGTCACCACCGGCTTCGAGAAGACCCTCGAACTGGTGGGCGTGGGTTACCGCGCCGCGATGAAGGGCAACGCCCTGTCGCTGCAGCTCGGCTTCTCGCACGACGTCGACATCCAGCCCCCGGCCGGCGTGTCGTTCGCCACGCCCAAGCAGACCGAGATCAAGATCTCGGGCGCTGATAAGCAGGCCGTCGGTCAGATCGCCGCCGTCATCCGCAAGCTGCGTCCGCCGGAGCCTTACAAGGGCAAGGGCGTCCGCTACGCCGGTGAAACCGTGCGTCGCAAGGAAGGCAAGAAGAAGTAAGTCATGGCTCTCTCTCTTCAACAGCAAGCCAAGCGCCGCGCCGAGCGCACTCGCCGTCGCCTGAAGGCCGTCGCCAACGGCCGTCTGCGTCTGTCGGTCAACCGGTCGGACAAGAACATCTCGGCCCAGATCATCGACGACGCCCAGGGCGTCACGATCGCTTCGGCCTCGTCGCTGGAAGGCGGCAAAGGCTCCAAGGGTTCGGACGTCGCGGCCGCCGCCAAGATCGGCAAGCTGATCGCCGAACGCGCCATCGAGAAGGGCGTCAAGGACGTCGTCTTCGACCGCGGCGGCTACATCTATCACGGACGGGTGAAGGCGCTGGCGGAAGCCGCGCGTGAAGCCGGCCTGAACTTCTAAGGGACGCGACAGATGGCGCAACAACCCCAACGCGGCGGCGGCGATCGCAATCGCCGTGACAACCGCAACGCTCCCGCCGTCGAAGGTCCGGATTCGGACATCGTCGAAAAGCTGGTGCACATCAACCGCGTCGCCGCGACCGTCAAAGGCGGCCGCCGGTTCTCGTTCGCGGCCCTGATGGTCGTCGGCGACGGCAAGGGCCGCGTCGGCTTCGGTCACGGCAAGGCGCGCGAAGTGCCGGAAGCCATCCGCAAGGCGACCGAAGAAGCCAAGAAGACCATGATCAAGGTTCCGCTGCGCGAGAACCGCACCCTGCACCACGACGGCAACGGCCGTTGGGGCGCCGGCAAGATCATGATGCGTGCGGCCCCTCCGGGCACCGGCGTCATCGCCGGCGGCCCGATGCGCGCCGTGCTGGAAACCCTGGGCGTCCAGGACGTGGTGGGCAAGTCGACCGGTTCGTCGAACCCCTACAACATGGTGCGCGCCACCTTCGAAGCTCTGAAGGTCCAGTCGTCGCCGCGTCAGATCGCCTCCAAGCGCGGCAAGAAGGTCTCGGACCTGATGGGCCGCCGCAACGACGGCGCTTCGTCGCCCGAAGCCATCGAGGGCTAAGACATGGCCAAGAAAGACACCGCCACCGTCACCGTGCGCCAGACCGGCAGCCCGATCCGCCGCAAGTCGGATCAGCGCGCCACCCTGGCGGGCCTGGGCCTGAATCGCGTAGGTCGTGAATCGACCCTGGAGGACACCCCCTCCGTCCGCGGCATGATCGCCAAGGTCGCCCACATGGTCGAAGTGGTCGAGAAGTAAGACCCTCGACCTTGCGAATATCCGAAGGGCCGCCTAGAAGCGGCCCTTCATTTTTTCCAGCCGAGTCCGTCGTCCACGACGGGCGCTAGCACCCGAAAGGATCAGGCACATGAAACTGAACGAAATCCGCGACAACGAAGGCGCCCACAAGAAGCGCATGCGCGTCGGCCGGGGTCCCGGCTCGGGCAAGGGCAAGACCTCGGGCCGCGGCGTCAAGGGCCAGAAGTCCCGTTCGGGCGTCGCCATCGGCGGTTTTGAAGGCGGCCAGATGCCGCTGTACATGCGCATGCCCAAGCGCGGCTTCAACAATCCGAACGCGCTGAAGCTGGCGGAAGTGAACCTGTGGCGTCTGCAAGACGCCATCGACGCCAAGAAGCTGGACATCAAGGGCGAGATCAACGGCGAGGCCCTGGTGGCCGCCGGCGTGATCCGTCGCGTCAAGGACGGCGTGCGTCTGCTGGGCACCGGCGAGATCAAGGGCAAGCTGAACCTGGTCGTCTGGTCGGCGTCGGCCGGCGCCGTGAAGGCCGTCGAGGCGGCCGGCGGTTCGGTGACGCAGCAGCGCATCGAGGCCGAGGCCAAGGCCGCCGCCCGCGTCGAGAAGCGCAACGCCGCCAAGGGCAAGGTCCCGGCGCCGAAGGCTCCCAAGGGCGACGCCAACAAGGTCTCCGCCCGCGCCAAGCGCTCGGCCGCGAAATAAGATCGAAGGGCGCCCTCGCCACGGGGGCGCCCTTCGCCTATCTGAACGCCTGGGCCGGACTCGCGTCCCTTGGGCCGCGTTCTGACAGTCGGGGTTAAGACACATGGCTTCGGCCGCCGAACAACTCGCTGCAAATATGAATATCGGCTCGTTCGCCAAGGCGACCGAGCTGCACAAGCGCCTGCTGTTCACGCTGGGCGCCCTGCTGGTCTACCGGATCGGCACCTATGTCCCGATCCCGGGCATCAATTCCGCGGCGTTCCTGCAGTTCTTCCAGAACCCGGACGGCCAGCGCGGCATCCTGGACATGTTCAACATGTTCTCGGGCGGCGCGGTCGAGCGGATGGCCGTCTTCGCGCTGAACGTGATGCCGTACATCTCGGCCTCGATCATCGTGCAGCTCATGGCCGCCGTGTATCCGCCGTGGGAAAAACTGCGCAAGGAAGGCGGCGAAAGCGGCCGCAAGCAGCTCAACCAATACACCCGTTATCTGACGGTGTTCCTGGCCCTGGCCCAGTCCCTCGGCATCGCCGTGGGCCTGAACAACAGCCAGGGCATGGTCGACAATCCGGGCGTCTTCTTCCTGATCTCGACCGTGGTCACCCTGACGGGCGGCACCATGTTCCTGATGTGGCTGGGCGAGCAGGTGACGGCGCGCGGCGTCGGCAACGGCATTTCGCTGATCATCTTCGCGGGCATCGTGGCGGTTCTGCCGGGTACGGTGGCGCGCCTGCTGGGCCTGGCCCAACAAGGCCAGATGTCGGCCTTCGCCCTGTTGTTCATCGTGGCCATGATGGCCGCCGTGGTCGTGTTCATCGTCTTCATGGAGCGCGCCCAGCGTCGGCTGCTGATCCAGTATCCGAAGCGCCAGGAAGGCAATCGCATGGCGGGCGGGGAGCGTTCGTTCCTGCCGTTGAAGGTGAACACCGCGGGCGTCATTCCGCCGATCTTCGCCTCGTCGCTGCTGCTGCTGCCGACCACGGTCGCCCAGATGACGGCTAACGCCAACCTGCCGGATTGGATGAGCTGGCTGCCGGTCGTGACCGGCCAGCTTCAGCACGGCCAGCCGCTGTTCACGGCCCTGTACGCCGTGCTGATCGTCTTCTTCTGCTTCTTCTACACCTCGATCACCTTCAATCCCGAGGACACGGCCGAGAACCTGCGCAAATACGGGGGCTTCCTGCCGGGCATCCGTCCGGGCAAGCGCACGGCGGAATATCTGGACTATGTCCTGACCCGTCTGACGGTGATCGGCGCGGCCTATATCACCGCCGTCTGCCTGCTGCCCGAGATCATCGTCGCCAACTTCGGCAACAGCCTGTATTTCGGCGGCACCTCGATCCTGATCGTGGTCTCGGTGACCATGGACACCGTGGCTCAGATCCAGTCCCACCTGCTGGCGCACCAGTATGAGGGCCTGATCAAGAAGGCGAAGCTGCGCGGCCGCGGCCGGGCCGTCACGCCGGTTCGTCGCTGATCAACGTCGTTTAGGGGAGGGCGGGGCGTGAACCTGATCCTGTTCGGACCACCGGCGGCGGGCAAGGGCACCCAGGCCAAGCGCCTGGTCGAGCAGCGCGGCATGGTCCAGTTGTCGACCGGCGACATGCTGCGCGCCGCCATCGCCTCCGGCTCGGAGCTGGGGCTGAAGGTCAAGGACGTCTTGGCGCGCGGCGATCTGGTCACCGACGAGATCGTCATCGCCCTGATCGAGGCCCGCCTGACCGAGGCCGAGGCTGCCGGCGGCGCCATCTTCGACGGTTTCCCGCGCACCGTGGCCCAGGCCGAGGCGCTGGACGCCATGCTGGCGCGGCGCGGCGCCCAGATCGACGCCGTCGTCCGGCTGAAGGTCGATGACGCGGCCCTGACCGAGCGCATCGGCAAACGGTTCGCCGAACAGGGCCGCCCCGACGACAATCCCGCCTCGTTCAAGGTCCGCCTGGACGCCTACAATCGTCAGACCGCGCCGCTGCTTCCCTATTACGAAGCCCAGGGCAAGCTGACCGAGGTCGATGGCATGGGTTCGATCGAGACCGTGGCCGCGGCCATCGACGCCGCTCTGGCCTGACGGCCAGGCCGGCTTTCGGGCCGGGTTGACGCCTATCCCGCCATCCGCCCTTATCCCCGCTCGCGCGTGAGGGGGATTTGCGATGCGTCTGATGACCACGGCGGCGACGGCCGCCCTGATTCTGGCTCTCGGCGGATGCGCCTCGATGGCGGCCGCGAGCGGCGCCGCCGATCCGACATCCGCGCCCGCCGCGAACGCGCCCCAACGCCTGGATGGCCTGTTGCCGATCCGTGTCGATACGGCGAGCGGCCGGGTGCTGATGGAGCTGCCCGCGCCGGGCGCCGACGGGGTCATGGCCCGCGTCATCCACCATACGGCCCTGAAGACCGGCGTCGGTTCGGCCGTCACGGGACAGGACCGCGCCCAGATCGGCCCGACCCAGATTCTGGTCTTCCGCAAGGTCGGCAAGAGAGTCGTGGCCGAATTCGAGAATGTGTCATATCGCGCGCCCGCCGGCGGGCCGGACGAACAGGCCGCCGCGCGCGACGCCTTCCTGACCTCCACCGTCTGGGCCGCCGAACCGGTCGAGACCCTGCCGGGCGGCGGCGCGGTCGTGGATCTGGCGGGCTTTCTGACCCGTGACGCCCACGGCCTGGTCGAGGGACTGCGCGGTTCGGGGCAGGGGTCGCTGCGTCCCGTCGCCGATCTGACGATGGTGGACCCCTCGGCCGCGCGCGCCTTCCCCGACAATGTCGAGCTGGAGGCCCGGCTGACCTTCGCCGTCGATCAGCCGGGCGGCGAGGTCAGCCGCATCGCGCCGGACGCCCGCCTGATCACCTTCACCGTGCGCCATTCCTTCATCCGCCTGCCGGATGACGGCTATCAGGCGCGCCGGTTCGACCCGCGCACCGGGGCGATGAACTCGCTGTTCTATGATTTCTCGGCGCCGCTGGACGAACCCGTGGTGCAGCGGCTGGCCCACCGTTTCCGGCTGGAGAAGACCGATCCGACGGCCGCCCGCTCGACCGTGGTCAAGCCCATCGTCTTCTACGTTGACCGCGCCGCGCCCGAGCCGATCCGCGGCGCCCTGGTCGATGGCGCGCGCTGGTGGGCCGAGGCCTTTGACCGGGCGGGCTATGTCGACGCCTTCCACGTCGAGGTCCTGCCCGAGGGGGTCGATCCGCTGGACGCCCGCTACAACGTCATCAACTGGGTCAATCGCTCGACCCGCAGTTGGTCCTACGGCCAGAGCGTGGTCGACCCGCGCACCGGCGAGATCGTCAAGGGTTCGGTCCTGTTGGGTTCGCTGCGCGTGCGCCAGGACATGTTGATCTTCGAGGGGCTGACCGGCGCGGCGCGCACCGGCACGGGCGCCCAGGACGATCCGCAACGCATCGCCCTGGCCCGGATGCGTCAATTGTCGGCGCACGAGGTGGGCCACGCCATCGGCCTGCTGCACAATTTCGCCGCCTCGACCCAGGATCGGGCCTCGGTGATGGACTATCCGGTGCCGCTGATCACGCTGGACGGCGACCGCATGGACTTCTCGCACGCCTATGGCGTCGGCGTGGGCGATTGGGACCGGTTCGCCATCGACTGGCTGTACGGCGATGCGCCGCCCGCCGAGCGGGAGCGCCGAACCGCCGAGGGCGCGGCGCGGCTGCGCTTCGTTTCGGACGCCGACGCCCGCTCGGCCGCCGACGCCCAGCCCTGGGGCAGTCTGTGGGACAATGGCGCCGATCCGGTCGCGGAGTTGAGCCATCTGATGCGGGTGCGCCGCATCGCCCTGAACCGTTTCGGCCTGGACAGCCTGTCGCCCGGCCTGCCGGTCAACGACCTGCGGCGGCGGCTGGTCCCGATCTGGCTGTATCACCGCTATCAGGTGGATGCGGTCGCCAAGCTGATCGGCGGCGTCGATTATGGCTATCCGGTCGCCGGGACGGGACGTCAGATCGCCACGCCCGTGCCCGCCGCGGACCAGCGTGCGGCGCTGGCCGGTCTGATCGCCACGCTGGACCCGGCGGAGCTGACCCTGGCGCCGTCGCTGATCACCCTGCTGGACGCCCAGCAGTCGGGCGACAATGACGCCCAGCATTCGATCGAGCTGATGCAGGCCCGCACCGGTCGTCCGTTCGATGCGGGCGCAGCGGCCGAGGTGGCCGCCGACGTGACCCTGGACGCCCTGTTCGCGCCGCAACGGCTGAACCGCCTGGTCGACGCCGCCGCGCGTGGTTCGGGCAATCTGAGCCTGGCCGAGATGCTGGACGCGGTCGTCAGCGGCGTCTTCCGACCCGCGCCGCCCGCCGCCGCCGAGGCCGCGCGCCGGGTTCAGGCCCGCACCGTGCTGTCGCTGGCCGAGGTTGCGCGCGGCACGGTTCTGTCGCCGACCGCCGCCGCCCTGGTCTCGGCCCGGCTGGAGACCCTGGGCGCCCGTTTACGCGCCTCGACGGCGGCCGATCCGGCTCAGCGGGCGCATGATCGCTGGCTGGGTGCCCTATTGGCCGACCGCGAGCGGCTGGACCAGGTGCTGTCGGTCGAGCGGTTCGACCCGCCGACGCCCCCCGGCAGCCCGATCGGCGCCGAGGCGGATTGGCACGGCTGAGCCGTTCGGCCGTTCAGGCGTTATGCTGGTGCGTATGACGTCGGCCGGAGACGCGCATGGAGCCTGAAAAGCCGATCCTGGACCGCCGTCGCCTGCGCTGGATCGGTCTGGCCGCCGTCGTAGTGGCGGCGCACCTGGGCGTGGGCCTGTGGGTGGCGCGGACACAGCCGTCGGCGCCGCAGCCGATCCTGCCGCCGCCGCTGAACGTCATCGTGCTGCAGCCCTTCCTGCCGCCGCCCCCGCCTCCGCCTCCAGCGCGGCCTTTGTCCAGCGACGGAGGAGGGCGGCCGTCCGCGCCGTCGGCCATACGGCCCACGCCCAGTCCGACCCGCCCGCCCGAGGTCACGGCCCCGCCGCGCCCGGCGCCCGAGCCGCCCCTGGTGATCGGCGTCGCTCCGACTGAAAGCCCCACGCCCGGTCCCGGTCAGGGTCAACAGGGGACAGGAACCGGCACGGGGTCGGGCGACGCGGACGGTCCCGGCGTCGGCGGCCGCGCCCAGTTCGTGCGCGGTCCCACCCGGCAAGAGATCATCGCCCGCTATCCGCCCGCCGCCCGCGCCGCGCGCATGGACGGCCAGGTGGAGCTGCGTTGCCGCGTGCGGCTGGACCAGCGGCTGGAGGCTTGCCGCGTGCTGCGCGAGACGCCGCCGGGCCAGGGGTTCGGCGCGGCCGGGGTCCAGGTGGCGGAGACGACCTTCCGGTTCCGGCCGCCCGTCCGCGACGGCCGCCCCGTCGCCGACGCCGAGGTGACGGTGGGCGTGGCCTTCGGCCGGGGCGTGCCCGGCGGCTGAGTCTGTTACGATGGCGAAACACGGCGGCAAGATCGCCTGGCGAAACTGGACGCACGCTTCACGAGGACCCGCATGCGCATTCAAACCAGTCTGATCGTCCTGGCCCTGGTCTCGGCCGCCTCCGCCGCCCAGGCCGGGCCGTTGTGCGACGCGGCCCGCGCCGCCGCGCCCGGCCGCCCGTGCGCGGAATCGGAGCACGGCGTCGCCCTGGCCTTCACCCAGGAGCGGGCGGCCGAACTGCTGGGCTATGCGCGTGGAGGGGAAGAGGCGTTCAAGACCCGTTTCGGCGTCGAACCCAGCCGCTATGTCGTCTCCGAGACCGGGGCCACGGGCCGCGAGGACCGCGCCGCCGCCCTGAAGGCCGCCGGGTTCGACGTGATCGTGCCCTGGCGCCTGCGTCAGGCCCAGATCAACGCCGAGGTCGGCGCCCTGCGCAGCCGCTTCACCGAGATGATGGCGATGAACGGCATGTCCGACGAACAGATCGATCAGGCGCTGGAACAGCCCCTGGCCCGCATGCGTGAGCGCCATACGCCCGAGGCCATGGCCGCCAACGAGGCCGGCGCCATTCCGCGTCAGCTCGGGGTCGGCTGGTACGCCCGCGCCTTCTGGCCGGACGCCGCGCCCGAGCCGGAGGCGCGCCACGCCTCGCCCGGCCCGGACTGGATGGACGAGATCGCGGGCCAGTTGCTGGAAACCCAGGCCATGGCCGACGACAAACGCACCCAGTTCGCCGAGATCTATTCCGGCCGTCACCGCATGGCGCCGACGTCGGATGCGGCCAAGCTTTTGGACCTGTCCGCCTTCCTGTCGGGAGAACACCCGATGCGGGCCATGGGCGGCGGCCCTGGCGGCCCTGGCGGACCCGGCGGGCCGGGCGGCGGTCCCGTGCGCATCATGATGGGCGGACCCGGCGGTCCCGGCGGCGGTCCCGGCGGCCCTCCGGGCGGGCCTGGCGGCCGGTCGATGCCCGCGCCGATGCTGTACGGCTTCCAGGCCCGGATGTTCGCCGACTATCTGGCCGAGAAGTCGGGCGACCCGGCGGTGTTCGGGCGTCTGGGCCAGGCCTTCGGGGCGGGAACGACGTTTGAGACCTGGCTGGCGGGCGAGGGGACGGCTCTGGGCCTGCCCGCGACCGTTGAGGCCCTGAGCGCCGACTGGCGGGGCTGGCTGCAGGGCAGGCTGGGCGCACCGGCGTCTTGAGGCGGGGGTGCGCCGCCTTCACAGGCGTTGACGTGCGGTGAATCCCCTGTATAAGGCGCGCTTCCGCGAAGGGCGCCCACGCTCCTGGTCTGTTGACCGGAGCGTTTGTTGCGTCTGCGAACCTGGAGATTTTCGTGGCCCGTATCGCTGGCGTCAACATCCCGACCAACAAGCGCGTCGAAATCGCGCTGCAGTATATCCACGGCATCGGCCCGGCCGCCGCCAAGGACATCGTCTCTAAGGTCGGCATCGAAGCCGCCCGTCGCGTCAATCAACTGACCGACGCCGAGGTCCTGCAAATCCGCGAGACCATCGACAAGGACCACACCGTCGAGGGCGACCTGCGTCGCGAGACCTCGATGAACATCAAGCGTCTGATGGACCTGGCCTGCTATCGCGGCCTGCGTCACCGCAAGGGCCTGCCGGTCCGCGGTCAGCGCACCCACACCAACGCCCGCACCCGCAAGGGTCCCGCCAAGCCGATCGCCGGCAAGAAGAAGTAAGACATAGCCATGGCCAAGGAACCGGGTCGCGTTAAGCGCCGCGAACGCAAGAACATCACCTCGGGCGTCGCCCACGTGAATGCGTCGTTCAACAACACCATGATCACGATCACGGACGCCCAAGGGAATGCGATTTCCTGGTCGTCGGCCGGTCACATGGGCTTCAAGGGTTCGCGCAAGTCGACCCCGTACGCCGCCCAGATGGCCGCCGAAGACGCCGGCAAGAAGGCCCAGGAGCACGGGCTGAAGACGCTGGAAGTCAACGTCTCGGGTCCGGGTTCGGGCCGTGAATCGGCTCTGCGCGCCCTGCAGGCCGTGGGTCTGACGATCACGACCATCCGCGACGTCACGCCGATGCCGCACAACGGCTGCCGTCCGCCCAAGCGCCGCCGCGTCTAAACCCGCGCCGTCGTCGACTACCTATTCCGCGCCGATCCCGCCTTTCCTGACGAGGCGAAGGGGGGTCGGCGAAACCTTTCGAGGGACACCTATGATCGAACGTAACTGGCAAGAGCTGATCCGTCCCGAGAAGCCGCAGATCGAGATCGGTTCCGACGCCCAACGCAAGGCGCGTCTGGTGGCCGAGCCTCTGGAGCGCGGCTTCGGTGTGACGCTCGGCAACGCCCTGCGCCGCGTGCTGCTGTCGTCGCTGCAAGGCGCCGCGGTCACGGCCATCCAGATCGACGGCGTGGTCCATGAATTCTCGTCGCTGGAAGGCGTGCGCGAGGACGTGGTCGACATCGTCCTGAACATCAAGCAACTGGCCCTGCGCCTGCACGCCGAAGGTCCCAAGCGCATGACGCTGAAGGCCACCGGTCCCGGCCCGGTGACCGCCGGCCAGATCGACGTCCCGGCCGACATCGAGGTTCTGAACCCCGATCACGTCATCTGCACCCTGGACGACGGCGCCTCGATCCGCATGGAGCTGACCGTCCAGAACGGCAAGGGCTATGTCGCCGCCGAGTTCAACCGTCCGGAAGACGCCCCGATCGGCCTGATCGCGGTCGACGCCCTGTATTCGCCGGTCAAGCGCGTCGCCTATCGCGTCGAGCCGACCCGTCAGGGCCAGTCGCTGAACTACGACAAGCTGATCATGGAGGTCGAAACCAACGGCGCCGTGACCCCGGTCGACGCCGTGGCCTACGCCTCGCGCATCCTCCAGGACCAACTGCAGATCTTCATCACCTTCGAGGAGCCGAAGAAGGCCGTCGAGGCCGCCGACGGCAAGCCCGACCTGCCGTTCAACCCGGCCCTGCTGAAGAAGGTGGACGAGCTGGAGCTGTCGGTTCGTTCGGCCAACTGCCTGAAGAACGACAACATCGTCTACATCGGCGACCTGATCCAGAAGACCGAGGGCGAAATGCTTCGCACCCCGAACTTCGGCCGCAAGTCGCTGAACGAGATCAAGGAGGTCCTGACCTCCATGGGTCTGTCGCTCGGCATGGACGTGCCGAACTGGCCGCCCGAGAACATCGAAGACCTGGCCAAGAAGTTCGACGACCAGATCTAAGTTTCAACCCTCCGCCCCCGGCCTTGAGCCAATCGGAGCGGTTAGAAGGAAAAGGCCCAGGTCCAGTCTTCTGGAAACCGGGTTGAGTAGGAGAGACCCCGATGCGCCACGGCGCCGCCTATCGCAAGCTCGGCCGCACGGCCAGCCATCGTACCGCGATGTTCGCCAACATGGCCGCCTCGCTGATCAAGCATGAGCAGATCACGACGACCCTGCCCAAGGCGAAGGAACTGCGTCCCTTCGTCGAAAAGCTGGTGACGCTGGCCAAGAAGGGCGACTTGCACGCTCGCCGTCAGGCCATCAGCGCCGTGCGCGACGTGCCGCAGGTCGGCAAGCTGTTCGACACGATCGGCCCGCGCTACGCCGAGCGTAACGGCGGCTACATCCGCATCATGAAGGCCGGCTTCCGTCACGGCGACAACGCCGCCATGGCCGTGATCGAGTTCGTCGATCGCGACGTGGACGCCAAGGGCCTGGACTCGGGTCCGGTCCAGTCGTTCGACGAGGGCGACGACGAGGCCTGATCGGCGCGTCATCGACAACGCCTTTTGAAGGGCGGTCGGGGAAACCCGGCCGCCCTTTCGTTTGCGCGCCAGGTGGGGCATCAGACCGCGATGTCTGTCGCCATCATCCCTTATGAGCCGCATCACGCCGCCGACTGGGCGCGGTTGAACGAGGGCTGGCTGATCGAGGGCGGGTTCGTGATCGAGGCGAAGGACCGCAAGGTCATCGACGATCCGCGCGGCGCCATCCTGGACCCCGGCGGCCGCATCTTCATGGCGGAGCGGGACGGGAAGGTCATCGGCTGCTGCGCCCTGATGGCCATGGACGACGGCGGCTTCGAGGTGGCCAAGATGTGCGTCACGCCCGCCGCGCGCGGTCTGGGCCTGGGCCGCGCGCTGCTCCAAGTCTGTGAAGACGCCGCCCGCACGGCGGGGGCGACGCGGCTGTATCTGGAGACGGCGTCCAGCCTGAAGGCGGCGGGGGGCCTGTACCGCGCCTTCGGCTTCATCGACCTGCCGCCGCGCCCGACGCCCTATGTCCGCGCCGACGTCTTCATGGAGAAACGGTTGTCGTCGCCTACTCCTTCGACAGGTCCTGGCGCTTGAACCAGGCCAGGGCGGCCAGCAGTGGCAGGAACAGGTTTAGCGCGACGCTGACCACGCCTTTCAACAGCGCCTGGTCAGGCAGCCCCAGGGCGGCCTGACCGCCGATCAGCGTCGCCTTCAGATAGCCGAAGGCCGTGCCCGGATTGAGCAGAACGGCGATCCAATCGTCCGGTCCAATCCCCATCGGGGCCAGGGCCTGGGGCGAAAAGACCTGGGCCGCCGCGATCACTATGGGTGCGAACAGGGCCGCCAGCAGCGACCGGGTCAGCACGGCGACCAGCAGGCCGACCATGGTGAATTGCATGACCGCCAGCCAGGACAGGCCGAACAGGCCCGCGAACCGGCCCGCCGCATTGCCGTCGACGGCCCAGCTCATGGGACGTTCCAGGATCACGGCCTTGCTGACGGTCTGGGCGATCTCGCCGCTCAGCAGCACGACCATGGCCAAGAGGGCCAGCAGACCCATGGTCGCCACCTTGCCCAGCAACAGATTGGTTCGGCTGTTGCGCGCGCTGATCAGCCGCCAGGTCTCCCAGCGATAGTCGCCGGAATACAGGGTCGCGGCCCCGATCAGCATGAACAGCAGCACGATCGGATTGGCCATGGCGCCGACGTTGGCGATGACCTCTTCGACCACCCGGATCGGGCCGCCCATCAGCATCTGGTTCAGTTCGGGCGGGGCCTTGCCGTTGACCGTGATCTTGTCGGCGTTCGCCTTCAGGAACAGGTTGCCCAGGATGCCCATGGCCAACCCCACGATGGGCAGGAAGCCCACGGTCCAGAAGACCGTCGCCCGGTTTCGGGCCAGCCGCCAGGTCTCGGCGCGGATCGCGTCAACCAGCATGGTCGGTCTCCGGGGCGCGCACCGCGCCGGTTTCGGTGAAGAAGACGCTTTCCAAATCGGTGCCGACCCAGCGCGCCTCATGGATGTCGATCCCGGCCTGGACCAGGGCGCGGATCACGCCGGGACCGTCGGCGCGGGTGGTGTCGACCAGGACGGCCTGGCCCGAGGCGGCGGCCTTGGCGCCCAGGACGGCCAGGGCCTGTTCGAGCGAGCTGACGCTCACCCTCAGCCGCTCGCCGTCAGAGGTCAGTTCGCTGACCGCGCCCTCGCGCACCAGCTTGCCGCGGTTCAGAATGGCGACCCGGTCGCAGACGCGCTGAACCTCCAGAAGCTGGTGGCTGGCCAGGACCACGGTCACCCCGTCGTCGTCGGCCAGGCTGCGGATCAGGGCGCGCATCTCCTGGATGCCGGGCGGGTCCATGCCGCTGGTCGGCTCGTCCAGAATGACCAGGTCGGGCCGGGTCATCAGGGCGGCGGCCACGCCCAACCGCTGCATCATGCCGACGGAAAAGCCGCGCACCTTGCGATCGCGCGCCTCGCCCAGGCCGACACGGCTGATCCAGTGGTCGATCTCGGCGGTCGCCCCCATGCCGTGCGCCTGGGCCAGCCATTGCAGCACCTGGCGCGCGGTCAGAAAGGGCGGAAAGCGCGGCGTCTCGATCATCGAACCCATGCGCCGCATGGTCGCCACGTCGCCGACCGCCCCGCCCAGCACCGTCGCGGCGCCGTCGGTCGGTCGGATCAGGCCCAGCAGGATGCGGAACAGGGTCGACTTGCCCGCTCCGTTCGGTCCCAGCACGCCATAGACGCCGCCCCTGGGAATGCTCAGCGTCAGCCCGTCTAGGGCGCGGACGGAGCCGTAGGTCTTGGTCAGACCCGAAACGTCGATCACGGATTCCATGACCGCAGGTTGGAACGCCGTTTGCCGGGCCGCAAGTTAAGCTTCGGCAATGGCGTCGCGATGACGGAGCGGCGGAACTCCGCTATGTCCCACCGCCCATGCCCAACCTGTTTCACAACCGCGCCGCCCTGGCCTTCATCTTCGTGACGGCGGTGCTCGACATCGTCGCCATGGGGATCATCATTCCGGTGCTGCCCCAGTTGATCGAGGAATTCGTCGGCTCCAACGCCCAGGCGGGGGTGATCAACGGGGTCTTCGTGGCCCTGTGGGCGGGGATGCAGTTCATCGCCTCGCCGATCATCGGCAGCCTGTCGGACCAGTACGGCCGTCGCCCCGTGATCCTGATAAGCTGCGCGGGCCTGGCGGCGGACTATGTGCTGATGGCCCTGGCGCCGAACCTGTGGTGGCTGGCCTTGGGGCGGATGATCGCGGGGATCACCTCGTCCAGCTTCACCACCATCTACGCCTATATGGCCGACATCACCGCGCCCGAGCATCGCGCCCGGGCCTACGGCCTGATCGGGGCGGCCTTTTCCGGCGGTTTCGTGCTGGGACCCGTATTGGGCGGCTTTCTGGGCGAGGTCGATCCGCGTGCGCCGTTCTGGGCCGCGGCGGCCCTGTCGGGCGTGGCCTTCCTGTATGGCCTGTTCATCCTGCCTGAGAGCCTGAAGCCCAAGAACCGCATGGCCTTCAGTTGGAAACGCGCCAATCCGGTCGGGGCCATGGTCCTGTTGCTGCGGCACCGCGAGTTGGCCGGCCTGTCGGTGGTCAACTTCCTGCTCTACTTCGCCCATCACGTCTTTTCGGCGATCTTCGTGCTGTACGCCGCCTATCGCTACGGCTGGGGACCCCGGGAGGTCGGCCTGCTGTTGGCGGGCGTGGGTCTGCTGGACATGATCGTCCAGGGCGTTCTGACCGGGCCGGTGGTTGCGCGGCTGGGCGACCGCAACACCATGATCCTGGGCCTGGCGGGCGGTACGGTCGGCATCGCCCTGATGGGGTGGGCGCCGACGGGGCTGGTCTTCTGCCTGGCCATGCTGCCCAACGCCCTGTGGGGCCTGGCCATGCCGACGCTGCAATCGCTGATGACCCGTCGCGTCGGCGAGGACGAGCAGGGCCAGCTTCAGGGCGCGAACATGAGCGTCGCCTCCATCGCCGGCGTCGCCTCGCCGTTGTTCTTCGGCTGGATCTATTCCCTGTCGGTGGGGCAGGGCGCGCCCGTGCCGCAGCCGGGCCTGGCCTTTTACATCGCCGCCGGGGTCCTGGCCCTGGCCGCCGTGATCGGCTGGATGACCGCTCGTCGCGCCGTTCTGGATCAGCAAGCGTCGGGCGATGCGGCCGCCTGACGCCCGCTCCGCCATCTTGACGCCCGAAAGCCGTAGCCGAATGGTCCGGTGACGCTTGCTGACCCACGGACCACGATGAAGACCTCGACGCTCGTGATCGCCGCCGCCCTGGCCCTGTCGGCCTGCGGCTCTCCCTCGAACACCAAGGCCCAGGACGGCGTTTTCGGCGACGCGGCCCCGCGCCAGGTTCCGGGCGATGCGGCGGGCATGAAGGCCAGTTTCGCCCCCGTGGTGCGTCAGTCGGCCCCCGCCGTGGTCAATATCGCCGCCGTCGGAACCCAGCAGGTGCGCGACCCCTTCTGGGGCATTCCGGGCCAGCGCCAGACCGGCTCCATCGGTTCGGGCGTCATCGTGCGGGCCAACGGGATCGTGGTGACCAACAACCACGTCATCCAGAACATGCAGCAGATCCGCGTCACCCTGTACGACCGGCGCGAGTTTCCGGCCCGCGTCATCCTGGCCGACGAACGTTCGGACATCGCCGTGCTTCAGTTGGAGGGCGTCGACGAGCGTCTGCCCACCCTGAACCTGGACGACCGCGAGGAACAGCAGGTGGGCGATCTGGTCCTGGCCATCGGCAATCCGTTCGGCATCGGTCAGACGGTGACCAACGGCATCATCTCGGCCCTGAACCGAACCGAGACGGGGATTTCGGACTCCAGCTCCTTCATCCAGACCGACGCGGCCATCAACCCCGGCAATTCGGGCGGGGCGCTGGTCGACATGGACGGCGATCTGATCGGCATCAACACCGCCATCTTCTCGCGTTCCGGCTCTTCGTCAGGGGTCGGTTTCGCCATTCCGGCGTCGATGGTGCGCCAGGTGGTCAACGCCGCCGTCGGCGGGGCCACCGCCGTCGTGCGGCCGTGGCTGGGGGTCAAGGGCGACACCGTCAGCCAGGACATCGCCTCCAGCCTGGGCCTGGATCGGCCGCGCGGCGTCGTGGTGACGGACCTCTATCCCAACGGCCCGGCCGCCCGCGCCGGAGTGCGCCAAGGCGACGTCATCACCGCCGTCGACGGGGCCGAGGTCAATGATCAGAACGGACTGAATTTCCGCGTCGGCTCACGCAATCCGGGCGACGCGGTCCAGGTGACGGTGCTGCGTGACGGCCGGTCCCAGACCCTGACCGCTCGCGCTCAGCGCCTGCCGGGCGAGACTGATCTGGACAATGCGCGCCTGATCCGCACCGGCGCCCTCAGCGGGGCCTCGGTGCTGGCTCTGAACCCGGCCCTGGCCGACAGCCTGGGCGGCGATCCCTTCGCCTCGGGTCTGATCATCGGCCGAGTCGAACGCGGCAGTTTCGCCCAGGCGACCGGCTTTAGGGCCGGCGACCTGATCGTTTCGGTCAACGACCGGCCGCTGAACTCGGTCGAGCAGGCGGGGGGCGTCACGCGCGGCTCGCGCGTGGTCATCCAGCGCCAGGGCCGCCTGATCCCCGGCGTGATCCGTTAGCGATCAGCCCTTGCCGATCGCCGCGCCGATCGACCAGCCGTGGCCGAAGGGGTCCTTCACCTGGCCGTAGCGGTCGCCCCAGAACATGTCCGCCAGGGGCATGGTCGGCACGGCGCCCGCGATCAGCGCCCGCGCCCACCATTCGTCGGCGTCATCGACTTGCAGGTGCAAGACGATCCCGCGGGGCTGAACGTCCGGCTCCATGCCGTATTCGGGAAACTCGTCCGACAGCATCACCAGGCCGCCGTTGATCACCAGCCGGGCGTGCATCACCCGCTCGCCATCCTCGGCCAGGGTGCGGAACAGCTCTTCGGCCCCAAAGGCGGCGCGGTAGAATTCGATGGCGGCCTGACCGCCGCGCGATGGAATGGTCAGATAGGGGATCACCCCGCCGGGCGGCACGCTGTGAGGTTCGGCCATGTCGATCTCCTTCGGAGATGCACACTAATGGCGTGAAATGGCGGGGCATAGCGCCTATCTGTGGGGGCAGATGAGCGACCTGTTTGAAGCCTCCGGCATCCATCCCCCCGACGCCCCCCTGGCCGACCGTCTGCGCCCGCGCGCGCTGGATGAGGTGGTGGGCCAGGACCATCTGCTGGGCGAGGGCGGGCCGATCCGGCGCATGATCGACGGCGGGCGCCTGGGTTCGATGATCCTGTGGGGACCGCCCGGCACCGGCAAGACCACCATCGCCCGCCTGTTGGCCCAGGCGGCGGGCTATCAGTTCCAGCAGATCTCGGCGGTCTTCTCGGGCGTGGCCGATCTGAAGAAGGCGTTCGAGACGGCGCGCACGCGTCGCGCCGCCGGCCAGTCGACCCTGTTGTTCGTCGATGAGATCCACCGGTTCAACCGCGCCCAGCAGGACGGCTTTTTGCCCTTCGTGGAGGAGGGGATCGTCACCCTGGTCGGGGCCACGACCGAGAATCCGTCGTTCGAGCTGAACGGCGCCCTGTTGTCGCGCGCCCAGGTCTTTGTGCTGAAACGGCTGGATGATGCGGCGCTGGATCAACTTCTGGCCCGCGCCGAGGCGCACATGGGCCGCGCGTTGCCGGTCGACGCCGATGCGCGCCAGGCCCTGTCGGCCCTGGCTGACGGCGACGGCCGCTATCTGCTGACCATGGCCGAAACCCTGTTCGCCTTGCCGCAGGGCGAGACGCTGGAGGTTCAGGGGCTGGCGGGCCTGTTGCAGAAGCGGGCGCCCGCCTACGACAAGTCGCGAGAAGAACACTACAACCTCATATCCGCCCTGCATAAATCGGTGCGCGGGTCCGATCCCGACGCGGCCCTGTATTGGCTGGCGCGGATGCTGAACGGCGGCGAGGACCCGCTGTATCTGGCGCGCCGCATCGTGCGCATGGCGGTCGAAGACATCGGCGAGGCCGACCCCCTGTCGATCCTGGTCGCCAATGCGGCGAAGGAGACCTACGACTTTCTGGGCAGCCCCGAAGGCGAGCTGGCCATCGCCCAGGCCGTGGTCCACCTGGCCACCGCGCCGAAATCGACCGCCGTCTATGAAGGCTATAAGGCCGCCGCCAAGGCCGCGCGCGAGACCGGCTCATTGATGCCGCCTGCCCATATCCGCAACGCCCCGACCAAGCTGATGAAACAGCTCGGCTATGGCGAGGGCTATCAGTACGACCCGCACACGCAGGACGGCTTTTCGGGCGCGAACTACTTTCCCGACGGCATGGAGCGACGCACCTTCTACGCTCCCAAGGGCGAGGGGCACGAGGCCAAGATCCGCGAACGGCTGGACCGCTGGGCGGCGATGCGAGCCGCCAAACAGGGCGGCGGAACGGACGGCTGAGCGAGGCTTTCGATAAGCGTTGCCGTAACGCCGTTCCCGTCGCATCCTGCCGGATCGCTGTCCTGGGGAGGGAACGATGTCCGATATGCTGAACAAGACGCCCTGGCACCTGTGGCTGGTGGGCCTGTTGGCGCTGATCTGGAACGCCTATCCGGCCTACGACTTCGTCATGACCATGATGCACGGGGCCAATTACATGGGCAATCTGCCGCCCGAGCAGATCGCCTACTTCGATGCGACGCCGAACTGGGCCAAGGCCTTCTGGGCCGCCGGCGGTTGGGGCGGGGCGATCGGGGCGCTGTTGTTGCTGCTGCGGTCCAAGTGGGCGCACTACGCCTTCATCGTCTCGCTGATCGGCGTGGCGGGCAGCGTGGCCTATACCTATGGGATGTCGGAAGGCGGCCGGATCTCCGGCACGAACGGCATGATCCTGTGGGCCGTGATCAGCGTCGTGGCGGTGTTCCTGGCGCTGTATTCGCGGGCCTTGGTCAGGAAGGGTGTGCTGCGCTAATCGGAGCGGGTGAAAGCCCGCACCGCCGTCGCCCTGACCGAAGCCGAGATCGCCGCCGTCCGTTCATGGGTGGTGCATGAGGACGCGCACCTGATCGCGTTCAACAAGCCGTCCGGCCTGTCCAGCCAGGGCGGGCGCATCCAGGCGCATACGCTGGACGACCTGCTGTGGGCCTTCGCCCGGTCGAACGGCAAGCGGCCCGAGCTGGTTCACCGGCTGGACCGCGACACCTCGGGCGTCATCGTCGCGGCCAAGACCAAGCCCGCCGCCGGCTTCCTAGGCAAGGCGTTGCAGGCCAAGAGGCTGCAAAAGACCTATCTGGCCCTGGTTTCGGCCGCGCCCGAACCGCGCGCGGGGACCATCGACGCCGCCTTGCGCCGCGAGGAGATCGGGCGTGAAAGCTATATGCGGGTCGTCGCCCCCGATGCCGACGGCGCCCAGGTCTCGACCAGCCGCTATCGCACCCTGGCCGCGAACGATCAGGGGGCCTTGGTCGAACTTCAGCCCCTGACCGGGCGGATGCACCAACTTCGCGTGCACATGGCCCATGTCGGGCGGCCGCTGGCGGGGGATGTGCGCTATGGCGGCGCCCTGACCTTGGCCGGGCGCGCCGCGCCGCGCCTGATGCTGCACGCCGCCGCATTGGACCTGCCGCATCCTGAAGACGGGCGGATCACCGTGCGGGCGCCGGTTCCCGACGACTTCGCCGACCTGGCCCGCGCCGCCGGGCTGGCGCATCCGGCGCTGGGATGAGGGAACGTTTCGGCCGTCTTGAACGCTGAACCGTCACAGGAGCCAAACCATGAACCGTCTGACGCTGCCCATCCTGGCCGTTTCGGCCCTGACCCTGGCTCTGGCCTTGTCCGCCTGCGCCAGCCTGGCCCCCTATGGCGCCAAGGGCGGGCCGGGCGGGCAGGGGTTCTCGGAACAGCGGATCGAGAGCGACCGCTATCGCGTCACCTATGACGGCGTCGGCGCGCCGGGACCAGTGGCCGACATGGCCCTGCTGCGCGCGGCCGATCTGACGGTTCAGAGCGGCTATGACTGGTTCGAGGTCGTCCAGCGCTGGACCGACGGCCGCCCCGACGGAGCGGGGGGCGTTCGCCCCAGCGTGTCGATCGGCGCGGGTTCGGGCCGTTACGGCGGCTATTCCGCCTCGGGCGTCGGCGTGGGGCTTGGCTTCGACATCAGCGGTCCCCAGCCGACCTCGACCACGCTGGAGATCCTGATGGGGCGCGGCGCCCGCCCGGATCGCCCAGACGCCTATGACGCCCGTCAGGTGCGAGACAACCTGCGGAGCCGGTTCTGAGGCTCAGCGACCGCGCGTCAGGGCGCGGTATTCGACCAGGCGTTCCTTGTCGCGGCGGACCTGATCGGCGACGGCGTTGTCGACGTCCAGCGAGGCGTAGCGGACCCATCCGTCGACGCCCAGCTTGTCCTGGATGGCCTCGGTCGGGGTGCGCCAGCGCACATAGCTGATCCAACTGACCAGGACGCCCAACAGCACCGCGACGCCTTGCAGCACCCGGAACATCGCCGCATCGGCCGGGGGCGCCTCCAGGGCGAACAGGGCCAGCCAGACGATCAGGATCAGCGGCGTCAGGATGCGTTGCAGCCAGCGCGTCCAATAGCGTTCACGCCGAATGCGCCACAGTTCCATCTGGACGTATTTCTCCAGATACTCCATCCGCGCGGCCAGCCACATGGTCAGACGGACCAGATAGGACGCCCGAGCGCCCCAGCCCTTGCCGTCCATCTGATACTGGGTCTCGGCCTGGTCGGGCAGGGCGCGGGCGGTGGTGAACAGGTTCTGCAATTCGCGCGTCCGCTGAACGATCTCGCGCGACATCTCGTAGGAATCGTTCTCCAGCCGGAAGCGGTACTGGACGAACAGGATCGCCTGCAACGCCCACCACAGGCCGAACACGGCCAGCATGGCGCCGACGGCCAGGCCCGCGCCCATGGCCGGCGTGCCGACCCATTGGGCGAACCAGGTGGGTCCCAGGGTGGCCAGGACGGTGAAGGCGACCAAGGCCAGGGTCTGGTTCAGCCGCTTGGTGCCGATGTGGACCATCAACGCCCGGAACACGCGCCGACCATAGTCGTGGATGTGGCTGCGCAGATCGCGATCCACCGGGAACCGCTCTTCGATCTGGCGGGCGAACAGCACGTGGAAACGGTCGGGCTTCCTGCCCGTCTCCCAGAAGGGAAACAGGTCCAGCGGCTGGTTGAAATATTCGTCGATATGCGACGACACCACCGCGATCTCGGCGGGGTCGTTGGAGAACAGTTCGCTGTCCTGGATGGGACGCAGGATGCCGTCGGCGGAACGGTTCATGCGAACCCCCGTGGGCGTGCGTTCCGGGGCCTCGCGGTTCGGGCTGTCCGTGGCGCCGGGCGGCGGCGGGTTCGGGGCGGCTTGCAGCCGTTGATCATGGCCCTGGCCGCCGTGGCCATGGTCCGCCGGCGCGTCATGGCCGTGCGCATCGTGCCCGTGCGCGTCATGGCCCTGATGGCTGTGGTCGTCGTGCGACATGGTCGGCGGTTCGCCCCTGAAAGGAATCCCGGCCCGATACTAGATCAGGGCGGGCCGCCGGGCCGACGGCCTTCCCCAGCGGCGCGAAGCCGCGTCTTCGGTATCGCCGTTAACCGTGCGTCTCGGCAAGTGAAGTTTCAGTCAGGCTGACGCCGGTCTTCGCTTCGCCGCAGAGGCGGGTATAAGCGCCGCCATGACCCGTTTCCTCCTTGTCGCCGCCGGTGGGGCGCTCGGCTCGATGGCCCGATACGGCCTGGGCCTGACGCTGGGCCGCGTCTTGCCCGGCGCCGCCTGGCCGTGGGGCACGTTCGCGGCCAATCTGATCGGCGGCCTGCTGATGGGCCTGCTGGCCGGATGGCTGGCGCATCGGGGGCAGGGCGGCGAGAGCGTGCGCCTGTTCGCCGCCGTGGGCCTGTTGGGCGGGTTCACCACCTTTTCGGCCTTCTCGCTGGAGACGGCCCTGATGATCCAGCGGCGCGATTGGGGCATGGCGGGTCTCTATGTCGCCGTCTCGACCGTGCTGGCCGTCGCCGCCCTGTTCCTGGGGCTGATGATCGCCCGCCGCGCCTTTGGAGCCGCCCTGTGACCGACGATCCCAAACCGCGCGAGGGCGGCGGCGTCCGCGAGGTGCAGACAATCTATGTCGCCGAGGCCGAGGACGGCATCCGCCTGGACCGCTGGTTCCGCCGCCGTTGGCCGCACCTGTCGAACATCCAGGTGCAGAAGATGGCCCGCAGCGGCCAGATCCGCGTCGACGGCGCCCGCATCAAGCCCGAGGGCCGCCTGACCGCCGGAGCCGCCGTGCGCGTGCCGCCGATCCCCGACGACACCTCGCGCCAGGCGGGTGACGCGCACACGCTGTCGGAACAGGACATCCGCTTCGCCAAATCGCTGGTCCTCTATGAGGACGACATGGTCATCGCCATCAACAAGCCGCACGGTCTGGCCGTGCAAGGGGGCACGAAGACCAGCCGTCACGTCGACCGCCTGCTGTCGGCCTGGGGCGAGGGGATGGACCGGCCGCGTCTGGTGCACCGGTTGGATCGCGACACCTCGGGCGTCCTTTTGCTGGGTAAGGGACCCGAGGCGGCCAAGCGGCTGGCGGGCGCCTTCGCGCGCCGTCAGGCCAAGAAGACCTATTGGGCCATCGTCATCGGCAATCCCAAGCCGGTCGCCGGTCAGATCGACCTGCCGCTGAAGAAGACCGGCATCGCCGACTTCGAGATGATGCGCCCGGCCGACCGCAAGGACCCGCGCGCCGAACCGGCCGAGACCGCCTACGCCACCATCGGCCGCGCCGCCCATCGCGCGGCGTGGATGGCCCTGCGCCCCTTCACCGGCCGCACGCACCAACTGCGCGCCCATATGTCGGCCATCGGCCATCCGATCCTGGGCGATCCCAAATACGGCGACGACGCCTCACGCGAACTGTCCGGGCCGCTGAAGCTGCAACTGCATGCGCGTCGCATCGAGCTGGATCACCCGGCGGGCGGCAAGCTGATCGTCGAGGCGCCGCTCAGCCCCGAGATGAAGGCCGGCTTCGCCCACTTCGGCTTCGACCCCCGCGACGGCGACGAGAGCGATCCGTTCGAGGGCGTCAAGAGGCAGCGATGAGACCGCTGGCCGTCTTCGACATCGACGGAACTCTGGTCGACAGCCGCGCCTCCATCCATCAGGCGGCGGTCGACGCCGCGCGCGCGCTGGGCCTGCCCGAGCCGTCCTATGACCGCGTGCGCCGGATCGTCGGCCTGTCGCTGCATCAGGCGCTGCACGTGCTGGAGCCGCAACTGACGGACGCGGAGCTGGCCGACTTCGTCGCCGCCTTCCAGGACAGTTTCCGCCGCCGCTATGACGCCGGTCATCAGGAGCCGCTGTATTCGGGCGTCGAGGACAGTCTGCGTCGTCTGAAGCGCGACGGCTGGCGCCTGGCCCTGGCGACGGGCCAGAACCGCCGCGGCGTGGCCCGCAATCTGGCCCGCACGGGCTGGGCCGAGCTGTTCCAGTCCGCCCATTGCGCCGAGGACGGGCCGGGCAAGCCGGACCCGGCCATGCTGCTGGCCGCCATGACCGCTTGCGACGCCTGTCCGGCCACCACCGTCATGATCGGCGACACCAGCCACGACGCCGAAATGGCCGTGGCGGCGGGCGCCGCGCCCCTGGGCGTCGCCTGGGGCTTCCATACGGCGCAGGAGCAGATCGCCGCCGGGGCCTTGCACGTCGCCGCCGACATGCCTGATCTGGACGCCGCCCTCGACCGTTTCGCCGCCGGAGCCAAGGCCGCCTGATGCACATCCCCCCGCTCGATCCCAATGTCGCCGCGCGCAAGGGCTTTCGCGAGTCCGAGGAACGGCTGAAACGTTTCTGGACCGCCGCCGAAGCGCGGGAAGGCGAGGGCGCCCAGAAAGGGAAATGGGCCGTGCTGCTGGACGGCCGTTCGCCCAAGACGCCCGCGGGCGCGCCGGTGGTCCTGCCGACCCAGGCCGCCGCGCAAATGGTCGCCGACGAATGGGCGGCCCAGGGCGAGTTCCTGGACCCCGCGACCATGCCGACCCAGCGCCTGGCCGCCACCGCCATCGACCGTGTGTCTCAGGCGCGCGAGGCCGTGGCCGACGAGATCGCCGCCTACGCCGGGTCCGACGCCCTGTGCTATCCGGCCGAGGCGCCCGGCAGCCTGGTCGAACAGCAGGCGCGCGAATGGACGCCATGGCTGGACTGGGCCGCGCGTGAGCTGGGGGTGCGGCTGGAGCCGTCGTCGGGGATCGTTCATCGCGCCCAGGACCCGGCCGCCGTCGCCCGCGTGCGCGAACTGGCGCTGGAGCTGGACGATTTCGCCCTGACCGGCCTGGCCGCCCTGACGCCCGCCCTGGGTTCGGCGGTGCTGGCCCTGGCGGTGCAGCGCGGCGCCCTGAGCGGAGAGGCGGCCTTCGACCTGTCGCGCCTGGACGAGGCCTTTCAGGAGGGCCAGTGGGGCGTCGACGCCGAAAACGCCGAACGCACCGCCAGCCGAAGAGCCGAGGCGGTGCTGATCGACCGGTGGATGAAGGCGCTTTAATTTCCTTCTCCCCTCGCGGGAGAAGGTGTCATGCGCAGCATGACGGATGAGGGGGTTCTCTTCGTAAACTGACTTTCAGCCCACGAGACCGTTGCCGACAGCCCCCTCATCCGACCCGCTGCGCGGGCCACCTTCTCCCGCAAGGGGAGAAGGGCTAAAGCCGGTTCAAGGAGACCCGCCTCATGCAAGACATCCTGGAACAGCTCGAAGCCCGTCGCGCCGCCGCGAAACTGGGCGGGGGCGAAGCCCGCATCGCCAGCCAGCACGCCAAGGGCAAGCTGACGGCGCGCGAGCGGATCGAGGTGTTGCTGGACGAAGGCTCGTTCGAGGAGACCGACATGTTCGTGGAGCACCGCTCCCACGAATTCGGCATGGAGAAACAGCGCATCCCCGGCGACGGCGTGGTCACCGGCCGGGGCACGATCGGCGGACGGCTGGTCTATGTCTTTTCCAAGGACTTCACGGTCTTCGGTGGCTCTCTTAGCGGTGCGCACGCGGCCAAGATCGTCAAGCTGCAGGGCATGGCCCTGACCAATGGTGCGCCGATCATCGGCCTGTTCGACGCCGGCGGCGCACGGATTCAGGAGGGGGTCGAGAGCCTGGCGGGTTACGCCGACATCTTCCTGCAAAACACCCTGGCCTCGGGCGTCATCCCCCAGATCAGCGTGATCATGGGACCGTGTGCGGGCGGCGACGTCTATTCGCCCGCCATCACCGACTTCATCTTCATGGTGAAGGACACGTCCTACATGTACGTGACCGGCCCGGACGTGGTGAAGACGGTCACCAACGAGGTCGTCAGCCATGAGGATCTGGGCGGCGCCCGGGTTCACGCGGGCAAGTCGGGCGTCGCCGACGGGGCGTTCGAGAACGATCTGGAGGCCCTGGCCGAGGTGCGCCGCCTGATCGGTTTCCTGCCGCTGTCGAACCGTGAAAAGCCGCCGGTGCGCGACAGCTATGACGATCCCGACCGCGACGAGGCCAGCCTGGACACCCTGGTCCCGGCCAATCCGAACCAGCCCTATGACATCAAGGAGCTGATCCTGAAGACGGTCGACGAGGCCGACTTCTTCGAGATCGGCGCCGACTACGCCAAGAACATCGTCTGCGGCTTCGGCCGCCTGGACGGCCAGCCGGTGGGCGTGGTCGCCAACCAGCCCCAGGTTCTGGCCGGGGTGCTGGACATCGATTCCAGCCGCAAGGCCGCCCGCTTCGTGCGCTTCTGCGACGCCTTCCACATCCCCATCGTGACCTTCGTCGACGTGCCCGGTTTCATGCCCGGCACGCGTCAGGAGTACGGCGGCCTGATCAAGCACGGGGCCAAGCTGCTGTTCGCCTACGCCGAGGCGACGGTGCCGAAACTGACCGTCATCACGCGCAAGGCCTATGGCGGCGCCTATGACGTGATGAGTTCCAAACACCTGCGCGGCGACGTCAACTACGCCTGGCCCTCGGCCGAGATCGCCGTCATGGGCGCCAAGGGCGCGGTCGAGATCATCTTCAGGAAAGAGGCGGGCGATCCCGACGCCCTGGCGGCCCGCGAGGCCGAATACAAGGAGCGCTTCGCCAACCCGTTTGTCGCGGCCAAGCTGGGTTATATCGACGACGTGATCATGCCGCACGGCACGCGGCGGAGGCTGATCAAGGCGCTACGGACGCTGAAGGGGAAGACCCAGAGCAATCCGTGGAAGAAGCACGATAATATTCCACTGTAGGATAACAAATATTGGCCATTCCTGACTTCCAGACGCTGATGTTACCCGTCCTGCGGTTTGCGGCCGACGGAGAGGTTACAATTCAGGACGCCGTCGAACTGATGGCCCAGAAATTTGGTCTATCTGATGAAGAGCGGAGCGAGCTGCTGCCGTCTGGTAAGCAGACGACATTTGCCAATAGAACCCACTGGGCGAAATTTTATCTCGGCAAAGCGGGTCTGATTCAGTTGACCCGCCGAAGCCATTTTGTGGCCAGTGAGCGTGGGCGATCAGTGTTGTCTAATCCACCCGAGCGAATAGACATCGCATTCCTTCGCCAGTTTCCAGATTTCGACCTAACCAAATCCCAGGTCGGGGGACAGAAAGCTATAGAAACAAGCGCCACTGCTGATGACCTGACGCCAGATGAAACGATGCGTCAGGCCCGTGATCTTCTGGAGACAGAATTGGGACGTGAACTCCTCTCACGTATCCAAGCTGCACCGCCTGCATTTTTCGAACGCGTTGTCGTGCAACTTCTCATCTCGATGGGTTACGGCGGCTCGCTTGCGCGAGCTGGCCGGGCATTGGGACGTAGCGGAGATGGCGGTGTCGATGGCGTAATTGATGAGGACACGCTCGGCCTCGATCGCATCTACGTTCAAGCGAAGCGCTATGCAGCCGGGAATGCTGTCGGTCCCGGCGAAATTCGTGACTTTTTCGGCGCTCTAGATCAGTTCAAAGCCGGCAAAGGACTGTTTGTTACGACCTCAAGTTTCACACCTTCTGCGATTAAAACGGTCGAAGGATTGAGCAAGCGGATCGTCTTGATTGATGGAACTCTGCTTACCCGGTTAATGATTGACCATGGTGTTGGCTGTAGGGTGGAGGATACCCTGTACGTCAAGAAGCTTGACGACGAATTCTTCGAATTCTGACCAACCTTCTCTTCCTCTGCGCCCGTAACTGTCCGTAGTCGCCGACCGGCCTGGCGTGAAGGCGGCGTCGGCGCCAGGCCCGGAGTGACGGGCGTCGGATGCCGTGGCGGGCCAACTGGGCGCGTCGGGGCGTTCGCCCGCCACGATCCCATGCGCCCGCTCAGTCGGCGGCGGCGGGCGGCGTCAGGGACGCCAGGCCTTCCTCGGCGATGGCGCGGCGGACGCCTTGGGCGTCTTTCAGGATGGCTTCCAGCGCCAGGCGGTGGGCGACGGTCAGGGCCTGATCGGCCGGAACCTCCACATCGGGGCGCACCCCGACGCCTTCCCAATTGGCGCCGGTCACGGTGTTGGTGACGATCTGCATCGGGATGAAGGCGGCGAAGCCCTCGGCCAGGGGACGATAACCGCCGGGCGTGGCGCCGCCCCAGGTGGACTGGCCCACCAGGACGGCGCGCTTCATGGCCTGGAGGTCATAGGCGAATTCCTCCGCGCCCGACCCGGTCTCGCCGTCGGTCAGCACATAGACGGGACGGCCGATGTAGGCGGGCGTGCGGGGCTGGGCGTAGATGGTGCGGCCTTCGGGCGGGCCGGCGGGATCATAGGTGTGGACCGTGGGCGTGGGCTGATCGACCAGATGGCCGATGACATTGGCCACCCCGGCCGGTTCGCCGCCCGGCGCGCCGCGCACGTCGATGATCAGGGCGCCGGTATCGGCCAGAATGCCCATGGCGGCGGCCAGTTTCTCGGTCACGGGCGGGGCGTCCAGGAACATATTGATCCGCAGATATCCGACATTGCCCGCCAGCCAGCGGATATCGGGAATCTCGGACCCGCGCAGGCGGATCTCCTCGTGGAAGGCGGCGATCTCTTCCGGCGGCGGCGGACCTTCGCTGAACCCGGCCAGGATCTCGGGACCCATGTAGCGGACGCGGAAATGGCGGTCGTCGACCAGGGGTGCGACCTGGCTGCGGATCAGGGCCAGCAGCTCGGCGGCGGTGCGGGCGTCGCGGAACGCTCCACGCTGTTCCATGGCTTCGATCTCGCGCGCGGCGGCGGCGCCCCGTTCCCGGAAGGCGAACCGTTCGCGCAGCACCTGGGCCAGCGACAGGACGACGGCGCGGTTCTGGTCGGCGCTAAGGCTGACGGACGCCGGGTCGGGCGCCGGTCCCGGCTGGGCCAGGGCCGCGACCGGGGTGAAGGCCAGGGCGATGACGGCCGCGCAAAGAGCCGGAAGCTGTCGGATCATGGATGCCTTTTCCTCTCTCTTGTTCCGAGACGAGAGGCGGCAAGGCGGGCCAATGGATGCAAGGGCGGGCGTTTTGCGGCGCCGACCTGTTCCGCACGGCGTCAACCCCAGTGTCCGTGATGACGGGACCCGAGTGCTGCGATCCCTCTCCCATTGGAAGAGGGCTTGAGCACCCGAGAGTCGTCAGGCGATCGGCTTCGCGCGAAAGGGTGAGGGCCGGACCCTCAGCCCAGATGTTCGGCGACGCGGGCTTCCAGGGCCTGGGCCAGGACGCGGCCGGTGGGGTGGTCGTCGGTCTGGATGCCGTCGCGCACCACGGCGCGGATGGCGTCGACGTGGGCGTCCAGGATCATCACTGGGGCGGCCATGCGCTTGGCCGGATCGTCCAGCATCTTGCACAGAGAGGCCGCCATGCGCGTGACCAGCGGATATTGATACGTGGCGCCCAGGCCCTTCAGGTCATGGGCGCGGAAATACAGGGCTTCGGCCGTCTCGGCCGAATAGCCGTTGGCGCGGATGTCGGCCTGGGCCTTGTCCAGCTTGTCGATCTCGTCCTGCAACCATTGGCCGAACTGGGTCGACATGGCCTTCAGGGCCTCCTCGGCGCGGGCGATGGCGCTGGCGTCGATGCCGAAGCTGCCGCCGACCTTGGCCTTGAGCGCGTTCGGGGGACGGATGACCTGGGCGGGGTTGCTCACGGGGGGGACTCCACAGTTGCGAAATCCACACTAGGGATCGGCCGTTAAGAAGCCGTCACTGCGATCAGGAGGCGAATTGTTCGGCCAATACACGTTCCTCGAACGAACGTCCGGCGTCGAACAGCATGGTCAGGGCCAGGTCGCGACGTTCAAACACCTCGACGCGGGCGATATGGCGCACCTCATAGCTGTCGGCGGTGGCGCTGACCGGCCGCTTGTCGCCCTCCAGCACGTCGAACCGCACCCGCGCCCTGTGCGACAACAGGGCGCCGCGCCAGCGCCGGGGCCGAAAGGCGCTGATCGGCGTCAGAGCCAGGCTCTGGGAATCCAGCGGGATGATCGGCCCGTGAGCCGACAGATTGTAGGCGGTCGATCCGGCGGGCGTGGCGATCAGGCAGCCGTCGCAGGACAGCTCCTCCATCCGCACCCGCTCGTCGACGGTGATGCGCAGCTTGGCGCTCTGGCGCGTCTGGCGCAGCAGCGAGACCTCGTTGATGGCCAGGGCGGAATGGTGTTCGCCGGCCTGGGTCTGGGCGTCCATCTGCAACGGATGGATGCGGGTGGGATCGGCCGCCGCGATGCGGGCGGGCAGGTCGTCTTCGGCATAGTCGTTCATCAGAAAGCCGACCGAGCCGCGGTTCATGCCGAACACGGGCGCGCCCCGGCCCAGGACGCTGTGCAGGGTCTCCAGCATGAAGCCGTCGCCGCCCAGGGCCACGATGACTTCGGCCTCTTCGGCCGCGACCTCGCCATAACGCCGCGCCAGCCGTTGCCGCGCGGCCTGAGCCTCGGGGCGTTCGCTGGCGACGAAGGCCAGGCGGGAAGGGAGGGGAGCGGCGTTCACACGTCGAAGGGAGCCGAGCGAAGCCTCGGCGTCAACCGGCCAGACGCAGGTCGAGCTGGCGGAACAGGCGTGCGGCCTCGTCCGCCGTCAGGGCCAGCGGCGTCCAGGGACCGTCGACGACCTCGGCCGGCCAGCCGCCGCTGAGCTTGCGCAGATCGTCCAGCAAGGCGACGAAGACGGTGCGGTCGATGCCCACGGCGACGCAGGCCAGATACAGCGGCTGGGGGCTGTCGGCCATGACGGCGGCCCGCACCTTGTCCAACGGAAACTCGCCCAGGGCGGCCAGGGCGTGCTCGAACAGGGTGCGGCGGTTCTCACGCAGGGCGCGGACGGCGAAACCGACGCGCAACTGACCGGCGGACTTCAGCTTGTCGATCAGTCGCCGTTCCATCTCCAGCGCCTCGGGATCGACCGGCTTCTGGGCCGTGCGGATGTTCCAGGCGGCGGTGCTGGACCCCACGGCGACATCGACGGCATGGGCCAGGGCGGCCTCATCGACGCGGAACCGTTCGCCGATCGACTGACGCAGGGCCTGGCCGACCCATTGATAGAGCTGTGACGCCATCTGGTCGTTCAGGCGCGGGTGGCGCGTCAACGGCGCCCGCAGACCGGCGACGCGGCGCGAGCTTTCGACCAGTCGGCGCAGGCCTTCCTCGCTGAGCTGGGCGGTGTGGTTGCCGGCCAGGGCGGTCATGACGGCGGGTTCGGCGTGATCGATCACCGCATCGGCGACGCGGCCGGACAGGTTCGGACGCCGGGCGACCTCGATGTGATGCTCCAGCGTCGCCTCGACCAGGATGCGCAGCAGATCCTCGTCCTTCAACAGGGGGCTGGCGGCGATGACGGGCCGGGCGATCTCGATCTCGTCCAGGGCCAACATGTGGATCAGGGCCGGCGGCGCCCATTCCGCCGTGGCCAGGCGGTCGGCCAGAACGGCGCGGATCTCGCGCTCGGCCTGCTGGGCCAGGGCCAGGAATATCTCGCTGAGGATCGGCGACAGTTCGACGCCCGGCGGATTGGCGTCGCACAGGGCCGCGACCGCCAGGAGCAAGCGCTGACGATCGTCCGCCGAGCGGCTTTTCGCCAGACTGATCAGACGTGCGAATTCGCTCTGGGGCGCGTCGGACGGATCGGCGGCCAAGGCCGCGGCGGCGTTCACCAGGCGATCTCCTTAGGGCGTCGCGCGGGAGGGTCGGTAACCGAGTAGATTACGTTTCTGAAAACGCGGTTAACGATGGCTGAACGCGGCCGCCTTGACGGGACCTCGCGCGCGGCGGACGTTCGGCGCCGATCACACAGGAGGCCGATATGGCGGACGGCGCAGTCGCATCGTTGAAATCCAGGGTGTCCGAGGGCGAATGGCAGGCGCGCGTCGATCTGGCGGCGCTGTACCGGCTGGTCGCCCTGCACGGCTGGGACGACATGATCTTCACCCACATCTCGGCCCGGGTGCCGGGACCGGAGCACCATTTCCTGATCAACCCCTACGGTTGGTATTTCGAGGAGATGACGGCCTCGTGCCTAGTGAAGGTCGATCTGGACGGGAACATCGTTCAAGAGACGACCAGCTTCATCAATCCGGCGGGTTTCACCATCCATTCGGCCGTCCACGCCGCGCGCGAGGACGCGAAATACGTCATCCATCTGCATACGGTGAACGGCGTCGGCGTGGCGGCTCAGAAGCACGGCCTGCTGCCCATCAGCCAGAACGCCTGTCTGTTGCAGCATCAGGTCGCCTATCACGGCTATGAGGGGCTGGCGCTGAACCATGACGAGCGCGCGCGGCTGGTGGCGGACATGGGCGACAAGACGCTGATGCTGTTGCGAAACCACGGGACGCTGGCGGTCGGAGAGACGGCGGCCATGGCCTGGGTCGGGATCTTCTTCCTGGAGCGGGCCTGCGCCCAGCAGGTGGCGGCCCTGTCGGGCGGCCGGGACAATGTGCTGATCGCGCCCGACGCGGCCCAGGCCGAAACCAAGGAGCAGGGACGCGGCATCGGCTTCGTCTCGTCCCTGGCCTGGCCCGGCGCCTTGCGGATGCTGGACCGGAAGAATCCGGGTTACGACGTTTGAGACACGTCGCCGTCGCGCTGTTGCTGGCGGCGGCGCCGTCGGCGGCCTGGGCCAGCGCCTGGACCCAGCCGAAGGGCCAGGGCCAGGTCATCGTCAAATGGGAGGACATGCGAGCCGAACGGGGCTTCGACCCGTCGGGTTCTCTGGCCGATCTGCCGGGCGATCGAATCGACCGGACGCTGGGAGTGTTCGCCGAATACGGCCTGACCGAACGGCTGACGGTTCAGGTCAAGGGCGACTGGCAGGACGGACAGGACTTTTTCGTCGATTATGAGGGGCGCGGGCCGCTGGAGCTGGGGCTGACCTGGCAGGCCTATCGCGACGATAAGACGGCCGTCAGCCTGTATGCGGGATACGCCGACGCGGGCGAGGGGCGAAACGCCGGCTACGCCGCGCCGGGCGAGGGGCGAGGCGACTGGGAGGTGCGGGCCTCGGTCGGGCGCAACCTTCAGGGCGTCGGCGGGCCGTGGGCGCCCGATCGCAGCTTCATCGAGCTTCAGACCGCCCGGCGGATGCGCGCGGGCCTGCCGGATGAGACGCGCCTGGACCTGACCCTGGGCGGCCATTTCGGGCGGGACTGGATGGTGTTGAGCCAGGCCTTCGGCGGCATGACCGACGACGACGGCGCGCGCTGGCTGTCGGTCGAGACCTCGGTGGTGCGGCGGTTCGGCGACTGGAGCGTCCAGGCGGGCTGGCGCGAGGCGGTGGCCGGACGCGAGACGCCGGAAAGCCGGGGATGGGTGCTGGCCGTGTGGCGCCGGTTCTGAAATTCGCTCGCCGCGTCGCGACGGAATCTGAAACGGCGCGCGTTACAGAGACTTTGGTTGCGTCGCGGTCCCCAGACGTTAAGTCGGACGCGTCGTCGTCTGACAAAACCGGAGCCTTTCCCGCGTGATCAAACGTCATTTCTTCATCGTCGGCGCCGCTGTCCTATTGGGCCTGATGGTGTTGGCCGCCGTGCTGCGGATCGCCCTGGCGGACGATGACAAGGGCGGCTCCGGCGGGCCGGGCGGCGGCCGGGGCGGTCCCGGCGGCGGACGCGGGCAACAGGTGGCCGTCGCCACGGTGGCGCCGCGCGAGTTCTCGGACACGATTCAGGTGCTGGGCGTGGCGCGCGGCCTGCGTTCGGTGACCATCACCTCCTCGACCACCGAGCTGATCACGCGCGTGCTGTTCCGCGACGGACAGACGGTCGCCGCCGGCCAGCCTCTGGTCCAGCTTCAGGCGCGCGAGGAAGACGCCGACATCATCGAGGCCCGCGCCCGCGTGGCCCAGGCCGAGCGCGAACACGAACGCTACAAGGAACTGGCCGAACGCGGTGTGGCCCCGCGCGTCACGGCCGAGAACGCCGAGACGGCGCTGGAGACGGCGCGCGCCGCCCTGGCCGCCGCCCAGGCGCGGTTGGGCGACCGGGTCATCCGCGCGCCCTTTGCCGGGACCCTGGGCCTGACCACGGTGACGGCCGGGACCCTGATCAACCCCGGCGCGGCGATCACCACCCTGGACGACACCCGGACGATCCGCGTCGACTTCCCGGTGCCGGAACGTTTCCTGGGGCGGTTGCGGCCCGGCACGCCGATCGTGGCGACGTCCGACGCCTTTCCGGGCCAGAGTTTCTCGGGGCGGATCGCCCTGATCGACAGCCGGGTCAATGAACAGACGCGCGCCGCCACGGCGCGGGCCGAATTCCCCAATCCCGGCGGCGCCATGCGGCCGGGCATGCTGATGCGCGTGGCCGTGCGCCAGGGCGCGCGAACGGCGGCGGCGGCGCCCGAGGCGGCGGTGCAGTACGAGGGCCAGCGCGCCTTCGTCTTCCGCATCGCGCGCGGCGAGCGCGGCTCGACCGCCCAGCGGGCCGAGATCGAACCCGGCGCGGTCGAGAACGGCTTCGTCGAGATCCTGTCCGGCGTCGAGACCGGCGAACGCATCGTCGGCTCGGGCCTGAACCGCATCCAGCCGGGCGCGCCGGTCAGCCCGGCGGGCGAAGGCCGCGCGTCGGCTCAAGGCGGCGCCCAGCGGAAGTCGGCGCAATGATGCTGTCGGACCTTTCCGTCCGGCGTCCCGTCTTCGCGGCGGTGGCGGCCATCGTGCTGTGCGTCATCGGCGCGGCGGCCTTCTTCTTCCTGCCGGTGCGCGA
The DNA here is from genome assembly GCF_036732845.1 of Brevundimonas sp. Lineage (GTDB taxonomy): Bacteria > Pseudomonadota > Alphaproteobacteria > Caulobacterales > Caulobacteraceae > Brevundimonas. The sequence goes on along the minus strand of NZ_DAINBO010000001.1, from coordinate 154,700 downwards.
ACTGCCGGACGTCGATCCGCCGATCGTCTCGGTCAACACCAGCTACGCCGGGGCGTCGGCCGAGGTGATCGAAAGCCGGATCACCGAACCGATCGAACAACAGATCGCCGGACTGCAAGGCGTCGAGCGGATCAATTCGACCAGCCGCGACGGCCGCTCGAACATCAATATCGAGTTCAGCCTGGACCGGAACATCGACGACGCCGCCAATGACGTGCGCGATCGGATCAGCCGGGTCGCGGGCCGTCTGCCCGACCAGGCCGACCCGCCTCAGGTGGCCAAGGCCGATTCCGACAGCCAGCCGATCATCATCCTGTTCCTGCGCTCCAGCAGCATGAACCGGCTGCAACTGACCGACTACGCCGACCGCTATCTGATCGACCGGCTGTCGACGGTGAACGGCGTGGCCCAGGTGCAGATCTACGGCGAGCAGCGCTACGCCATGCGCATCTGGCTGGACCCGACGGCCATGGCGGCGCGGGGCCTGACGGTGCAGGACGTGGAGAGCGCCCTGACCAGCCAGAACGTCGAACTGCCCGCCGGGGCGCTGGAATCGACGGACAAGGACTACACCGTCCGCGTGGCCCGCAACTACGCCACGCCCGCCCAGTTCGCGGCCCTGCCGATCGGCACGCGCGGCTCGGCGGCGGCGACGACCGGCACGGGGGCCGCCGCCCTGATCGCCGGAGCGCCGACCTATGTGACGCGGCTGGGCGACATCGCTCGCGTCGAGGAGGCGCCGGCCGAGGCGCGGCGCCTGTTCCGCGGCAACGGCCTGGATCAGATCGGCCTGGCCGTCACGCGTCAGGCCCAGTCGAACGACCTGGCCATCTCCAAGGGCGTCACCGACCTGCTGGAAGAGATTCGCCCGACCCTGCCCGAGGGCGTCGAACTGGTCGTCGGCTCGGACAATTCGGTCTTCACCAAACACGCCATCGAAGAGGTGTGGATCACCATCGGCATCTCCATGCTGCTGGTGGCCCTGGTCAATTTCATCTTCCTGGGCAGTTTCCGGGCGGCGTTGATCCCGTCGATCGTGGCGCCGATCTGTCTGTTGGCGACCTTCATGGTTCTGGCGCCGCTGGGCTTTTCGCTGAACCTGCTGACCCTGCTGGCCCTGGTTCTGGCCATCGGCCTGGTGGTCGACGACGCCATCGTGGTGACCGAGAACATTCAGCGGCGGCTGGATCACGGCGAGCCGCCGCTGGTCGCGGCCGAGCGCGGCGCGCGTCAGGTGTTCTTCGCCGTGGTGGCGACGACCGTGGTGCTGCTGGCGGTGTTCGCGCCCCTGCTGTTCCTGCCCGGATACGTCGGGCGGCTGTTCGTGGAGCTGGCGGCGGCCATCGCGGCGGCCGTGGCCTTTTCGGCCTTCCTGGCGCTCAGCCTGTCGCCGATGCTGGCGTCCAAGATCCTGAAGCCGGCCGAGGGTTCGGGCTGGCTGGCGCGGCGGGTCGACCGGGCCATGGACGGGCTGAAGAACTCGTACCGCAGCTCGCTGGAAGCCCTGATGGGGCGCAAGGCGGCCGTGGTCGGCGTGGTCGGTCTGGTGCTGCTGGTCGGCGCGGGCGCGGCGGGCATCTTCCTGACCCTGCCCGACGAACTGGTGCCGCCCGAGGATCGCGGCCGGGTCACGGTGCGGGTCCAGGGTCCCGAGGGCGCCGGTTTTGAATACACCAAGAAGATCATGCTGGGGCTGGAGCCGATCCTGGCCGAATACCGCCAGGGCGGCGAAGTCGATTCCTATCTGGTCTCGGCGCCGGGCTTCGGCGGCGGCAGCTTCAACTCGGGCAACGCCGTCCTGACCCTGAAGGATTGGTCCGAACGCACCCGCTCGGCCGACGAGATTTCGCAGGAGCTGAACGGCAAGCTGCGCGGCCAGACCGACGCCCAGGTCAACGCCAGCGTGCCCGGCGCCTTCCAACGCGGCGGCGGCAATTCCAACTCGGTCGAGATGATCGCCACCGGCTCGGATTATGAGCAGTTGTTCCAGTGGCTTCAGCCCGTGCTGGCGGCGGCCAAGGAATACCCCGGCTTCTCGCGGCCGCGTCTGAACTATGAACCGAACGCGCCGCGCCTGTTGGTCGATGTCGACCCGCAGAAGGCAGCGGGCCTGGGCGTGTCGTCGCAGCAGGTGGGCCGTACGCTGGAGACCATGTTCGGTTCGCGCCGGGCCACCACCTATATTCGCGGCGGCCAGGAATACGACGTCATCTTGCAGACCGACCGCGACGAGCGGCGCAACGTCAGTGATCTGGAGGCCCTGTACGTCGCCACGGGCGGCGGACAGTTGGTGCCGCTGTCGGCCGTGGTGACGACCCAGACCACGGGCGACACGCCCGACCGGCGCCGTCTGGACCGCCAGCGCGCGATCACCCTGAGCGCCGACCTGAATCCCGGCACGACCCTGGCCGACGCGGTCGCCTTCCTGAACGCGGAGGTGGCCAAACAGCCAGGCGGCGTCGGGGCCATCCGCTGGGGCGGCGCGGCGCGTGACCAGCAAGAGGCGGGCGGCGCGGTGACGGCGGCCTTCGGCCTGGCGCTGCTGCTGGTCTTCCTGGTTCTGGCGGCCCAGTTCGAGAGCTGGATCACGCCCGCGGTCATCATGCTGACCGTGCCCCTGGCGGCGGCGGGGGGCTTGTTCGGCCTGCTGATGGCCGGGTCCAGCCTGAACATCTATTCGCAGATCGGCCTGATCATCCTGATCGGGGTGGCGGCCAAGAACGGCATCCTGATCGTCGAGTTCGCCAACCAGTTGCGCGACCAGGGGCGCTCGATCCGCGAGGCGATCATCGAATCCTCTTCGCTGCGTCTGCGGCCGATCATCATGACCTCGATCGCCACCGCCTTCGGCGCCCTGCCGCTGGTGCTGTGGCATGGCGCGGGGGCGGGCAGCCGCCAGACCATCGGCGTGGTCATCTTCGCCGGGGCGATCTTCGCCACCATGCTGACGCTGTTCGTGGTGCCGGTGATCTATGGCGTGCTGGCGCGCTTCACCCGCTCGCCGGAATACACCGCCCGCAAGATCGAGGAGTGGGAGGCCCAGGAGGCCACGGCCAACGACGCCAGGGCGGCGGCGGAGTGAGCCGATGCCCTTCTCCCCTCGCGGGAGAAGGTGGGCGCCGGAGGCGCTCGGATGAGGGGGCTGTGCCCGCGAGCTGACTGTCTGATGATGAGGGTGTTTCAAACAGCCCCCTCATCCGTCTCGCTGTGCGAGCCACCTTCTCCCGCAAGGGGAGAAGGATCAGGAAGGCGCCGTCGTGTTCAGTTGCAGCCAGGCGATCAGGTCGCGGCGGTCGTCGGCGTCGGGCAGGCCGGCGAAGCTCATCTTGTTGCCGGGCAGGAAGGTGCGCGGATTCTCCAGCCAGTGGTCGATGCGCTCGCCGTCCCAGGTGATGTCCGCCTCTTGCACGGCCTTGGAGTAGTTGAAGCCCGGATGGGTCCCGGCCTTGCGGCCGAACACGCCCCACAGGTTCGGTCCCGTCATGTTCGGGCCGCCGGGCGTGATGGTGTGGCACGACCGACAGCGGGCGAAGGCGCGGCGGCCGTTCTCCAGATCGGCGGCGTTATAGGGCGCGGGCAGGGCGGCCAGCGCCGCCTGCATCTGGGCCTCGCTGGGGGCGGGTGCGGCAGGTGCGGCAGGTGCGGTAGGCGCGGCGGGCACGGGCGTCGCGGGCGCGTCGGAGGCGGAGGACGAACCCTGGCCGCACGCGGCGAGGGCCAGGAACGAGGCGGTCAGGACCAGGCGGCGGATCATGTTTCCCTCTGAAAGCGCGCCTTCTGATAGCGCAATCCGTCGGCGCGGCAATGCGTCCTTAGCGCGCGCTGGACGCGGGTGATCCGCTCCTGATAATCACTGTCAACTTAGCGGTGCGGACGCGCGCCGAGATTCAGACAGTTTGGCGTTCTGAGAGTTCCATGTCCGACGAAATTCCCCTCAGCCAGGCCCGGCGCGGCGATCGCGGCGTCATCGTCCAGGTCGGCGGCCGTTGTCACCATCAGGAGCATGAGACCGAGCTGGAGCGGCGCCTGCTGGAGTTGGGCTTCGTCGAGGGGGCCTCGGTCGAGCTGCTGCATGAGGGCCTGTTCGGCCGCGACCCGATCGCCATGAAGGTCGACGACATGCGGGTGGCCCTGCGTCGGCATGAGGCGGCCAATCTGACCATCCGGCGCGAGGCGCGCTGATGGACGTCGCCGTGAAGCCCGCCCGCATCGCCCTGGTCGGCAATCCCAACAGCGGCAAGACCGCCCTGTTCAACGCCCTGACCGGCGCCCACCAGAAGGTCGCCAACTACGCCGGGGTCACCGTCGAGCGGAAGGAGGGGGTGATCCGTTCGCCCTCGGGCCGCACCCTGTCGGTGCTGGACCTGCCGGGCACCTATTCGCTGCGGGCGCGCAGCCCCGATGAAGAGGTGACCCGCGACGCCGTCCTGGGCCGCCTGGCGGGCGAGACCGCGCCGGACGCGGTGATCCTGGTGGCCGATGCGACCAATCTGCGTCTTGTGCTGCGGCTGGCGCTGGAGATGAAGGCCGTGGGGCGGCCGATGGTTCTGGCCCTGAACATGTACGACATCGCCCAGCGCCAGGGCCTGCGCATCGATCTGGAGCGGCTGTCGGCCGAACTGGGCGTGCGCATCGTGCCGACCGTCGCCACCCGCAAGCGCGGCGTCGAGGAGTTGATCGCCGCCGCCGAGGACCTGATCGTATCCGGCGCCCCGGCGGGCGAGGGGACCTGGCACGCGCCCGACGCGGCCGAAATCCGCGCCGCCCACCACCAGGCCGAGCGGATCATGAAGGCCTGCGTCAAGCCGCCGGAACGGCCCGACACCCTGACCGGCCGGATCGATTCCGTCCTGCTGCACCCGGTCGGCGGGCTGGTGATCCTGCTGGCCCTGCTGTTCGTCATGTTCCAGGCGGTTTTCACCTGGGCCACGCCCCTGATGGACGGCATCGAGGCGGCCCTGGGCGCCCTAGGCGTCTGGGTGGCCGCGGCCCTGCCCGACGGGTTGTTGCAGAGTCTGATCGTCGACGGCCTGATCGCGGGGGTCGGCAGCGTGCTGGTCTTCCTGCCGCAGATCCTGATCCTGTTCGCCTTCATCATCCTGCTGGAGGATTTCGGCTACATGGCCCGGGCCGCCTTCCTGATGGACCGGATCATGGGCGGTGCGGGCCTGCATGGGCGGGCCTTCATCCCGCTTCTGTCCAGTTTCGCCTGCGCCATTCCTGGCGTGATGGCGGCGCGGGTGATCGATTCCAAGCGCGACCGGCTGACCACCATCATGGTGGCGCCGCTGATGACCTGTTCGGCGCGCATCCCGGTCTACACCCTGATCATCGCCGCCTTCATTCCGAACCAGACGGTCTGGGGCTTCGCCAGTCTGCAAGGGCTGGTGATGTTCGGCCTGTATGCGGCGGGCATCGTCAGCGCCCTGGCCGTGTCCTTCGTCATCCGGCGCATCTTTTGGCGCGGCGCGGTCGAGCCGTTCATGATGGAGCTGCCGGCCTATAAGGCGCCGCATCTGAAGAGCGTGCTGTTCAACCTGTGGCTGCGGGCGCGGATCTTCCTGGAGCGGGCGGGGCGGATCATCCTGCCCTTGATGGTCATCGTCTGGGCGATGTCGACCTTCCCCTATCCGCCCGAGGGCGCGACGGGACCGGCCATCGACTATTCCTTCGCCGGCATGCTGGGCCAGGCGCTGGAGCCGATCTTCGCCCCCATCGGCTTCAACTGGCAGATGGTCATCGCCCTGATCCCCGGCATGGCCGCGCGCGAGGTGGCCGTGGCGGCCCTGGGTTCGGTCTATGCCATCGCCGACGCCGAAGGCTCGGGCGTGGGCGCCCTGGCCACGACGCTGGCGGGACAGTGGTCGCTGGCCACGGCCCTGGCCTTCCTGGCCTGGTACGTCTTCGCGCCCCAGTGCGTGGCGACCCTGGGCGTGGTGCGGCGCGAGACCAATTCGCTGAAGTGGACGTGGATCATGATCGTCTACATGTTCGGCTTGGCCTATCTGGCGGCCTTCATCACCTATCGGGTGGCGGTGGCCCTGGGCGGGGGCTAAGCAAGGGCGTCCCGCCGGAGCCTGCATGATCCTGAACGCCGTCATCCTCGGACTGCTGGGCCTGATCGTCGGCAGTTTCCTGGCCGCGGTCAGCGTGCGCCTGCCGGCCGAGGAGGACGTGGTCTTCAAGCGGTCGCATTGCCGAAGCTGCGGCGCGACCCTGAAGCCTTGGCATCTGGTCCCGGTGATCAGTTGGCTGGCGCTGCGCGGACGATGCGGCCTGTGCCGGGCGGCGATCTCGCCGCGCTATCCGCTGATCGAGCTGGCGGCCGGGCTGATCGGCGTCTGGGCGGCGCTGCATGGCGGCGGCTGGATCATGATGAGCGCGACGGCCCTGCTGGGGTGGCAGCTCCTGCTGATCGCCCTGATCGACGCCGAGCATTTCTGGCTGCCGGACGAACTGACCTTTCCGCTGATCGTCACCGGGATCGGGGCGGCGGCCCTGATCCAGCGGGGCTGGCCCATCGACGCCGGGATCGGCGCCGTCGCCGGTTTCGCCATCCTGTGGGGGATCGCCTGGGTCTATCGGGCGTGGAGGAAACGCGACGGCCTGGGCGGGGGCGATCCCTTCCTGTTCGCGGGGGCGGGCGCCTGGGTCGGTTGGGCGGGCCTGCCCAGCGTGCTGCTGTGGGCCTGTGTCGTGGGGTTCAGTCTGGTGGCGGCGCGGTTGATCATGCGGCGTCGGGTCAGGGGCGACGACCGGCTGCCGTTCGGGAGCCTGCTGGCGGTGGGCGTTTGGCTGGTCTGGCTGTTCGGGCCGTTGGGCGTCAGCGCCCTGTAGTCAGGCGGACCACCATATGGGCCGTGGTGTCCAGGATCGCCTCGGCCGTATCGGCGCGCAGCAGCAGGTCGAAGCCGTCGGCCATCGATTCCACCATGTTCGCCACCTGATAGGAGGCCAGGCGCGGGTCCAGGCCCTCGGGCTGGCGGCCGCCGGCTCGGGCCTCGGCGATGCGGCGCTCCAGCGCCAGGTGCAGGCGGCGCAGGCGGCGGATGCGGCTGTCGGCGAAGGCGGCGTGGCCCTGGTCCGCCAGCATGTGCTCGATGCGCAGAGCGTGGCCGTGCGTGCGCCACATGGCCAGGGCGTCATCGACATAGGCGCGGGCGGCGGCGACGGCGCGCTCGCCCGCCAGGTCGCCCTGGAAATGGCGGGCCAGGGCGTTGCAATCCTCGGTCGCCGCTTCGCACAGCGCTAGAACGACATCCTCCACGGCACTGAAATAGGTATAGAAACTGGCCGGAGACACACCCGCCGCCAGCGCCACGTCGGCGGTGCGGACGGCGCCGAAATGGCGTTCCCTCAACAGGGTCGAACCGGCGTTCATCAGGGCCTGGCGGGTGCGCCCGCCGCGCGCGCCCATCCGATGGCCCAGTTTGTTGATCGTGGTCGTCGGCATGGAACCCGCCGAAGAAAGATGGTGCCGGTTGCAGGAATCGAACCCGCGACATCCAGTTTACAAAACTGGCGCTCTACCAACTGAGCTAAACCGGCCCGGTTCGGGCCGCTCTTATGCTGGCGGAATCCGCATGGCGCAAGCATGGTGCGGCCCATGCCGCCCATGCCCTATCTGACGCCGATCGCCCTGTTGGTCCTGTCGAACGTCTTCATGACCTTCGCCTGGTACGGTCATCTGAAGTTCGGATCGAAGCCCTTGTGGATCGTGGTCCTGGTCAGTTGGGGGATCGCCTTTTTTGAATACTGCCTGGCGGTTCCGGCCAATCGGATCGGGCATCAGGTCTATTCGGCGGCCGAGCTGAAGACGATGCAGGAGGTCATCACCCTGTTGGTCTTCGCGGTGTTTTCGGTGACGATCCTGGGTGAGCGGCTGACGATGAACCACGCCGTGGGCTTCGCCCTGATCGCGGGCGGGGCGTGGTTCATCTTCAGGGGGCCGCTGACGGCGCCGCTGTTCTAGGCCTTGGGCTTCAGCTTCAAACCGCCGATGACGGCCCCGCCGACGATATAGACGGCCAGCAGGTGCGAGGCGTCGATCCACAACAGCCCCATCGGCTCGGTCTGGTAGATATAGCCGTAGGCCATGGTCATCAGGGCGAAGAAGACGCAGGCCATCAGGCCGATGCGCGCGCCGTTCAGCCAGCCCTCGCCTAGCTTTCCGATCAACCAGCCCAGGCCGACCATGACGACGAAGGTTTGGACCAGGCCCAGGACCATGGCCGCGGTCGATCCCCCGGCCTCTGGAGAGACGCCGGACAGTTCGATCCATTGCGCCTCGAAGATGACGCCGTACCAGAGGAAGCCGATGAAATAGGCGATCACGGTCGCCACGATGATGCCGAGCCAGTTCAGTTTCATGGTCATGAGACGCCCCCTCCTGCTGGGCGGACTCGCCAGGCTAGGCCGCTGGGCGACGCCGTCAATGAACGGCGTTCACTGCAATTGTGCGGCTATTTTCCCAGCCAGGGCCTGAAGCGCCGCCGTCTCGGCCATGGGGGCGTGGCCGTGGCCCTTCATCGGCCGGTCGGTCCAGCGCGGCACGATGTGGAAATGCAGGTGGAAGACGGTCTGGCCCCCGGCCTCGCCGTTGAACTGCATCAGGCTGATGCCGTCGGGTTTGAGGGCCTTATCGACGGCGTGGGCGGTGCGCCGGACGGCGGCGGTCAGGCGGGCCAGGTCCTGATCCTCGATCTCCAGGATGTTGCGCGCGGTCGAGGTCTTGGAGATGACCAGCACATGGCCTTCCGACTGCGGAAACACGTCCATGAAGGCCAGGACGTGGTCATCCTCCCACACCGTCACGCTGGGGATCTCGCCGCGCAGGATCTTGGCGAAGACATTGTCGGGATCATAGGCGCCGTGCAGGCTCATGTGAGGCTCCGAGGGGTTGGGCGCGGCAGGGTGCGGCCAATAATTTTTCGATTCTGTACCAGTACAGATCGACGCTCAAGCGGCCTGACCTGTCAGGGATCGAACCCATGTTTGGGGGCGGCGATCCGTTTGGCGTGCGAACCATCCGATTGATTTCAAAGGGCGATGCGTGGGGTGGGGTGCGTGCATGGTCCAATTCTAGACCCGGCGCGAACCCAGGCGCGTCGATCATGGCAGGGGTGGCGGGGGTAGCGTGCGATAGCGTCCTAGGGTGCGGCTTCCTGAAACTCGTCACCCTCGGGCTTGTCCCGAGGGGCCATGGGGGCCGCAGGCCGAGCCATGGGCCGTTGTGACCGCTGGTCAGACCATCCGCGTTCGAGGAGGCCTCCGAGATAGGCCCTCGGGACAGGCCCGAGGGTGACGGAGCCTTGAAGGTCTAGGCCCGATTTGGGTTCACGCCCTGACCGACCAGAGCCAGCCATTCGTCCTCGGCCAGCCCCTTCACGCCATGCGTCTGGGCTTGAACGCCTTGGGCGCGGCCGCCGAGCAGGGCCGGTAGCTGTCGGCGTTCAGGCGGCCCATGGATACGTCTGTCAGAGCGCACAGGCTGTCGAAACCCTCTGCGCCGTGAACCTTCATGGCCGCAAGGGCCAGGGCCGCGCAGGCATAGGCGTCTTCAGCGGCGTCATGGTGTTTGAACGTGACGCCCAGATGGCCGCAGACCGCGTTCAGCTTGTGCGAGGTCAGTTCCGGCCAACTGCGGCGCGCCACATTCACCGTGCACAGGTAGTCGAACTCGGGATAGGGCAGGCGATAGTGGTCGCAGGTGTTGCGGATCACGCTGACATCGAACGCGGCGTTGTGCGCCAGAACCGTCCGCCCACGTAGCCGGGGCGCGAGCCGAGCCAGCACGGCGGGGAATTCGTCGGCGTCGCGCACCTGGTCCGGGCCGATGCCGTGAAAGGCGATGTTGAACGGGGCGAACCGCATGCCGGGCGGGCGGATGTAGTGATGCTCGACCGCCTCGATCACGCCGTCGGTGATCCAGGCCAGGCCGATCGAACACGGGCTGGCCCGTTGTTCGTTCGCCGTCTCGAAGTCGATCGCGACCGCCCGCATCCGCACCCTCTAAGGTTGCGCTATCAGCGCCAGCCACTGATCCTCGGTCAACACCTCCACGCCGTGTTTCTGGGCGTCGGCCAGTTTCGACCCGGCGCCGGGACCGGCGACCAGATAGTCGGTCTTTTTCGACACCGAACCGGAGACCTTGGCCCCCAGGCTTTCGGCGCGGGCCTTGGCCTCGTCACGGGTGAACCGCTCCAGGGCGCCGGTGAAGACCACGGTCTTGCCGGCCACGGCGCCTTCGGTGCGGGGACGTTCGACCTCCAGGATCTCAAGCTCGGACGCCAGGTCGGAGACGGTGGCCCGGTTGCGCGGCTCATGGAAGAAGTCGATCAGGGCCAGGGCCGCGACCTCGCCCACGCCCTTGACGCCGGACAGCTCCAGAAAGGCCTCGCCGGGCGCTTGAACCGCCGCCGACGCGGCGGTTTCGGCGAAGGCGGACCATGAGCCGAAATGGTCCGCCAGGACCGTTCTGACCTTGGTCGGCAACTTGGCGGCCGCGCGGCCGATCTTTTCGGACAGGGGGGCCTCGGGCCAGGGGTCTTGCGATTGTCCGGCGCCGCCGAAGGCGACGATCAGGGCCTGGTTCACCGGGCCGACGCCCTCGATCCGCGCCAGGGCGTCCCAGTCGGCGCCGGGGCGGTGCGCGCCCGCCGCGTCCACCGCCGCCTCCAGCTCGGTCCAGGTGCGATAGGCGCGGGCCAGGACGATGGAGGTCTGTTCGCCGATGTCGCGCACGCCCAGGCCGAACAGGAACCGGTCCAGGGTGATCCGGCGCCGGGCTTCGATGCTGGCCAGCAGCGTGTCCACCTCCTTGAAGGTGCGTTTGTCGTCGGCGATGGATTTGGCGACCTTGGTCCCGGTCGTCAGCTCGCGCTGGCGCGCCTGCTCCTTGCGCTGCTCCAGCACCACCGCCCGCAGGGCCGCTTCGTCGCGATGCAGACGGAAGATGTCGCCGGGCCGTGCGACCAGGCTGCCGTCCAGCAGCATTTCGATCAGCCGTTCGCCCAGGCCCTCGATGTCGAACGCCCGACGCGACACGAAATGCTTGAGCCGCTCCAATCTCTGGGCGCCGCAGATCAGGCCGCCGGTGCAGCGACGCCGCACCTCGCCGCCCTCGCGCACGGCTTCGGAGCCGCAGACCGGACAGTGGGTCGGGAAGGCATAGGGTCGGGCGTCGACGGGACGTTTGTCCATCACCACGCCCAGGATCTGAGGGATCACGTCGCCCGCGCGTTGCAGGATGACGGTGTCGCCGATGCGCACGTCCTTGCGGGCGATCTCGTCTTCGTTGTGCAGGGTGGCGTTGCGCACCACCACGCCGCCGACCGTGACGGGGTGCAGGCGGGCGACGGGCGTCAGGGAGCCGGTGCGGCCGACCTGGATGTCGATGTCCTCCAGCAGGGTCTGGGCTTGCTGGGCCGGGAATTTGTGGGCGATGGCCCAGCGGGGGCTACGGGCGATGAAGCCCAGGCGGTCCTGCCAATCCTGGCGGTCGACCTTATAGACCACGCCGTCGATGTCGTAGTTCAGCGTCGCGCGCTGGGCCTGAAGGGCCTGATAGATCTGGATCAGCCGTTCGGCGGGGTCCTGATCCTGGTCTTGATCCCGGCCTGGCGCGCGCCAGACGTCGGGGGTCTGGAACCCCCAGTCGCGCAGTCTCTCCAGGCCCTCCCACTCACTGTCGGCGAAGGGCGCCGACACCTGGCCCCAGGCATAGGCGAAGAAGCATAACGGCCGAGCCGCCGTGACGGTCGGATCTTTCTGACGCAGCGAACCGGCGGCGAAATTGCGGGGGTTGGCGTAGGTGCGGCGGCCCTCGGTCTCGGCCGCGGCGTTGAAGGCGTCGAAGGCGTCATTGGGGGCATAGACCTCGCCGCGCACCTCGATTACCTCGGGCCAGCCCGCGCCGGACAGGCGCTGGGGGATGTCGGCGATGGTCTTCAGATTGGCGGTCACATCCTCGCCGGTCTTGCCGTCGCCGCGCGTGGCGCCGCGCACCAGGACCCCGTTCTCATAGCGCAGGCTGGCGGACAGGCCGTCGATCTTCGGCTCAGCGACGAAGGCCAGCGGCGCCTTGTCGTCCAGGCGCAGGAAGCGGCGGATGCGGGCCACGAAGTCGGCGATGTCCTGATCGTCGAAGGCGTTGTCCAGGCTGAGCATCGGCACGCCGTGGCGGACGGGCGCGAACTGGCTGGAGGCCTCGGCGCCGACCTTCAGACTGGGGCTGTCGGGCCGGACCAGGTCGGGAAAACGGGTCTCGATGGCCGCATTGCGCGCCTTCAGGGCGTCGTAGTCGGCGTCCGAGACCTCGGGCGCGTCGTTCTGGTGATACAGCAGGTCGTGCCGGGCCAGGTCGGCGGCCAGACGCGCCAGTTCCTCGCGGGCCTGGTCTTCGGTCAGTTGATCGACGGACGTCTGGGGCATGGAATCGCAACGGCGGACGAGGAGTTCAGCTTCTAGCGCCGCCATGACAGGACGTTAAGCTGACGGCGGGCGTCGGGACCGATAAGGTCCGCCCCGCACCTTATTCTGGAGCCTCCATGCGCCCGACCGCCGCCCGTTTCGCCCTGGTCTCGATGACCGCCCTGGCCCTGGCCGCCTGCATGAGCACGGCGCCGGTCGAGACCCCGGCCGCGCCCGAGGCGCCCAAGCCGGATCGTTACGCCCAGTTGATCGACGATCTGCGCATCCTGTCGGCCGACGACATGGCCGGGCGCGGCGTCGGCACGCCGGGCGGCGAGATGGCGCGCGACTATCTGGTCGGCCGGATGGAGGCCCTGGGGATCGTCGCCCCGGCCATGGGGCGGCTGCAGCCGTTCGAATCGACCCTGACCCGGCGCGACGGGACCAGCGTCACCTATAACGGCGTCAACGTTCTGGGCCTGATCCCCGGCACGCGGGCGACCGACCGCTACATCGTCATCACCGCCCACTATGACCATGAGGGGATCAAGAACGGCGAGATCTACAACGGCGCCGACGACAACGCCTCGGGCGTGGCCACCATGCTGGAGATCGCCGCCCGGCTGAAGGCCGCGCCGCCCGAGCACAGCGTGCTGATCGTGGCCCTGGACGGCGAGGAGAGGGGGCTGCTGGGCGCCCGCCACTTCGTCGAGGCGCCGCCGTTCCCGCTGAGCGCCATCGCCCTGAACATCAACTACGACATGACCGCGCGCGCCGAGACGGACGGCAAGTTGTGGGTCACCGGCACCTATCAGCACCCGAACCTGCGCCCGATCCTGGAGCCGATCCCGGCCAACGGCGCGGTCGCCCTGGCCTTCGGCAAGGACACGCCGGAAGACAAGGGCGAGGACAATTGGGTCATGGCGTCCGACCACGGCGCCTTCCACCGCGCGGGCGTGCCCTTCCTGTATTTCGGCGTGAACTATCACCCCGACTATCACCGCCCGACCGACGATTTCGACAAGGTCACCCCGTCGGTCTTCATCAGCGCGACCGAGCTGGCCTGGGCCGGTTTCCAGGCGCTGGACCGGTCTTTGGACCGCTGACGCGACACGCTCGCAAAGATAGAACTTGAAAGCGCGGCCGTTACGCCGTTTCGTTCAGCGAAACGGAGCGTTGGGTCATGTCTGTCATTTCGCCGTCCGCCTTCGACCTGCAAGCGGTGCAGAAGTTGCGAAAGATCGCGGTGTTGGCGATCGGCATGATGCTGATCGGGGCGACGTTCTTCACGCAGTCGCCGGACGGCGTCGATGGAAATTGGCATGAAGCCCTGGAATGGGCGGGGCTGGCGGCCATCGCCGTGGCGATCGTCGGACGGGCCTGGTGCTCGCTGTATATCGGCGGCCGAAAGAAGGTCGAGATCGTCGATCGCGGTCCCTATTCGCTGAGCCGCAACCCGCTCTATATCTTCAGCTTCTTCGGCGCATTCGGCATCGGCGCTCAGACCGGGCAACTGACCATCGCCGTGTTGTTCGTGGTCGTCGCCTGGCTGATCTTCCGCGCCACCGTACGCAAGGAGGAGGCGTGGCTGATGGGTCGATTCGGCGACGTCTACGCCGCCTACACCGCGCGGACGCCGCGGTTCTGGCCGCGATTCAAGGCCTGGCGCGATGAGGACGAACTGACCATCCGCCCCGCCTTCTTCCTGTTGACCCTGCGTGACGGCCTGGCCTTCCTGATCGCCATCCCGCTGTTCGAGGCGGTCGATTTCGCACAGGCCGAAGGCTGGCTGCATGTGCTCGCCCGCCTGCCGTGAGCCGTTGATGCGCCGCCTTGTTGTTCTGACGGCCGCCGCCCTGGTTCTGACCGCCTGTCAGCCGCCCGCCCCACGCGAAGGCGGCGGCGATGCGGGACCGTCGCGCGACATCGCCGCCGATTTCCACCACGACATCGACGCGGAACAGTCGGGCTATTACCTGCCGACGGACGAGGTCAGCGTGGACGGTTGGGTCTTCCACCACCTGTTCATGGGGCAGAAGGCCGATTTCCAGGCCTGGGAGCAGGGGCGGCGCGACGGCGTCTTCGCGCCCCTGATGATCGAGTTCGAGGACCGCGACAGCCCCATGGTCCAGACCGAGCTGGGCGAAAGCCGCAGCGGCCGCGACCGCATCCTGCCGACCCGCTATCGGGTGACGAACGCAAGGGTGGTGTTCGAGGGACGGTCGGAACGGTTGGGACCGGTGCGTCTCCAGGGCGATCTGGACGCCGGAAGGCTGGCGGAATCGAAACGCAACCTCGGCGACGAGGCTCCGGTGCTGACCGGAACCCTGACGGTTGGCGGACGCGGCTATCCGGTGCGCATGCGCTGGTGGGCGGGGGACTGATCAGGCCGTCAGAAGGGCGATCTCGCGCTTCAGATTGGCGCGAGCCTGACGATCCAGCCTTTCCGCCCAGACCGGGTCCGGGAAGAGGAGGTTCGCTTCCAGGAACCGGCTCATGACCGCCGCTCGGCCGGGACGATACAGGGCGTCCGGCACATGACCGTACTCGAACCTTATGGCGTCGGCGTAGGCGTCGTACCGGGCTGGCTCAGCGCCAAGGATCGACAGGTCGATGGACACCAGCCGGGCGCCGAGGATGTCGTCCGACCCGACCGTGTGGCCGGCGGTCAGCAGGATCAGGCGCTCGACCTCGGCGATGTCAGCCGGGGAGCATCCTTCGGCCATCAGGGCCTGGACGGCGAGCCGGGCGCTCTCGGCCTCATTATCTTTCCGTGTCGGGTCGTAGATCGCGTCGTGAAACCAGGCCGTGAGAGTCAGAAGGTTTCGCTGGCTCTGAGACAGGTCGGTCGAGGCTTCGACCTGGGCCAGGCAGTCTTCGATGTGGGCGAACGTATGATAGGCGCGGTGCGGCTCGTTGTAGCGGGCCAACAGGTCCTGACGAACCGCACCGGAGATCATGGCGATTAGTCGACCGTCGCCGTGACGATCTTGCCGGGGCTGCGGGGCGGCTCGCCCTTGGGCAGGGCGTCGATGTGCTCCATGCCGGACTCGACCTGACCCCAGACGGTGTACTGGCGGTCCAGGAAGGTGGCGTCGTCGAAGCAGATGAAGAACTGCGAATTGGCGCTGTTGGGGTCCGAGGTGCGGGCCATGGAGCAGACGCCGCGCACGTGCGGTTCGGCCGAGAACTCCTGCTTCAGGTTCGGCTTCTTGGAGCCGCCCGAACCGGTGCCGGTCGGGTCGCCGCCCTGGGCCATGAAGCCGGGGATGACGCGGTGGAAGACCACGCCGTCGTAGAAGCCTTCCTGGGCCAGTTCGGTGATGCGGGCGACGTGGCCGGGAGCCAGGTCGGGACGCAGCTTGATGACCACGTCGCCGGTTCCGGCGCCGGTATCGACGGTGAAGGTGAGGGTGTCGGCCATCGGGCGCTCCTGATTGAAGTTGGGTGCTCTTACCTCTCCGCTCATCCCGGCGAAAGCCGGGACCCAGTCCTTTCGAGGAAACACTGATGGTCGGGATGGACGATGGAGGGCGACCTTTCGACGGCCATCGCCCAAATCACTGGGTCCCGGCTTTCGCCGGGATGAGCGGAATGAGATAGGGTGCCTCATGAGCCAAGACGAAAAGCCGCCGGAACGCCGCCGCATGGTGCGCCCGCCCACGGGCGGAACCGCCGCCGGGCGCGGCATGGGCCAGAAGATCAAGACCGCCGACAAGAAGTCGATGTCCAGCCAGCAATGGATCAAGCGCCAGTTGGCCGACACCTGGTCCGAGCGCGCGCGCGCCGAGGGCTGGCGCAGCCGCGCGGCCTTCAAGCTGATGGAGATCGACGACAAATATCGCCTGATCCGGCCCGGCTCGCGGGTCATCGACCTGGGTGCGGCGCCCGGCGGCTGGGTGCAGGTGGCGCTGAAACGCGGGGCGGCGGCCGTGGCGGGGGTCGATCTTCTGCCCATCGAACACATCGCGGGGGCCGAGCTGATCCAGGCCGACTTCACCGAGCCGGGGGTGGATCGGCGGCTGATCGACCTGGTCGGCGGGGCGCCGGATTTGGTGCTGTCGGACATGGCGCACAACACCATCGGCCACCGCCAGACCGACCATTTGAAGATCATCGCCCTGATCGAGATCGCCGCCGACTTCGCGATTCGCACCCTGCGGCCGGGCGGCGCCTTCGTGACCAAGAGCTTCCAGGGCGGCGACGCCGACGGCGTGCTGGCCGACCTGCGCGAGCATTTCGAGACCGTGAAGACGGTCAAGCCGCAGTCGAGCCGCAAGGGCAGTTCGGAAGTCTATTGGGTAGCGCTGAACAAGCGATGATCCCGCTGGCGGCCATGCTTCTGCTTCAGGGCGCCGCGCCGCAGGACACGCCGGTCGCATCCTTGATGGGGCGGTCTCCGACCGAAGTGGCCCGCGCCCTGGGTTCATCTGGACCAACGGGGATCGAGCCGGTGGTCATCGTCGAGAACGGTCGGCGCGTGGAGGTCTATCCCGGCGACGCCTTTCGGCCGCCGGCGCCGGAGGGGATGCGATGCGCGACCCAGGTCGGCGTTGCGCCGACGTTCGACGGGGGCATCGGTTTGCAGAGCCTGCGCACGCGTGCGCGCTTCGTGTTCCGTGACGGCGGGCTGGTCGCGGTGCGCGAGCCGCCGATGCGCCGCACCGCGCCCGCGCCGCCGCGCGAGTCGCATCGTCAGATGGTCGAGCGTTTTCGACAGGGCGGGGCGGTGACCGACTGGTCCGTGGCGACGGGGCGTCTGCCCCTGTCGGACGGGGCCGCCTTTGCGGATCGAACCACAGGCCTGGCGCCGATCGGCTCGGTCGTCTTCACCCGCTGCGAACCCAGGCCGATCCCGCCCGCGACGACACGGCCGCGGCCGTTCGATTCGGCGGGTTTTGTACAGGGACTGGCCCTGCTGCCTTTCGGGGTCCTGTTGCCCGCGCTGAATGCGGAGCGAGAGCGAGACGCGGTCGCGGGTCCGGCGCTGTTGGCGTCCGTCCAGCCTGGGGACGTGATGGCGGGCGGGGCGGAGGCCTTCGTGAGGGGGCGGCCGCGAGTGCGCCTGTACCGGGACGACGACGATCCCGACTACGGCGTCATCGTGGTCAGCGTGGGCAATCCGAGCCGCAACAATCTGGGCCGGTTCAACGACGTGGGCATGATCGGCGTGCGCGGCGACCGGGTGATATGGAAGGCCTCGCCCGCGGCCGTCGAAGCCATGGGTCTGAAAACACCCATGTGCATCGGCCGGGATGGGCGGTTGGATCGGGTGAGACCGGGCTGTTCCAACACCGGATATTTCGTCTTCGGCGACTGAAGACGCGACATGCGCAGTTGGCCCTTGCCGTTGCGCGGTGCGACACGTTATACGCGGCCCGCAAAACGGAGGCTCCTGATGGAGATACGCGAAGGGCTGACCTTCGACGATGTTTTGCTTGAACCCGGTCCTTCCGAGGTCATGCCCGCCGACGCGGACACCTCGACCCGGCTGACGCGCGACATCAAGTTGAACATCCCGCTGGCCTCGTCGGCCATGGATACGGTGACCGAGGCGCGCCTGGCGATCGCCATGGCGCAGACGGGCGGATTGGGCGTGCTGCACCGCAATCTGACGGTCGAGCAGCAGGCCGATCAGGTCCGCCAGGTGAAACGCTATGAAAGCGGCATGGTGGTGAACCCCGTCACCGTGACGCCGGACACCACCCTGGGCCAGGTGCGCGAGATCACGGCGGGCAAGAAGATCACCGGCTTCCCGGTGGTCGATCCCAAGTCCGGCAAACTGGTTGGGATGCTGACCAACCGCGACATGCGGTTCGAGAGCGACCTGAACCGCAAGGCCGCCGAACTGATGACCACCGGGCCGCTGTTCACCGTGCGCGAAGGCGCGGGGCGGCAAGAGGCGGTCGCCATTCTGCGCGACCGCAAGATCGAACGCGTCGTGGTGGTCGATGAGCAAGACCGCGCCGTCGGCCTGATCACCATGAAGGACATCCAGAAGGCCCAGGCCTTCCCCCACGCCGCCAAGGACGAGCAGGGCCGTTTGCTGGTCGGCGCCGCCTCCACCGTCGGCGACAGCGGCTATGAACGGTCGATGGCCCTGGCCGAGGCCGGCGTGGACGTGGTGGTGATCGACACCGCCCACGGCCACTCCATCCAGGTCGCCCGCGCGGTCGAGCGGGTGAAGCGCGAGTCCAACCGTCTTCAGGTCGTGGCCGGCAACGTCGCCACCTATGACGCCGCGCGCGCCCTGATCGACGCGGGCGCCGACGCGGTGAAGGTGGGCATCGGTCCCGGCAGCATCTGCACCACCCGCATCGTCGCGGGCGTGGGCGTGCCGCAACTGACGGCCATCATGGAGGCGGTTCGCGCGGCCAGGGGCACGGGCGTGCCGATCATCGCCGACGGCGGGATCAAATATTCGGGCGACCTGGCCAAGGCCATCGCGGCGGGCGCCTCGTGCGCCATGATGGGTTCGATGTTCGCTGGAACCGACGAAAGCCCCGGCGAGGTCTTCCTGTACCAGGGCCGGTCCTACAAGTCGTACCGCGGCATGGGTTCGGTGGGGGCGATGGGCCAAGGCTCGGCCGACCGCTATTTCCAGAAAGAGGTCGAGACCCAGAAGCTGGTGCCCGAGGGCATCGAGGGTCAGACCCCCTACAAGGGACCGATCGCGCCGGTGATCCACCAACTGGTCGGAGGCCTGCGCGCCGCCATGGGCTATGTCGGCGCCGCGACCATCGCCGACTTCCAAGACCGGGCGCGCTTCGTGCGCATCACCGGCGCGGGCCTGCGCGAAAGCCATGTCCACGACGTGATGATCACGCGTGAGGCGCCCAACTATCGTCAGGGCTGACCGGGGAGGGTCGAGACCATGGATATGACGCCTGAGTTCATCATGCTGGCCTTCACCCTGGTGTTGGCCCTGGTCCAGATTCTGTGGGCCGCGTCGGCGCGCACTCGCGAGCTGGGCATGAAGTGGAACGCCGGCGCCCGCGACGGCGAAACCCCGCCGCCGGGACCTCTGGCGGGCCGGTTGATGCGGGCGCAGGCCAATCTGTTCGAGACCCTGCCGATCTTCGCCGCCGCCGTGATCATGGCGCGGATCGAGGGCGTGGACAGCCAACTGACCTTCGTCGGGACGCACCTCTATTTCTTCGGGCGGCTGGTCTATCTGCCGCTCTACGCCTTCGGCGTCGCCTATGTGCGGTCGCTGGCCTGGGTGGTGAGCCTGGCCGGACTGATCATGGTCATCGCCGCCCTGTTCGTCTGATCGAGGTTCCGTGACCCCAGCCGCCCGTCTCGCCGCCGCCGCCTCGGTTCTGGACTCCATCGCCCAGGGCCGCCAACCGGCCGAGGCGGTGCTGAAGGCCTGGGGCCAGGCCAATCGCTATGCCGGGTCCAAGGACCGCAAGGCCATCGCCGACCGGGTCTATAAGGTGCTGCGCGCCCGCGCCCGGCTGAGCTGGGCCATGGGCGGGCGCGAGGACGGGCGGGCGCTGGTGATCGGCTCCTTGAGCCTGATCGACGGCCTGGCGCTGGATGAGATCGAGACCCTGCATTCAGGCGAGGGCTATGGTCCCCGGCCGTTGTCGAAACAGGAGCGGTCGCGGCTGACGGCGGCGGGCGAGGGCGAGCTGCCGGGCTGGGTTGCGGCCGGCCTGCCGGCCTTCGTGGTCGAGGATTTCAAGGCGACCTTCGGCGACCGCTGGACCGAGGAGGCCGAGGGGCTGATGGCGCCGCGCGCGCCCATCGACCTGAGGGTCAATACGCTGAAGACGGATGTCGAGACCGTGCGCGCCGAACTGGCCGAGGCTGGGCTGGAGGCGACGTTGACGCCGTGGTCGCCTGTGGGTCTGCGCCTGGTCTCTGAGCCGCCGCCGAACATCCAGGCGACCGAAGCCTTCAAGGACGGCCGCATCGAAATCCAGGACGAGGGCAGCCAGATCGTCTGCGCCCTGGCCGGGGCCGCGCCGGGCATGACGGTGGTCGACTATTGCGCCGGGGGCGGGGGCAAGACCCTGGGCCTGGCGCAGGCGATGGCCGGGCAGGGGACGCTGATCGCCGGCGACGTCGTGCAGAAACGGCTGGACAACATCCGACCCCGGCTGGCGCGCGCGGGCGTCGAGGCCGAGCTGCGTCTGCTGGGCCAGAACGGCGGCGGCATGGAGGATCTGAACGGTCAGGCCGATCTGGTCTTCGTCGATGCGCCGTGCAGCGGCTCGGGCACCTGGCGGCGACGGCCCGAAGAGGCCTGGCGGCTGACGGCCGACGAGGTCGAGCGGCTGCACGCCCTGCAGGTGCGCATCCTGGGCCAGGCGGCCAAGCTGGTGCGGCCGGGCGGGCGGCTGCTGTACGTCACCTGTTCGATGCTGAGCCGCGAGAACGAGGCCAGCGCCGACGCCTTTGAAGCCGCGCATCCGCAGTTCCGGCCGGTGGCGCTGTTCGCTTCCCCTCCCTTGGGGGAGGGGAATCGCCTGCGCCTGTCGCCCGCCAGTACGAACACCGACGGCTTCTTCGCGGCCCTGTACGAGCGTACGGCATGAGGCTGGAGCGATACGGCGATGTCGTCGTTCTGCCGGTGATGGCGGCGCCGGCCGAATACGGCGCGCATCTGCGGGCGCGGATCGACCCCTTGATGACCGGCATCGGCCCGGTCGAGGCGGCCGTGGCCCTGACCGCCGCCCTGGCCAGGCTGGAGGCCCAAGGCCAGACGCCGGACCTGATCGTGTCCCTGGGATCGTGCGGATCGCCGACACTGGACCATGCGGCGGTCTATCAGGCGTCGTCGGTCGGCTATCGCGACATGGACGCCAGCGCGCTAGGGTTTGAAAAGGGCGTGACGCCCCTGTTGGATCTGCCCGCGGTCCTGCCCCTGCCGTGTCCCATTCCCGGCGTGCCGCGTGCGCGGTTGTCGACCGGGGCCGATGTGGTGTCGGGCGCCGCCTATGACGACATCGACGCCGACATGGTGGACATGGAGACCTGGGCGCTGTTGCGGGCGGCCCAGACGTTCGGCGTTCCGCTGGCGGCCCTGCGCGGCGTGTCCGACGGCCGGGCCGAGCTGAAGGCGCTCAGCGACTGGACCGGCACGCTGCATCAGGTGGACGAGAACCTGGCGGCGGCGCTGGACCGCCTGGGCGACGGCCTGCGGTCGTGCGGCCTGGCCCTGCTTGAAATCCCGGCCGACGACGGCCAAGACCTCGCCCATTCGCGTCCATCGGAATCGATCCCATGACCCAGCCGTCCGCCCACCAGAAGGTCCTGATCGTCGATTTCGGCAGCCAGGTGACCCAGTTGATCGCCCGGCGCCTGCGCGAGGCGGGGGTCTATTGCGAGATCCATCCGTTCGACAAGGCGGGCGCGGCCTTGGCGGCGATGTCGCCCCAGGCGATCATCCTGTCGGGCGGCCCGGCCTCGACCACCGAGGCGGAAAGCCCGCGCGCCGATCCGGCCCTGTTCGAGGCGGGCGTGCCGGTGCTGGGCATCTGCTACGGCGAACAGGCGATCTGCGCCCAGTTGGGCGGCAAGGTCGAGAGCGGCCACCATCGCGAGTTCGGCCGCGCCGAGATCACCATCCAGAAGGCCAACCCGCTGTTCGCGGGCCTGGCCGAAGTGGGTCAGGGCGAGCCGGTGTGGATGAGCCACGGCGACCGCGTCACCGCCATCCCGCCGGGGTTCGAGGTCATCGCCGTCAGCGAGGGCGCGCCCTTCGCCGCCATCGCCGACGAGGGCCGCAAGATCTATGGCGTGCAGTTCCACCCCGAGGTGATGCACACGCCGCGCGGGGCGACGATCCTGAAGAATTTCACCCATCGGATCGCGGGCCTGACCGGCGACTGGACCATGGCCGCCTATCGCGACGAACAGATCGAAAAGATCCGCGCCCAGGTCGGCCAGGGCAAGGTCATCTGCGGCCTGTCGGGCGGGGTCGACAGTTCGGTGGCGGCGGTGCTGATCCACGAGGCCATCGGCGACCAGTTGACCTGCGTCTTCGTGGACACCGGCCTGCTGCGCAAGGACGAGGCGAAACAGGTCACGACCCTGTTCAGAGAACACTATAACATTCCGCTGATCCACGTTGACGCATCCGCGGAATTCCTGGGCGCCCTGGCCGGGGTTTCGGACCCTGAGACCAAGCGCAAGACCATCGGCAAGATCTTCATCGACGTTTTCGACCGTGAGGCGAACAAGATCGAGGGGGCCGAATTTCTGGCCCAGGGGACGCTGTATCCCGACGTGATCGAGAGCGTTTCGGCCTCGGGCGGCCCTTCGGCGGTGATCAAGAGCCACCACAACGTCGGCGGCCTGCCCGACTATATGAAGCTGAAACTGGTCGAGCCGTTGCGCGAACTGTTCAAGGACGAGGTGCGCGCCCTGGGCCGCGAACTGGGCCTGACCGACGCCTTCGTGGGCCGCCATCCGTTCCCCGGACCCGGCCTGGCCATCCGCATTCCGGGCGAGATCACGCCGGACGCCGTCGAGACCCTGCAACAGGCCGACGCCATCTATCTGGACGAGATCCGCAAGGCGGGCCTGTACGATCAGATCTGGCAGGCCTTCGCCGTGCTGCTGCCGGTCAAGACGGTCGGTGTCATGGGCGACGCGCGGACCTATGAGAAGGTGCTGGCCCTGCGCGCCGTCACCTCGACCGACGGCATGACGGCGGACTTCTATCAATTCCCTTGGGACGTTCTGGCGCGCACGGCGACGCGGATCATCAACGAGGTGCGGGGCGTCAACCGGGTGGTCTATGACGTCACGTCCAAACCGCCAGGAACCATCGAGTGGGAATAATTCGGGCCTTTCGGGAGCTTTCGAGAACGCTTCCGATACGCGCCGTAAGGTACTGACGCAAAAGTGAATTCTGTCGAGACCCTTCGAAGCCTTTCGGAGGGTCTTTTTTTCGTGATGCCGACCTGTCTGACGGTATCGCGCTCCGTTGCTCCCATGGATTCCGGCTCATACCGTCTGGGCCACGGCGAGCCGATGACGGTATTCCTTTCAAGCAAGACGCTGAAAAGGCGAGAAAATATCGACCTCGAACCGCCGATTTCCGGGCCTGTCCGGTGCGAGGAGATTTTACCGTGCTTACCGATGCCGCTCTGAAGAATTTGAAGCCAAAATCAAAGCCTTACAAGAGTACCGACAGGGACGGCTTATACGCCTACATCTCGCCTGGGGGAGCGATCTCGTTCCGCTACGACTACCGCTTCAACGGTCGGCGAGAGACGCTCACCCTGGGGCGCTACGGGCGGGGAGGTTTGAGCCTGTCGCAGGCGCGGGAACGTCTGTTCGAGATCAAGCGGACCATCGCGGACGGCGTGTCGCCTGCCTTGGAGAAGCAGCGCGCCAAGCGCCGGTTGAAGGAAGCGCGCAGCTTCGAGCATGTCGCCCAGCGCTGGATGGACACCGCGCCCATGGCGGACAGCACCCGGAACATGCGCCGATCGATCTTCAATCGCGAGGTTCTGCCGCAGTGGCGAAACCGCCTGCTCAGCGAGATCACTCCCGACGACATCCGGGCGCACTGCAAGACCATCGTGGACCGCGGCGCGCCGGCGACGGCGATCCATGTGCGCGACATCGTCAAACAGATCTACGCTTGGGCCATCCTGCACGGGGAGAAGATCGACAATCCGGCGGACGGCGTCGGGCCGGCGTCGATCGCGACCTTCCGGCCGCGAGACCGCAGCCTGTCGCCGAGCGAGATCCGCATCATGCTGGGGCTTCTCGGAGAGGTGGCGACCCTGCCGACCATCCGGCTCGGGTTGAAGTTCATCCTGCTCAGCATGGTGCGAAAGAGCGAACTGCAGGACGGCGTCTGGCCGGAGGTAGATTTCGAGAACGCGGTCTGGTCCATCCCGGCCGCGCGGATGAAGCGCTCCCGGCCCCACAACGTCTATCTGTCGACGCAGATGCTCGACATCCTGATCGCCCTGAAGACCTGCGCCGGGAACTCCAAATACATCCTGCCCTCCCGCTACGACGCGGACGCGCCGATGTCGCGGGCGACCTTCAATCGTGTGACCTCCGCCATCGCCGAACTGGCGAAGAAGCGGGGATTGCCGTTGGAGCCGTTCACGGTGCACGACCTGCGGCGGACAGCCTCCACCCTGCTGCACGAGATGGGCTTCAACTCGGACTGGATCGAAAAGGGCTTGGCTCACGAGGAGCGGTCGTCGCGCGGCGTCTACAACAAGGCGGAGTTCGAGATGCAGCGACGGCACATGGCGCAGCAGTGGTCAGACGCGGTCGAGGCCTGGGAGGCCGGGCGGACGTTCACGCCGGTGCTCAGTGTGCCGGAGGGAGAGGGGCCTCGCTTCGATCCGAAGTTCTGACGGGTCGGGTGATGCGTCGGCGGACGTCGGGCGGCGCCGCGCGGTGGATCGGCTGGTTGCGGCGGCGCTCGAGCCAGGCCTCGACCTCGGCCAGGTCCCAGACCACGCAGCGGGGCGTCAGGAGGAACCGCTTCGGAAACTCGCCCCGGCGCTCCATCTCCCAGATGGTGCTGTCGGCGAGCGGCACCATCTGGTGCAGTTCAGGCTTCTTGATCGTGCGCCGCAGGGGCGGGGTGGTCTGGCCCATCGATATCTCCGCTTTTGCTGCGGGGAATCGAACTCGAAAGGTTGCTACAGGCCTAGCCGTACCCTCTCCACCGTAGATTTGCGGCCCGTGTGAGGATGAGCAGCTTGAATATTTCCATATTTCTACTAATTCAGAAATATGGAAACCGAAACCTCGATTCTCGCTCTTGCGGCCTTGGCGCAATCAACGCGACTGGAGGCGTTTCGCCTTTTGGTCCGCCACGAGCCCGACGGTCTGGCGGCCGGTGACATCTCCAACCATCTGGCCATCCCGGCCAACACGCTGTCGTCCCATCTCGGCGTCCTGACCCGGGCGGGGTTGATCAAGTCGGAGCGTCGCAGCCGGTCGATCATCTACCGCGCCGATCTGGACCGCCTTCGCGATTTGGTCCTGTTCCTGCTCAAGGACTGCTGCGGGGGCAGGGCGGACCTGTGCGAGCCGCTTCTGGCAGAACTCGCGCCTTGCTGTCCCTGAGGACGCCATGGACGTCGTCATCTATCACAACCCCGCCTGCGGGACGTCTCGCAACGCCTTAGAGCTGATCCGCCACGTCGGGATCGAGCCTCATGTGGTCGAGTATCTCAAGACCCCGCCGTCGCGCGCCATGGTCGCCTGGCTGGCGGAGCGGACCGGTGCCCCGCTGCGCGACCTGCTGCGGGAGAAGGGCACGCCCTTCGCCGAACTGGGTCTCGAGAATCCCGCCCTGACGGATGACCAGTTGCTCGATGCGATCGAGGCCCATCCGATCCTGCTCAACCGTCCGATCGTGGTCAGCCCCCTTGCGGTCCGCCTGTGCCGCCCGTCGGAGGCCGTGCTGGACCTGCTGCCGGCCGAGAACCTGAAGCCCTTCACCAAGGAAGACGGGGAGGTCGTAATCGACGCGGACGGCCAGCGGGTGGCGAGATGACCGACGCGCCCGCCGCTCCGCCGCGCCGCCTGTCGTTCCTCGACCGCTGGCTGACGGTATGGATCTTCGCCGCCATGGCGCTGGGCGTCCTGCTCGGAACCGTGGTGCCGGGCCTGCCCGCCTGGGTCGACAGCCTGTCGGTCGGGACCACCAACATCCCGATCGCCATCGGCCTGATCCTGATGATGTACCCGCCGCTGGCCAAGGTCCGCTACGAGGCCCTGCCGCGCGTGTTCGCCGACAAGCGGGTGCTGGCTCTGTCCCTGATCCAGAACTGGGTTCTCGGTCCGGTGCTGATGTTCGCCCTGGCGGTGATCTTCCTGCGCGATCAGCCGGAGTACATGACCGGCGTGATCCTGATCGGCCTGGCGCGCTGCATCGCCATGGTGCTGGTCTGGAACCAGCTGGCGCGCGGCGACAACCAGTATGTGGCCGGTCTCGTGGCCTTCAACTCGATCTTCCAGATCCTGTTCTTCAGCCTCTACGCCTGGGTCTTCCTCACCGTCCTGCCGCCGTTGTTCGGCCTGCAGGGCAGCGTGGTGGACGTCAGCGTCTGGACCATCGCCGGAGCCGTGCTGGTCTATCTCGGCGTGCCGTTCCTGGCGGGGTTCCTGACCCGCCGCAGTTTGATCGCCCGCAAGGGCGCCGACTGGTACGAGCGCCGCTTCCTGCCGCGAATCGGGCCGATCACCCTGATCGCGCTGCTCTTCACCATCGTGGCCATGTTCAGCCTCAAGGGCGGAGAGGTCGTGGCCCTGCCGCTCGACGCCCTGCGCATCGCCATTCCCCTGACGATCTACTTCCTCGTCATGTTCGTCGTCAGCTTCCTGATGGGCAAGCTGATCGAGGCCGACTACCCGCGCACCACGGCCTTGGCCTTCACCGCGGCCTCGAACAATTTCGAGCTGGCCATCGCGGTCGCCATCGCGGCCTTCGGCCTGGCGTCGCCGGTCGCCTTCGCCGCCGTCATCGGCCCGCTGGTGGAGGTGCCGGTGCTGATCCTGCTGGTGTCGGTCGCCCTCTGGATGGGCCGGCGCTGGTTCCCGGACACGGTCCCGTCGGCGGACGCCGGGTGATGGTGGTCCTCTATCTGATCGAGCCGACCGACGCCGGCCTGATCGCCGCGCTGCGGGGCGAAGGCCTGCCCGCGCCCGACGCCGGCCGCTACTTCAGCGCCGATCACTACGGCGCCGTCGTCGGCTACGTCGGACTGGAAGGGGAGGGGCGCGACCTGTTGCTGCGTTCCCTGGTCGTCCTCGCCGACCGGAAGGCGCGCGGCCTGGGAGCCCGGGTGCTCGCCGCCGCCGAGATCGTCGCCGGCCACATGGGCGGCGCCCGCCTGCATCTGCTCACCACGACGGCCGAGCCCTTCTTCACCCGGCACGGCTACCGGGTGGCGGACCGCCAGACGGCGCCGGAGGCGATCCGGCGGACCCGCGAGTTCGCGGGGCTCTGCCCGGCGTCGGCGGCCTATCTGACCAAGGATCTCTGATGACCTTCGACCGCCTGCGAGCGCTACCCGATCCGGATCATCTGCCGGCCCTGGACAAGGCCTATCTGTCGACCGATCCGGCTCGCGGTCTGGGGCCGCACGACCATCCGCCCCGGATCCTGCTCCTGTACGGATCGCTGCGCGAACGGTCCTATTCGCGCTTCTGCGTCGAGGAGGCGGCCCGCCTGCTGCAGTGGATGGGATGCGAAACCCGCATCTTCGATCCGTCGGACCTGCCCCTTCCGGGGTCGCCCGGCGACGATGACCACCCGGCGGTGCGCGAACTGCGCCAGCACGCCCTGTGGTCCGAGGGCATGGTCTGGTGCAGTCCGGAGCGGCACGGCCAGGTCTCGGGCCTGATGAAGCTGCAGATCGACCATCTGCCCCTGAGCATGGGCGGCGTGCGCCCGACCCAGGGCCGGACCCTGGCCGTCATGCAGGTCTCCGGCGGGTCGCAGAGCTTCAACGCCGTCAACACCCTGCGGCTGCTCGGTCGCTGGATGCGGATGATCACCATCCCCAACCAATCGAGCGTGGCCAAGGCCTTCCAGGAGTTCGACGACGCCGGGCGGATGAAGCCGTCCGCCTACTACGAGCGCATCGTCGACGTGATGGAGGAGCTGGTCCGCTTCACGATCCTGACCCGGCCTCACGCCGCCCGGCTGGTCGACCGCTATTCCGAGCGCAAGGCGGCCGGGGTTCCGATCGACGCCGCGGACGATCTCTCGTCTATCGCGATTGCGCCCCAATCCCGACCAAACGCCTGACTGTCGGTCTGCCTAGTGTCGGCAGTCGCGGTCCTGAAGGACTTCGATGACCTTGCAGGCCGAGACTCGCCCGCCGGCACAGTCGGTG
This sequence comes from Brevundimonas sp., assembly GCF_036732845.1. GTDB lineage: Bacteria > Pseudomonadota > Alphaproteobacteria > Caulobacterales > Caulobacteraceae > Brevundimonas. The sequence goes on along the minus strand of NZ_DAINBO010000001.1, from coordinate 126,447 downwards.
GTCATCCGTGAAAGTTCAGTCTGAAGCGCCTGTAACTGCCGAATCTTCTCCGTGACATCGGCCAGGTGCCGTTCCGCGATGGCGTTTGCGTCACTGCAGGTGCGGTCGGGGTGATCGGCAAGGTCGAGGAGCGAGCGGATAGCGTCCAGGTCGAAGCCCAACTGGCGGGCGTGCCGGATAAAGCCGAGCCGGCGCAGTGCGGGTTCGTCGTAGAGCCGACGATCGCTGGCGGTACGCGGCGGCTCGGGCAGGAGCCCGGCCTGCTCGTAGAAGCGGATGGTCGGCACCTTCACGCCGGTCGCGGCGGAGAGCTTGCCGATGGTCAGATGCGGAGCGGAAGGGAGCGTCATCGGCTGAAAATAGGCGCTTGATCCTCTAGTGACTAGAGGATGTAGACCGAGGTCATGGACCAGACCGAAACCTCCTGCCGCCCGACCTCCGGCTGCTGTGGTCATGACGTAAAGTTCGACGGCGCCACGCCGGCCTATCGCCGCGTGCTGGTGGCCGTGATCGCCATCAACCTCGTCGGCTTCGTTGCGGTGTTGGCCGGCAGCCTCGCGCAGGGATCGGCCGCGCTCGCCGCCAATGCGCTCGATTTCCTCGCCGACAGCGTCACCTACGCCGTCAGCCTCTGGGTCATCGGGCGATCGATGCGCCTGCGCGCGGGAGCGGCGCTCGCCAAGAGCGCCAGCCTGGTCGTGCTGGGGCTGTCTGTCCTCGGCTTCGCGGTCTGGCGGGCCATGACCGGGGCAGCCCCGGAGGGCTTCGTGATCACGGGCCTGGGTCTATTCGGCTTCGCCGCCAACCTGGTCGCCGCCGCCTTGCTGCTGCGCTTCAGGGACGGAGACGCCAATGTTCGATCGGTCTGGCTCTGTACGCGCAACGACCTGGCCCACAGCCTCGGCGTCGCCGCGGCGGGCGGTCTGGTCTGGCTGACGGGATCGCGCTGGCCCGATCTCGCCGCCGGCGCCCTGCTGGCCTTCATCTTCCTGCAATCCGCCTGGTCGATCACCCGTCAGGCGCTGGTCGAGACCCGCGAGGCCGCTCGCTCGTCCGCCGCCCTGCCTGGAGCGGGCGCTTGATCCGCCGGGCCCGATCCGGCGTGACCGGTCGTCGCAGCAGGGCGGGTCGGAGCGCCTGCCCGTCGCGCAAGGCCGGGGCCGCCGGAGCAGCGTACTGTGTAACAGATTGCCGATACGGGCGAACGAAAGTATGCAGCCGCCGATGACCTGGTCGATGGTGACATGGGCGAAGTTGATTCTGGCGGTGACCTTCGTCGCCGCCGCCTTCTTCGTGGCGCCCATCGCTGACGCAGCGACCTGCCAGCCCGAACCGCCCGCCGCCCACGCCCTGGTCGATCACGATCCGGCCGAAGGCGACCACACCGGCGGCAAGGACCACGGCATCTGCTCTCACGGCCATTGCCATCATACCGCCGCCGCTCGCACGACGGTCGGCGAGGACCTGCCTCTGCAGGCGTTCGACCGGCCGCTCCACGCCTTGCCCCTGAGCGATCTCTTCGGCTCCATCGCGCCCGACGGACTGAAACGCCCTCCCAGAGCCTGACACGACGACCGCGCTTCGGCGCGGGCTCTCTCGTGTCACTCCCTCTGGAAGATGAATCATGCCTGCCTCATATCGCCGGCCGCCGCGTTTCGCGGTCGGCTGCGCGCTCACCGCTATCGCGGCTGTGCTGGCCAGCCCCGCGTGGGCTGACCCTGCGCCTTCGTTCGCCGAGCTCCTCGCCCGGCTAGACCAGACCCCGGCCACCCTGGAAGCCGGCGCGCTTCTGGACGCCGCCGAAGCCCGGGCGCGCCAGGCGCGTGTCCGCCCCAACCCGACCCTCGCGCTCGATGCCGAGAACGCGTTCGGGAGCGGGCCCTTCTCTGGCTACGGCAATGCCGAGACCACGCTCTCGATCACTCAGGATCTTGAGCTCTGGGGTCGACGCACGGCTCGCATCAACGCGGCCCGCGCCGATGCCGGGACCGCCTCGCTCCGACGAGACCTGGCCGTGGTCGACGCCGCCGGACGGTTGGCGCTGGTCTACGCCGACGCCGAGGCGGCCGAGCGGCGCGCGACCTTGGCCGAGGAGAACCTGAGCCTCACCCTCGCCGACGCCCGCGCGGCCCTGGTGCTGGTGGAGGAGGGGCGCGAGCCGCTTCTGCGCGGCATCCAGGGCGAGAGCGAAGCCGCCGCCGCGCGCGCCGGTCTCGACGAAGCCATCGCCGAACGGGACGCGGCCTTCGCCCGGCTCACGGCGGTGGCCATGCTCGCCGAGCCGGTGACGACCATCGACGTCAGCTTGCTGGACCTCGCGCCGGCGACCGCCCTTTCGCCGACGGACCAGACGCCGACCGTGCGCGTGGCCGAGGCTGAGCGCTCGGCCGCCGAAAGCCGCATCGCGGTCGAACGCACCCGGTCGCGACCGGACGTCAGCGCCAGCGTCGGTCTTCGCCGCTACGAGGCGGAAGACGCGACGGCGCTGACGTTCGGCCTCAGCCTGCCCCTGCCGCTGTTCGATCGGAACCGCGGCAACATCGAAGCCGCCCAGGCGGACTTCAGGGCGGCCGACGCCCGGCTGATGACCGCCCGCCAGGAAGCCCAGGCGGACCGGGCCGCAGCACAGGCGCGCCTTCGCGCCTCGGTGAGCCGTGTCAACGCCGCCGACGCCGGGGTGACCTCCGCCGAAGAAGCCTACCGCCTCTCGCGGATTGGCTTCGAGGCGGGCCGGATCTCGCAGCTCGAGCTTCGCGCGACCCGCACCGCCCTGGTCAACGCCAGAACCGCCGCCGTGGACGCCCGCCTCGCCCGGGTCCGCGCGGAAATCGATCTCGCGCGCCAGGACGGCCGCGCCCCCTTCCAAGGAGCCCAATGATGCGCAAGCGCACTTCCAACAAGACCTTGCTGATCGGCGGGGTCGCCGCCCTCGTCATCCTCGGGGCCGGGGGTCTTTACCTCGCCATGGGACGGTCGGATCCGCCCGCCGCCGAAGGCGCGGCGGCTGAAGGCGAAGCCAGTCACGCCGAAGAGGAGGGCGGTCACGCCGAAGGCGAGGCCGAAGCGCCCGAGGGCTTCGTCGCTCTCAGCGCCGCCCAGGCCCAGGCCGCCAATCTGGTCGTCGTCGGCGTCGGTCGGGGCGGGGGCGCCGAGACCCGGCTCTCCGGTCGCGTCGAACCCATGATCGACGCCCGCGCCGCCGTCGCCGCGTCTGTCGGCGGACGGGTGGAACGGGTGCTGGTGGCGCCCGGCCAGTCCGTTCGGATCGGCCAGCCCCTGGCCAGCCTCGTGAGCGGCGACGCGGCCACCTTCCGCGCCGACGCGGACGCGGCCGCGGCCCAGTCCGAAGTCGCGCGCCAGGCCTATCAGCGCAACAGCAACCTCGCCGACCAGGGCGTCGTCGCCCGGCAAGAGGTCGAGGCGTCCCGGGCGCAGCTGCTCAGCGCCGAGGCGGCGGCCCGAGCGGCCCGCGCGCGGTCGAGCGCGGCCGGATCGCCCAACGCCGCCGGACGGCTGAGCGTGAACAGCCCGATCGCCGGCGTGGTCACCAGCGTTCAGGTCGGCCCGGGCGGCTTCGTCCCGCAGGGCGGCGTGATCGCCGAGGTGACCAACCCCGCCCGCGTCGAACTCGTGTTCAATGCGCCGCCGCACCTTGCGGCGCTCGTCCGCGCGGGATCGACCTTGCGGGTCTCCAGCCCCGCGGGCGATTTCGACGCCGTCGTCACCGGCGTCGCCGCCGGGGCGGGCGCGGAAAGCGGCGCCACCGTGATCCGGGCGCGCCCGACGGGAGCGACCCTGCCGCCGGCCGGCTCCGCCGTCACCGGCGCGATCGTGACGGGTGAAGCCGCCGGCGGCCTGACCGTGCCGACGGAAGCCATCCAGACCGTCGACGGCGCCAGCGTCGTCTTCATACAGGTCCCGAACGGCTTCCAGCTCCGTCCCGTGCTCGTCGGTCGCCAGGCCGGGGGACGCACGGAGATCCTGCGCGGCCTCGACGGGTCAGAGCGGGTCGCCGGAACCAACGCCTTCCTCCTCAAAGCCGAACTCGCCAAGGGCGAGGCCGAGCACGGCCACTAAGGGGGCGCGCGAATGTTCAAATTCATCATCGAGCTGTCGGTCAAATTCCGATGGTTCATCGTCCTGGCCACGGCGCTCGTCGCGGCCTACGGCCTCCTCGAACTGACACGGTTGCCGATCGACGCCGTGCCGGACATCACCAACCGCCAGGTGCAGGTGACCACCGTCGCCCCGGCCCTGGCCCCCGAACAGATCGAACGTCAGGTCACCTATCCGATCGAGACCGCCATGGCCGGCATCCCCGGCCTGACCTCGACCCGGTCGCTGAGCCGCAACGGCTTCAGCCAGGTGACCGTCATCTTCACCGACCAGACGGACATCTATTTCGCCCGTCAGCAGGTTGCCGAACGATTGGCGCAGGCGCGCGAGACGATGCCCGAAGGTGTCGAACCGGCGCTGGCGCCCATCACCACCGGCCTGGGCGAGGTGCTGATGTGGACGGTGGACTACAAGCCGTTCAACAGCGCCAACCTGGCCAAGCCAGGCCAGACCGGCTGGCAGGCCGGCGGCGCCTATCTGACGCCTGAAGGCGATCTCCTCACCACCCCGCAACAGCGCGCCACCTATCTGCGCACCGTGCAGGACTGGATCATCGCTCCGCAGATGCGGACGGCGCCCGGCCTGGCCGGCGTCGATACGGTCGGCGGTTATGTGAAGGAATACGCGGTTCGTCCGGATACGGCGCGTCTGTCGGCCTACGGGCTCGGCATGGGCGACCTCATCCAGGCGCTCGACCGGGCCAACACCCAGGCCGGGGCCGGCTATGTGCAGCGTGCGGGCGAGGCCCTGACCGTTCGCACGGACGCGCTGGCCTCGACCGTCGAGGACCTCGCCCAGGCGCCTGTCGTCAATCGAAGCGGCCTTGTGGTCCGCGTCGCCGACGTCGCCACCGTCGAGGTCGGCCAGGCCCCGCGTCTGGGCGGCGCCAGCCGCGACGGACACGAAGCAGTCCTCGGCACCGCCCTGATGATCGCGGGTGGCAACAGCCGCACCGTGGCCCAGGCCGCCGGCGACCGGCTCGAGGAGGTGCAGAAGACCCTGCCGCCCGGCATCGAGGCCGTGACGGTGCTGGACCGAAGCGCCCTGGTGAACTCCACCATCGCCACGGTGGCGCGCAATCTGACCGAAGGCGCGCTCCTGGTCATCGTCGTGCTCTTCCTGCTGCTCGGCAACATCCGGGCGGCGAGCATCACGGCGTTGATGATCCCGATCAGCTTCCTGTTCGCCGTCATCGGCATGAACCGGTTCGGCATCAGCGGCAATCTGATGAGCCTCGGCGCGCTGGATTTCGGCCTACTTGTCGACGGCGCCGTCGTCGTCGTGGAGAACACCCTGCTGATGCTCAGTCAGAAGCGCGCGGAGGCCGGGCGCATGCTGACGCGGCACGAGCGTCTCGGCGTCGCCGCCGCGGCGGCACGCCAGATGGTCAAGCCGGCCGCCTTCGGTCAGCTGATCATCCTGCTCGTCTTCACCCCCCTGCTGATGCTGGAAGGGGTCGAAGGCAAGACCTTCATCCCGATGGGCGCGACGGTCATGCTGGCCCTGGTCGGCGCCTTCATCTTCTCCTTCACCTTCGTGCCGGCGATGACGGCGCTCCTGGTGCGGGATCCCAAGAAGGTCGAGGTCGACGAACACGGCCACGCCCACGAGCACGAGACCTTCCTGCTGCGCCACGCGCGCCGCTGGATCGCTCCGGCCATTCGCACGGCCGTCGATCGCCCGAAGATCGTCCTGCTCTCCGCGCTCGGCGCCCTGGTCATCGGCGGCGTCACCTTCACCACCCTCGGCCGGGAGTTCATCCCGACCCTGGACGAAGGCGACATCGCCATGCAGGCGCTGCGGGTTCCGTCGGCCTCGCTCGAGCAGTCGCTCGCCATGCAGATGGCGATCGAGCGGGCGATCAAGGCCCAGCCGGAAGTGGAGACCATGTTCTCGCGGACCGGCACCGCCGAAGCGGCGGTGGACCCCATGCCGCCCAACATCTCCGACAGCGTCATCGTTCTGAAGGACCGCAAGGACTGGCCCAACCCGGGTCTGGAGAAGGAAGAGCTGATCGCCCGCTTCGAGGAAGTCGCGTCGCGGCAGATCGGCAACAACTTCGAATTCAGCCAGCCGATCGAGCTCCGCTTCAACGAGCTGATCTCGGGGGTGCGGACTGACCTGGCGGTCATGGTCTATGGCGACGATTTCGCCACCATGCAGCGTGTCGCCGACCAGGTGGCCAACGCTCTGCGCCAGACGAACGGGGCGGCCGACGTGAGGGTGGAACAGGCGTCCGGCCTGCCGACCCTGACGATCAGCGTGGACCGGTTCGCCGCGGCCAACTACGGCCTGTCGGCGGCGGACGTCTCCGAAGCGGTTTCGGCCGCGATCGGCGGCGCCGAGGCCGGCCGCATCTTCGAGGGCGACCGGCGTTTCGACGTCGTGGTCCGTCTCCCCGACGCCGCGCGCAACGATCCGGCGGCGCTGGCGGCCTTGCCGATCGTGTCATCGACCGGCGTGACCGTGCCCCTGTCCTCGGTCGCGCGCATCCAGAGCGCCGAGGGACCGAACCAGATCAGCCGCAACGACGGCAGCCGCCGCATGGTCGTCCAGGCCAATGTGCGCGGTCGCGATCTGGGCGGTTTCGTCACCGACGCCCAGAAGTCGGTGGATCAGGTTCAGCTCCCCCCGGGTGTCCGCCTGGACTGGGGCGGCCAGTTCGAGAACCTCAAGCGCGCCGAACAGCGGCTGGGCCTGGTCATTCCGATCGTCTTCGTCCTGATCGGCGTGTTGCTGTTCATGGCTCTGGGCTCCTTCGCCGAGGCGGGTCTGGTGTTCGCCTGCGTGCCGCTCGCCCTGGTGGGCGGGGCGCTGGCGCTGCTCCTGCGCGGCATGCCGTTCTCCGTCTCGGCGGCCGTCGGTTTCATCGCCGTCTCCGGCGTGGCGACGCTCAACGGCCTGGTGCTTATGCAGGCGATCCGCGAGCGGCTTCAGGCGGGATTGCCGCCCCGTGACGCGGCCATCGAGGGTGCGTCCAGCCGCCTGCGGGCGGTGCTCACCACCGCCATGGTGGCGATCGTCGGCTTCATTCCGATGGCCATCGCTCACGGCGCGGGGGCCGAGGTTCAGAAGCCGCTGGCGACCGTCGTCATCGGCGGCCTGATCACCGCCACCGCCCTGACTCTGCTGGTCCTCCCGACCTTCGCGGCCAAGGCGGTGCGTCATCGCAAGGACGAGGGGATCGAAGACTGATGGCCCGGCCCCAGGATGACCGTCAGCAGCGCCGGACGCTGCTGACGGTTCTCGGCCTCAACGCCGGCCTGGCGGCGGCGCTCGGGATCGGCGGCGTGTCCGCCGATTCCAGCGCCTTGCTGGCCAATGCGCTGGATAACGCCTCGGACGCGGCGGTCTATCTGATCAGCTTTTTGGCCATCGGTCGGGCAGGGACCTGGAAACGGGGCGCCGCAAGGGCGTCGGGGATCATGTTGCTGGTCTTCGCCGTCGGCGTCCTCGTCGACGCCGTGCGCCGGGTGATCACCGGAACCGAGCCGATCGGTCCGACCATGATGGCGCTCGCCCTGGTCGCCGCCGTCGTCAACCTGATCTGCCTGCAGCTCATCCGCCGCCAGCACAGCGGCGACGTCAACATGAAGGCGGCCGAGACCTTCAGCTTCAACGACTTCGCGTCCAACGGCGGCATCCTCGTCGCCGGCGGTCTGGTCCTCTGGCTCGACCAGGCCTGGCCCGACCTCGTCGTCGGCGTTCTCGTCGCGGCGATCGCGATCAAGGGCGGCGTCGAGATTCTCCGCGACGCCAACGCCGCCTCCGACCACCCACAGGAACGCGCTTCATGACCAACCACGACCATTCCAACGGGCACGCTCACGACCACACCGCCGGGGCCAACGCCCGGCAGCTCACCATCGCCCTGGCGCTGACCGGGACCTTCCTGATCGTTGAGGTCATCGGCGGCCTGGTGTTCAACAGCCTCGCCCTGCTGTCGGACGCCGCGCATATGTTCACCGACGCGGCGGCCCTCGCCATCGCGCTGTTGGCGATCAAGATCGGCCAGCGGCCGGCGGATGAGAAACGCACCTTCGGCTACAGGCGGTTCGAGATCCTGGCGGCGGCGTTCAACGCCGTGCTGCTCTTCGTCGTCGCCGGTTACGTCCTCTACGAGGGGATCAAGCGCATTCTGGATCCCGAGCCCGTCGGCTCGATCGGCATGCTGATCGTCGCCGCCGCCGGCCTGGTGATCAATCTGATCTCCATGCGCATCCTGTCGAGCGGCAAGGATCGCAGCCTCAACGTCAAGGGCGCCTATCTCGAGGTCTGGGCGGACATGCTCGGCTCGCTCGGCGTCCTCGTCGCCGCCGTCGTCATCACCGTGACGGACTGGCGCTGGGTCGATCCGATCGTCGCGATCGCCATCGGCCTGTGGGTCCTGCCCCGCACCTGGATCCTGCTGCGCGACACCACCCACATTCTGCTGGAGGGCGCCCCGCGCGGCGTGGCCCTGTCGGACGTGCGGGCCGCCATCCTCGCCACCCCCGGGGTCGCCAGCCTTCACGACCTCCACGTCTGGGTTTCGGGCGCGGATCAGGCGAGCTGCACGGTTCACGTCGTGCTGTCGGAGGGCGCCGACGCCGATGCTGTCCGACAGGCCGTCGGCGACATGCTCGAAGAGCGCTTCGACCTGCATCACACGACCGTCCAGACCGAGCTCGAGCCCTGCGGTGACGCCGGAGGTCTGCACGTATGACCCGAAGCGACGACCCAGCCCGGTCCGCCGCCATGAGGGGCGACGAGATCCAAACCCTTTTTCAAACTCAAAGGAAAACGCCATGAAGCGCACCGGTTGGATCTCGGTGATCGCGGTCTTCCTCGCCGTCGCCGCCTTCGCCTTCGGCATTCTGTCCCGTCGAGGCGCCCCCGACGCCTCCGCCCCGCCGCCGGTCGAGGCGCGAGCGATTGATGGGCACGCCGGCCACGAGGGCGCGCCCTCGGATACGCCGTCGACCCGCGCCTATCGGGAGGCCGCCGACCGCATGCACCAGGCAATGAACGTCGACTACTCCGACGACGCCGACATCGACTTCCTGCGCGGCATGATCGCCCACCACGAAGGCGCGATCGCCATGGCCAGGATCGCCGTGGAGGAGGGCGAGGCGGATGACGTGCGCGGCCTGGCGCAGGAGATCATCCGCGCCCAGGAAGCCGAAATTTTGCGGATGCGGATCATGCTGGCGCGGCACGAGGACGCGCCCGCCGATCCTGCACGGCCCTGACCTCATGGCCGGCAAGCGCTTCACGGTCCGCAGCCGCAGCATCCGCTGGCGCGAAGGGCGCTACAAGGGCCGCCGCGGCTCGAGCCCGCGCCCGCCGCCGAAACCCCGGCCGGTGCTCGATATCGTGATCGCCGTCGGCGCCAGCCTGATCGCGGCCTTCTTCGTCCTGTGCATGGCCTTCTCCCTGCTCGGCGCATACGGAACGCCGCTCTACATCGGCTATGGCGTGATGATGAGCCTGGTGACGGGCGGCTGTCTGGTGTTCGGTCCCCGCGACCGGGCCGGATTGATGATCGCCGGCGGGCTCGGCGTGCTTTGCGTCGCCGGAACCCTCATCCTGTACGGGGTGCGGGCGGACGTGCACTACCATCCTCACGCCAACGAACGCCCCGCCGCCACAGGGAAGCGCGAATGACGATCAGCTCCGGTGTGGAAGGTCAGGCCCGCCGCCCCGCGCGCATCGCACGCGGCGGCTGGCTGGACGTGCTGCGGTTCGCCGCCGGATCGCTGATCATCCTCTACCACTTCCGGGAAGCGGCCCCGCTGCCGCTCGGACAGATCCATCCGGTGTTCGACCGGGGGTTCCTGCTCACCGACTTCTTCATCATCGACTCCGGCTATGTGCTGGCCCGGATCTACGGCGAGCGCCTGGCCTCGGGCGGGATGGACGTCAGGACCTACGCCCGGCAGCGGCTGCTGCGCGTGTTCCCGGCCCATCTGGCCGTGATCGCCGGTCTCGCGGCCCTCGTCGCGGCCGCCGCGTTGGCCGGGTTCCGACCGAGCAATCCCCAATGGTTCGACTGGAGCCAGCTGCCCGCCCAGGCCTTGCTCGTGCAGGCCTATGGCGTGCCGGGCGGTGTCGGCTGGAACGCGCCGACCTGGACGCTGTCGGCTCTGATCGGCTGCTATCTGCTCCTGCCATGGGTCTGCCGAGCGCTCTGGGGCCGGCCCTGGGCCACGGCCGCGGTCGCGATCGCCCTGCTTTTCGCCGCCGACGTCGCCAGCCGCGTCTGGCTGGGTGACCCGGTCTATCGCCTTCCGCTGCGGTTCGGGTTCCTCCGCGCCTTTCCGCTCTTCCTGCTGGGCGTGGCCGCCGCCGTGGTCGGTGCGCGCGTCTACGTGCGCCCGGCGGTGGCGGGCGCCCTGGGACTGGGCGCCGTCGGCGCGCTGGCGCTCGTTCAGGCCGTGGGCCCGTTCGGCCTAGCCTCCCTGCTGCTGATGACCCTCATCATCTGGGCGGCCGGCGCCCTGCCTGTGGTGCGCCCGTCGCGCCTGATCGAGCATCTCGGCCTGATGTCGTTCGCGATGTTCCTCACCAATGAGGTGACCCGCATCGTCTGGTTCGGTGCTTTCGACGCCGTCGGTCAGTCGGACTGGTCCGTCGGGATGCGCTGGGGCGTCTGGGCCGCCGGTCTGGCGGCGGCGTTCATGGGGGCGGCGGCGTTCCGGTATGGGTTCGACCGGCCGGTTCAGGCCTTGTTGAACCCGCCGAGGCCTGCGACGCCTGCGCCCGGGGTCAGCGCGGATCGGCCGGTGGCCTGACCGGCGAAGGAATCTGCCGGGGAGGCACTCTACAGACTGCACTGTATTGCTGAATCTCCTTGATCGTTCGAGGGACGACCGGTCAGCTTGGGGCATCGGGTTCTTCGCGCTAGGAGAGAACCTTAGGCGGAAGCCTGCCAGCAGTGGCTGTGAGGCCCGCGTCGATATAGACCTGCGGACAGTTAGTTGCGAACCGGGAGTTGGGATGGAGGCGCGTTTTTCCCGCGCTGTGGTCACCGTAGTCGCTCAAAGGGCGGCCAACACCTGCGCGAATCCGGATTGCGGCGCGGTTACGAGTGGTCCGGCCGAGGATGAGACGCGTGCGGTCAATGTGGGCGAGGCGGCGCATATTTTCGGCGCGCAGCCCGGTTCGGCCCGCTTTGACCCGGCGATGGAAGATGTCGGTCGGGCCGACGTCACCAACGCAATCTGGCTCTGCCGCAACTGCCATAAGCGGATCGACGCTGACCCCCAGCAGTTTCCGTCCGGCCTGTTGTTCGAATGGAAGCGCGATCACGAAACGCGAATGGCGAGCGTCCTCGGCAAGGCCGGGGCGCTGGCTCGCGAGCGGTTCCGGGTCCGCGAACTGGAGCCTTTCGCCAAGGCCAGTTACCTCGCCCAACAGATCGTTCTCGATCGGCCCGAATACTGGGAATACAAGCTCACGGCTGAGCTTCTGAGAACCATGGCGGAGCCCGTCCTGACGCGTTGGCGTCATCTCGAGCGCGGCCTCTACACCCGACCGTCGCGCATCATCGATCGCGACGAGTTCATCCAGTGGCATTCGGCCCATTTCGCCGAGATGAGCCGCTTTTCGACCGCGTTCGGAGGCCTGATCAACGAGGTGTTTGCGGAGGCGTGGGGCGAGCCCGGCGTGGCCGGATCCGAAATCGACATCTTGCGGGCATGCCACCTCTTCGTTGACCTCTGCGAGCAACTGATCCTCTGGGAGGAGAAGGTTCGTTTCGCTGTCGTTCCTGATGAGTTCGAGGAGGTGCGGGCCTTGATGGTCGGGATCGGAGGCCGCTTCCTCGTTCAACTGGCCCTGGTCCCACCGATGCTCACCGGACTCTTCTCCGGCGAGGCCAAGACCGGCGTGCATCGGTTGAGCCTGGAACTGGACCTTCCGCCGGGGTGGGTCGAGCGTCATGCGGCGGCGCTTAAACGCGCGCAACGCGCTCTGAGCAGACGGTGGTGACGCCATGCAGATGACGGATGAGGAGATCCGGGTCGCTTCGGCCGAGAAGCTGCTCGAGGAGCGAAACCATGGGGCGGCGGTCACGGAGACGACGCCGAAGGAGATTGGACCGGCCGTACTCGAATTCTCCGGCACGCTCGGCGGCGATCCGCCGGTGATCGTTCCGGTGACCGAGGATCCGCTCGGCCGCTATGGCTGGTGCAACGACGGTGTCCGGCTGAAGGTCGCCGCCGAGGGCGGTGAGCCCGTTCACGGCTGGACTATCTGGGAATGGGCGCCCGCGCTCCTGACGGCGGAGTTTCACTGCGTCTGGCGGAGTCCGGCGGGCGAACTCCTCGACATTACGCCGAAGCCCCGGCGCGAGCAGACCATCGTGTTCGTCAAGGACGACGCCTACCCGGCCGACTTCGACTTCGACCAGCGCCCCCTCAGCCGACGGATGAACATCTACGGACCGGCGATCCGGGCGGCGCGGCTCAATGCGCTGACGGCGCGGATGACGCCGACCCAACGGGAGTATGAGACGGGGCGTGCGACGAAGGCGGGACTGTCATTGGAGGCTTGGCTGGAGCGGAAGACCTCGGCTGACCCGGTGTCAGACGCGATCGATGCGCTCATCGCCGCCTGCGACGCGTTTGAAGCCTATTTCGATACCTTGGGGGCGAGCGGCTTCGTCGCCGTCGACCGCACCTTGGCGACTTTGCATCAGAAACGGATCACTGCTCAGACCCGGTGTAAGGCGCTGCTCAAAGGGGTAGCCGCACCCTGATGTCGGGGCCGTTGCTGTACATCATTCGGGCCGGATCGCGCGGAGCGCTTGAGACAGGCTGGGGCGCCCCGCTTCACGAGCGCCGACCACGATCGAATCGAGCAGATTGGTCTTGGTCATGATGTGGCTGACGCCTTCCCAACGCGATTGCGCCAAGGCGTGCTTGCGAACGGTCCGAGCGAGGTTGTCGTCGTAGTGCTCCCCCGGTTCACGGTTGCGGCCGAGGTAGTACAGCGTTTCCAGATCAGCGAACTCGTTGCGATCCAGCAGATCGGAGGCGGCCGTGACCAAGTCTTGGGTCTTTCTCGCGTGCGCTTCGATCGCCTCGAATCCACGATCAAAATAGGACGTGCCGATGTCGGCTGGGTCGATTTCCCTCTCGGGATAGGCGTCGGCCCAGAGTTGGGCGACCCTGAGCGCCTTCTCGTCGGAGAGATGGGTGAGCGGCGTCTCAAGCCCGACCAAGGTGGCGAGGGCGCGCGATTTGCGAATGGCGGTGAGCGCGTGGCTGAACTTGCGGCTGCCCAGGTCGAACTTGGCCATGGCCAAGGCCTTACGCTCCTGGAACTCGGGCTCCCCCCATTCCGAGTGAGGACCGACCATTCCGGCGATGACCTTCAGATCCTCGCGGGAGCATTCTCCCGTGTGGGCGCCGGTAAGTCGATCCTGCTCCAGCTCCCACACCCGCTGCTTTAATCGTTCCAGTATCGCGCCCAGCGCATCGATGCTGCGCTGGATGTGGGGCAGGTTGACCACGGCGAAGCCGCCCAGACTCTTGTCGCCGGCGCGGTTGCGCGAATAGCGAAGCTCCTGGCCGTCGTCGTCGATCGCGGCCAAGCTGCTGACGAACGGTTCGAGCTGTCCGACGAGATCGACGATCCGGGCATCGCCGACCTTGGCGTCACGCAGGTGCGTCCAATGAGACTTGATGTCGTGATCGGCTTTGTGCCGGTGTGGGATCATTCCGATCTCGTGCAGGTGATCGATCGCGAATTTCAGCGAGAGTTCGATCGCATGGCGGCAGTTGTACAGAATGGGCATGGCCAGCGAGTCCCGGCTTCCGAACATCCGCTTGTCGATGACCGCTGCGACCAGTTCCCGGGCCGCTTCAAGATAACCATCGACATAGGCTTCCTCGCTGCCTTGGACGCCGATGCACGCGTTCCACAGGCCGTCGGGAATGACCTCGAAGAATGGATCTTGAGGTGGAACAGGCGCTGGGCGCGGGGTCGTATCAGCTGTCGTCATCGGCGCCAGATGTGACGACGACCCGGCGGGTTCAAGTCCCGGTGATCGCTCAATTTCGTCGACGGCGGTCACGCGCAGGCGGCTAAGGGCTCCGCCCTCGCGCGGGCCAGGGTGAAGCGGCTTCACCGCCGGACCGGCCGGTCTCCCCGACCTTCCGCGCTGGCGACGGGCGTCATGACAATCATCAGGGTCAGGCTTGTGCAGGTCGGGCGATCCCCCTCCGGCCGGTCCGCCCTGGCCCTTGCTACCCCGGTCTCGCCGACGGGCAGGGTTTCAGGCGCGCAGTTCGCGTGCCTGCAACCCTTGCCCAAAGGAGGCAGAGACATGACTGCTCAATCCACCCAAACCGCCCCCATCGAAGCGACTGCGCCGCATCACGGCGCGGAGGTGATCGTGCCGCTGAACCGGCTCAAGGCCTCGCCGAAGAACGCCCGGAAGACCCCGCACAGCCCGGCGACCATCGAGGCCTTCGCGGCTTCCATCAAGGCCAAGGGGGTGTTGCAGCCTCCCGTGGTCGAGATCGAGCGGGACGGGGAGGGCGTTCCGACCGGGAACTACCTCGTCACCATCGGCGAGGGCCGCCGTCAGGGGCTGCGGCTTCTGGCCAAGCGCAAGGCGATCAAGCGCACCCACCCGGTGCGCTGCATCGTGGACGCCGAGAACGACGCCCACGAGATCAGCCTCGACGAGAACGTGACCCGCGAGGCCATGCATCCCGCCGACCAGTTCGAAGCCTTCCAGCGGTTGGCGGCCGAAAAGGGGTATGGCCCCGAAGAGATCGGCGCCCGGTTCGGCGTGTCGGCCCATGTGGTGCGCCAGCGGTTGCGGTTGGGAGCGGCGGCCCCGGAGTTGATGGCGGCCTATCGGGCCGGGACGCTGGCGCTCGACCAGCTTATGGCCTTCTGCGTGAGCGCGGATCAGGACCGGCAGCGGCAGGTGTTCGAGCAGTTGGGCGAGTATCGTCCCGTCCACGCCATCCGCCGCGCCATGACCGAGTCCAAGGTGGCGGTGGGCGACCGGCGCGTCCGCTTCGTCGGCGTCGAGGCTTACGTCGAAGCGGGTGGCGGAATCCTCCGGGATTTGTTCACCGAGGACGGCGGGGGCTGGCTGGAGGACGTGATGCTGCTCGACCGGCTGGTCGGCGAAAAGCTGACCGGCTTGGCCGACGAGGCGCGCGAGCGGGAAGGCTGGAAGTGGGCCGAGGCGGGTCTGGAGTATCCCGACCTGTCCGCGTTCGGTCGGGTCTATCCGGTCGCCGTCGAGCGCTCGGAGGCGGACGCCGCAGAGATCGCGGCCCTGTCCGAGGAGTACGACGGCATCGTCTCCGAAGCCGGTGACGACGGCCTGTCGCCCGAGGCGGATGCGCGGCTGGAGGAGATCGACAAGGCCTTGCAGGCCTTCGGCCCGGGCTTCGCCTACGCCCCCGAGGCCAGGGCGCGCGCCGGGGTTATTGTGATGCTCGGTCACGACGGCCTCGCCCGGTTCGAGCGCGGTCTGGTCCGCGCCGAGGACGTACCCGCCGATCCGCCGTCGCCGTGGCCGGAGGACGAGGCGGTGGACGACGGTGCGAACAGCGGGACGCAGTCGGGTGTGGACGCGCCCGAGGGCGAGACGCCTTCGGCGTTGTCGGATCGTCTGCTGATCGACCTGACGGCGCACAAGACCATGGGGCTGCGCGACGCGGTGCAGCGCGATGTGAACGCGGCGTTGGCGACCGTGGTCCACGCCCTCGTCCTGCAGGTCTTTTATCCGGGCTACAGCGTGTGGACGCCCCTGCAGCTTCGGCTGACGACCACGGGGCTTGAGCGGCTGGCGCCGGGGGTGGACGACGGTCCCGCCGGTCGACGAGTCCGCGACCGGTGCGAGGCGTGGGGCGCGCGTCTGCCCGAGCGTCCGGAAGACCTCTGGGGCGTGGTGGTTGGTCTGGCGCCTTCGGACCAACTGGACCTTATGGCCTGTTGCGCCGGGGTCGGCCTCTACGCCGTGCGCGATCCGCACGACCGACGGCCCGGCGCCTTGGCGCAGGCCGAGACGCTGGCGACGGCGGTCGGGCTCGACATGGCCGGGACGTGGACGGCGACAGCGGGCAGCTACTTCACCCGTGTCGCCAAACCCAAGGTGCTGGAGGCGGTGACGGAGGCGGCGGGCGCCCAAGAGGCCGCACGGATCGCCGGGTTCAAGAAGGCGGACATGGCCGAGGCCGCCGAACGGTTGGTGGAGGGGAAGGGGTGGTTGCCCGTGCCGCTGCGGACGGTGTCGGACGCGGCCGAGCCAGAAGAGTCGGGCTCCGAACCGCCCCGCGATGACGACGCCTATTCGTTCGCCGCCGAATAGCGCCGTCCGAGGCGAAAACTCGCCGCGCGCCCTTTGGGGGCGCGCGGCTTTTTGTTGAGCGTCAGCTCACATCGTCGGCGACCTTGAGCAGCTCGCGAGCGAACTCGAACTCGCTGACGAGATCGCTGGCCTTCTCCTTCGGCCATCCCTGCTCTCGCAGGGTCGCATAGAGCAGATCGGTATCGAGACGCTTGCCGCTCCGATGCACGGTGGCGAGGAAGATCGCCCAGCGTCTGAAATCCGCAGGATGCGATGACCCTGACGACTGGTTGGCCGCACCCGAAAACTGCACGAGCAGCCGCGCGATCTCGGGGCCGAATTCCGCCGCGAGCGAGGTGCGGGGCAGCGATGTGACCACCGACAACGAGAGCGCCGCCGCCGCCGGCTGAACCAGCTGTTCGAGGAACTCTTGAAGGGCCGCATTGTAGACGGTCGTACCAAGGTTGCCGACGTCGCGGGGAACGATGTTCACGATCTGAATGCCCTCCGGCTCCAGATGCAGGGCCACCCCGAGGGCCGGAATTGAGCCGTCGGCCTCTCGCGAGAAGACGCGATAGTTGTCGTCGCCGATGTTTGCCTCGCCCTCCGTCGAGCGCGCCCAAGGCGCCTTGGCGGCGCGCGTCATATGGTCGACCAGCGCATTGATCTCTGCGCGGGTCCCGCGGACCTCAAGGTCGCGCATGACTTCCATCATCGTGTTTTCCTGTCTGGTGTTCGCATATTGTTCTTAGCGCGAAGCGGGCTAGGATCAAAACCGTCGCCATACCGGAACGAGAAATGCCCACAGGTTCGCTGTACGCAAGGATGCAGGCTCACGGCACCCTGACGGAGTCGCCGCGCGACATCCCCGACGCCGTCTATGCATTGCCGTCGACCCTGCACTGGATGCGGGGGCTGGCCATCCTGTCGGAAGCGCACGCCGTCTCGTTCCAAACTGGCAAGGCTTTCTATCAGCGAGTTCAACGCAAACACCTGCCCGAGCCCCAGCTGAATTCGATCTACGAACAATTGCTGTTCTCGCTGAACCAGGTCGCTGCGCTCGATGCGCTCGTCTTCGCGCCCAACAAAGCCGATGTCGCCCGGGTCGGCATCGTGACCTGGTATTACGGCGTCTATGGCGCCGCCTCGGCGATGATCGCGGCGGCCGACGGGTCGTTTCCGGAGACGCACGCCACGACGGCGAAGCAGTGGGACCGCCAGTTTGCCATCCCCGGACTGATCCTGCCCCCGTTCGCGGACCGGATCGACCGCCTCTGCCCGGCGGACGTGGAAGAGGCCCTGAAAGTCCCGCGCAGTCGCGGCAAGCATCCGCTGACCACCAAACCCCAGACCACGGAGGAGGGATGGGGATGCGTCGCCGAATACCTCTCCGGCACTGCGGGCTGGGAGCAATGGAACATCGAACAGAGCGTCAGGAGCGGGAGAGAGTTTCGCGATCTCGGCGTGGACAACTTCCGGACCAAGGCCGCCCGCGCGCTGAGGGACGAGGCGTTCGGGCGCCGCAGCATCTGCTTCCTTCATCAGGCCTCGCGTTACCGGGGCAAGGCCAACTACCGCGATGCGATCTTCCTCGCCTACGGCAAGTCGGTGCCGAAGCTGGTCGATGGCTTTATCGACGATCTACGCTTGGTGCTGAGGGCGTTCAGCGCCATGGCCGCCTCCTACTGTTCGGCCCGGGTCGGACCCGAGGAATGGGCATGGTTCGTCGGCGATCTCGCCGAACGCCGCGCGATCTCGTTGTCGCCGACTGATGTCTGGACCTGACCGCATGGCGGCCGCGCTCGCGATCCCCGACCTGGTCTCGGCCACGGACGAGCAGGTCGAAGCGATGTTCCCGTCGTTCGACGGTCGATGGAGCTCGCAGACCAAGTCCCTTCTGGCGCTTCACACCACCGACGGGCTGAATCTGGACGACAACTGGGCCAGCGTCCCGCAGGCTTGGAGGTGTCACGCCTGCGGCCGCCACAAGCGCGACCTGGCGCGCAAATCGCCGGCCGGCGTCCTAGTCTGCCGACTGGACTGGCATCACGACCACCTGCGCGACTTCGGCAAACGCCTGCTGCGCGACAAGGCGCATCGGCCGACCGATCCAGAGGCCTTCCGCCGCTGGTTCGGGGCCACCGACGCCTGCAAGGATCTGATCGAGCGCTTCCACCCGTCTTTCGTTTGCGTCGATTGCAACGCCGCCGACGGAGACGCGAAGCGCCGGCTCAAGGGCGTGGTCCATCCCGACTTCAGCTTCGCCCCGTCGGAGATTTCTCAGTTCATCACAGCCAGGCCGAACCTTCCGCACGAGGTCGACGTCGAGGCCGCCCTTGGCGTCTGGCGATCCGTCGAGGACGACGTGGGCGATCGTATCGCCTTCGTCGGTGTCCTCGCCCAGCGGGTGTCGGAAGGCCGCCATCAGCGGCTGGGCCGCAAGACCCATCCGGAAGACTGTCTGCGTCCGGTTCTGCGGGATATGACGCGACGGCAGCCGGACCCCGGGCTGAAGCTCGCGAGGGTGCCGCAGCTCTTGTCGGAACGATCCGTTCAGAACGACGGATTCCGGTCCTCGCTGAAGGCCCGCGCCAAATCGGTGCGTGTCCCCACCCAGGCAGATCTCGACGCCTTTACCGCCTCTCAGGATTCCCGCTCGCCGTGGGTTTGGCACGATCCAGACTGGCGCTGCCCGGCGTGCGATCGCTCGCGGTTCGAATGCCTGCGCGCGTCGGGGTCGGGGAAGTGGACAGGCCGGCTGCACTGTTTCCACGTCTACGAAGACGAGACGGATCCCGTCGCCTTGGAGCGCCGCAACGGCTGGAATGAAGGCCTGACCTTCCGATCGCATTCGGACGTGTATCTTTGTCAGGACTGCCGGTTGGTGATCACCGACACGAACAGGAGCCTCGCCGAGCCGTCCGACGACTGTCTGCGCCTGGCCGACTTGCGTGACCTGGCTGGGCAGGCGGCGCCGCACGCTCGCCCCGAGATCGACCTCGCTCGCGCCGCCGCCTTGGCCGAAGAGAACTTCGAGCATACCGAGGCCGCCAAGGCCTACTGGCGTCACAGGTCGGACAGCCGGGGGATCGCGATCGAATACGACCATCTGACCCGTTGGGTCGGGGTGTCGCGTGAGACGGCCATGTGGAACGTCTTGGAGCGGTTGGGCCGCTATGACCTCGAAGAGGAAGAGCTAGGGCTCCTGCTCGACTTCATGCTCGCGGAGGCCAAGCGGTTCTCCGCCGAGGACGAGGCCCGCCCGCGACGGCCGTGGGCCGGGAATGCAGCGGCGTGATGGCGACCACACAGTTCAGTGTCGGGAAAGTCCGCTTCGCGGCTAGATTGCGCTTGCGACGGCGCTGCCCGTCGGGGAGACTCCGCACGTGAAAAAGAGTCTCGATCATCTGCCGCCGCGCAAGCAGGCCGAGCTGCGCCGCGTGGTCGAGGTGCTGCAGGAGTCGTTCGCCGAGGCGACCTCGACGCGCCGCGCCGCGCGCCTGAAGAACGGCAAAATCCTCAAGATCGTCCTGTATGGATCGTACGCGCGCGGTGACTGGGTCCACGACCCGGTCGGCCGCTATTTCTCTGACTTCGACCTGCTGGTCGTCGTCGATCATGAAGACCTGACGGACGGCGAGTTCTGGCATGACGCCGAGAACCGGCTCATGCCGCTCGGGCCAGACATCCGCACGCCCGTCAGCCTGATCGTGCACAGCCTTAATGACGTGAACGAGCAGCTAGATCGGGGGCGCTACTTCTTCGCCGACATCGTACGCGAGGGGATCGTTCTGTTCGATACGCCCGGCGCCAAGCTGCACAAGCCCGCTGATCTGAAGGCTGCCGCGGCCTTGGAAGAAGCGGAGCAGCACTTCGAGAAGTGGATGACCAGCGCCACTGGCGCACAATCCATAGCGCAACATTCGATCGAGACAGGCCAGCCCAACTGGGCGGCGTTCATGCTCCATCAAACTGCAGAGCACCTCTATCACTGCATCCTGCTGGTGGTGACGCTGTACAGTGGCAAGGCCCACAACCTGGCCTTCCTCCGCAAGAAGACCGAGGCCATCGACGCCCGCCTGACCGAAGCTTGGCCGCGAGAGACCAAGTTCGAACGCCGTTGCTTCGAGCTGCTGCGCGAGGCCTATGTGAAGGCCCGCTATTCCAAGCACTACAAGATCAGCGGCGAGGAGCTGGCTTGGCTGACGGAGCGGGTCGAGGTGCTGCGTAGCCTGACGAAGGCGGTCTGCGAGGAGCGGCTCACACAGCTGCGCCGGGACGCCGGAGACGAGGACGAATGATCCGGCCGGCCCGGGTCGGATGAACAGGCGGCGATGAGCAGCAAGAAGCAGTTCGAGGCCCTGAAGGCCGTCGGCATCCTTCCGGACGAAGGACGGACCCAATGGCTTTCAGGCGCGGAAGAGAGCGTCAAATTCCTCGGTGCCAACGCAACGAGCGAGTTTGTCGTTCTGTACGCCAGCATGCCCTGCGCCTGGATCGTCAGCGCGTTTGCACTTACCGAACGGCTTCATCCTGTGGATCGGGAGAGTCTGCGCGAAGCGAGCATTTCTCTCGATGACACCTGGGTCATTCAGAAGAGCTACGGTGGAGGGGAGGGGCATCGCGTCTACCTTGATCCCCCTTTGTCCTTCTCCGCAAAGGCGCTCGAAGGCGGAGACCTACCGGTGTTCCGTAGAACGTTCTACGGAATGGACCGCGTTGAGCCTTTCGAGATCAATCAGAAGCTTCTGCACTGTCTGGGCTTGTTCTTCGTCGAACACCGAAAAGCGTACTGCCGCCTCGACTCAAACGGCGACCTTGAGGATGTGATCAACATCCACCGCGAAGAGGGCGCGGACGCATTCGATCGCAGAGAAATGGTGACGATCCGCATCGAGGATTTGGCGGAGTACCTAGCGCTCAGCAAAATGACGCTTGTTCGCAGGTTCGACTTCACCCGGGTCGATCATCGCACCTTCACCGGGTGGGGCGAGCCACAACGAGAGACCAAGGGTCAGGACGAGCTCTACTACAACCTGGGTTTGGGCGGCGGCAACGGGAGCTGGGCGAACGGCTACCAGCTGTTGCGGACCTCAATCACCATCGCGGACCTGGAAGCGCGTTTCGCCGCTGAGAATTCGTCCAAGGCGCATCGGGAGTACGAGACTTTCATAGCCTATGACTGGAAAAACCGGCGGGTCGTGGAGACTTCGTGTTCGCCTGAGGCGACCGGAAACTACTGCACTGAAAACGAGTTGCCATTCGAGCTCTCGCCAGCCTTTTTCCGCCCGGAGGTCTTGGCCCGCTATAAGGCTGACCCGGAGAAATACCGGCTCGACGACCGGTCCATCAGCTGTCGAAACGCCTGGACGCTGAAGACTTTCGATATCAGCGAGGCCGGCCAGGTTCACACGTATCTGGTCTATCTCGCCGACCTGCCTATCGCCGAGCAGCGCTACTGGAAGGCTTTCAACGAAGCCCCGAAAGCTGGCATTTCCAAACGTGCGTTCGAAACGGATTTCCAGGGCGAGTGGTCATCCCAATACGATCCGCTGTTCGAAGTGAAGCAGGCGGTCGAGCTGCTAAACAAGGCTGGTGTAGCTTGGTGGTCGCCCCGCGCCGAAGCGCTTTCTGACACCACACGGTATCCCAACACGGATTCGGAGAAGGAGTGGTCCGACGAAATCCTGGCGCTCGACCAACTGGTTGTTGAAGGCTTCATCGAGCGGGCGCTGAAGGCGTTGATCGAACATGCGGGTGGGGTCCAACCGACGCACTCCGGAGGTTTGAATGCGCTTGCCGCTGCGCTGCGTGCCCGTGGGCTGAGAGAGGATGAAGCGGCAAAGACCGTGCAGCCGTTCAAAACCCTGCATCATCTTCGCTCGAAGGTGAAAGGTCACTCGTCTCCGAGGGAGAAGGCTGAGCTCATCAGCGCGGCACTGCAGGCTCACGGATCGTTCCCTGCCCATTTTCTGGCTCTGGCTTCGGAAATCGATGTCGCTCTCGCCAACGTGCTGGCGGCGCTGGATGTCCCCGGCCGTAAAAGCAGCACATAGCGAACCGCCGGGGCGTGAAGTTCGATGGTCAAACTCAACTTCAATCTCGCCGCCTTTTCGTTTCAACGCGGCGTGGCGATTCTGGCGAAGAGCTTCGCTTCTGCGATCGTCGCGCTGAACGCGGATGTCCAGAACGCCAAGGACGAAGCGTTCGGCTACCAGCAAGCCCTCGAACAGGGAGGTGAGTGGATCGGCGAAACTGACGAGGACGGCACCGTCATCTGGGATCAGTCCCAAATCCTGGATTACGAGGTCGATGTCGTGGACGAAGCCGCTCAGGAACTAAGAAAGGCGTTCGCGCTTGCGCTCTATCACCACTGGGAGCGCTCAGCGCGACTGTGGACCCAAGCCGACAACTGGTCGCACGAGCAGCTCGTCGCCGCGTCATTGAACAGGGGCTATCCCATTGACCCAAGGCTCGCGGCCGTCCGGGATCTGGTGAACACCTTGAAGCATAACAAGGACCGCTGGGGACGGGATCTGCTGAAGAGCTGGCCGGACGTATTCCCCTCGGATTTCGTCGAGCGCCCGAACAGGCGTACCGATTGGTACGAAACTATCCAGTTGTCGGACACGCAGGTTCGGGACGCGTTCAACATCGTCGCCGCTTCCGGACCGACGACCGACATGTTGCCGAGCACCTGAATGCAGCACGACGTCTTCATCTGTCACGCCAGCGAGGATAAGGACGCGGTCGCGCGTCCGCTCGCCGAAGCGCTTCGTGAGCGACACATCGACGTCTGGTACGACGAGTTCTCCATGAAGGTCGGTGACAGCCTGCGGGAGGCCATCGACCGCGGCCTGGCGAACTGCCGTTACGGCATCGTCGTCGTAAGTCCGGCGTTCTTCCGCAAGCGGTGGACACAGCGCGAGATGAACGGTCTGGTTGCTCGCGAAATGAGCGAAGGGCGCAATCTAGTGCTGCCGGTGTGGCACGAGGTGGAGCTGTCCGACGTCGTCGCCCAATCTCCGCCGTTGGCCAATGTGGTCGCGACGCGCTCTGCTGTCGGTCTGGAGCGGATGTGCGCGGAGCTCCTGCGCACCATTCGCCCGGACGAGAGCCCGCTTCTGGTCGCGCGCGACGAACTCATTCGCTTCGGCTGGTCGCCGCCTCCGATCTCGGACGAGTGGTGGCTCGACATGACTGAAGCCCAGGAACACGCGGTCTCGTCGATGTGGTCCGTACCCTGGCGGTTTCCGCTGCCGGAGCAGCTCGGCAGCCAAGGCCGCCGGCGCGGACTGAACATCGCCTGGACCGCTCTCCAGCTCGACTGGCAGCATCAGGCCGAGCATCACAAGATTTGCCAGATCACTCCGCCGGACGAGGTGCTTGCCTTCGTCCGCAGTGACCCGGCACTCACCGAGGCCGCCCACGACTATCCCCAGTATCTGGCGAACTATGCGCCACAGCTGCTGATCCCTGAGTTCTCGGCGGAGTTCGCAGAGGATTTTGACGAGCTGCTGCGAGAATCCGAAGACCGTTGGCGCACCGATCCGGATCGACGGTTCCCGGACGCTCGCTGTGATCGGCAGCTGGCCTTTCGGCACGCCGAGCTCGGCCGCCATTCGGCGAAGGAGGTCGCCGAGAAATGGATGGTCGGCTTGGGCGGAGACCACAGCGCGAGGATCTACGACGAACCCGACTACATCTTCTGGCTTCTGTCATCCGACAGCGATTGGATGCCGACGCATATCCGGGCCTTCCTGATAGAAGGCTTCAAAGAGCGCGCCATGTGGGAGCGGAATCTCCTGGATGAAACGAAGGGGGCTTTCTTTGACGCCATGCTGAAGACGCGAAGGACACCGTTTCGGTGGACGCGCGCCTTGAAGGCCGATCTCGAACGGATCGTATCGAAGACGATCCGTTCGATGGGCCTCAAGGCGAAGGCGAGCGAGATCGTCGATCGTTTCATCGAGGAGGACTTCGTCGGGGTCGTGGATCGGGTCGAACGCGAGCGCGCTGCGGCGCGCAGGCGCTGATCCATGACCGAGGACGGGGATGATCGTCGGCGGTTCTGGAGTCGGTCCGCGCCGCTGCGCGCGCTAACCGAGGAGGAGAGGGAAGCCGCTCTAAGTCATCTCAAGGACCGCGCGGTGGGTCGGATGGCCGCGCATCATTTGGCCTTGGAAATGCAGGCTGGGCAAAAGCGGGCGCACCACGGAGATCCTGACGCCGCGCGGCATTATCTGGAGCTGGTTCGCGCCCTTCGCCAAGGCGGACGCATCACCTATGCCGAGTACGTTCTGCAGGTCGGCAGCCGTATGGAAATGGTCTCGGATCATCGGTGGTTTCAGGGCGACTACACCGCGGACTTGCAGCCGATCAGCGACGCGATGGACCGGATCACGCAGTCGCATGGGCTATCGCGGGAAGAGTACTGGCCTCGAGGAGAAGAGCCGGAAGACTACCGTGTCCTGTCCGACGCCTATTCCGCCTGTCTGAACGCCAAGCTGATCGAGACCATGCGCGAGTTCGGCGAGGAGGAGCTTGCCGATCTTCGGGAGCGGGAGCCCGCGCGTTACGACGCCTTGCGCGAGGAAGGACGGCGGTCCGTCTTCGAGAAAGATAACCGCCTTACCGCGCTGGCCACCCTGATCGACTACTATGAGCACGAAGCCGAGGCGGCCGGAAACGCGGGCGCGTACCTGGCCGGGTGCCTGATGTGGGGCGCAGCGGCGGAGGGGAGATTGCTGCTGTGGTGCCTGCGCGCGCCCGCTCTTGCCGAACAAGCTCGCCAAGCCCTGCCGTCAAAGAGTCGGCCGAAGAAGCCGGACCCGGCGGACTGGACCTTGGACGGTCTCGTTCAGGTGGCGCACGGCGCAGGGTGGATCGGTGTCTTGGAAGACGATGACTTCGTCTTTGTCGTTGAGGGTTTGCTGCAGAACCTGCGTCAGTCGCGGAATCTCATTCATCCTGGCCGATCGCTCCAGCTCGAACCGCATCTGCGGAGGGACAAGACCGCTTTTGATGATGCGAAGGCCGCCTATGCGGTGCTCAGGATGAATGAGGTGGCGCACGCGCCCCGGCAACCGGATGACCAGTCCAACTAGGGCGGGCTTCCACAGGATAAGAACAAAAAGAGAACAAATATCTTGCGGCGGCGGCCTCGTTCTGCGTAACCCGACGACCGGGTCGGTTGGCTGGATCGGAGCGGACCGTGAGAGAGCAGAGCATGCGGCGTGTGCCGCGAGAAGACATGGCGCCCGAGGTCGGGCGACGCTTGGTGGTGCGGTGTGACCGTCCGCTCTGTGATCGTGCTGTCTTGATGGATCCGCGTCCGGTCTTCGGCGCGCCGCGATACTGGCCGGCTGTCGGGCCGTCTTATCGGTTCCGATGCCAGTGCGGGCATCGGGTGGCCTACGTCTCCTATACCGACAACGCGGATCAGGCCGAGGGACCGATTTCGCCGGCCGCGCTCAAGCTCTGGTTCTAGGATGCACAGGCCGTTTGGGCCGCCGGCTCCGCCGCGCCTCGTTACGATGCAGTCGGCACGGCGGCACGGGCTGCTGTTGCGCATCGCCTGCGAACCCTGCGGCAGGACCGAGTCGATCGAGGGGGCCGCCTTGCCCGTGATCCCGCGCGCTGTCGCCGTGGGCGAGTTGTGGTTCGCCGGGCGCTTCCGGTGTGCGACCTGCCGGCGGCCGGCGTCCAGGCTTGAACTGATCGAACGGGGGCAGTTGCAGAAGACGCTTGAACGGTGGGGCCTTGGCGAACCCTTCGTGGCGGAAAGGCTGCGTCGACATTGGCGACATGATCCCTACGACCGGCGTGACTGGCCCGCGTGGTTCAGGCGTGGGTGACCACCCGTCTCCTCTGCAGTAGGTCAGCCTTGCGCGGCCTCTCAATGGCCTGATCTGACCGAAGCCCGTCCGCCTTCCGCAACCGGTCGCTCGGCTTTCTTCCCCGGCCTGACGGCCTTCCTCGCGAGGCAAGAAAGCCGCTCTCCCGGTCCTCCGCTGCGCTGCGGGGTCTCGCAGTGCTCGCCCTGCGGGCCGTCCGGCCCCCGGTCCGCCGATCGCCATCGAGGCCGCGGCAGGCGTGGCCCGACAGCAAAGGAGAGACGACCATGGCCACCATCGGCACCTTCAACCAGCAAGCGGACGGCAGCTACAACGGTTCGATCAAGACCCTGACCCTCAACGTCAAGACGGCCCAACTCCGGGCCAATGAGAAGACCGACGACAAGGCTCCCGACTTCCGCATCTTCTCCGGCCAGACCGAGTTCGGCGCCGCCTGGAAGAAGACGAGCCAGCAGAACCGCGAGTACCTGTCGGTCAAGCTCGACGATCCCAGCTTCCCGGCGCCGATCTACGCCTCGCTGGTCGAGATCGAAGGCGGACACAGCCTGATCTGGTCCCGCTGATCTAAGGGCCGCGGCGGCGCGGGGACCGCGCCGCCGCTCCGGCTTCGGCGGTGTTCAGAAGTCGAGGAAGAGGGCGGCCTTGTGACGGTCCGCGAGGCTGACGATCGTATGGGTGAACGCCGCGTTCTCCGCATAGCTGGCCTCGAGCAGTCGGATCAGGCGTTCCCGGTTTCGCGCCTGGGCCGGCGACAGATTGTCCTTGAGGTCAGAGACATCCTCCGCGGTGCTCGCAGACACCCAGCTGAAGAGCCGTCCCAGCAGGCCCACCAGCACGTCTGAAACCTGGACCCCCGGGTCGTCGTGCGACCGCGTAACGAAGCGGTAGTTGCAGAACGGCGCTCCGTTGTCGGTCAGCGTCATCGCGGCGAGCTCGCTGGAAACGACATCCTCGGCGTCGAAGATGTGGCTCGCGTTCTTCAGGATGCAGATGCGTTCAAGGAAGAAATCTCTGAAACCGTCGATCAAAACGCGCGCCTTACCGCCCTCAATGAAGGGCAACGGGTTGTGGCGGCCCATTTGGAGAAGTCCCCGGAGCATCTGATAGCCAAAGTGGTCCAGGTGGTCAGAATAGTCGCTCGCGAACTCGATCAGCGCGCTCATGAAGGCGTGCCGGTTTTCCGGAAGAAGGTCCGGGTAGTCGAACCGGGACATCAGCGCCGCGGTCCGGGCGCGGTCGGCGCGAAGCACGGTGGAGAGATCCGATTTCAGGGTCTCGTCGAAGCCGTCCGGCATCTCGCCGGTAGCCAGCACCGAGTCGACGACATCGACGACCGACCAGTAGAACGGGTCGAGCGCGAGGTAGTGGACCAGGAGCTTTTGCTCGATCGCCCACTCAAGAAACACCTCCAGCTTTCGCGACCCCAATACGGTCGGAAAGTCACCCTTGCCGAAGAGGCCGAAATGCAGCTCCTCCGCGTTGGACTGGATTCTGGCGCGGGTTCTTAGGGGACCGAGATCGATAGGCGCCGCGTCCCGTCGGCCGAACCCGCCGAGCACCCAGCAGTTCAGCACCGGCACGTTGAAGGCGTTGGTTTCCAGATGCAGCCGCCGGATATTGTTGGTCTCGTCGTAGTAAAGGACGTAGGCGACATCGGCCCGATGAAGGCCGTTCTGACGAATGAATGGAAGCCGCATCGCGTTGACGTCGATGGGCCCACGTTCATTCGCTTCGGTCGGGTTCATGCTCAACTCTCTGCGGATCTCGGCGAGACTCCGGCCTGCCTTCTGATGCGACGATTCTCGCTTGGGTCTCGCAGTTCCTGGCAGGTCCCCGCCTAGGCTGGGGCGCCCTTCAGGGCGGCGGGCGAGCGGCCGGCTTCGGACGCCGAGGGGAGGGCGGGCACCCCCGGAGGCCTACGGGGCGAGGGGGGTGACGGTCTAGGGCAGGATAGGCTTTGCGCCGGCAATGTCTGACAGACCCGCTCTCCCATGGACCGCCTCACCCTCCGCGTTTCGCCCGATCTGATCCGCCGGTTCGACGCCGCCGCGGCCGGTCAGGGCGGACGCTCGCGGCTTCTCCGGCGGCTCATGGACGGCGCCGCCCAGGCGGCTCTTCCGGCGCCGGAGGACGCGCCGGTGGCGGTGCAGTCGGGCAAGCTGACCCTGCGTCTGGGCGAAGCGGACCTGCGTCTCCTGGAGCGCGAGGCGGCGGCGACGGGCCTGTCGCGAACCCAATGGAGCGTGGCGCTCATCCGTCGCCGCCTGCATGATCGGCCGCAGTTCAGCCGGCCGGACGCCCTGGCCCTGATCGAGGTGCGCCGCGAGCTCAGGCGGATCGGCGTGAACATCAACCAGATCGCCCGCGCGCTGAACACCGCCGTGATGGACGGCATGGTGCTGGATCTGGAGGTGGCTCAGTTGGGGGTCTTCCAGGCCGAAATCTCGGCCTGGGTCGAAGCGCTCGGCGAGGCTTTCGAGGGCAATCTCGCCTACTGGGCGCCGGCGTCGTGACCGACTTCCGGTCATCGCACGGGTTCGAGGAGGTGCTGCGTCCGCCCGTCGAGATCCGGCGCGCCCGGATCACGCCTGCGGTGCTGCGCCCGTCTCGCGGGGATGGCGGCGATCCGGCCGTCCGGTTCACGCGGGTGGCGCGCAGCGTACCCGAGGTGATGGTGAAGATCACCGGACGGACCCGGGACAGCGCTCATCTGAAGGCACACCTGGACTACATCAGCCGTAACGGCGCCCTGGCGCTGGAAGGGCCCGATGGAGAGCGACTGGAAGGCCGTGGGCAGGTGCGAGAGCTGGCGCGCGACTGGGCCGAGGAGTTCGCCCTCGAGCCGGGACGCCGGCGGGATGCGTCGATCACCCTGTCGATCGTGCTGAGCATGCCGGCCGGGACCGACGCCGCCCGTCTGCAGGACGCGGCGAGGGCCTTTGCGGCCGGGACGTTCGGCGAGCGCTTTCCCTATGTCTTCGCCCTGCATGATGAAGGCCGACATCCCCACGTCCATCTGACGGTGCGAAGATTGGGGCGGGACGGCGAGCGGTTGAATCCCCGCAAGGCGGACCTGCAGGTTTGGCGGGAAGACTTCGCGCGCGCCCTTCGCGACCGGTCGGTCGAGGCCGAGGCGACGCCGCGCCGGACGCGGGGCGTCACTCGCAAGGCTGAGCGCATCCCGGTGCGCAAGATGCGAGAGCGGTTCGCGGCGGGGCAGGGGCCATTGCCCGAAGTGCTCGCCGCCGCCTATCGGGCCGCGCTCACGGCAGGCGGTGGCGAAGCGCCCTGGCTGGACGCGATCCGGATACGCGAGCTGGCCATCCGGCGGACTCTGGTGGTCGAGGCCCTGCGTCTGTCGCGATCGGAGCGGCCCCGGGACCGCGCTCTCGCCGCTCTGGTGGAGCGGTTCGTCCGGGAACGGCCGGCCCCGATAACGCGAGATCAGGCGCTGCGACAGAGACGGGAGGCCCGGCGCGATGCCGACCGGACGCATGACCGATAGATCGAACATTGCAGGTGGGAGCGTTGCGTTTGCGAAGTGTCAGAAGTTGTCTTATATTTCTGACACAGAGGTTGTGATGCAAACACTAGCCGATCAAATCATGGAGCGCGCCTCGACGCTGCCGGAAGGCGCGCCGCTCGCCGCCAAGGGGTTGCTGCACTTGGGCAGCCGCGCGGCTGTGGACCAGGCCCTGTCGCGGCTGGTGCGCCGGGGCCGGCTGCTGCGCGCCGGTCGCGGCGTCTACATGAGCCCGCTGGAAAGCCGGTTCGGCGCTCGTACGCCCTCGATCGAAAAGGTGGTGCGAGCCGTCAGCGAGCAGCGTGGCGAGGTCGTCGCCTCCAACGGGGCGGCCGCGGCCAATGCCCTCGGCCTGACCACCCAGGTGCCGATCCGCATGGTCTATCTGACCAACGGTAAGAGCCGTATCTTCAGCGTCGGCAAGCAGACGGTGGAGTTCCAGCACGCGCCCGCATGGCAGCTGCTCCTGGCCGATCGTCCCGCCGGTGAAGCGGTGCGCGCCCTGGCCTGGCTCGGGCCAGAGAAAGCCGGAACCGCGCTCGAAACCCTGAAGCGCAAGCTGGGCCCTTCGGCGTTCGGAGAGCTGGTGTCCGTCGGGCCACGTCTGCCGACGTGGCTGGCGCGGTCGGTGAGCCAGGCGGCGCATGTCTGACGTCTTCCTGCAACTGTCGGCCGAGGACCGGATCGAGGCGCTTGCGACGGCGGCGGCCGGGTCCGGGCGTCCCGCGCATCTGCTTGAGAAGGACGTCTGGGTCGTGTGGGCGCTTCGGGCTCTGTTCGAGGCGCCGTTGGGCGAGGCGCTGGTCTTCAAGGGCGGCACGTCCCTGTCCAAGGCCTATGACGTCATCCAGCGCTTCTCCGAAGACATCGACCTGACCTATGATATCCGCCGGCTCCTTCCGGACCTGGCCGACGCGCCCGAAGACCCCGTGCCGGAAACCCGCGCCGAGGAGCGGCGTTGGTCGCGCGACGTTCAGCGGCTGTTGCCGCTCTGGGTTGAGGGCGAGGTCCGGCCGATGCTCAAGGCGCGCCTGGCTGCCGACGGCGTCGCCGCCAAGGTGCGGATCGAGGGCGCCAAGGCCTTCGTGGACTACGCCCCGACCAGCACCGGCACGGGCTATGTCTCGCCCAGCGTGATGCTCGAGTTCGGGGCTCGTGCGACCGGCGAACCGAGCGCTCCGCGTCCGGTGGTCTGCGATGCGGCCGCTCATCTGCCGGGGGTGGCGTTCCCTACCGCCACGCCGCGGGTGATGGCCGCCGAACGAACCTTCTGGGAGAAGGCCACGGCGGCCCATGTCTATTGCGTCCAGGGTCGCCTGCGCGGGGATCGCTTCTCGCGTCACTGGCACGATCTGGCCCGCTTGGACGCCGCCGGTTTCGCGGAGACAGCGATCACCGATCGCGCGGTGGCCGAGGCGGTCGCGCGGCATAAGGCGATGTTCTTCCGCGAGACCGCCGACGGCGCGGAGATCGACTACGGCCAGGCGGTCGCCGGCGGTCTTCAGTTGAAGCCGGAGGGCGCATCCCTGGAGGCCTTAAGCGAGGACTATCGTCGGATGGTCGAGGACGGTCTGCTCGAGGCGGACGCCGAACCGTTCGAGGCCTTGATGGAGACCTGTGCGGATCTCGCCCGGCGCGCCAACGCCGGGGCGGCCTGACGTGACCTACGCCGCTGTCGAGCAGGAGGCGATCCTGCTGAAGGCCGTCTGGGACATGATCGACGACATGGTCAATTTCGAGATCTTCCAGTACCCGGTGACCTCTCGGCCGACCAATCTGGTGTTCGAGTCCGGCTCGCACAAACGGGTTTTCGCGATCCTTCTGGCCGACTTCCTGGCCCAGCCGAAACCGTCCGCCCTGCCGTTCGCCTTCGCGCCGTCCGGTCAGCCTCCGCGTGAGACCGATCGCACCTATCTCTTCTATCTCGAGGCCATCGGCCGCGAGCCGCAGCTCGGTCCCGACGCCTCGGGACTGGCGGCGGCGGCCTCGGCCTTCGCCGACTGGCTGAACGCCGAGTGCTACTGTCCGGCCGTCTGGCTTTCCGAACTGGATCTGTCCCTGGACCTGCGCGTCTCAAGGATCTGGCTGCTGAAGGTGGTCGGGGACGCCAACAAGCACAACTTTTCACGGCTGGGCGCGCGGGTGAAACAGATCCGCAAGATGCTCGCCCGGCACGGCCATGATATCGATGAGGGCAGGGTCTACCGCACCCTTCCGGACTTCCAGCACTGGTTCTACAGGGACGTCTTCTCCTATCACGCCAGTACCATCGCGGAGTTCCTGGACCAGATCCGGCGGGCCCTGTTCGACTATCTGTCGCCGGAATATGCGCGGGCCTGGCGGCGCGGCGATCGGTTCGACGGCGACTACAGCTTCGACGTCCCGACTGAGATCCGCGATCCTCTGGCGCTTGGCATGTACTGGGACCTGATGAATCTGAAGCGGGGCGGCCTTGCGTTTCCGGCCTTCACGGTCTCGCCCTACCTAAAGAACCAGTTCTAGACAGGGCGCCGCTAACGCTGCCGGTCGCGTCCACGCGCCGGTTCCCGTTCTGTCGGGCGGGAGCGGCCTGCGCGCGCCCAGGCGGCCTCGAGCAGGCGTGTCTGGATTGCGGCGTCAGGGACCAGGCGCGCCACGACGATGGCGGCCTTCGCCAAACGCTCGCCGAGCGCGTCGTGTGCCTTCGCGGTTTCGGCGTCTCGCCGGGGCGACGGACGGTCGAGGCCGGCGGCCTGCCGATCCCTTTCGCGCGGTCGATGGCCCTGCACCTCCAGCCCCAAGGCCTGGGCCTGAATCCACACCTCGCGCCGGAAGGCCGGATCGCCGGACACCCGAACCTGATCCCAGCCGCGGTGGCGGGCGATCTTGAGCATGTCGACGACCGCGTCCGGATAGGTCTGGCTGGAGACGAGCGACCTGCCTTGATCGCGGAACATCGGCTCGGACGCGCGATGATCGCGGAAGAAGCGTTCCGGTCGGCCCCGCAGGTCGCGCTCGACCAGATAGCGATCGAGCACCGCCTCCGGCACATCGCCTTTGGCGGTCGAACGCCGCGACCCGGTCGGGCCCGATGCGGGGCCGAGGCGGTTGGACGGGGCGGCGTCGGGCGTCCTCATGGCTCGCGCTCCAGCAAGGCCGCATCGACGACCCGATCCAGCCAGGCGCCGACGGCGCTTTCATCCGCTCCGGCTGGAGGCGGCAGCAGGCCTTCGGCGGCGAAGGCCCGGGCGATGACGTCGAAATCCATCGGATCCTCCTCCGGAACCGGGGGCGATGTCGGCGCGGCGACCGGCGCCAGATCGGGGGCGGGCCGCAGCCGGCGCTGGAAGACGCGCTCCCGGAAGTAGGCGATCTTCCGGCCCCGCACCGGCGGCAGGCCGGCCTTCAGCACCATCAGGGCCGATTGCGGGAGCTGCATCAGCTCCTGGGGCAGCATCAGCGCCCGGCGCTGGTCGGACACGGTCGTGCTGCGGCGACCCTGGCTCAGTCCCGTCGGTCGGCTGCGGCTGCGGCCGTCCGTCGTATAGGCGCCCAGCCGATCGCTGAGCTCCTGGGCGATCTTGAGCTCCTTGGGCGCGAAGACAATCTCGACTCCGCAGTTGGTCATCACCTCCTCGGCCACGTCCGGGCCGTAGATGGCCCTCAGCTGCGACGGGCTCTGAAGCACCGCGAGCAGCCGCAGACCGTAGCCGGCGACCCAGGCGAAGGCGTGGGCCAGCACCGGCGCGGGCCCGAGACGGGCGAACTCGTCGAGCACGATCAGGGCGGGGCGGTCGGCGGGGCCGGGCAGGGCGCGGCTGTTCAGGTCGACCAACTGCTGGAAAAGCAGCGCATAGAGCGGCTGGATCCGCAGCATATTGTCCGGCGTGGCGCCCAGATAGAGGGAGAGCCGGCCGCCGCGCAGGTCACGCAGGTCGAAGTCCGACGCGGCGGTGGCGGCGTCGACCCGGGGATTGAGCCAGAGCCCCATGCGGGTGGTGATCGACTGGCGCACCGAGGCGAAGGTGTTCTCGCTGGAGCTGGTGAAGTCGGTGAGCGCCACCACGACCGGGCCGGGCAGGGGGCGGCCCTCTTGTTCCCGGGCCGCGACGATCCGGGGCAGGCGTGCGCGGGCGTCCCCGGCGGTCAACTGACGGAAGATTTCGCCGAGGGTGAAGGGCCGTTCGGGCGTGGCCGCGACATAGCCTCCGACACCGATGAATCCGGTTCGCGCCGCTTCCGCCCAGAAGGGATCGGCGCGGTCGTGGACCGGGAACAGCATCACCGCCATGCGCTGCAGCTCGTCCAGCACGGCGATGGAGTCCGTGCGATCGACATGGCCGAGCGGATTGAACCGCGCCGTGCGCCCGTCCCGCGCCAGGGGATCGAACAGATGGACAGTCTGGCCGGCCTCGGCGCGATAGCCCGCCGTGGCGAGGAAATTCTCGCGCTTGATGTCCAGCACGACCACGGAGTCCGGCCAGGCTAGGAGATTGGGGATGACCACGCCGACGCCCTTGCCGGTCCGGGTGGGGGCGTAGAGCATGACGTGCTCGGGGCCGTCGGCGATGAGGAAGCCACCCTCGGTCCGGCCCAACACGATCCCGCGGCGCGCCCGCAAGCCCGCGTGGCGTTGTTCCGATCCCGACGCCCACCGGGCGGCGCCGTGCAGAGGCCGGCGTCGGGCGAGCAGGACGGCCGCGCCCAGAACCCCGCCCGTCAGCGCCGAACTCGACAGGCCGATGATCAGCCAGCGCCGCACCTCGGGATCCTGACGATAGTACCAGAGCCAGCCGGGAACGCGGGCCGGTTCGATGGTGCTGGAGAACTGCCCCAGGCCGATCAGGGCGATGAGCGCGGCAAGAACGGCCAGGATGGCCATGGCGGCCAGACCGCCGACGGCGAACGCCGTCGTCCTAGCCGCCGGTCTGGCGCTTGCGAACCGGGTCATGCCAGACCTCCGTCACGCGAAAACGCCCGTCGACCTTCTTCATCTGAATGACGACGTCGACGAGCAGATGCAGCAGGGCGCGGATGTCCTCGCGCGGCAGATCGCGCCCGCCTTCGGATTCCCGCACCAGCAGCGTCAGTTGCTCGAAGGCCAGGGCGGCGGAATCGGCATGCACCGTGGTGATCGAGCCCGGGTGCCCGGAGTTGACGTTGCGCAGATAGAAGAAGGCCGTTCCGTCGCGAAGCTCCTGCAGCAGGATGCGGTCCGGTCGCATGCGCAGGGCGCTTTCCAGAAGCTGTTTGGGTCCGATCTTGGCCAGCCCCTGTCCGTCCTTGGAATAGACCAGATGGACGACATTGCGGTGCGGCACCACGAACTCGCGCGTGTCCTCGATGGTCAGGAGCCGCTCGTGATCCGGGATGAGCTCGATCAACCCCTTCGCCAGGGTCGTCTTGCCCGATCCGGTCGCGCCGGAGATCAGGATGTTCCGGCGGGCCGCGACCGCCAGGGTCAGAAAGCCCGGCCAGTCGCCGGCCTGACGCAGACGCAACAGTTCGGCGTCGGCGAGGTCCGTGGACTCTGCCTGGGCGTCGGCGACCTGGTCGAACAGCCCGGCCGCTGCGAAGTCCTTCAGACCCATGCGTCGTCG
Organism: Brevundimonas sp.; assembly: GCF_036732845.1. Taxonomy (GTDB): domain Bacteria; phylum Pseudomonadota; class Alphaproteobacteria; order Caulobacterales; family Caulobacteraceae; genus Brevundimonas. Next base: position 91,071 of record NZ_DAINBO010000001.1, on the reverse strand, counting down.
CGACGGCTTTCTCAAGGTGAGGGAGATGCCCCCGTCCGCGGCGACCGGCGGCAGCACGATCTGACAACGCACGTCGCCGGGCAGGGTGGTGGAGCAGATCGGCTGTTCGGGCCCGACGTCCTGTCGGGTGTAGGCGGCGGCCGCCACCGCCAGGGTCCGCAGCCACGCCTCCGTCAACTCCGGCGCCTCGGACCAGCGCCACGCGCCGTCCGCCTCGACCCCGACTTCGCCCGGTCGATTGATGACGACCTCGGTCACGTCCGAGGGCTCCAGAAAGGGACGGAGCGGCGCGAGGTAGTGATCCAGGACCGAAGTGTCGTCCATCAGCGGGGCTGCAATCGATAGACACTGGAGAAATCCAGATCCTGGGCCACGAAGATCGTCACCTCGGCGCCCTGACCCTTGCGGAGCGTCGGTGGGATATCGACGGACCCTTGCAGGGCGACGCTGGCCGCGTCTGACGGCAGGCGCCCCGTAGAGGACGCGCCGTCGTTCTGACCGACGGCGGTGTAGACGCCGTCGTCGACGATAGAGAGCAGCAGCGCGCCGCCGAACCGGTCCCAGAAATGGGTGTCGACGACCCCGTCAAACCCCGATCGGCCCAGGGCGTCGGCCGCCGGCGAGGCGAGGGTCACGACGACCCCGGTCGGCGTCACCGCCCGGGTCCACAGGACGAACAGCCGGCGTCGGCCCTGCTGGAGACCGCCGCGATACTCGCCCAGAACCCGCGTACCGCGTTCCATCAGCACCACGGCGCCGTTGTCGGACCAAGCGTCTCGCGGCAGGACGCAGGTCACATAGCCCGGCGTCGTGCTCTCCAAGGCGGTCTGCAGGACGCAGGGCACGCTGGTTCCTGCGGTGATCAGCAGATTTCGTTCGGGAAGGCGGCCCGCGCGCGCCTGCCCGACGGGCGTAACCTGACGCAGCTGGTCGAGCGAGGTCGGAGCGCCCGGAGCCGGTGGCGTGGCCAAGGCTGGCGGCCGGGTTGTCTGGCCGGCGCCGCCGGCACGGCTGTAGGCGAGCACAGGCGCGCGTCGGGCGCTTTCGGCCAGGGCGCGGCGTTCCTCCGCCGGGGAGGGGCCGGAATGGCTGGTCGTCCTGTCCGGCGATTGAGCTTCGAGCGGCGGGATGGTGTCCCCGTCGGTCAACATCGGCGCTTCCGGATCGACGGCGTCGCTCAGCAGCGGCGGAGTCTCGCGACGGGCGGGCTCGAACGGCGCAGTCTGTCGGGGCGGGTCATCGCCTCGGGTCTGTTCCGCCCCGTCGGCGTCGCCGCGATCCCAGCTGGCGATCAGGAAGACGCCGCATCCGAGGGCCAGGGCGGCCATGGTGATGATCTTGCCCTGTCGCCCGCCGAGCCGCCCGGCGACGGGCGAGATTCCGCGATCGCTCGCCTGCGACGGAGGCCGAGGCTCATCGGCAGGGGGCGTTGGATCGAGGCTGGTCATGACCGGCCTCCGACGGGCGCGCGATCGACGGCGGGCGAGGCCGTGCCAGTGCCCAGGCCGACGCCGAGGGCGTCATAGGCGTCGTTGAACAGGCAGAGGACCGATCGGCCGCGTCTCAGCCGCAAACCCCGCGCGACGCCATGAATCACTACGAACTCGCCGCGGACGTCATAGGGGATGAGTCGTTCCGATCCGTCCTCGGCGACCTCGAACAGGGCCGGCAGGGCCTGGACGCCGGGAAAGCGCAGCACGGTGAAGCGACCGTTGTCGCTGACCTCGCTAGGCTGCAGGGCGGCGTCGCCCTGCGCGGACCAGGCCAGATTGCGCGTCCCCTCGACCACGCCGTGTTCCAGTTCCAGGCCGATGAGCCGCTGCTCCACGGCCTCGGCCTGGACGGCCAGCGCGCGGGCGGCCTCGGCCTGTTCGTCGGCTGGGTAGCGGAAACGGACCTGATAGGCGATCGCCGTGCGGTCGTCGGGTTCGCGGGCGAGCAGTTCGAAGGCGTAGTGCCGGACCGCGCCGCCGCGCTCGGTGACGACCAGAAGATTGGTCGCCTGATGGCGCTCGCGGGGTTTTAGAAACAGCACCGATCCTTCGGCGGCCACCTCCCAGGCGACGCTGTCGCCGATCGCGGCGTGACGGATGGTCTCCTCCGGAGAGAAGACGATCTGTGTCGCCGTTCGGAAGGCCCCGGCGATCCGGTAGACGGCCGCCGGATCATAGGTGAGCTCGCGGATGCGCGGGTCCAGCGGCGCCTGCGCCGCGACCGGGGACCCGAGGGCGAGGCCGGCGACCAGCGTCAGCAGGGGAAGGGGGCGTCTCATCGGATGACCTCCGGATCGGCGCGGTAGGACGTCACCTGGAAGCCGAGGGGGTTCCTCAGCCGGTCGGGTTCCGACATCGGCGCGCGGGTGTAGGTGAAAGCGATGGTGGCGATCCAGTCGCTCTCCACCGTCTGCTGGGCCTGGCGGACCGTGCGGTGGAAGCGGACGTTGGCGACGCCGTCGTTGATGAAGCCGATGGCGCGGATCGAGATGACGGCCTCGCCGTCGCGGCCATAGAGGTTCTGCGGGCTGTCGGGATTGGAGCCGCGGAACAGATCGGCCCAGCGCCGCTGTTCGGCCGGCGCCGACAGGATGGAGACCAGACGGAAGGCGTCCTCGGCGGCCGGGTCGAGATAGCCCTCGCGCTGGCGCACATATTGGCCGAGGAAGTATTTGCTGACGGCCTCGTCGTAGCGGACCGGCCCGTCATCGGCCGAGAGGCCACGCACGACATCGACCGCGCCGGTCGTCCGGTCCACCCGGATGACGAAGGGTTCGGTGGACTTCAGCGGCGTCAGCATCGCCACCGCGCCGGTCGCGATTGCCGCCAGACCCGTGGCCACGGCCGCCGCCGACCAGGCCAGCCGGCGCGACCGGAGCGCCGAGGCCAGACGGTCCTGGTCCCAGCGCCGCGCCTCGGTGAAATAGCGCTTTAGCTCGGAGGAGGGGACGCCGCTCATGCGCAGCCTCCCGTTCCGACGCCGGGGCCGGCGTCGGGGCCGACATCGACGGCGGCCTCGGCCGGTCGCGGTTCGGCCCGGGGCGCGAGCACCGAACCATGGGGGTTGGCCGGCCGCCGGGCGGAGCCGTCGCAGGTCGGCAGGGCCGGATCGCCCCGGTGGGCGCAGGCGCCCAGCAGGATCAGGCCGGCGAGCAGGAGGGAGCGGTGGGTCATGTCAGGCGCCTCTCGGTCGGATGGAGCCGCCGCCCCTGGGCGGTTGGCGGCTGGCTTCTTGCGGACCCTGGGTGCGGCCCGAGCCGCTCCCGCCCAGGGCCGCGGCGTTGGCGAAGTCGGCGAGGCCGGCGCTGGCGCCGCCCGCGATGCCGGCGGCGATGGCCGGGGTCTGCAGGAAGAAGATCGCCCCCAGCAGGCACAGGGCGATGAAGATCAGGCCGCCGATCATCGAATCGGCCCCCTGGATCGCGCCCCACTGGTCGCGCACGAGCGACAGGACGAGCTGGAAGATGACGATGATCAGGGCGAACAGGACGAGGTAGTTCACCGCCTGGCTGAGCCAGCCGAAGAAGAAGCGGCGGGTCGCGTCGAACAGGGCGCAGGCGATGAAGATGGGGCCGAGGGTGACGAGCAGGGCCAGGGCCAGCTTGGCCACCAGCACCACGCCGAAGCCGAGGGCGGCGGCCAGGGCCCCGATGATGAAAACGGCGGCCGAGACGACCCAGGGGCCCGGATTGAAGGCGGAGCCGTCGCGCGAGATGTCCTCGCCGAGCCAGGCCGCATAGGCGAAGAACTGGTCGAAGGCCGCGCCGACGCTGGGAGTGTCCGCGCCGCTGACCGCCCGGGTCAGGGCGTTGGGCAGGCCGGTGAACAACGGCTCGGTGACGAAGGTGGAATAGGCGGCCGTGGTCGCCAGCAGATAGAGGAAGGCCAGTTTCAGCGACCGGACGGCGAAGTCCATCACCGGCTCGCTGATCGCGCCCCTGAGGATGGCGACGCCGTAGAGCACGACATAGAGCACTAGGGCGATGCGCAGCGGGCCCTCGACCTCGGCGATCACCGACGACAGACGGTCGCCGAGGAAGACGTTGAGCCTTTCGTCGATGAAGTCGTAGCTGGGCTCGAAGACGCGAAAGCTCATCGTCGGGATCCTCAGAAGGCCCGCTCATAGACGCGCATCCGCGCCTGCCGCCGCGCTTCGGCCAGACCCTGACGCGCCGCTTCGCATTCGCGCTCGGCGCGACCGGCGTCGCAGGCCGCCACGACCGCCTCGGCCGCGTCGGGATCCGCGGCGAAGTCTTCGGCGGTCCGCTCGGGCGCCCCGCAACCGACGAGTCCGAGGGCGACGAGCAGGGCGGACCGTTTCACCGGAACGCCCTTTCATAGACGTCCATGCGCGCCGTCCGGGCGGCTTCGGCCCGTTCGCGGGCGCGCTGCTCCTCCAGACGCGCCTCGGCCGCCTGGGTCAGGGCGAGACCCTGCAGCCGGACCTGTTCGTTCTGGATCATCGCCTGCTCGGCCGCGAGGCGGGCTTCGAGATCCAGGACGGCGCGGGCGTTGGGCGCGGTGTCGAGGGCGGAGCGGAGCGTCTCCAGACCCTCAAGACGCCGGTCCGCCGCGCCGCCGACCGCCTCGCCGATGGCGAGGTCCCGCGCGGTGCGGGCGCCGGCGCGTTCGAGGCTGTCGCGGTAATAGGCCTCGGCCGGATCGAGGTCGCCCGCCGGCGGCGTATAGAGCCGGGTGTCGCGGCGGATGGCGTCGGCGCGGTCGGCGAGGTCGCCGAGCGCGGACAGGTCGCCGTCGGCCGCCGCGCGAAGGGCGCGCATGTCGGGCAGCGGATTGCGCACCGTCGGCAGGCCGAGCTCGCCGGCCAGGGCGTTGACGCCGGACAGGTCGTTCAGGCTGTCGAACAGCTGCCGGCCCTGTTCGACCTGGGTCTGCAGCGCCCTCAACTGGTCCAGGGTCGTGCGCGCCTCCTCGATCATTTGGGCCAGGGCCCGGGGATCGTGGACGATCTGCTGGGCCTGGACCGTCGGGGCGACGGCGAGGACGAGGGCGGCGGCCGCCGCGGCGAAGGGAATGCGGGTTCTCACAGGAACCTCCTCTGGTCATGGAAGGGATCGCGCCAGCGCGCGTACTCGTCGCCGACCTCGGCGCGCAGCCGGTCGAGCAGGGCAGTGGTCTCGGTGCGGCCGGACAGGATCGACAGGGCGTCGTCCATGCCGCCCAGGTCCAGTTCCACGACCACGCTGTCATGGCCCTGCTTGACCAGGAAGCGGTGCGACTCCGGGGTCAGCACCTCGCGCACCAGGCGGAACTCCTCCTGGGTCAGGCCGAAGCCGTCGACATAGTCGCGCGCCTGACCGTGGGCGTTGGGCAGGAAGATCTTGGTCGCGCACTGCTCGAGGATGGCGTGGGCGATCGGGGAGCGCAGGGCGTCGGCGGGCGACTGGGTGCCGAACACCATGAAGGCGTTCTGCTTGCGCCAGGTCTTGAGCCCGTCCTGGGCGAGATCGGTGAAAGCCGGGTCGCCCAACACCTTCCAGAATTCGTCGATGTCGAGGACGAGGCGGCGGCCGTCAATCCGTTCGGCGATGCGGTGGAACAGATACATCATCGCGGGGGTGCGGACCTCATCGTGGTCGAGCACCTGGGTGATGTCGAAGCCGGCGAATCGGGCCTCCAGGCTGAGAGCATCCTCGTCGTTGTCGAGCACCCAGCCGAGCGGCCCGCCCCTTTGCCAGCGTTCCAGCCGGGCCCCCACGCCGCCGGCGTCGCCCTGGCCGAGCAGGCTGCGCAGGGCGGCGATGGAGCGACGTTCGGGCGGAAGGGCCTCCAGCGCAGCCACGCCCTGATCGATGGCCCGGGCCTCGGGCACGGTCAGGGTTTCGTTCGGTCGGGCGACGAGGGCCCGGACGAGCCGGACCAGGAAGGCGCGGTTGGCGGGGCCAGGATCGAGCGCCTTGAACGGGGCGAAGCCGGTCGGCTCGCCGTTGCGCAGGGCGAGGTAGGTTCCGCCGCAGGCGCGGACGAAGATCTCGGCGCCCCGGTCCTTGTCGATGAACAGCTGCTGGGCGTCGAACCGCTCCAACTGCGCCAGCATGAAGTTCTGGACGACGGTCTTGCCCGATCCGGACGGTCCGCAGATGAAGGTGTGGCCCAGATCGCCGACATGGAAGTTGAACCAGAAGGGCGAACCGGCCGTGGTGCGCAGCACGGCGACGGCCTCGCCCCAGTGATTGCCGTGGGCCTTGCCGACGGGATGGGCGTGGAACGGCGCCAGGGCCGCGAAATTGCGCGAGGTGATGGCGGCGGGCCGGGTGCGGCGGGCGAAGGCTCCGGGGAACTGGGACCAGAAGGCGGCTTCCAGCCCCAGATCCTCGCGCGCGACGACCAGGCCGGAGTCCGCGAGGATGGCGCGGGCCTTGGACAGATGCTCCGCCAGCGCGGTCGGCGTGTCGCCGTGGACGAGGATCGAGGCCTGATGCTCGCCCATGACGAAGCGGTTGCTGACGAGATCGTCCAGCGCGTCGGACAGGCCGGTGATCTGGGAGGCCGCGCGGTCGCGCGCCGAGACCATCTGGTTCTGCTTGCGCTCCATCACCGCCCGGGCCGAGGCCTTGGACAGGAAGGCGAAGGACTGGCTGATCACGAAGCCGAAGCGGACGCTCAGCAGGTCGTCCCACAGTCCGGGCCGGGTCGTCGCCGGATACTCCTTGATGGCCAGGACGCCGGCGTAGCGCGCATCGGCCGCGTCGCGCAGCTCGAGGGTCTCGCGACCGAAGATGGCGCGCACGGTGTAGACCGCCGAGCCAAGGTGGCCGAACACGATTGGGACCGGCGACCGGCGTCCGGTCAGGACGAGGCGCATGACCTCCATCGGCTCGGAGAACCACAGGCCGTCGCGTTCGTAGAGACCGAGCCGGCGCGGCGCGTAGCGCCCGAGGTACTGCGCCAGATCGCGCCCGGCCTCCTCGATGCGCCGGATATGGGCGACCTCGACCTCGCCGTCGTTGCGGCGCGCCGCCTTCAGACGCTTCGCCAGCGCCGCGGCCCGGTCGCCCGCGTCGCGACCCGGATGCAGGACGAGGGTGACGAACAGTTCGTTGATCCAGAGCTGCCGGCCCGCGACCCGATTGTCGTAGAGGGCGCCGAGCTCTCCGGCGAAAGTCGACCGAAAGCCGGAGGACCGCTCCAGGTCGACCGGACGGCGGACCACATGATGCCAGACCGCCAAGCGGTCGTCGGCGAGATTGCGCCAGGCCTGGTTGAGCTTGACGTGCCAGTCGTTGAGATCCCGGGCGTCGGCGGTCTCGAAGCTGGCGCCGTCGATCTGGAACACCATCATCAGGGCGCCGCTGTCGAGTGCGACCACAGGGTCGGAGACATGACGCGCATAGGGCAGGTGCGGCCGGGCGTCGGCCTCCCGCCGCAGGCGCGCCGGAGGAACCCCGCCCTCAGCCACGGGTCAGCTCCGCCAGGCGATAGCGGCGGACGAGGGGGAGGGGCGTCGCCGAACTCCCGCCCCAGAGGCCCGCATTGCGCGACCGGCCCTTGGTGTCGACATAGACGAAGAGGAGCCGGAAGGCGTTGTGGTCCGCCCGGCAGATCGCCCGGAAGACCAAATGCAGGGCCGGGGCGACGAGCAGATAGAGCAGGCTGCCGCCGACGAGGAAGACGACGCCCGAGACGATGACGTTGACGCCCATGGCCTCCATGGGCACGCCCAGGATCATGGCCGGCCGCGTGCAGGCCAGGAACAGCGGGTCCTCGGTCAGACGTTCGTCAGCCATGATGACCTCCGGCGGACAGGCGCGACAGGGTCAGGGCGAGGGCGAGCCCCGAGGCGAGGCCGGCGAGGATCTGGGCGAACCGCGTGGGCGAGATCAGCTTCAGGCCGAGCATCAGGCACAGGGCCAGGACGATCGAGGCCGAAGCGACCGCCAGCCAGGGCAGGGTCGCCTCCATCACGCACCGCCAGTGATCAGGTTGACGATCTCGGCCGCGCCGAAGACCACGACGATGCCGAGCACGACGATCGCCGCCCGCCGCAGGTCGAACAGGCCGAACATCCACAGGATGCCGACGACCACGACCGCCAGCACGGCCAGAAGCCGGGCCGTGTTGCCGGTGAGCATGTCGACGACGTTCTGCAGAAGGCCTTCGACATTGGCCGAGGCGAAGGCGGGCTGGACCAGGACGAGGCTGGCGGCGAGGGCGATGGCGCCGGCGGCGCCGGCCCTGCGGACGGTCGCGGATGCGGTCATCTCAGAACTCCGTGTCTGGGGCGGCGGTGAAGGTGAGGACGGCGCTGGCCTGGGCCCGCCCGAAAACGTCCCAGGCGGGCGGCGGCAGCGGCGGAGCGGGTGGTGCGGGCCGGTCGTCTGCAGGGGTTCGAACAGGGGCGAGCGGCAGGACGCCGAGGGTCGCGGCGGCCGCCTCGACGCGAGCGACGTAGCCGTTGCGGAAGCCGCGCTCCGGATGGCCGGTGTTGTATCGGGACAGCGCGACCCTCAGGGTCGTCTGGCGATCGACACCTTCGGCCGGGCGATAGCCCGCGCGCAGGACGACGCCGGCGGCGGCGAGGTTGCGGCACGGGTCGAAGGCCGCCTCCACGGACAGGCCGAGCCAGTCCAGATTGTCGCTGTTGATCTGGGCCACGCCGAGATCGAGGTTCGCGCCCCGCGCCAGCAGGCCGCGGGCGATGCGCGCCGCGTCCGCGGCGTCCCGAGGCGATCGGGCCGGACGCGGACCCCGGTTGACGCCGATCGCGATCGGGTTGAACCGGCTCTCCGCATAGGCGATGGCCGCCAGGGTTTCCGGCGCCACTTGCGGCGCGCAGGCCTGGGACAGGGCGAGGATCAGATTGAGGTCCAGCACGGCGGGCTCCAGCATGAGCCCCCAGCAAACCCGATCGGGAGCGGGACCGGCGACCCGCGAGCTCCCCGCCGCAAATCTACGGTAGGAAGGTCCGGGGTTCGGACGGCCGCTGAGCGGCGGCGAGCCGGGCGACGGCCTGGATGCGGGTGCGGACGCCGAGGACGCGACAGGCGGCCATGAGATGCTCGTCGACCGTTCGGGGCGACAGGCCGAGCCGATCGCCGATCCGGGCGGAGGTCAGACCCAGAGCCGCCAGGTCCAGACATTCCCGCTGGCGATCCGACAGCCGGTGGCAGGGTGAAGCAGATGGGGCGGGGGAATGAGGGGGGAGGACTTTCATGCCCGAATCCAACCGCGCAATCGGTCCCGCGCGCCAGTCCGCGAGTCTCGGACCGCAAGTCTACGACCGTGGCGAGGGGGCGTTACGCGCCGTCGCCGGTCCCATCCTCCCGGGCGGGCGCCATCAACCGTCCCCGGCGCTGTTCAAGCCAGGCCTCGGCCTCGGCGTCGCGCCGGACGGATTGATCGGCGAGGTCCTTCAGGCTCTTGGTGAAGGCGTTGATGATGGTGCGGGCGTCCAGATCGCCGATGGCGTCCCCGGCTTCTTCGTCGAACTCCTGCAGCGCCACGGCGAGGATGGTCGCCAATTTGTTGTCGGCGCACCGCAAGGCGAAGGCGGGCGACCCAAGGGCCAGGGCGGCGAGGATTCCGTGCGGATCGCTGTCGGTGACCTCCGCGAAGCGGTGAATACGTTCGAGGTTGATCCGACCGGCGCCGGACTCGAAATGCTCATAGGACCGCAGCGCCATGTTCATGCCCTGGGCGACGTCCGCGGCCCGCATCCGCCGATGGGACCGGATCAGGCGCAGGCTGGAGGAGAGCACCGCGTTCGCCGTCTGGGTGTGTCGGGCGTCCATGTCTCCAGTTACTCCCTCGCCTCCGGCGCCACACGACTACGAAGCGAGTGCACCCCTACAGGTTGAAAAATGCCTTAGCGATGCGCCAAATGAAAGCCTAGAAAGATCAACAGCATAAAAGCTGCGGATACCGCGCAACTTTCTTGCGGACATCAGTATAGGAGGCGCCGCATGTCCCGATCGCCCCGAAGCTTGCCGGTCGTCGATCTGCGTCCCGGAGCGGCCCGGAGGCGGTCGTGAGGCAGCGCGATCCCTTCGGCCTGGCGCTCGCCAGCCTGCGCGCCGCGCTCGAGGACGGCCTGGCCCCCGGCCAGCATCTGTCCGTGGTCGACATCGCCGCCTCGCTCGGGCTGAGCACCAGCCCGGTGCGCGAAGCCCTGTCCCGCCTGTGCGGCGAAGGCCTCGTCGAGGATCGCCGCGGTCTGGGCTATTTCACCCGCGCCGCGCCTCTGGAGGACGTTCTGGGTCTGCTCGATCTGGAGGCCGCCCATGTCGGTCTCGCGGCGCTCTACACCCGGGTCGCCCAGCCCTGCGACGCCACGGACGCGTCCGTCGAGGCGTGGATCGACGACTTGGTCGACGCCTGTGACAACCAGCCCCTGATCGAGAGCCTCGTTCGCGTGCGCCGTCGCCTGGCGCCGCTCAGACGCCTGAACGGCCCGACCGAAGCGGCCGCGGGTCCCGCGCCGGCGAGCAAGGTCGAGGCCTACTATGCGCGCTGGCGGATCGCCGCGACGGGCCTCGCCTCCCGTGTTCGGCGGATCGATCCAGGTCAGTCGAAGTATACGCGAAATATAGTTTGAATCGATTTGCTTTCCGGCGTTGATGGTTCGTCGTCGACGTTTTGTCGGCCTTCAAAACAGGAGACGACCATGACCAAGAGCACCTCGCGCCTCGTGCGCCTCGGGGCCGCCCGCACCCTGACCCGCGCGGTCTCGCGCGGCGAATTCGACGAGCTGAATCCGGTGCTGAAGTACACCATTCCGCCCAGCGAATGATCGGACGGGCCGCTTCGGCGGCCCGGACGTCCGGGCCCGGCCTCGCCCCGGACGCCGCAAGCAGGGGCCATTCCTGACACAGGAGAGGGATCGATGAAGATCCAGAACGAGACGCGCATGCTGCGTCTGGGGGCCGCCCGTCGGCTGACCCGGGCGATCCTGATGGGACCGTTCACCGAACTGAACCCGGCCCGTCACTGGACCATGCCGCCGGAATGAGCCCAGGGGGCCGTCCGGTTCCGGACGGCCCCGCCGGGTCCTGCCGCAGGGCGGACCAGCCAAGTTCAGCTCTAACAGGGAGAGGTCTGGGAATGGCCGAAGCGCTTCGCGCCGAGGACGGTCACTGCGGCTGGCTCGCCGAGGGCATTCACGCGGTCCGTGTCGGCGACGATCTGGTCCTGCTCGATCTCGCCGCGGACGATTATCTGTGCCTGCCGGAGTGCGGCGATCTCCGGATCGAGGGACGGCGGGCGCTGGGGTCGATAGACGATCTTCTTCGCCTGGCCGCCGAGGAGTTGCTGCATCCCACGTCGGCGCCGGAAGATCGGAGCCCGCCGCCGGCCCTGCCGTCGGCGCGCCTGCCGCCTGCGCCGCCGATCCGGCCGACGCTGCGCGACCTCGCCACCTTCGGCCTCATCTGGATCGACGCGGTGCGCCGCCGCCCGACGCTTCTGGACCTCAGCCGGCGATACGCCCGGCGTCGCGGTCGCCGGTCGGATCCCGAGGCGCTCGCCGTGCGGGTCGAGGTGTTCCGCCAGTTGCTGCCGCTGGCGCCCTGGACCGGCGCCTGCCTGCTCCAGGCGGAACTGCTCCTGCGCTTCGTCAATGCCGCGGATCTGGACGCGGACTGGGTGTTCGGGGTCCGCACCTTCCCCTTTCTCGCCCATTGCTGGTTGCAGAGCGGAGACCAGTGCGTCAGCGAAGCCCCGGAAACCCTGACCGTCTATCGACCGATCCTGGTGATCTGAGGTGGCGGCGGACTCTGCGATCATTCTGGTCGGCGACAATCCGGCTGCGCTCGACGCCTTGGTCGCGCCGCTTCGACAGCGCCTGAGCCGGGCCGGCTGGTCCCGCAAGTCGCATGACCCCTTCATCCAGGTGTTCGCCCCGACCGGCGGACGGCTCGAGGTGGCGCGGGGGCTCGACGGGCACGGCGTGGTGCTCGGCGAGATCTACGACCGCGAGGGCCAGGCGCTGTCGCTGCGGGCGCGCGGCGCCCTGGGATGCCGACGGCTGGACGCGGCGCAGGCCCGCACGGTCTGTTCGGACCATTGGGGGCGCTACCTGCTGGTCCGGCGGGTCGAGGGCGACGTCGCCGTGCTCCGCGACCCGTCGGGCGCCCTGGACTGCGTCGTCTGGCGCAAGGCCGGCGTGACCTTGATCTCGACGAGCGCCGCGGCGGTCATCGATCCCTGGCTGCCCGACGGGATCGCGCTGGATTGGGACGCGGTCGCCGCCCTGGTGGCCCGCCCCGGCGAATATCGACATCGACTGGCCCTAACCGGATTGCAGGCCGTCGCCGGTGGCGAACTGCGGGTCGTTGGGGAGGGCGTCAACCAAGGTCGCCAGATCTGGAGGCCCGCGGAGGTGTACCGGGACCGGGGTTCGCGTCCGCCTCCCGACCTCCGAGGGGCGGTGCAACGGTCGGTGCGGGCGCTGGCGGGCGACAGGCCCTGGATCACCGAGGTCAGCGGCGGCCTGGACTCCGCCATCGTGGCGGGCGTCCTGACCGCCGACCAACGCCGCAACGTCGCCGCCTGGGTCAACCATTACGTCGATCAGCCCGAGGGCGACGAGCGGGCCTACGCCCGTGCGGTGGCGGAAAGGCATGGCTTTACGCTGACGGAAGTCCGTCGCGACGGCCTCAGGCTCGACGCCGCCCGCCTGGCCGCGTGCGCCGAGACCTTCCGGCCAGCGGCCAACGACATCGATCCCGACTACAACGACGACATCGCCGACCGGATCGAGGCGACGGGCGGCTGGGGCTCGCTGACGGGGCAGGGCGGCGACGCGGTCTTCTTTCAGATGCCCAGCCTGCTGATCGGGCTGGACGAGATCTGGGAGCGGCGCGGTCGCGCGCGGTTGGTGGTCCTGCATCGCCTCTCGCGCTGGCTGCGGCGCCCCCTGTGGCCCACGGCGCTCGCCCGGGACTGGCGCGAGGAGGTCTGCCATCGCGCCGGCTGGGACCACCCCTGGCTCGACGATCTGCGCGGCGTCCCGCCTGCCAAAGCCTTGCAGATGTCCGCCTTGGCCTTCTGCCAGACGTTTCAGGGGCCGGCGGTGCGCAGCCGTCTGGGCCCCTGCGTCAATCCGCTGCTCAGCCAGCCGGTGGTGGAGGCGGGGTTGGCCCTGTCGGCGGTCGATCTGACCTGGGGCGGGCGTGACCGCGCCGCCGCGCGCGCCGCCTTCGCGGATGTCTTGCCGCCCTCGATCCTGGATCGCCGCTCCAAGGGCGAACTGGGCGCCTATTACGGCGGCGCCGTCGCCGCGCACCTGGACTTCCTGCGCGACTATCTGCTCGGCGGCGCACTGGCGGAGGCGGGGTTGATCGATCCCGGACTGGAGGACCGCCTCACCCGGGACGCCCTGCTGTGGCGCGGTGGTCATTCCCACCTGCTCAGTCTGGCGCTGACGGAGGCCTGGGTGCGCCGCTGGCGGGAGCGGCTGGACCGCCGGGTCCCATGAGATGCCGGCCGAACCAGTCGCGCACCTGGTCGTAGTAGAGCCGGATGTTGCCCGGGCTCTGAACGCCGTGGTCCTCGCCGATGAGGAGAGTCAGGGCCACCGGGCGGTTCAGACGGTGCAGCGCCCCGTAGAGCTGCTCCGACTGGCCCAGCATAAGGTCGTATTCTCCCACCACCAGAAGCGTCGGCGCGGTGATGCGGTCCGCCTGCTCGAACGGACTGTTGCGCCGATACCGGTCGGGCGCACGCCAGTAGGCGTCGCGCATCTCGGCCTGGCCGGACTCCAGCCAGCGGGCCCCAGCTGTCGCGGCGAGCGCATGCCCGCCCTCCAGCCGCAGGGTCGAACCGACGTCCCCGATGACCGTCGAGAAATTCATCGGCCCGTTCAACGCCACCACGGCGTCGAAGCGGGGAGACTGGGCCGCGCTCATCACGGCGGACCAGGCGCCGAAGCTCCAGCCCCACAAGCCGATCCGGTCTGCATCGACCAACCCTTCCGCCGCCGCGGCGTCGACGACCGACAGGATGCGTTGGGCGAGGCCGTCAGCCGGTTCCGGGGTCGCGGGAAGGTCCGGGATGAGGATGGCGTAGCCCGCCGTGACCATCAGCTGCGGCGCCAGCGACAGGCTGGTGGACTCCCGCCGCATCCACCACGGCGGGGCGGGGTAGGCCTCGCCCTGATAGGGCACCACGATCACGGGCGGCGCCGCTGTCGGGTTTGACGGCGGATAGAGCCAGCCGCCCGCGCCGCCGACGCCGGTGACCCGCCGGGGCGCCGCGACCGCGATCCGGTCGAGTTCGGGGTTCAGCCGCCAGACCACCTCCCGGCGAGGACCACTCTGTAGGCGAAGCGTATTGGATTCCGCCTCCGGCCCGCTCCGGTCGAGGCCGATCTCCCGGCTCCAGCTGATCGCGGCCCCTGGCGTCGCTGCGACGCATCGAGACTCGGCTCCGGGATCGGCCCAGACTTGGCACAGTCGCCCATCGGGACGCTCGGCCACGGCGAAGGCCGCCTTCAGCGGACCGCTCTGCGCCCGTAATCCGAAAGGACCGCGGGGGTTCACCGCCGACGCGACGGCCCCGAGATCGGGGAGCTCGCCGTCTGCACCAAGGCGCACGACGCGCCCGCCGCTGGTAAACAGAACCGAGGACCGACCCTCGGCGACGAGCCGGGCGTCCGGAGACAGGCCCAGGAGCGGCAGGGCGTCGGCGCCGGCGACGAACCAGCCCTCGCGGGATCCGGAGCGGCCCTTGAAGATCGGGGTCTCGCCCAGCCAGCCGCCCTCGGCCGTCGCCATGCCCTGGAAGTCGATCGGCGTGGTCGGGTGCGCTCCGGCCGGGGTCACATCCCGCGCCGCGCCGTCCGGAGCGACGGTCAGGAGCCGGGCCGGCTCGTCGCCGATCGTGGCCACGAGAAGCGCGTCGGAGGCTGGCGACCAGGCGAGCAGGCTCGTAGAGATGTTGCCGGCTTCGGGCGGCCGGACGGCGGCCCCGGTGGTCAGCTCGACGAGCTCCAGCCCCCGGGCGCGGCGCACCTCGCTCGCGGTATCGGCGGAGGGCGGCGGCAGGAGGGGGCCGTCCAGCAGAAGCGCGGCGTATCGTCCGTCCGGAGAGACCTCGAGGTCGAGGAAGGGACCGTCGGCGATCGCCGCGGCCTCTCCGGTGACGGCGTCGATCCGCCAGAGACGTCGCGGCGGCAAGGCTTCCGGCGGGCCGTCTTCGCCCACCGTGATCGCAGCCGGCGACCCGGCCGTCGCCGCCGCCCTCAGCGCCAGCAGGCGTGCCTGTTCGGCGCGGGGGCCCGCCAGTCTTGGAGGAAGCGCCCCGTCCGGCATGCCAAGCACGACGAGGGTGTCGTCCGTGAGCCATTCCAGGGACCGGCCCCATAGGCCAAGCTCCGGCGCCACATCGGTCCACACCACCTCCCCCGCGGCGATCTCGACGATTCCCAGCCGCCATTCGTCGTTCCGGAGCCGAAACACGGCCAGACGCCGACCGCTGGGCGAGAAGGCGCCGACGGAATAGCCGGCGTCTTCGTCCATCGTCAGGAGCGGTTGCGGATGGTCGGGGGCGTCGAGGTCGATGCGGTACAGCCGGGCGTACCGGTTGGCGCCTTCGGCCTCCAGATCATGGCGGGGGAGATCGCCTCGGGCGCGCCGCTCCTCGAAGACGGCGACCGCGCCGGACGGATCGATCGCGACCCGTCCGAAGCTCTCGAGCCCCAGAATGACATCCACCGTGAGCGGCTCTTGCCTGGCCAACGCCGGGCCCGCCGTCGCGAGCAGGCCCGCGAGGGCGAAAGCGACCATGCGCATGGACGCTCACCAGCGCTTGACGAGCTGAAGGGAGATCTGCCGGCCCAGCACATTGGTGTTGGCGGCGTCGTAACCGATCCCCGCCGGCGCATCGTAGAAGGGCGGCTCCTCATTGGTCAGGTTGAGCACATTGAGGGTGAGCGAAAGGCCTTCGCCCCATCCGCTCCCGAAGTCGTAGCGGACCTGGCCGTCCAGGGTGATCCAGTCATCGATCCCGCGTCCGTTGACCCGATCGCGTCCTCCGCTGACGTGGTTGAGGGCGCTGCCGAGGGTGAGCGGGCCCCGCTGCCACTGGGCGCCGAAGCGGCCCCGCCACCGGGCGGGAAAGTTCGGGGCGCCGAGCAGGTCCTCGGTGGGCGACGCAGCCGTGACCGTCCGGTCGTTGGTCAGCAGATGGGTCACGCTCGCGTCGAGCGAGATGTCATCCGACCCCAGGGTGAAGCGATAGCGGGTCGAAAGGTCGAGCCCCTCGACCTCCACGGCCGAAGCATTGACGTAGCGGTTATCGATGACGGCGCCGTAGGCGGTCGCCGGGAAGACGTTCGGATTGAAATTGCCCGGGTGGCTGAGCAGGGACTGGACATAGGCCCGGTCGTCCGCGTTAGAGCCGGGGCTCACATAGCGGATGAAAGGGGCCAGGGTCGGATCGTTGAGCGCATTGATCAGGTTCTCCGCGACCGGGGTCGCGATCCGGTCCTCGAAGGTCGTCCGGAACCAGCCGCCCTCGATCCGCAGCCCTTCGGCGGCGGCAGGCGTCCAGACGAAGCCCGCCGTCCACGATTCCGCGGTCTCCGGGATGAGATTCGGGTTGCCCCCGTACTGGACGATGCTGATCACATTGACGCCGGCGCGGTCCAGGAACACCGGGCCGAGCCGGTAGGCGCTGTTCAACTCCCTCAGCGAAGGGGCGCGGAACGAGGTGCCGTAACTGGCCCGCAGGAGCAGATCGGGGGTCGGGTTGTAGAGGACGCCGACCTTGGGATTGCTGGTCTGGCCGATCCCCTCATGGTCCTCGACACGACCGGCGAGGGACAGCTCCAGCCGTTCGAGGCCGGGCCGGGCGTTGTCGGGCCCCACGAGCGGGGCGCGCAGTTCGACGAATGCGGCCGAGACGTCGCGCTCGAACGCCGTCGGGGCGGCGATGCGCGGCGCCGCGCCGGAGATGAAATTCTCGCCGGAGGTCTCGAAGCGCTCCTGGCGATAATCGACACCGACGGCCATGCGCAGGTCGCCGCCCGGCAGGGCGAAGAGGACGCCGTCGGCCTTGAGATTGAAGGAGCCGACCGTGCTGATGTTCTCGGACCGAAGGTAACCGGACCCGATGAAGGCCAGCAGGGCCGGGCTGTGGGCGGCGGGATCGCCATAGGGATTGAAATAGCCGTCGACCGCCGGGTTGAATGGGGTCCTCGGATCATTCGGCGTCGCGCCGAGGGCCTCGTCGAGCCGGGTCGTCTGCACCCGGTTCGAGGCCGTAAGCCCGGTGGTCTCGCGACCGCCGCTCAGATAGGCCGCGAGGTTCCATCCGGCGAGTTCGCCCGTGATCCCGACGGCGCCGCCGACGCTGCGGGAGAAGCCTTCGTCACGGCCTGGTCCCAGGTCGTTGATGAAGGAATAGGCGATCTCCTGATAGGGCTCGCCCGCCACCGGCACGAAGAAGGGATTGTCCGGCGTCACGAACAGGATGCCGATATCGGCCACCGAGTCCTGGCTGTAGGTCCGGTCGGTGTAGCGAAGGTCGCCGTCCAGACTGAAACCGCCCGGAAGGTCCTGCCGGCCCGCCACAAACAGGCTGTGCCGACGCTGGTGCGGCAGGCTCCAAAGACCCTCCATCTGATTGGTCAGATTGACCTCGCCCGGGCGAAAGTCTCCGGGCGTGAGGCCCACGCCGTTCTGGTTGCGAGGGACGGCGTAGACCGGTTCATAGGATCCGCTGACCGGATCGAAGGCCATGAGGTTGCCGGGGGCCGCGTAGGTGAAGCGCCGGTCCGAACCGCCCAGCGGACGCAGGTCCGCATTCGCGGTCGCGCGACGGTCGGCGGCGCGCAACTCGCCGCGGTCGTGGAATTCGTAAGCGGCGATGAGGCCGCCGCTGGACCAGTTGAAACCGCCGCTATGGGACAGGAGCGTCTCCTCGGCCCCGCCGTCGCTGGTGCCGCCGACGCGCAGCCGTGTTTCGGCGCCGTCGAACCGGGACTTCAGGATGATGTTGACGACGCCGCCGACCGCGTCAGCGCCGTAGAGGGCCGATGCGCCGTCGAGCAGCACGTCCGCCCGGGCGATGGCGCTGCTGGGAAGGTTGGAGATGTCCGAGAAGTCGCCGGCGCTGCCGGTGCCCGCGATGCGCCGGCCGTTGACCAGGACGAGGGTCGCATCCGCGCCCAGACCCCGCAGGTTCACCCCGGTCGCATAGGCCGAGTTGCGGCTCGTGCGGTCCGCGCCCGTTCCGGCCGAGCCCTCGTACGCGGCGCCCGTGAAGTTCTGGGGCAGGGCGGCGAGCGTCTCGGCGACCGTCGCGCGCCCCTGCCGCGCGATGTCGTCCTGGGTGATGACGGTGACCGGCGACGGACTGTCCGCGCCTCGCAGATAGGTCCCCGTGACCACGACTTCCTCAAGCTGGGTGGCCTGCGGTTCGGCTTCGGCACGGGCCGAGGGATCAACGAGCACGAAGACCGTCGGGCGGCTCTGGCGATAGGCCAGGCCCGTCCCGCGCAGGAGCTCCGCGAGCGCGGCTTCGGGGGTGTAGTCGCCGGTGAGGGCGCGGGCCTGTCGGCCGGCCACGAGTGCACTGGGATAGAGAATCTGCAGGCCGCTCTGCTGGGCGAACACCGGCAGGCTGCGCTCAAGCGGACCGGCGCCGATGCTGAACGTCCGGACAGCCTCGGTCGATTGCGCGATGACCGGCGTCGCGACACCCAGCATGAGCGCGGCGAGCGCGGTTGAAGTGAACCTGTGACTCATGATTTTCCCCCCTCTTTTCTACCCGCGGCTTTGCGGGGCGGGGAGGAGACGTTGGGTCGCGGGGCGTCCCCTAAGTCCGGACGCAGATTATTTTCATGCCGGCCCCAAAAGGATCAGATGGCCGTCGGCCGCCGTGGCGGCTTCCAGGTGATAGAGGTCGCGCAGGGCGGCGACGAAGCCGTCGACGTCCCCGGCATTGAAAACGCCGCTGACCCGGATCGACGAGATGCGTTCGTCGCGAAGCTCGATCGGTTTGGAGGTGTAGCGGTTCACTTCCGCCACGGCCGCAGCGATTGGCGTGTTCTCAAAAGTCAGCCGCCCGACCGTCCAACTGGTTTCGGCCGGGACATTGACCGCGACGACCCGGGGCGTTGGACCCGAGGTGGTGACCTGCTGGCCGGGCTCCAGGGTCCATTGGGCCGTCCTCGAGGACGGCTTGTGAACGTCGACGCGCCCTTCGACCAGGACGACACGCGCCCCGGAGCCGGATCGCCGAACGTCAAAGCGCGTGCCGACGGCGGTGACCTCCGTGTCGCCCGCCTGGACGAAGAAAGGCCGCGCAGCGTCGCCCTCGACCTCAAACATGGCGCGTCCTGCTGCGAGCGTGACCACGCGACGGGCGTCGGTGAAGCGAACGGTGACCCGCGAGTCCGTGTCGAGGACGATGCGGGAACCGTCTTCCAGCCGCACGGTGCGTTGCTCGCCGATGGCCGTGGCGTAGGCGTCCGGCCGCTGCAGGGACCACCAGGTCAGGCTCCCGGCTCCGATCACAAGCGCCATGGCGCCCGCGACGCCGAGCGGGATCAGACGGCCGGCGTCCCGCATCCGACGGCGCGGGCGCGCCTTTTCGACCCGACTCAAGGCCTCGTCGGCGAGCCCCGCCACCCCGGGGCTTTGCGCCAGCGTCCCTGCCGCGTCCCACATGGCTTCGAGACGGCTGAAAGCGCGCGCGTTCTCCGGGTCTCGCCGCCACGCGCTGAACGCCTTCACGTCGGCGGTCGTGACCTTGCGCTGGTTCAACTTGCTGAACCAGTCGGCGGCTTCCTTGCGCCTGATGTCGGCTTCAGCCTCGATCATCATCCGTTGCCTACAGGTCCAGCCGAGACGCGCAGTACTGAAGCGCCCTGGACATTCGCCATTCCACCGTTTTCACGCTGATCTCGAGCGACACGGAGATCTCGGGATAAGTCATACCGCCAAAGCGGTTCAAGACGAAGACGTCGCGGTAGAGTTGCGGCATGGACCGGATAACCTGTTCGAGAAGGACTTGGTCGAACTGCGGCGCGGCCTCGGCCTCGGCAGGTCTTTGAAGCGCCTGGCTCTGGCGGCGTCGGCCCTCTCTTCGGCTTTCATCGCGGACCAGATTGAGGGCGATCTGCAGCAGGAACGCTTTTGGATGGCGGATGTCCGACACGGCGTAAGGCGCCGCCCTGAGGTAGGTCTCCTGGACGACATCCGCCGCAGCGTCGGCGCCGATGTGAGGGCGCAACCGGCGATCCAGCCAGACGGCGTATCGCCGGTAGAGACGGTTGATCCCGTCCTGCGCCTCCACCCCCAGCTGCTTCGTATCGGTCACCACGGATCTCCGACCTCTCGACGAGAGGGGCGGGAATCCCGGCGTGGCCGCGCGATTCCGGGCAGGCGCGCCGACGCGCGCGCTCAGATGGCGGCAACCGGCCGACGCACAGAGCGGCAGCCGTCGATGATTTGATATCGCACAGGGGATTCCAGGCCCCTATCGGCGCGAACGCCGACATCGAAGCATGAATCAAACGGAATCCCGACGCAAGCGGGAGGGGTCGGGCGTTGGAATCCTCTGCGATCGAGGCCCGTTACTTCAGCGCGCAGCGCCGCCTCCGTCAGCGACGAACCCCGGCTCCGGCTGTGCGCCTATCTCGCGGCGCCCGACGGCTCCGCTGTAGGCGCGACCCTTCTACGGTTCAACCGGCGCCGTCGGACCGCAAGAAACCTGCGGGCGGCCCGCAATTGATCGACGTTGCCCGGGTCCGAACCCGCCGTGTACGGAGAAAGTCGGACAACCCGTGGTGTAATATGGAAGCTGTCTCCGAAGATCCGGACCGTGGATCGCCTGCGGTCGGCCTGAGCCCGCGCGAACAGGAATGCCTGCAATGGGTCTGTCGCGGGAAGAGCTCCTCCGACATCGGAACCATATTGTCGCTGTCGCCCCGCACCGTGGACAGCTATCTTGAGAAGGTCTGTTCCAAACTCCGGGTCCGGACCCGGATCGAAGCGGTCGCCTCGGCGGTCCGGCGCGGTCTGATCGACCCGGGATGAGGGAAGGGGGCGGGCCAGGAACTTCTGTGATGAAGCCCGGCGTTTCGCCGCCGATCGCCGCCGACGTTTGCACGTCCCCTGGCTCTCGATCGGCGCCTATCGTTCCCGGAACCCGCCGCCGGTAAGTCTAGATCGGGCAGCGCAAGCGCGCCAGCCGGGCTTGACCCCCGGCAGCAGCGGAGCAAGACACCCAGATGGCTAAATACACGCCGCTCGCAGCCTTTCTCAGACGTCAGACGGGCGCCGAGGTGGACCTGTCGTTTCGGGACATCGAGCGGATCGTCGGCGGCATCTTGCCCAAGGCGGCGTCGCTGGAGGACTGGTGGCGCGCGAATCCGGCGAGGGAGCAAATGCCCCAGCACCTCGCCTTCGCCGACGCGGGCTTCGTCGCCGATCCGCGGACGCGGGCCGAAACCGTCCGTTTCATCCGGGTTGCGGGAGTGGGCGTCACAGGGAGCGCGGCGCGGCTCAGCGCGACGAAGGCCGAGGGTTGAGGCCTGTCTGCTCCGGACAGACCTCCGACCCGTCGGAGCGCCTGCCGGAGTGGTTCAGATCGGGCGGTCAGTTATGGTCGGCGTGACCCTGGGGAGCCGGAGCATCCGAGGGCGCCGGCGCGGGCGGCGCGGGTTCGGCGGGCGGCGGAGCGTCGGACTTCATCTTGTCACAGCAGCTCATGGCGGCGTCAGCGGCCATATCCTTGCAGCATTCGCAGCCTTCGGCGGCCAAGGCCGCTCCAGCGCTCAGGGCCAGAATCGCGCCGGCGGCGGCCAGCAGGTTGGAAACTCGCATCGTCGTTCTCCTAGTGAACCATGAAGCTGACAGAGCCGGACATCTTGTGGCCGTCCGGACCTTCAGCGGTCCAGGCGGCGGTGTAGGTTCCCTGGGCAAGCCGGGGAAGGGCCACGCTGACGGTCGCGGCGGCCGGTGCGGCGGGGGCATTCACGACCACCGGGGCCTGCCCCTCGGCGCTCAGGGTCACCGTCTTCAGGACCATCGCATGGGGGAAGGTGACGCTGAAGCGTTCTGGCGATCCGTGGGTCATGGCCCCGTTTGCCGGAACCGTGGTGACGGCCGATTGAGGCTCGGCGGCCTGCGTCTGCATATTGTGCCCGGCGTGCGGATCCTGGGCGGCGGCGGCGCCGGCGAAGGCCAGGGCGGCCGTGAGGGTGAGAATGCGGATCATGGGGTGGTCTCCTTGGGTCAGAACCAGGCCTTGAGGCCGACGACGAAGCGGGTGTCATCAGCCTCACCGCCTCGGGCTTCGATGTAGTCGGCGGTGTTTCCCAGCGCCCGGCTCCACTCAACGCCGACATAGGGGGCGAACTCCTTGCGGAACTCGTAGCGCAGGCGCAGGCCCGCCTCGATGGACGACAAGCCCGAGCCGATCTCCAACTCCGGAATGTCGCTAGCTGAGGCGTCGATTTCGAGGCGGGGCTGGAGGATCAGGCGCTGGGTGATGCGCTGGTCGTATTCGGCCTCGACGCGGGCGGTCAGGTCGCCCTCGGTGGAGAGGAAGGCGGCCGCGTCGATCTCCCACCAATAGGGCGCCAGGCCCTGGAGGCCGAGGACCAGGTGCGTCGTATCCTCGCCGTCGGGCCGGAAATCCTGACGCACGCCGGCCTGCACATCCCAGAACGGCGCTATCGCGCGGCTGTAAAGCGCTTGGAGTTCGGCCTCTTCCAACTTGCCGCCAAAGTCGCCTTCGCCCTCGGACTTCCACCAGAAGCGATTGATGTCGCCGCCGCTCCAGCCCTGGACGTCCCAGAGATACGACTCCTCAGCACCGCCGAAGCCGGCTTCGAGACGATCGATGATGACGGCGGTGGTGCGGACCTCGCCGTTCTCGCGAACCAGAATCTGACGGGCGGCCGCCATCGCTTCGGCGCCAAAGACCAGATCGGCGGCGTGCGTGGGGCCGCTCAGGGCGGCGGCTGGGAGCGGGTCCTCCGGAGGACGGCCGGGATTGTCGGCGCTGGTCGGCACGTCCGGCGGCCCCATGCTCATGGTCGACATATCATGCCCGGCATGAGGGTCGACCTGGGTGGAGGGCATGGCGGACATGTCGTGGCCGGCGTGCGGATCGGGCTGCGCCGTCGGCGGCATTGTCGACATGTCGTGACCCGCATGCGGATCAACGACCGGGGGCTCAGCCGGCATCTGATGGCCGGCGTGAGGGTCGGCCGCTGGCGGCGTTGGCGCGGGCGGCATGACATGACCGGCGTGCGGGTCTTGCGCCGACGGCCGGGTGGACGTCTGAGGCCGAACGGCCGGAGCGGGCGTGGCTCGCGGCGCCGCGGTCGCCGGCATGACATGGCCCGCGTGCGGGTCCTGCGCTTGGGCGGTGACGGCGCTGGCGGCGAGGATCAGCGGAGCGAGGGCGACGGCGAAGCGGTTCATGACGCGCCTCCGTCCATTGGTCGGACCGTCACGACATTGAACATGCCGGCGTGCATGTGCATCAGCATGTGGCAGTGGAAGGCCCAGTCGCCGGGCGCGTCGGCGGTCAGGTCGAACGTCACCTTGCCCCCGGGCGCGACGTTTACCGTGTGCTTCAGCGGCTGATGCCCCGGGGGACCGCCGGTCACCAGTTCGAAGAAGTGGCCGTGCAGGTGGATGGGGTGGGCCATCATGGTGTCGTTCACCAGGGTCACGCGCACCCGCTCATTCCGCTCGAAACGGATGGGTTCGACCAGTTCACTGAACTTCCGCCCGTCGAAGCCCCACATGAACCGCTCCATATTGCCGGTCAGGTGTATTTCCATGGTCCGCGACGGCGGGCGTTGGTCCTTGTTCGGCTGCAGCGACACCAGGTCGGTGTAGACGAGAACGCGGTGGTCGACGTTGGTCAGGCCGATCGGCCGCTCGCCGAGGCGGTTGGCGGGGGCCATGGCTATCGCGTCGACGCCCACGCCGACCGCCATATCCGGCGGGGCGTTCTCTGGATCGCGCATGTTCATTCCGGCCATGGACATTCCGCCCATCTCGCCCGCCGGCGCCGCGCCTTGGGCTGGGGCGCCGTGGTCCATGCCGGCCATCGTGCCGTGGTCCATTCCGGACATGCCGCCCATTGAGCCGTGATCCATTCCGCCCATGCCCATGTCTCGCATGGTCAGGTTCGGGACCTCGCGCAGCGGCGGAACCTCGGCGGTCATGCCCAGGCGCGGCGCAAGGGTGGCGCGGCCCATCCCCGAGCGATCGATCGCCTCCGAGACGATGGTGTAGGCCCGGTCTTCAGTCGGCCGGACGATGACGTCGTAGGTTTCGGCGACCGAGATCTGGAACTCGTCGGTCTCGACCGGGCGGACGTTCTCGCCGTCGGCCTGCACCACGGTCATCGGCAAGCCGGGGATGCGGACGTTGAAGATCGACATGGCCGAGGCGTTGATGATGCGCAGCCGCACGCGCTCGCCGGGGCTGAAAAGGCCGGTCCAGTTCTCCTGCGGCCCGTGGCCGTTGATCAAATAGGTATAGGTCGAGCCGCTGACGTCGAGGATGTCGCGCGGGTCCATCCGCATCTCACCCCACATGCGCCGCTCCTCCAGGCTCATGCGGTCGCTGCCGTTGATCAGACCGGCGAGCGTGGTGCGCTGCCGGTTGAAGTAGCCCGGGCTCTTCTTCAGCTTCTCCAGGATTTCGTGTGGGTGCATGAAGCTCCAGTCCGACAGGACCAGCACATGCTCGCGGTCGTAGGCGACGGGATCGACGCCTGCCGGGTCGATGACGATCGGACCGTAGTGGCCCATCGCCTCCTGAAGATTCGAGTGGCTGTGGTACCAGAAGGTGCCTGACTGCTTGATCGGGAACTCATAGACGAAGGTTTCCCGCGGCTTGATGCCCGGGAAGCTGATGCCCGGGACGCCGTCCATCTGGAACGGCAGCAATAGGCCGTGCCAATGGATCGAAGTGTCCTCATCCAGCCCGTTGGTCACGGAGAGTCGCACGTTCTGTCCCTCGCGCAGGCGCAGCAAGGGCGCCGGGAGCACTCCGTTGATCGTCACGGCATGGCCGGTCCGCCCCCCGACCGTGAAGGGCGAGTGGCCGACTGTCAGGTCGATGTTGGGCCCACTCAGCGTCGGCAGGTCCGTTCTCAAGCCCGCCGTACCGGTCTGCGCCCAGGCCGGCAGAAGTCCCTGCAGGCCAAGCAGCCCGCCGCCAACGGCGGCGCCCCTGAGAAGCATTCGGCGATCGAAACTTGGCATGGGCATAAGCGTGGGGTTCCTCGGACGCGTGTCGGCTTCTGGTTGACATACGCACGTCGGCGACAACGCCCTTGCGTCAGGTCGCCACACCGCGAAAAAAGACGCTCTTCACCATCGGGCGAGACGAGGAGGTCAGGCGCTTCCGGGAACAGTCATGTCCTCTGCCAGCCGCTTGCGGGCGCGGGCGATCCGTGTCTCCACGGCCTTGGTCGTGACGCCCAGGATCGCCGCGATCTCGCCGTGCGAGCGACCTTCGAGCGTAGCGAGCAGGAGAGGGGCCTTGAGGCCGTCCGGCAGGCGGGTCAGCGCGCTGCGCAGCGCCTCGGCGCGGCGGCGATCGTCGAGTCGGGCTTCGGGAGATGGCGTTTCCATCCGGACCGCTGACGCTTCGGGGGCGTCGAGGCCCATGACGCCGCGCACCACCCGACGCACCGCACGCCGACGGCTCCAGTCCCTGCATTTGTTCAGGGCGATCGAGCGGAGCCAGACCTCGAAGGGGCGAGCCGGATCGTACCTTCGCAGGGCGAGCCATGCGGCGGTGTAAGTTTCCTGGAGCAGGTCGTGCGCTTCCGCTTCGTCGCCGACATAGCGACGCACGAACCGATAGAGATCCCCCTTGGTCGCTGCCATCAACGCGCTGAACGCGCTCGCGTCCCCGCCAGCCGCGCGGGCTTCAATGCTGTCGCCGTCGTCCACGGGCCCCGCCTAGCCGGCGTCGGCACGCAGGGCGTCCACCACCGCGGCGTCGAAGACCTCGGCCTGCGCCGGGGTGAGCACCGACCGCATCTCGAAGACGTGGGCGATAGTCGCTTTCTGCAGATCGCCCATGGCCACGTGGAAGTGATCCACCGCCGCCTGCACCTGGGGCGTGTTGCCATCGCTTGCAGCGATGGCGGCGGCGAGCTCGCGGTTGGCGGCTCGCACTTCTGCCTCCAGCCCGGGGCGGCGCGCGGCGAAGCGCGCTTCGATCGCGTCCAGACGACCATCCTGTTCGGCGCTCAGGTTCAACTGCTCATGGACGACGCTATGCAGGCTCGGCGGCTGACGCTCGCGCATGACCCAGGTTGCGCTCGCCCAGGTCGCCGCGCCGCTGGCGAGCGCCGCCAGCACGGCTGTCAGGACGATCGATTTCCAGCGCGCTCTCATCCCCGGGCATCCAGTGGACCGAGCGGCGACAGGCCCGCCGAGACGGTGAAGATGCGCAACTCAGACGGCTCAGGCCGCGGCGACGCCACGAGGAGCAATCCACCGTTGGCCACGCCGAGCACGAGCGCCAGCCCTACGGCGGCGACCCGAACCTGGCCCATTGACGCCGCCTCCCGGCGCACGGCGATCCGTGTCCAGACAGCGTCTTCCAGGCCGTCCAGCCGCCCCGCATCGTCTGGCCCTTCCGCCGCAATCAGTCGTTCGATCTCATCAGTCATTGCGCACCTGCATCACGCCCCCTTTGCCATACGCGCCAAACCGTCCGGCCCCTTACGAGGGGACGAGATGTCCGCCGCGTAGATACCAGAGAACGACCGGGAGGACCCGCTCGTGTCGGGGGAGGCGATGTGAGCGAGAGGACAGATCCGGCCGCGGGTCCGTTTCCGGATCGGCTCGATCCGCTGACGGGGGTGAGGTTCTTCCTCGCGCTCGGCGTGGTGCTGTTTCACTACCAGCTGCAATGGACGCTGCCCGAAGGTGCGGCCGGACTGTTAAACCGGGCCCGTCTCGGGGTCGATATCTTCTTCATCCTGTCTGGGTTCATCCTCACCCACGTTTACCTGCAGGGTGATCAGCCAGTGAACTACAGGCGGTTCATCGCGGCGCGGTTCGCGCGCATATACCCGGCGCATTTGTTCATCCTGTTGGCGATGCTGTTGCTGGTGCTCGCCGCGCCGGTGTTGGGCATCGGCCTGGAGCCCGGGCGGTTCAATCCTGCGGATTTTCTGGCCACCCTCTTTTTGGTTCAGGCCTGGTTGCCGCGAGACGGGATGGTCCTGTGGAACGGTCCCGCCTGGTCGCTGTCAGCCGAATGGTTCGTCTATCTCGCTTTTCCAGCCTATGCTGCGGTCGCCCTGCGGTTTCGACACAGGCCATGGATGCTCGTAGCGGCGGCGACGAGCCTGTTCATCCTGCTGGATGCGATCTACCGGCATTGGTTCGGCTCGGTTCTGCCCCGGGCGGAAGACAATATGGGCGTCTTGCGCATCATTCCGGAGTTCCTGCTCGGGATTGGCCTCTACTATCTCGGAGCGCGCTGGGCGCCGTCCCCGCGCGTCGCGATCGTCGGCGCCGTCGGAGCCACCGCGCTCCTCTTGCTCGCTATGCAGATCGGGGCCGATGATCGCCTTATCGTCGCCGCGTCGGGACCCTTCGTTCTCGCCTTGGCGCTGCTCGCCAAGGCGGGTGTCAGAACCTTCCTGTCGCACCCGGTCGCAATCTTCGCCGGTGAGGCCTCGTTCGCCCTCTACCTCGTCCATATTCCGATCCTGATGGTCTGGCGCAATGCCGCCCAGGCCATCGGGGGCCGGCCGGGCGACTATCGAATGGGGCTTCTGGAACTGGCGGCGATGCTGGCGGTGACCCTCGCCGCGGCGGCCGCCATCTATGGTCTGGTCGAGCGACCGAGCCGCCAGTGGCTGAGGCGGCGCACCTTCGGTCGGATGCCGGATGCCGACGCCAGACGCACCGTTCACAGCGATCAGGGAGAGCCCTTTTGACGACCGCCTACCTCCACCGAAGGCTTTTCTTAGGCGCCGCCGTCAGCGTCGCCCTGACCGGAACAGCCTGCGCCCAGACCCAGGCGTCGAGAACCCTCACGGTCTTCAAGACGCCAACCTGTGCGTGCTGCGACGCCTGGATCTCGCACATGCGGGAGGCTGGCTTCAACACGACCATCACCGTTCTGCCGAGCCTCCAATCCGTCCGCAGCAGCCGGGGGCTTCCGGACAGCCTGGCCTCCTGCCACACCGGGTTGATTGATGGCTATGTCGTAGAGGGCCATGTTCCGGCACGGGACGTCATACGGTTGCTTGCCGAGCGGCCGGCAGCGCTCGGTCTCGCGGTTCCGGCCATGCCCCTCGGTTCGCCCGGCATGGAGACGCCGCAGGGACACAAGGACCCTTACGACACGCTGCTGGTGCTTCGCTCCGGCGCGACGCAGGTGTTCGCCCGTCACAACCCGCCCACCTGACCTGACCTTGTCTCACCTGATTCATAAGCCGGAGCCCATCATGTCCCCCAAACCTCTCGTTCTCGCCCTCTCTCTCGCCGTCCTGTCGGTGACGCCCGCTGTCGCGCAGGACCATTCTCACGGCCATGCCCAGACCGCGGGGTCGATCAGCGCGGAAGCGACGGAGGCGGCCACGACCGTCGATGCCTTCCATGCCGCGCTCAAGGCCGGTGACACATCTGCCGCCCTGTTGCTTCTGGCCCCCGACGTCATGATCTTTGAAGAGGGCGGAGCGGAGCGCTCGCGCGACGAATACGCCTCTCACCATCTTGCGTCGGACGCCGCCTTCGCGGCCGCGTCGGACAATGTCGTAAGCCGCAGATCGGGCTGGGCGGACGGCGATGTGGCGTGGATCACGAGCGAAGGCCGCACCACCGGTCAGTTCAACGGACGCGCCGTGGACCGTCTGACAACGGAAACCATGGTGCTAAAGCGCCACGCCGACGGCTGGCGCATCCATCACATTCACTGGTCGTCGCGCGCTCCGCGGTAATCCGCCTCTCCGGTTTGAACGCCTCAGTGCGAAAGCGCGCGGCGTTCAGACCGTATTTGTCCGCTTAAGCCGGGATCCGGGAAGCCCAATGGGAGGACGTGACAACATCTCGACCTCGGAGAATGGCGCCACGACCGCAGCGGTGCTCCACGCCGCGGGCCACTAGATCGTCGGATCACGTCGCGACCGGCGGAGGGAGGGTGCCCATAAGCGCGACGACGGCGAGGACGACGAGCCCGAGGGCCGTCTCCGTGACGATACTGCGCCGCAGCCGTCGAACCGCCGAGATTGACTGTCCTGTGTGCTCCAGTTCCAGACGCAGGGCGGGTGTCAGGCGGAAACGGTTGTCCGCCGCCAGGCCCAGCATCAGCACGAAGAGCGCCAGCTTGGCGATCAGAAGCTGTCCATAGAGGCTTTCGCCAAGGTTCACGAAACGCTCCGATCCGACGAGGAACCAGCTGTTCGCGAGACCCGTGGCCACAAGAAGGGCTACGACGAGCGTGCCCAGGCCCGAGAACCCATGCAAGGCACGGTAGAGGGCCCCATCGTCGACCCCGGGGCGGCGAAGCAGCAGGATCGTCAGCGCTACAAGCGCACCAAGCCAAAGGGCCGCCCCGACGGAATGGACGATGTCGGAGGCGAGGTGGACCAGGCCCTCGGGGCCTTCTGTCGCCGCGCCGTGTCCAGTCCAAGCGAAGCTCGCGACCACGAAGAGCCCAAGGCCTAGCGAGATGCTCCAGGCCGTCTTGCCCGGTCTCAAGGCCAGGACCGCGACGACGGCTGCGAGGGCGAGGGCGGCCCGCGCGACCATGGCTTTCCCCAAGGCCGTGCCGGTGATCATGAAAGACAGAGACACAGGCTTGATGGCTTCCGCCAGCGAGCCCGCCATGACCGCTGTCTGTGCGAGTAGCGCCAGGAGCGCGCTCGCGACGACGACCAAACCTGACCCTATCAGGATCGCGCGCGACCAGGTGAGATCCACGCCGTCGCCGCGCCTGAAGGTGTACAGCAGGAACAACGGCGTCCCGAGAAGGACGACGGCTCCGGCGTACTGGAGCCACCGGAGCGCGACGACCGCGATCTCGAGCACGGCGTCAGCGCACCGTGAAGGTGTACGAGCCGGTCATGCGGTGACCGTCGCTCGAGGCGATGCGCCAGTCGACGCGATAGTCGCCAGCAGTCAGCGGTCGCGTCAGAGTCCCGGTCAGGGTCTTGCCGTCTTCAGCGACCGAAGTGCGGACCGCGAGCTTCTCGCCGGCCGAGTTGACCACGTCGAAGCCGGAGAACGCAGGCACAGAGCGCTCGCTGAAGGTCAAGGTCAGCGTGCGGGTCGCACCGACTGTGGCGTTCGGCGCGGGCGTGGCGCTGACAAGACGAGCGTGAGCTGCCGCAGGTCCAGCGGCGAGGACGACCGCAGTCGCCAGGGCCGCATAGGGAACGGGGTTGAATGCACGCATACTGTGTCTCCTGACGAGTGGCCGGTCCGGCCTTCGACTAGTCTACGCGTCGCATCGACTTTCCCCTCGCCAACGGCGGCCGACGCTGGCCGACCTCACGCCGTGAAACCGACGACAACACTCGGGGCGGCGAGCGAGGCCACCTCGAACGGGAATGGCGAGTTGGCGGGACCGGCGGACGTGTCCCGCCGGAAGAGCCGTCAAAGCCGATCCTGAATCGCCTGCATCTGTCGGATCTCGCGCTTCTGGGCCTCGACGATCTCTGCGCACAGCGCGACCAGTTCCGGGTCGCTCAGCTTGGCCTTGCCGCACATCAGGATCGCGCCGGAGTGGTGGGGGATCATTCCTCGAATGAGTTCCTTGTCGCCGATCGCCGCCTGGGTGCGCATGGCGTAGAAGCTGCCCGCGAAGATGATCACCGAGGCCAGCCCAATGGCCAGGTTGAGCCGATTGTTCGGATACATCTCGCGCATCAGAACCAGCATGAGGACAGCCATTGGCGCGACCATCATCAGCGTCATGTAGAGATTGTTCAGATTGAAGTTGAAGTGATCGAGCGTCGCGATCATCGTGAACATCACCAAATACATGATGATGAAGTGGACGATGAGTTCAATCGCGAGGTTGCGATAGCTCTTTTCGTGCATGAGTGACCTCCCGCCGGCGGACAGACGCCGACGATCGACGCCGTTCAAAAGCAAATACGCACGGGCAGACCAGTCCCCGCGCGTATTCGTCCCGCGTCAGGCTCCGGGCTGGACCGAACCCGAAGCGGGGGTTGCCGCGGCGGACCGATGTTGCGCGACCCACTGCTCCAGCGCCGTGATCTCCTGGCGCTGCATCGTAATCGTCTTTTCGGCCATCTCGCGGAGCGCAGCGTCCGGGTTCTCGCGCATCAGAACCTCCGACATGGCAATGGCGCCCCGGTGGTGCTCGATCATCTTCAGGGCGTAGGTCTCCTGCGGGTCTGCGCCGTGCGCCTGCATCATGGCCTGATGCATCTGCAGTTCAGAGGTGGAAAAGGGCGTCTCGGGCCCCGCCATCGGCTGGACCGCCGGAACGCTGTGTTCGGCCGCCGACCCCGAGTCGGCAGTCGCGGTTCTATCGGCCTGTCCCGCAGGATTGCACGCCGTGAG
Organism: Brevundimonas sp.; assembly: GCF_036732845.1. Taxonomy (GTDB): domain Bacteria; phylum Pseudomonadota; class Alphaproteobacteria; order Caulobacterales; family Caulobacteraceae; genus Brevundimonas. Next base: position 59,574 of record NZ_DAINBO010000001.1, on the reverse strand, counting down.
GAGCACGGATAGCGCGGCGGTCGCCAGACCAACGTTCAGTTTGATCGACATCTTCGTTCTCCGAAAGTGATGATCAACGAACAGTTCTGGCTGCGGGACGTTCCGGTCCTCGCGCTTGCGTGGCCACGCAGTCGGGTTTTTCCCAGGCGGGACGGCTGCCGGCCCTCGCACCCCGTTCGCCAAGACAGGGCAAGATTTCAAACCTTTTCACCCTGAAAGGCCGAAATGATCGGACACGGTCCGCTGTCGTTCGCCGCGCAAGCGCTCGCCAGTCGGCGCAACGCCGCTCTCGCCCCCTCAAGATCGGAGATGGTTCGATCCAGCGCCTCCAGCCTCTCCGCGGCCAACGCACGGGCGCGCGTGCGATCCTCGCCAGCGTCGAGCGACAACAGCTCTTTTATCTGCTCGAGGGTGAAGCCCGCCGTCTGTGCGGAGCGAATGAACTTCAGCTGGCGCACGTCCTCCTCGCCATAGCGTCGAACGCCCGCGCCAGCGCCATCACGCGACCATTTGTCAGGCGTCGAAAGCAATCCGCGACGCTGATAAAAGCGGACAGTCTCCACCCCGACGCCGCCGTCTCGCGCCAACCCTGCGATCGTCCGAACGTTCATGCTTGACTCCGTATCTAGGTACGGAACCTAAGAGCTGTAGCTCGGATTTGAAGATCAAGGAGCCTGCAATGACCAAGACCGCTGTCATCTATCGGATGGTGATGCCCGACCACACCTGTCCGTGGGGGCTCAAGGCCCGGCATCTTCTCAAGAGCCGGGGCTACAAGGTCGAGGACCACTGGCTCACGACCCGCGAGCAGACCGACGCCTTCAAGGCCGAGCACGGCGTCAAGACGACGCCTCAGGTCTTCATCGACGGCCAGCGTGTCGGCGGCCACGACGATCTGCGCCGCTATCTCGGTCTCAAGGTCCGCGATCCCAAGGCGACCACCTACACGCCGGTCCTCGTCGTCTTCCTGACCACCGCCGTGATGGCGACGATGCTCAGCCTGACGATTTTTGGCACGCCGTTCACCGTGCGGGCAGGGGAGTGGTTTATCGCCCTGTCTATGATGGCCCTCGCCATGCTGAAGCTCCAGAACATCGAGAGCTTCTCATCCATGTTCCTGAACTACGACCTGCTGGCCAAGCGGTGGGTGCCATACGGCAAGGTCTATCCGTTCGCCGAGTTCGGGGCAGGCGCGTTGATGGTCGCGGGCGTCCTGACCTGGTTGTCGGTCCCGGTGGCCCTGTTCATCGGCGGCATTGGCGCGGCCTCGGTCTTCAAGGCTGTCTACATCGACAAGCGCGAACTGAAATGCGCCTGCGTCGGTGGAGACAGCAATGTGCCGCTTGGCTTCCTATCCCTGACCGAGAACCTGATGATGATCGCCATGGCGATCTGGATGCTGGTTATGCACTACGCTCTGCCGGCGTCAGCGATGGCGATGTAGGTTCTGTTCATGCTAGTCTAGCGGAGGCAAGTGAACGCGCAAGAGTCGATTGTTAATTCGAGTTTGAGATTGTCAATACGTCTCGAAAGATTGCGCGATCACGCGGTTTTTACATCGGTCTATTTATCTAATGTTTTCAGAACCAAGCCGAACGGTCGGGCGGCGAGCCGGTGTTAAAGTAGGTGGGCCGCGAAAAAACCAACTGATTCATGATTTTATCCAGCTTAGAGCAATCGAGTGGGAGTGAGCCGCATCACGCGACGGGCCATCGGCGCGGCGGCGCTGGCTGCGGCCCTGGGCCTGGCCGTCGCCGTTCAGGCGCAGCAGCGGCCGGACCCGGCGAGCATCACGGCGGCGGGCGACGGTCCCTATGTGACGCCGGGACCGTCTCGCGGATGGCTGGCGCGCGGCGTGTCGCCCGAGCTGACGTCCGTGGAGCAGCGCATCGCGCCGCGCGGCGCGATCACGGTCGCGGCGGTGGGCGAGGTTCCGGCCTTCACCGTTCCCTTGCGCCCGCCTGTTCAGGGCCAGGGCGCGGACACCCTGCCGCTAAGCCCCGATGCGCGGCTGATGGTGCTGGCCGACACCCATGGGGAATATGAGATCGTCGTGGAGTTCCTGCGGCGCCAAGGGGTGATCGACGCGAACCTGCGCTGGGCCTTCGGCGACGGCCAGATGGTGGTGACCGGCGACATGTTCGACCGAGGCGCGCACCAGCTCGAAATCCTGTGGCTGTTCTACAAGCTGGAGACCGAGGCCCGGGCGGCGGGCGGGGCGCTGCATGTGCTGCTGGGCAATCACGATTCGATGAATCTACGCGGCGATCTGCGCTATCTGCATCCGCGCTATCCGCAGACGGCGGCCATCCTGGGCGCGGCCAGCTATACGGACCTGTTCACGGCCGAGAGCGTGCTGGGCGACTGGCTGCGGTCGCGCCCGGCGGTGCTGAAGCTGGGGGACCTGCTTTTGGCGCACGGCGGAATATCGCCGCAGGTCGTGGACGCCGGGCTGACGGTCGCGGACATCAACGCCGGCATCCGTCGCAGCCTGGACACGCCGGTGGCCCGCAAGGAGGAACTCGATCCCGTGGCGGCCCTGGTCGCCGGGACCTTCGGGCCGCAGTGGTTCCGGGGCTATTTCCCCGAACAGGCCCGGCCCGACCGCCCCTATATGCCGCGCGCGGACGTCGAGCGGTCGCTGGAATTCTACGGCGTCAGCCGCATTCTGGTCGGCCATACGGTGGTGGACGCCGTCAGCCCCCTTTACGGCGGCCGGGTGATCGCCGTGCAGGTCTATCCCGAATGGGACGCGCGCACCGGACGCCCGATCCTGGAGGCCGCGCTGCGCGAAGGCGGCCGTTGGTTCGGCGTCAACGCCCAGGGCGAACGCCGCATGCTGGCGATGGGCGACTAGTCTCGATCTGGCGCGCCCAGCGGGAAATAGTGGCGGAAGCGTCGGGCGTCGTCGACGCAGCGAACGACCGAGGGGCGGGCCAGCAGACGGGCGCGATAGGCCCATAGGTGCTCAAGCTCGGCCGGAATGGCGTGGGTCCAGTCGGCGTAGAACAGCGATGGGGCGGCGGCGCAGTCGGCCAGGCTGAAGCCGTGCTCCGTCGCCCATTCGCGCCCGGCCATGCGGTCGTTCAACCAGACATAGATCTGGTCCAGCATGCGGCGCTGTTCCTGGACGCCGTAGGGATCGCGCTGGGTCTCGGGGCGGATGGCGTCGAAGACGATGCGGCCCTGGGGCGTCATGACATAGTTGTCGAAGACCCGGTCCATCATCCGCACCTCGACCGCCGCCGCCGGATCGGCGGGAATCAGGGCGACGGGACCGGGATGATGCACGGCCAGGTGTTCGATGATGGCGGTGGCCTCCATCACCGTCCGGTCGTCATCGACCAGCAGAGGAAAGCGCTTCAGCGGCCACAGCGCGGCCAGTTCGTCCATCGCCCCCGCGTCCTCGACGAACCGGGTCTCGAACGGGATGTCGTTCTCATGCAAGGCGATCAGCGCCTTCCAGCAATAGGACGAGAAGGGATGGAGGTAGAGTTTCATGACCGCCACAGGATCAGCCGACGGCGGCGGCGTCCAGATCGGCGATGACGATCCTTCGCATCTTCAGCATGGCCTGCATGACCCGATCCGCCTTGGCGCGGTCGGGATCGGAGAAATAGCGGGGCAGGGCGGCGGGAATGATCTGCCAGGACAGGCCGTAACGGTCCTTCAGCCAGCCGCACTGGCTTTCCGTCCCGCCGTCGGCGGTCAGGGCGTCCCACAGCCGGTCGACCTCGGCCTGGTCGTCGCAATGGACATACAGGGAGACGGCCTCGGTGAACGGGAAACGGGGGCCGCCGTTCAAAGCCATGAACTGGCGTCCCGACAGTTCGAACACCGTCATCATGGGATTGGCGCTGACGACGCGGCTGTCGCCGAACAGGGAGACGTAGAAGGCGGCGGCCTCCTGGGCCTTGTCGTCGAACCAGAGAAAGGGGGTGATGGCGTGAGGCTGAGGCACGTCGAGGCTCCTCGCGTGGGGTCAGCATTGATAAAATGCCCGTGGGGTCAGGCGCAAACCCCTTGATCGCGCGCGCGTCCCCGGCCAGATGCGACGCCATGATCACGATGTACGGCATCCCCAACTGCGACACGGTCAAGAAGGCCCGGACCTGGCTGGACCAGAACGGCGCGGCCTATGTCTTCCACGACTATAAGAAGGCCGGGATCGACCAGGCGAGGCTGGAGACCTGGGTCGAGGATCTGGGCTGGGAGACGGTGCTGAACCGGTCGGGCACGACCTTTCGCGCCCTGCCCGAGGCGGACAAGACGGGGCTGGATGCGAACAAGGCGGTCGCGCTGATGCTGGCCCAGCCGTCGATGATCAAACGCCCGATGCTGGACCTGGGCGGTCGTCGCATCGCCGGGTTCAAGCCCGAGGTTTACGCCGCGGCCCTGGCCTAATCTTCGACGTCGGTTCGCGGGCGGTCGTGGCCGTCGGCGCGTTCGGTGACCCATTCGCCGTTGGCCGTCTCATATTCGATCCAGGCGGTCTCGTCCGAGACGCGCTGTTCGCGCGCGGCGCGGACGGCGGCGGCGTGGGCGTCGGCGTGCGAGGCGAACGTCTCGGAATAGGTGTCGCCCAGGCGATAGGCCCAGCCTCCATCATGTTCGACGATGCGATAGGTGATCTGGGTCATGCGAGTCTCCGTCCGAACCCATAGATTAGGCGCCGTCGGCGGAATCGGCCAGTCTGAGAAAAACCTCTCGTCGCGCCGCATCCGGTTCGCCCGCGCGTGACGACTACCCAATGAAGGCGCGCCGACAGGGGTCGGGCGCATGGAGAACAAGACGATGGAAGACCTGTTCCGTTCGTACTGGTGGCTGCTGTTTCCGATGGCCTGGTTCGTGACCGGGGCCGTGAGCAGTTTTCTGAACTATCGACGCCAGAAAGAGACGCTGAGCCTGCTGCGCACCTATGCCGAAAAGGGGCAGGAGCCGCCCGAGGCCCTGTTGAAGGTGCTGGACCGGCCGATCGACGCCGACACCGAATTCTTCGGCGACGCCAAGAGCCGCCGCGCGGGGCGTGGCGAGGGGGCCTGGTTCTCGGTGGTGCTGTTCGGCCTGATGGCCGCCGGGTTCGGCTACGCCAGCTTTACGGACATGTATGGGGCGGGCGACGCCTTTCTGATCGTCACCTTCGTGCTGGCCGCCTTGAGCGCGGCCTGTCTGGTCTCGGCCGTGATGAACCGGGGCCGTCGTCGAGACGGCGAGTGATCGCGAGGGGCGCACGCGGGGGGCGGGGCGTTGACCGACGACGCGGAACTGGTGCTGCGCGCGCGCGAAGGGTCGGACGCGGCCTTCGCCCGGCTGGTCGAGCGGCATCAGGCGGCGGTGCGCGGCTTTCTGCGCCGGACCCTGGGCGGCGGCTGGGCCGAGGCGGACGACGTGGCGCAAGAGACCTTTCTGGCCGCCTGGCGAACCCTGCGGTCGTTGAAGTCGCCGACGGGGGTGCGGGCCTGGCTGCTGGGCATCGCCTGGCGCCGCGCGCAGGACCGCATCCGCTCCAGCCGCAGGTCCGCCGCCCGCGACGCCGCCTGGCTGGACGAGGCCGAGACGCCGGCCGGGATCTCGAACGAGGATCGCATGGCCTTGGCCGAGGCGATGGCCGATCTGGCGCCCGACGTGCGGGCCTGTGTGGCTCTGTGTCTGGCCGACGGCTGGTCGCACGGAGAGGCGTCGGCGGCCCTGGGCTTGCCTCTGGGCACGGTGAAGTCGCATGTTGCGCGAGGTCGAGCGCGCCTGTTGAAGGCGCTCGGAGGGCCTGATGACGCCTGAGGACAAGCTGAACCGGCTGTTCGCCGCCCAGACGCCGCCCGCGCGCGACCTGGCGTTCGAGACGGCGCTGGCCGAACGGATCGCCTTGCGGCGCGCCTGGGCGACGGCGGGGGCCATGGCGCCTTGGGCCATCGCGGCGACGGCGGCCCTGTGGGGACTTCAGCCGGTGGCCGGGGTCCTGGGCGAGACGCTGGGTCAGATCCTGGCGCCGACGATGACGGCCCTGGCCCTGGGCGGGCTGACGGCGGTGTCGGCCCTGGCCCTGAACCGGCGTTTCAACGCAGGCTGACGGTCGCGGCCACGCCGAAATGGTCTGACGGATATTCCCCGTTCACCGGCTGGTCGCCGATGCGATGCGCCTCGACCGGCGCGAAGGTCGCGGTCTCGGCGAAGATGTGGTCGATGACGCGCGGCTGATGTCCCTTGGCCGGGTTCAGGGTGGTGTCGACGCTGCCCCGAGGCAGAGCGCTGAAGAAGCGCGGGCCGGTCAGGGCGTTCAGGCCCGCGTCCTCCTGAACCGCATTGAAGTCGCCCATGACGATCAGGGGCGTGGCGTCGGCGGGCAGCCAGGCCATCAGATCGGCGATCTGGCGGGCGCGCACGGCCTGGGCGTCGGCCTGATAGGCCAGGTGGGTGTTGACGATGTCGACGGCGCGACCGCCCAGATCGACGCGGGCGCGGATGGCGGTGCGATAGTCGTCCAGCGGCTCCAGCTTCTTCCAGTCGTGGGCCAGCACCGGCAGGCGCGACAGAATGGCGTTGCCGTAGCGGCGCGGCCCGCCCTCGGCGTCGACCGACGAGAAATACACCTGATAGCCGCCCAGGGCCTGGGCCAGGGTGCGGGCCTGGTTGGGCAGGCCGACGTTGGCGTCCTCCAGCACCTCTTGCAGGGCGATGACGTCGGCGTCCGTGGCGCGCAGGGCCTCGGTCAGCAGGATCAGGCGGGCGGGCCAGTCGCCCTGATTGTGCCAGATGTTGAAACAGGCCAGCCGCAGGCGGCGGCCAGACGCGGCGGGCGTCGTGGCGCAGGCGGCCAGACCCGTGGCGGCCAACCCGGTGACGGCCAGACCTGAAATCAGGGTGCGGCGAGCGATCATGACGGTCTCCCAAGCGTCTGGCCGCCGTGTTGTAACCGGTTTCAACGACCTGTCGAAAGTTTCATCTTCTCTTGCGCATCCGTAAGCGGTCTTCGCCGCCTCTTGTTGTCAGAAGGCCCGGTCGTCACGCTGGGCCGTGGTCAACGCAAAGCGAGGAATTCACATGGAAGACTTCATTCCGGTCATCGCCATCCTGTCGGTCTTCGGCACCATCACGGCGATCATCGTCGGGCCGTCCTATTTCAAGACGCGCGAGCGCCGCGACATGCAGAAGACGGTGCGCGCCGCCATCGACAAGGGCCAGCCCATGCCGCCTGAAGTCATCGACGCCCTGTCGAAGGAGGCCGCCCGCAACACCCCGTCGCGCACCCGCGACATCCGTCGGGGCGTCATCTGGCTGGCGGTGGGCGTCGGCATGGCCGCCTTCAGCCTGATCAACAGGTACAACAATAGCTGGGACGATAACGGCTCGAACGGCCTGTTGGGTCTGGCCGCCGTTCCGGCGACCGTCGGTCTGGCCTATCTGGTGCTGAGCTTCTTCAACAAGAACAAGGACTGAGAGCCGGTTCCAAAGGTTCAGTCCCATGTTACTGCGTGATCTCCACGACGTCGAACTCGCCGCCCTGGCGGCGGCGGGCGGGCGGCGCGAGTTCGGCGAACTGGTCCGACGACACGGCTCCGCCGTGCGGGGCCTGCTGCGCCGGATGGGCGCCGAGGCGTCCCTGGCCGACGACATCGCCCAGGACGCCTTCCTGCAAGCCTTCGAGAAGTGCGCGGAGTTTCGCGGCGACGGTCCCTTCGCGGGCTGGGTCAAGCGGATCGCGGCGCGCCTGTATCTGAAGAAGCGGGCCAAGGAGGCGCGCTATGTGGCCGAAAGCACGCTTGAGGAGGCGGCGCCCGCCGTCGATACGCCCGGCCACATGGACCTGGACGACGCGCTCAAGACGCTGAGCGAGACCGAGCGGCTCTGCGTCTCTCTGTGTCACGGGGCGGGAATGGCCCATCCTGAAATCGCCGCCGCCATGAATCTGCCGCTCGGAACGGTGAAGTCTCATGTCAAACGTGGTCTGGATAAACTCCGCGCCCGGCTTCAGCCGGAGCCGCTGTCCGGGAGGGCCGTTCATGTCGGCTGACGAGTTCGATCCGTTCGTGGAGCGGCTGTTTTCGCGAACGCCGCGGATGGCCGACGCCGAGCTGTTCGCGGTCGAGGTGGAGGCGAAGCTGGCGTCGCGCACGCGGTTTCGCGGCCTGGCCCTGGCCCTGGCCGGCCTGGTCGGCGGCGCCATCGCCGTGCGCGAGACCATCAGCCTGAATTTCCAGGGCGTCGAGAATATGCTGACCGGCCGGTCGCTGGATGGCGGCGCCCGCTCGGTGATCACCGCCGCCCAGTCGGACATCCAGTCCAGCCTGGACCAGATGGGCCTGGCCGGATTGAGCCTTGGGTCCATGGGCGCGATGCAGCTATTCTGGATCACGGCCGGGGCGCTGGTCGCCCTGATGGCCGCCGGAGCCGTGAAACTGTCCCAGGAGACGTGATGTCCAGCCAGAAGCAGGAGACGGTTCGTCGTCTCGCCGCGCCCGACATCCTGGCGCGGAAAGGCGGCGAGCCGATCGTCTGTCTGACGGCCTATGACGCGCCGACGGCCGAGATCCTGGACGCGCATTGCGACCTGCTGCTGGTCGGCGACAGCGTCGGCATGGTGGTGCACGGCCTGCCCAACACCGTCGGCGTGACGCTGGAGATGATGATCCTGCACGGCCAGGCGGTCATGCGCGGCGCCAAGAAGGCCATGGTCGTGATCGACATGCCCTTCGGCAGCTATGAGGGCGACAAGGAAGAGGCCTATCGCAACTGCGCCCGCGTGATGAAGGAGACGGGCGCGCAAGGCGTGAAGCTGGAAAGCGGCCCGACCGTGCCGGAAACCATCGCCTATCTGGTCCAGCGCGGCATACCGGTGATGGGCCATGTCGGTCTGCGGCCCCAGGCGGTGCTGACCGACGGCGCCTTCAAGGCCAAGGGCCGCACCGACGAAGAGCGCCTGCGGGTCATGGCCGAGGCCGAGTCCACCGCCGACGCCGGGGCCTTTTCGGTCGTCATCGAGGGCGTGGCCGAAGGCCTGGCGCGCGAGATCACCCAGGCCATCGACAAGCCGACCATCGGCATCGGCGCCTCGGCCGCCTGCGACGGACAGATCCTGGTCGTGTCGGATATGTTGGGCGTGTTCGACTGGACGCCGAAATTCGTTCGGCGCTACGCCGATCTGCGAAACGACATCGGCGCGGCGGTCGGTCGATACGCCGCCGACGTGCGCGCCCGCCGTTTTCCTGCCGAAGTCGAGACCTACTTCTCGAAAAAGCCGGTTCAGCCGTAGCCGTTCGCGTTGCGGCGGCGGTTGCGACCCTCTAGGGTCGCGCGGCTTTGCTGATCAGAGATTTGGGGCGAACTTTCCGTGGTTGATGTCTTCGAACAGGTCGAGGAAGACCTTCGCTCCGACCGTTATTCGCGCATGGCGCGTCGCTGGCTGCCGGTTGTCGGCGGCGTATTGGCCGTGGCCCTGGCCGTGGCCCTGGCCTGGTGGGGCTGGGATACGTGGCAGACGTCGCAGGCGAACAAGGCCTCGGTCGCCTATGACCGCGGCATGGAGGCCTTGCAGGCCAACAACCTGACCGGCGCCGACACCGCCTTCGCCGAGGCGGTCAAGGCGGGCAACGGCGCCTATAAGGCCCTGGCCCTGTCGCAACAGGCCGGCCTGGCCCTGCAACGCAACAACAAGGACGAGGCCGTCCGCCTGCTGGACCAGGCCGCCAAGGCCTCGCGCGATCCGCTGCTGAGCGATCAGGCGGCGCTGAAGGCCGTCTTCCTGCTGATGGAAGGCCGGATCGACGCGGCCAAGTTCGCCGATATCCAAAAGCGGGTTGAGCCGCTGACCAAGGAAGGCCGCCCCTTGCGCGCCTTCGCCCAGGAGGCCCTGGCCCTGGCGCAGTTGCAGATGGGACAGATCCAACCGGCCCGCGCCGCCTTCGTGCAACTGCAACTGGGGCAGGACGTGCCGGATCAGGTGCGTCAGCGCGCCCAGGCGGCCATCGACACCATCGACACCGGCATCGCGCCCGCCCTGCCGCAGATCGTGACGGCCATGGACGCCATTCCGCCGACGTCGAGCCTGACGCCGGAACAGCGGGGCCAAGCCGCCCCGGCCGCCGCTCCCGCGCCCGCCCAGTAACCGTCCGAACGAGAGCGAAAGACCGCCCATGTCCCGCGTTCTGAAAGTCGCCGCGATCTGCGGCCTGGCCGTTTCGGTCGCGGCCTGCGGCACGGTGCGCAACGCCCTGCCGTTCAACCTGGGCCGGACCCAGGCTCCGCAAGCCGTCGCCAGCCAGGGCGAACGCATCTCGGTGCTGGATTTTGAACAACGGCTGGCTCCCTCGGCCGCCCTGTCGGGACGCGACTTCTTCCTGCCCGGACCCCAGGCCGCCACGGCCTGGACCCAGCCCGGCGGCAATGCCGAGAACGCGGTCGAACACGTGATCGCCGCGCCGGAATTCGCCGTCGCCTGGCGCCGCGACGTGGGTGCCGGCTCCAGCAAGACCACCCAGATCATGGCCCCCATCGTGGCCGCCAACGGCCGCGTCTTCGTGCTGGACGGCGAATCGACCGTCACGGCCGTGGACTCCTCGACCGGCGCTGTGGCCTGGCGCGCGGACATGAAGCCGGACGAGCGTGAACCCGGTTCGGGCCTGCTGGGCCTGCCGCTGATCAGCACCGGCGGCGGCGCCGTCATGGGCGGCTTCGGCGGCGGCGTGGCCGTGGGCGGTGACAAGGTCTTCGTGGCCTCGGGCTATCGCACCGTGGCGGCTCTGAACGCGGCCACCGGCGCGGTCATCTGGACCAAGCGCGTCGATGTGCCGATCCACAGCGCCCCGACGGTGGCGGGCGGCCGCGTCTTCGTGATCGACGTCGACAATCAGATGATCGCCTTCAACACCGAGACGGGCGACCAGGACTGGACCTATCGCGGCATCTCCGAGCCGGCCCGCGTGATGCGCGCGCCCAGCGCCGCCGTCACCGGCGACACGGTGATCGCGCCCTTCTCGTCGGGCGAAGTGGTCGCGCTGCGCGCCTCGAACGGCCAGCAGTTGTGGCAACAGGTGCTGAGCCGCACCAGCCGCACCAGCGCCCTGTCGGAAATCCGCGACATCGCCGGACGCCCGGTGGTCAGCCGCGGCTATGTTTACGCCGTCAGCCATTCGGGCGTGCTGGCCTCGATGGACATCCGTTCCGGCCAGCCGCGCTGGCAGTTGCCGATCGCGGGCGTCAACGCGCCGCTGCCGGCGGGCGACGTGGTCTATGTGGTGTCCAAGAGCGGCGAACTGACCGTGGTCAACCGCGACAGCGGCCAGGTCTATTGGACCCGCGACCTGAACGAGGGCCGCGTGCGTCAGGAAGGCGGCGTGCTGGGCCTGTTCGACCGCACCGTGCGGCCCGAGTGGAGCGGCCCGATCCTGGCCTCGAATCGGCTGGTCCTGGTCAATTCCGACGGCGATGTCGTGGGCCTGAACCCCAAGACGGGCGCGGTGGAGAGCACCATCCGTCTGGGCGCGGCCAGCTATGTCGCTCCGGCGGCCTATAACGGCGCGCTTTATATCCTGACCGACAAGGGACAGTTGGTCAGCATCCGCTGACCCGCGTATAGGCTGACGTCATGGCATTGAAGGTCGCCATCGTCGGCCGTCCCAACGTGGGCAAGTCGACCCTGTTCAACCGGCTGGTTGGAAAACGGCTGGCGCTGGTCGATGACCGGCCGGGGGTGACCCGCGACCGCCGCTATGCCGCGGGCAATATCGGCGATCTGGACCTGACCCTGATCGACACCGCGGGCTATGAGGACGTCACCGACGAAAGCCTGGAAGCCCGGATGCGCGAGCAGACCGAGGCGGCCATCGAGGACGCGGACCTGATCCTGTTCATGATGGATGCGCGCGAGGGCGTGACTTCGCTGGACCGCATCTTCGCCGACCGTCTGCGCCATCAGCACAAGCCCGTCGTCATGCTGGCCAACAAGGCTGAAAGCCGTGAAAGCGGCGGCGGCATCGGTGAAGCCTACGCCCTGGGCTTCGGCGAGCCGGTGGCCGTCTCGGCCGAGCACGGCGAGGGCATGGCCGACCTGTACGCCGCCATCGTGGCCGCCTCGGCCGACATCTTCGTCGAGGAAGAGGACGAGCCGGACAAGCCGATCCGCATCGCCGTGATCGGCCGCCCCAACGCCGGCAAGTCGACCCTGATCAACCGCCTGATCGGCGAGGACCGCCTGCTGACCGGGCCGGAGGCGGGGATCACCCGTGATTCCATCTCGGTCGACTGGGTCTGGGAAGGCCGCAACATCCGCCTGGTCGACACCGCAGGGATGCGTCGCAAGGCTCGGGTGCAGGAAAAGCTGGAGAAGCTGTCGGTCGCCGACACCATCCGCGCCATCACCTTCGCCGAGGTGGTCATCCTGGTCATGGACAAGGACGACGCCTTCGACACCCAGGACCTGCAACTGGCCGATCTGGTCGAGCGGGAAGGGCGGGCGCTGGTCTATGTCGCCGCCAAATGGGACCTGGAAGAGCACCCCCAGGCGCGGATGGCCGAGCTGAAGTCCCTGGCCGAGCACAAGCTGCCGCAGTTGAAGGGTTCGCCCTTCGTGGCCCTGTCCTCGTATTCGGGGCGCGGCGTCGAGCGGCTGATGCCCGCCGTGATCCAGGCCTATGACACCTGGTCGGTGAAGGTGAAGACCAAGGACCTGAACACCTGGCTGTCCATGGCGACCCAGCGGCACCCGCCGCCCGCCGTCGACGGCAAGCGGATCAAGCCGAAATACATCGCCCAGACCAAGGCCCGTCCGCCGACCTTCGTGCTGATGGCCAGTCGCGCCGAGTCGATGCCGGATCACTACAAACGCTATCTGATCAACAGTTTGCGTGAGAGTTTTGATCTTCCGGGCACGCCGATCCGCCTGACGGTCAAGTCGGGCGGCGCCAACCCCTATGCCGAGGGCGGCGCCAAGTCGGGACCGGAACGCTACAAGGGCGACGCCAAGACCGCCCCGCGCCGCGTCAAGAAGGCCGAGAAGGAAGAGGCCCTGTCCAAACTGCCCGGCAAGGCGCTGGAGCAGAAGAAGGCCCGCGTCGCCAAGCCCAAGATCCTGGGCGGCCTGAAGGCCAGCGCGTCCAAGAAGGCGGGTTCGAGCGTGGCGATCCAGAAGGGCGCGCGCGGCGGCGCGCGTCAGGTATCCCGCTCAGGCCGCATCCGCACAGGTCAGAAGGCCGGACCGAAGAAGCGGTAGGCGGAAGCGGGGTGTTCACCCGTCTATCAACCCATCCTGCTTGACCATTCTGGGTTGCACCGCGAGGTTGGCGGGGCCGCTTTCGAGGATGGATTACATGCACGTCGCCGTCGCTGCTCTTGCAGTCCTGTTGCAAACAGCTCCGCCTCCCGCGGTCTGTTCCATCCCGCAGCCGCCGCCCGTGGAGCGTCCAGAGAAACCGGCCCGGCCCGCCACGCCGTCCTGCGTCAACGAGGCCGCGGGCACGCACACCTGTAGGCCCGCGGTGGTCAACGCCTACCAGCGGGATATGACGGCCTACTCACAGGCCTTCAATGCCTATGTCGGTGCGGTGAACGGCTATGTCGACGCCCTGAACCGCTACATGCAGTCGGTGAACGACTACATCAGTTGCGAACGTCAGATCGTGATGCCGTCCCAGATCATCACCGGCTGACGGCCAGCGTCAGACCAGCGCCGCCACGCTGGGTCCCGCCTGCCAGTCCTTGAACTTGACCGTCAGGGGCGGGGTCAGGTCGCCGCGGGCCAATTCGACGATCAGGGGGGCGATGGCGGACGGCGGGTCCAGGTCCATCGGGTCTTCGCCGGGGAAGGCCTGGGCGCGAAGCTGGGTGCGCAGGCGGCCGGGATCGACGACGGAAACGCGGATCGGGGTGCTCTCGATCTCGTCGGCCCAGGTCTTCATCAGGGCCTCGGCCCCCGCCTTGGTCGCGGCGTAGGCGCCCCAGAAGGCGCGGGGCGCGGTGGCGACGCTGGTGGTCAGGTGCACCACCCGTCCGGCGTCCGAGGCCCGCAACAGCGGCTCCAGCGAGCGGATCAGGCGATAGACGCCGGTGAAATTGACCTTCTCCACCTTGGCGAACTCGCGCGGATCGGCGTGGGCCACGGGCGTCAGGCCCGACGCACCCATGGTCGCCGACGCCTGGACCCAGACGTCCAGCCGCCCGAACCGTTCGTAAAGCGCCCCGCCCAGCCGGTCGATGGCTCCGCCGTCCACTAGGTCGAAGGGGATCAGGGTGGCGTGTCTGCCGGTGGCGGCGAAGACGGCGTCGTCCAGCTCTTCCAGTCCGCCCTGGGTGCGCGCCGCCGCCACGACGTGGGCGCCGGCCTTGGCCAGGGCCAGGGCGCTCTCATAGCCGATGCCGCGCGAGGCGCCGACGACCAGGGCGATGCGATCTTTCAGGGGGAGGTCCGACATGGCGCGGTGGTACGGATGGCGGCGGCCGGGGTCAATGTGTTACATTGTGATCAACTTTGCTGGAGTCGATCATGTCCAAGACCGCCGCGATGACGCTTCGTTTGACGCCAGAACTGAAGAGCAAGCTGGCGGATTTGGCCGCGAAGACGGATCGGACACCCTCGGCCGTCGCCCAACGGGTGCTAAGCGATTATGTCGACCATCAGCTCTGGATAATCGAGGAAATCGAAAAGAGCCGGGAGGACTTCCGCCAGGGACGTACGGCTACTCACGAAGATGTAATGCGGCAGGCGCAGGAAATTATCGAAAGACACAAGAGCAAGGCCGCGTGAGGTCGATCGTCTGGTCGTCGCACGCCGAAGCCCAGTATCTCGCTGTCGTCCAATATCTTTCCGAACGTAATTCACAGGCCGCAGCCAAGTTGGTTCAGCGTGTTGAAGAGGCGGCCGAAAGTCTCGGGAAACGCCCCATTGGGCGACCAGGCCGCGCCACAGATACCTTCGAGAAGATTATTCTGAAGACATCGTATGTATTCGTTTACGAACTATGCGGTGACGAGCTTCGGATTCTTCGCATCTTCCACATGGCTCAGGACTGGCATGACTGGCGCAAGGACGAAGGCGCCTAGCATCCGGCCGCCGGTTGCCACAGGCTGAACAGCGCTTGATCGTCACAGACGACAGGAACTAGCCGTCGAGGTCGCCGAGCGTGAACCGGCCTAGGCGCTGACCAGCAGGGACAGTTGCCGGCCCGAGGCGTCGCGGCCGCCCAGTTCGATCTCGCGGTCCAGCAGGCGCGTCGGATAGTCGCCGGTGAAATAGTGGTCGGTGAACTGGGGCGCCTTGTCGTTGCGGCCGTCCTGGCCCAGGGCGCGGTACAGGCCGTCGACCGACAGGAAGCCCAGGGTGTCGACCTCCAGGTACTCGCGCATCTCGTCCATCGACTTCTGGGCGGCGATCAACTGCTCCCGCTCGGGCATGTCGATGCCGTAGAAGTCCGGGTACAGAATCGGCGGACTGGCCGAGCGCAGATGCACCTCGGCGGCGCCCGCGGCGCGCACGGCGCGGACCAGTTTCACCGAGGTGGTGCCGCGCACGATGGAATCGTCGATCAGCACGACCCGTTTTCCGGCCAGGGCGGCCTTGTTCGGGCTGTGCTTCATGCGCACGCCTTTTTGCCGTGCGCCCTGGCTGGGCTGGATGAAGGTGCGGCCCAGATAGTGGCTGCGGATGATGCCCATCTCGAACGGGATGCCGCTTTCCTGGGCATAGCCCAGCGCGGCCGGCACGCCGGAATCGGGCACGGGCACCACGATGTCGGCCGCGACCGCGTGCTCACGGGCCAGGGCGGCGCCCATGGCCTTGCGCACCTCATAGACCGAGCGGCCGTCCACGAAGGAATCCGGGCGCGAGAAATAGACGTATTCAAACAGGCAGGGCCGGGCGGCGCGGGCCGGGAAGGGCTTCAGCGAAGTCAGGCCGTCCTCGTCGATCACCACCACTTCGCCGTGCTCGACGTCGCGCACGAAGTCGGCGCCGATCATGTCCAGCGCGCAGGTCTCGGACGCCAGGACCCACGCCCCGCCGACCTTGCCTAGCACCAGCGGGCGGATGCCCAGCGGGTCGCGGGCACCGATCATCTTCTTGGTCGTCTGGGCCACCAGGGCGTAGCCGCCCTCGATCTGGCCCAGAGCGTCGATGAAGCGGTCGACGATCTTGGCCTTACGGCTGCGGGCGATCAGATGCAGGATCACCTCGGAGTCCGAGGTCGACTGGAAGATGGCGCCTTCCGAGACCAGGCGGTTCCGCAGGAATTTGAAATTGGTCAGATTGCCGTTGTGGGCGATGGCGATGCCGCCCGTGTCCAGATCGGCGAACATCGGCTGGATGTTGCGCAGGAAGCTGCCGCCGGCCGTGGAGTAGCGGGTGTGGCCCACCGCCGCCTCGCCCGGCATGCGCTGGGCCAGATTGGCCCCGCCGAAGGCCTCGCCGACCAGGCCCATGTGACGCTCGGTGTGGAAGCGGTCGTCGCCGACGCTGGCGATTCCACAGGCTTCCTGGCCGCGATGCTGCAAGGCGTGCAGGCCCAGGGCGACGATGGACGAGGCCTCGTCCGTGTCGGCCCCCCAGACGCCGCAGACGCCGCATTCCAGCCGAGGCCGGTCGTCGTCGGCGTCACGCTCGTGCAGGCGATGCACGACGGGGTCGGCGATGTGGTGGGTCATCGTCGGCGTCTCCGGCTGGCCGGGCGGAAGTCAGGATGGCGGCGAGGTAGTCCCGGATTGGGGCCGGGGCAAGGCTTCATCGCCTGAAAATCCTTCGCGAGCGGACGAAGCGACCACCGGCGACACCGCATCCATGCCTCGGCCGATGCCCGGCAGGATGAATTGGATCGTGCGGGCGGCCCCGGCGCTGAGCTTGTACAGCGACGCCTCGGTCAGCCAGCGCGGCGTCTTCTCGCCCGGCATGGCGGCCACGACCACAAGGTGGATGGCGCCCAGCAACACCAGCGCCCGCCCCGCGCCGACGAAGATGCCGAAGAACCGGTCGATCCCGCTCAGATGCGGATGGGCCTGGGCCTGTTTCGACAGTTGCGAGCCGAAGATGCGGATGCCCCAATAGACGGCCAGGAAGCTGACCACCGCGGCCAGGATCGACCCGGCCCAGTCGGGATTGACCATGGCCCGCCCGATCGGCGCCGTCAGCGGCAGGGCGATCAGGGCCAGGAAGGCGGCCAAGGTGAAGCTGAGCAGGGTGATGACCTCGCGCACACCGCCGCGCACCCAACCGGCCGCCGCCGAGGCCAGGATCAGGATGACGGCCAGGGCGTCATAGGCGGTCATCGCCTTTCCTCCCCATCGCTGATGGGCAGGGGGACCGCGAAGCGGTGGAGGGGCTTTATGTCCCCGGGCGCTGTCGTGCCTCGCTTCAAGAACCCCTCCGTCTCGGCCGCTGCGCGTCCGATTCACCTCCCCATGAAATGGGGAGGAGATGTCGATCAATACCGGTTTTCGGAGATTCTTTCGACGGCCTCGGACAATCGGCTGACGGCGGTGACCTTGGCGGCGCCGCCCTTGCCGTTCGGGGGCGGGGTCAGGGCCTGGTCGAAGCCCAGCTTGGCGGCCTCGCGCAGGCGCGCCTCGGCCCGGCCGACGGCGCGGACCTCGCCCGACAGGCCGATCTCGCCGAACACGACGCAGCCCTGGGGCAGGGGCATGTCGGCGGCCGAACTGATCAGGGCGGCGGCGGCGGCCAGGTCGGCGGCCGGTTCATTGACCCTGAGACCCCCCGCCACGTTCAGATAGACGTCGCGATCGCCGAACCCCAGTCCACAGCGCGCCTCCAGCACCGCCAGAACCATGGCCAGCCGCCCGGAATCCCAGCCGACCACGGCCCGGCGCGGCGTGCCATAGGCGCTGGGCGCGACCAGGGCCTGGATCTCGACCAGCACGGGGCGAGAGCCTTCGATTCCGGCGAAGACGGCGGCGCCGGGCGCACGTTCCTTGCCCTCGCCCAGGAACAGGGCCGAGGGGTTGGCGACCTCGCGCAGGCCCGAATCGCCCATTTCAAACACGCCGATCTCGTCGGTGGCGCCGAAGCGGTTCTTGCCCGCGCGCAGGATGCGGAACGGATAGCCGCGCTCGCCCTCGAAGGTCATGACGGCGTCGACCATATGTTCGACCACGCGCGGCCCGGCGACCTGACCGTCCTTGGTGACGTGGCCGACCAGGATGACGGCCGGGCCGCCCGCCTTGGCCAGGCGCACCATCTCGCTGGCGCAGGCGCGGACCTGGGTGACCGAGCCGGGTCCCGCCTCGTGCACGTCGCTCCACAGGGTCTGGATGGAGTCGATGACGACGATGTCGAACCGCACGCGCTTCAGCGTCGATAGGATTTCGCGCAGGGCCGTGGCGCTGGCCAGTTCGACCGGGGCCTGGGCCAGGCCCATGCGTCGGGCGCGGCTGCGAATCTGTTCGATGGCCTCTTCGCCCGAGATGTAGGCGACGCGGCGCCCGGCCAGGGCGGCCTTGGCGCAGACCTCCAGCAGCAGGGTCGACTTGCCCACGCCGGGGTCGCCCGACAGCAGCAGGGCCGAGCCGGGCACCACGCCGCCGCCGCAGACGCGGTCGAACTCGGCCACGCCGGTGACCAGGCGCGGCGGTTCGGGGTTTTCCGATTCCAGCGACTCGAAGGCCAGGCCGCGCGAACGGCTGGTCGCGGCCGGTTTCAGGGCGCCGGGCGGGACGGCGCGGCTTTCCTCGACGATGGTGTTCCACTGGCCGCAGGCGCCGCACTGGCCCGACCATTTGCCGTGCACCGCCCCGCAGGACTGACAAACATAGATCGCGCCGTCTTTCGCCATGGGGTCGGCTTACAGGAGTCGCGGGCGGCGGGGCAGGGGGCGCGGTGAAGGCCCCGACCGCATCTGTCGTAGCTCAGTCGACGTAGACGCGCGGCACTCGGGCGGTGACCGAGGTCAGCAACTCATAGGCGATGGTTCCGGCGGCGGCGGCGGCGTCGTCCAGCATCCGGTTCGGGCCGAACAGTTCGACCGTGTCGCCGATCGCCACGTCCAGACCCGTCACATCGACGGCGCAGACGTCCATCGACACGCGGCCCAGGATGGGACGCAGCTCGCCCGCGACCCAGACCCGGCCCGCGCCCCGGCCGGAATAGGATCTCAGAACCCCGTCGGCGTAGCCGGTGGCGCAGGTGGCGATGCGGCGCGGCGCATCCGCCTCGAAGCTGCGCGAATAGCCGACGGTCTCACCCGCCGGAACGTCGCGGACTTGCAGGATGTCGGCGGTCAGGGCCGCGACGGCGCCGATGCGCGGATCCGGCCGCCCTTCGGGACCGCCGCCGTACAGGCAGACGCCCGGCCGCACGGCGTCGAAGGCGTAGTCGGGACCCAGGAAACAGCCGCCGGAGTTGGCGAACGAACGCACGGCGCCCGGATACCGGTCGGCGACGGCGGCGAAGGCGTCGCGCTGGCGCCGGTTCATCGGCTCGGCCGGTTCATCGGCGCAGGCCAGGTGGCTGAGGATCAGATCCAGGCCCTGGAACGGCGCGGGCGCGTCCTCGGGCCGGAAGCCCAGGCGGTTCATGCCGGTGTCGATCTGAAGCCCGCAGGCGCCGCCGCCCGCCGCCCGCCAGGCCGCGAGCTGGCCGCCGTGGTTCAGGACGGGACGCAGGGTCGAGGCGATCAGCACGCCCTCGGTCCCGGCGAGGCAGCCGTCCAGCACATAGATCGTCGGCTCGGGTCCCAGGGCCGCGCGCAGGGCCGCGCCCTCGGCGGCACGGGCGACGAAGAAGGTGCGCGCGCCCTCGGCCCGCAAACGCTGGGCGCAGGCCGCCGCGCCCAGACCATAGCTGTCGGCCTTGACCACCGGATGCACCGGTGCGCCGGAGGCCGCCGCCAGCGCATGGAAATTGCCGGCCAGGGCGTTCAGATCGACGGTCAGACGGGCGGGAGAGGGCATGCTTCGCTTATGCCGCAACTGCGAAGGCGGTGGAAACCGTCAATCGTGGCTGTAGGCGTCGTAGCGACCGTCGCGCGCCAGGTTGCCGAAGCGGGTGGTGTCGGCGTCGAACGACAGCCTGACCGTACCGATGGGACCGTGACGCTGTTTGCCGATGATGACCTCGGCGACGTGTTGCAACTGGTCCATGTCCTGCTGCCACTTCAGGTGCTCTTCGGAGCCTTCACGCGGTTCGGCGCGGCCCAGGTAATAGCTCTCGCGATAGACGAACATCACGCAGTCGGCGTCCTGTTCGATCGAGCCGGATTCGCGCAGGTCGGACAGTTGAGGCCGCTTGTCCTCACGCGATTCGACCTGACGGCTGAGCTGAGACAGGGCGATGATCGGCACCGACAGCTCCTTGGCCAGGGCCTTCAGACCGCCGGTGATCTCGGACACCTCCTGCACCCGGTTCTTCTGGCTGTTGGAGTCGCCGGTCGTCACGAGCTGGAGGTAGTCGACGATGATCAGGTCCAGCCCATGCTCCATCCGCTTCAGGCGGCGGGCGCGGGCGGCCAGTTTGGAGATCGACAGGCCGCCGGTGGCGTCGATGTACAGAGGGCTTTCGCCGATCTCGACGGCGGCGTCGCGGATGCGGCCGAAGTCGGTGGCGTCGATCTCGCCCTTGCGCAGCTTGTCGGACGACACGCCTGAGGCGTCGGCCAGGATGCGCATCGCCAACTGCTCGGCGCTCATTTCCAGCGAATAGAAGGCGACCACCCCGCCGGAACGGGTCTTGCGCCCCTCGGGCGTCGGCTCCCAGGTGTAGTTGCGGGCGATGTTGAAGGCGATGTTGGTGGCCAGGGCGGTCTTGCCCATCGATGGGCGGCCCGCCAGGATCAGCAGGTCGGACGGGTGCAGGCCGCCCAGCTTCTGGTCCAGGTCGTCCAACGCCGTCGCCAGACCGGCCAGCTTGCCGTCGCGCTGATAGGCCTCGCCCGCCATTTCGACGGCCCCGGCCAGGGCGGCCGAGAAGCTGACGAAGCCCGAGGATGGGGCGCCGGTCTCGGCCAGGTTGTAGAGCGACTGTTCCGCCTGTTCGATCTTGTCCAGCGCCTGGGTCTCGGGATCGGGCGCGTCCTTGATGATGTCGCCGCCGATGCGGATCAGGTCGCGGCGCAGCGCCAGGTCATAAACCAGCCGCGCATAGTCCGGCGCATTGGCCGCGGGCGGGGCGCGATCGACCAGATCGGCCAGGTAGCTTATGCCGCCGAACTCCTGAAAGGCGGGGTCCTGTTTGAACCGCTCCATCAGGATGCGGGGTTCGGCCAGAAGGCCCTGACGGATGTGGTCTTCGATCGCGTCGTACAGGCGCTGATGGAAGGGTTCGTGGAAATGGGCGCCGCGCAGGCGATCCGACAGCCGCTCGAACACGGCGTTGTCGAACATCAGGGCGCCCAGCAACGCCTGCTCGGCCTCCAGGTTGTGGGGCATCGAGGCGATGGAGGTCGCGTCAGTGAAGGGCGAGACGGCGTTCATGGCTTAACCCTTTGCCTACGCCGTCCCGCAAGCGCCAGCCAAGACGCAGTGATCCGGGGGACAGTTTCCCGACAGGCTGTGGGCAAGGTCGGCGGCGCGGGATCAGCCGCGCCGCCGCCTTCACGTCATGCCGTCGTCACCAGGACAGCGTCAGACGCGCATAGCCGTACCGGCCGTTGAAGCCGAACGGGGAGTAGTAGGGGAAGCCGAGCACGCCGTTGCTGTTCAGCGGGGCCGGAACATGGTCGGGGTATTCGTCGAAGACGTTGTCCACGCCCAAGGACAGGGTCACGGCCTCGGTCGCCCGCCACCGGCCCTCCAGATCCGCCACGGTCTTGGCGCCGGTGGAATAGTCGTTCGCCGTCGCCGTCGCGGGCTGCAGCACGTCGCCATAGTGGGTGACGCGCACCGAGGCGCCGAAACGGTCACCGCGCCAATCCGTCGAGAACACCGCCTTCTCGCCGGGCGTGCCCTGTTGAAGCGTCTCGATCCGGTTGCGCGCGAACAGGGTCGGGGCCGGGTTCAGCCCGCCCGTATTGGTGGGGACGCGGGTGACCTCGGTGTCGCTGACGTTGGCCGCCAGGGTGAAGTCGAAATCACCCAGCCTGTCGGTGGACAGGCGGTAACGCGCGACCAGGTCCACACCCTGGGTCGTGACGTCCACGCCGTTGAGGAAGAAGCGCGCCGCCTGGACGCCGAACGGATCGAGCAGCGAGGCGACCTGTCCGCTGAAGCTGCGGTTGATCAGCTCGGACAGGGCGATCTGGTCTTCGATGTCGATGTGATAGGCGTCGATCGTCAGATCGAACGGCCCGGCCCGCAAGACCGCGCCCAGCGACAGATTGACCGAGGTCTCCGGCTTCAGCGGACGGGCGCCCAATGCGGCCGCGACCGGGCTGGTGGCCGGGAAGGTGCCGGTCTCGACCACCACGCCGCTCTGGATCACCGAAGAGGTCGAGGTGAAATAGCTCTGTTGCAGCGAGGGGGCGCGGAAGCCGGTCGAGACCGTGCCCCGGATCGCCAGCTCCGGCGTGACTTCATAGCGGGCCGACAGCTTGCCGGTCGTCGTGCGGCCGAAGTCGGAATAGTCCTCCAGCCGCAAGGCCCCGGCGATGCGCAAGCGGTCGCTGACGGGGATTTCCACGTCCGCATAGGCGCTGAGCGCGGTGCGGTCCTCATCGACTTCGTTGGAGGGTTGCAGGCCCACGAAGCCCTGGGCGCCCCCGGCCAGGGCGGTGTTGACGCCCAGCGGCCCACGGTTCCAGGATTCCGGCTGGCCGGCCTGGATCTCATAGGTCTCACGCCGCGCCTCGACGCCCCAACTGAACACCAGAGGCTCGTCGCGGCCGATGTCGAACTCACGCGTGAAATCCGCCCCCAGCACGACCTGGTCATAGATCAGGGCACCCGCGTCGAAGCTGGTCGGGGAGGCGGCGCCGTAGGTGGCGTTCAGCGAGCGTTCGGTGCGCAGGCCCAGGGCGTTGCGTCCATAGACGAGGCTGACGTCGGCGTTCCATCCGCCGACCTGACCGCGCAGGCCCGCCGCCGCCGACAGGTCGCGGCTGTTGACGGCAATCAGCGGCAGGAAGCCGTCGGGATAGAGGGCCGGGACGTTGTTGACGTTGTTGGACAGGCGGGGGAAGGCCGCGCTCTCGCTGTCGCGATCCTGATAACCCAGCCAGCCGTAGCTCTCCCAGCCGCCCGACAGGGGTTTGCCGGCGTTGACGAAGGCGCTCCACTGCTGGACCTCGGGGTCGCCCAGACGCGCGGTCACCCGGCCGGCGGCCGCGGGGCGGGGGTCATAGTCCGAACGGTTGGTGGGTTCGCGGGTCAGATATTCGCCCGAGACCGTCAGGAAACCGTCCGAGCCCAGGCCGAACCCCTGCCAGAGCGAGCCGGTGATCGTGCGTCCGTCGGTCTCGTCGCGTCGGCCGCGCGCGGTTTCGACCGTCGTGGCGTACTGGCCGTAGGTCACGCTGGCGCCGCCGCCCGACGCGGCCTCGCGCAGGCGCAGATTGACCACGCCCGCGATGGCGTCCGAGCCGTACTGGGCCGAGGCGCCGTCACGCAGCACCTCGACGCGATCGAGGGCGCCGACCGGGATGGTGTTCAGATCAACCGCCGACGAGCCGCGGCCGACCGAGCCGTTGACGTTGACCAGGGCCGAGGCGTGGCGTCGCGTGCCGTTCACCAGCACCAGCGTCTGGTCGGGCGACAGGCCGCGCAGGGTGGCGGGACGGATGGAATCGGTGCCGTCGGTGGCCGAGGGACGGGGGAAGTTGATCGACGGCACGGTCTGGGCCAGGGCCGTCGCGAACTCCGTGACGCCCCGATTGCGCAGGGTCTCGGCGGTGATCACATCGACGGGGGCCAGGGAGTCCAGACGCGACCGGTTGGGCGCCCGCGTGCCGGTGACGATGACGTCGTCGACGGCGGCGTCCTTGTCGGGTTGAGCTGGCGCGGTCTGGGCCAGGGCCGGGGCGGCCAGGAGCAGGGCGGAGGCGGAGACGCCGCCGAACAGGGCGGCGCGGGCGGCGGTGAAGAAGCGGGTCATTGTTTTTCTTGCTTTCGTCAGGGCGCAGGACCTCAGGCGGCGTCGCGCGCGGCGATCACCGGGTCCGGCGGTCTTGGATTGTCAGGTCAGCTCAGGTCGGCGAGACGCCGGGCATCGGCGGCGTTCAGGCCGCGCGGCGACATCGCATGGGCGCGTGACGACGCGAACGCGCGGCGCACGGGCGCGGGGCCAGGAGGGATTCGATCATCAGTACGTCACGCATGGTCATCTCCCGCTCGCTCGGGAACCACATCGGTGACAATGGGAGGAAGGCGTCGTGACGCCTGTGCCTCTCATCTGCCGCGGACC
This sequence comes from Brevundimonas sp., assembly GCF_036732845.1. GTDB lineage: Bacteria > Pseudomonadota > Alphaproteobacteria > Caulobacterales > Caulobacteraceae > Brevundimonas. The sequence continues at coordinate 35,315 of NZ_DAINBO010000001.1, read as the reverse complement.
CGGGGGTCCCCGAAGGAGTTGGCACCTTACGGATGGTCCGCAGGTTGCCCTGGCGTCTAAGGGCCTTTTCCCTCAGCCAGTCTCGATGAGCGGTTGCGATACTGCAGCGCAACACGTGAGGAGGTCAAGCCTGTTCGGCAAAGAAATTCGCGTATTCGGACCCTGCTGTCCGAAATTTCCAGGCAATGCGGTGATGCGAGGTGGTTCCATGCCGTCACGGCGGTCACGTCGCCCCATGTCGGAGCCGAAGCCTCCGCCAGCGGATCAGGTCCGGCTCAGCCCCGGCAGGGGTAGCGGTCGGCCATCCAGGCGCGGAAGCCGTCGGTCACGCTCATCCGGGCGCGACGCGGCTGGGGGATGGCGTTGAAGAAGGCCAGCAGTTGGCGCGGATTCACCTGGATCTTGTCGGCCGGGCAGGCGACGGGGGTGCGGCCCGCGGCGCGTGCGGCGCGGATCTCGCCGCCGATGACCCGGAAGGCCTCATTGGCTTCACCGGCCAGGCGGCGGGCGCTGGGCCGCAGCATGGCGGTGGGGTTCAGGGGGATGCGGTTCGCCTCGGTCACGAAGGCGTCCAGCGTGCGCGCCGGCTGGGCCAGGGCGGCGACAGGCGCGCCGAGGGCCGCAAGACCGACAGCCAGAATGAGCGCGATGCGGCGGATCATGTGGGTTCCCTCCCGTAACCGTGCCGAAGCTTCAGCGTAACCATGGCGGAATGTGGGCTGGTACGACAAAGGGCGCGTCCGTCGCCGGACGCGCCCTCGATCGGATCGCGAGGACCGAAGAGGCTTAGGCTTCTTCGCCCAGGCCGTCCTGCTGACCGGCGCCGCCGGCCAGCATGTCGGCGGCGGCTTCTTCAGCGGCCGCGCGCTCTTGCGAGAATTGCGCGGCGATGACGTCCTCGCCCTTCGCCTGACGTTCGGCTTCCTCGGCCGAGCGGGCGATGTTGATCTTGACCTTGGCGGTGACCTCGGCGTGCAGGCGAACCGGCACTTCGTGGACGCCCAGGGTCTTGATCGCGGTGTTCAGAACGACCTGCGAGCGTTCGACCTTGCCGCCTTCGGCCTGGATGGCCTCGGCGACGTCGCGGCCGGCGACCGAGCCGTACAGTTGGCCCGTCTCGCCCGCCTGGCGGATCATGACGTAGGTCTGGCCGTCGATCTTGTCGGCGACCTTCTGAGCCTCGGCCTTGTTCTTCTCGTTGCGGGCCTCGATGGCGGCGCGTTCGACTTCAAAGGCCTTCAGGTTGGCGCTGGTGGCGCGACGAGCCTTGTCGCGCGGCAGCAGGAAGTTACGGGCGAAGCCATCCTTGACGGAGACGACGTCGCCGATGGCGCCGAGGTTCTCGACGCGTTCAAGCAGAACGACCTTCATCTTACTTCACCACGTACGGCAGGAGGGCCAGATAGCGGGCGCGCTTGATGGCCTTGGCCAGTTCGCGCTGCTTCTTCTGGGAGACGGCGGTGATGCGCGAGGGCACGATCTTGCCGCGTTCGGAGACGTAGCGCTGCAGCAGCTTCACGTCCTTGTAGTCGATCTTCGGCGCGTTGGCGCCCGAGAACGGGCACACTTTGCGGCGACGATAGAAGGGGCGACGGGCCGGGCCGGAGCCGACCGGAGCGCCCGGGATCGGGGCGGTGGCGTCAGTCATGTTGAGGCTCCTTAGGCTTCGGCTTCGACGGCGTCTTCACGCGGGCCGCGTTCACGCTCGCGCTCGCGTTCCCGCTCGCGGCGGGCCAGCAGCGGCGACAGTTCGAGGTCAAGCTCCTCGACGCGGACGGTCAGCCAGCGCAGGACGTCCTCGTTGATCGACAGTTGGCGCTCGACCTCGGCCATGGCGGCCGGGGGGGCGTCGACGGCGAGCAGCGAATAGTGCGCCTTGCGGTTCTTCTTGACCCGATAGGTCAGGTTGCGCAGGCCCCAGTATTCGATCTTGGCGACCGAGCCGCCGCCGGCTTCGATCAGGGACTTGATGGTGTCGTTGAGGGCTTCGGCCTGTTGCGCGCTGATATCCTGGCGCGACATGACCGTGTGCTCGTACAGAGCCATGGGCAGTCTCCCTTTGCGAACGTCGGCGCGAGCCGGCCGGGTGAGCCGGAACCACGATGGATCTCAGTGCGGCGAACGGGATGATCCCGCCCCTTTGACGTTCCGCGAAAGAGACCGACGTCCTGGAAAGCGGGCGCGTATAGGGGAAAAGCCGCGCGGGGGCAAGGCGGCGGGACCGACCGGCGCGGATCGGACTCCGAAAAACACAGTGCAAAAGGCGCCAACCGCGCCAGCCGCCCGGATCGACGGCGCAGGGGACGAACGGCGGGCGGCGGATTGGACTCCGAAAAACACAGTGCAAAAGGTGCAATTGGCGCCATTCGCCCGGCCGGGCGAGGGTGGCGAAGCGGCGATGAGAAGGACCGGCGGGCATTATAGGCGAGCCGGGAGAGGCGACGGGTCGAAAGATTTGGCGCGCGGACAACGGAGCGTTGCAAAGGCCGCCGGGACGCGAGAGGAAGGGCGGCAGGGGGAGTGAATTTTGCGTCTGAGCTGGAACACCATTCGCGCCAACGCAGCCGACTTCGCCCGCGAATGGGCGGACGCACGCTACGAACGTGGCGACACCCAGACCTTCTACAATGAGTTTTTCGAGGTCTTCGGCCTGAAGCGGCGCAAGGTCGCCACCTTCGAAGAACCAGTAAAGAAGCTAGGCGACAAGCAGGGCTTCATTGACCTTTTCTGGAAGGGCAAACTGCTCGTCGAGCAAAAATCGGCGGGGCGTGACCTGGGTCGCGCCCGTACCCAGGCGTTGGACTACTTCCCGGGTCTGAAGGACCACGAGCTTCCGCGCTATATCCTGGTCTGCGACTTCCAGACCTTCCACCTGACCGATCTGGATACGCGCGAGGAGGTGCGGTTCGCCCTGGCCGACCTGCCGGCGCACATCGAGGCGTTCGGCTTCATCGTCGGCATCGAAAAGCGCATCTTCAGGGATCAGGACCCAGTCAACGTCCTGGCCGCCGAGATCATGGGCAAGTTGCACGACGCCCTGAAGGCGTCGGGGTATGAGGGGGCGCCGCTGGAGCGGCTGTTGGTGCGGCTGTTGTTCTGCCTATTCGCGGATGACACGGGGATCTACGACGAGCTGGGGCTGCTGCAGACCTTCATCGAGGATCGGACGGCGTCCGATGGGTCGGACCTGGGACCGCGGTTGTCGGAGCTGTTCCAGGTTCTGAACACGCCGGTCGAGAAACGCCAGAAGAGCCTCGACGAAGACTTGGCGAAATTCCCCTACATCAACGGCGACCTGTTCGCCGCCCCCCTGCCTATTCCGGCCTTCGACAAGGGGATGCGCGACCGCCTGTTGGAGGCCTGCGCCTTCAGTTGGGAGAAGATCAGCCCGGCCATCTTCGGCGCCCTGTTCCAGTCGGTGATGAACGCCAAGGAGCGCCGCCAGAAGGGCGCCCACTATACGACCGAAAAGAACATCCTGAAGGTCATCGAGCCACTGTTCCTCGATGATCTGCGGGTCGAACTGACGCGTATTCTGGCCCTGAAGAGGGGCCGTGAGGCAGTGTTGCGAGGGTTTCAAGACAAACTGGCCGGGTTGAACCTGTTCGACCCGGCGTGCGGGTGCGGCAATTTCCTGATCATCGCCTATCGCGAACTGCGCCTGCTGGAGATCGAGGTGCTGAAGGCGCTGTACCCGACCGGTCAGCGTGATCTTGAGGCCGCCGCCCTGTCCAAGATCGATGTCGATCAGTTCTACGGCATCGAGATCGACGAGTTCCCCGCCCGCATCGCCGAGACGGCGATGTGGATGATGGACCACATCATGAACAACCGCCTGAGCCAGGAATTCGGCAAGGTGTTCGCGCGTATCCCACTGAAGGCCGCGCCACACATCGTGCACGGCGATGCGCTGGAGATCGACTGGACCGAGGTGCTGGCGCCGGAGCGGTGCAGCTATGTGCTGGGGAACCCGCCGTTCATTGGCGCGAAGGTCCAATCAGACGCCCAACGCGCTCAAGTTCGGCGGATCGCCGCCCTGGGTAAATCGGGCGGCACCTTGGACTACGTTGCGGCGTGGTTTCTGAAGGCGGGCGAGTATGCCCAGCGATCCAGAGCGCACATCGGTTTCGTTTCCACAAACTCGATCACTCAGGGCGAGCAGGTCGCTCAATTGTGGCCGTTGCTGTTCCGGCGTTACGGGCTGGAAATCGCATTCGCGCACCGGACGTTCAACTGGGGATCGGACGCGCGGGGCAAGGCCCACGTTCATGTGGTGGTGATCGGACTGACGCGACGGGATGACGAGCCGGCGGAAAAGCGGCTGTTCAGCTATTCGGCGATCAACGGCGAGCCGGATGAGAGTCGGCACACGGCGCTGTCGCCGTATCTGTTCGATGCGTCGAAACTGGCGGATAGGCACCTTGTGGTGCGGGAGGTGAGTGGGCCGCTTGCGGACCATCCGCGCATGATCACTGGCACAAAGCCAATCGACGGCGGGAATTATATCTTCACTGAAGAGCAGAAGCTGGAGTTTCTTGGGTCGGAACCAGGGGCGGCTGCCTACCTTCGTCCATTCGTTGGGGGCTATGAGTTTATCAATGGTGATCCCAGGTGGCTTCTGGTGCTTGGAGATGCGTCCCCCGCAGCGTTGAAAGCAATGCCTGCCGTCACCGAAAGAATTCGGGCCGTAAGAGAATTGCGCGAGGCAAGCTCTAGCGCACCTACGCGCGCGATAGCGCGCTCACCTACAACATTTCACACCACTTTCCTGCCTGAGCGTCCATTTTTGGCGATGGCTCAGGTCAGCTCAGATCGGAGAGAGTATTTGCCGATCGGCTGGATCATGCCGCCGACAGTCCCTAGCGACAAGATCAGGCTGATTGCCGATGCCGAGAAATGGCATTTCGCAGTACTCACCTCCAAAGTTCACATGGCGTGGGCTAAAGCGGTCAGCGGGCGCTTGAAGAGTGACATTCAATACTCGGCCAACCTCACATACAACGCCTTCCCTTGGCCAACCCTCACCGACTCTAATAAGGCCAAGCTCGACTCCCTCGCCCAGGCCGTGCTCGACGCCCGCGCCGCCCATCCAGACGCGACCTTGGCCGACCTCTACGATCCCGATGTCATGCCCGCCGACCTGCGCAAGGCCCACCGGGCGCTCGATCTCGCGGTGGACCGGCTCTATCGCAAGGCGCCGTTCGAGAGCGACCGGGAGCGGGTCGAGCATTTGTTCATGCTGTACGAGAAGATGACCGCCGGGCTGCTGGCCAAGGCGGACAAGCCTAAGCGCCGTCGCAAGATCCTGAACTGACACGGCTGCCCCCATGACCGAACCCGCACCTGCTCCCCGCATCCGCTTCTCCCTGATCGGTCCTGGCATCGTGGTGGCGGCGACGGGCGTTGGGGCGGGGGATTTGGTGGCGACGCTCGTGGCCGGGTCGAAATATGGCTACGCCCTGCTGTGGGCGGCCGTGGTCGGGGCGGTGGTCAAGGTGGCGCTGGCCGAGGGGGTGGGGCGGTGGACCCTGGCCTCGGGCCGGACCCTGTTCGACGGCTGGTCCAGCCTGCCGGGCGGCGGGGCGAAGCTGAACTGGGCCACGGCCTATTTCGCCGTCTATGTGGCGGTCTGGGGCTTTGTTTATGGGGCGACGGCGATGACGGCGTCGGCCCTGCCGATGGCGGCGTTGTGGCCCGCGTTGGATCTGAAGACCTGGGGCGTGATCAACGGACTGGCGGGCCTGGGTCTGGTCTGGTTCGGGGGGTATGGCCTGTTCGAGAAGGTGATGGCGGCCCTGGTCGGGGTGATGTTCGTCACCGTGGTCGGGCTGGCGGTGATCGTGGCGCCGGACATTCCGCGGCTGCTGACCGGGCTGTGGCCGACGCTGCCGCCGGGGTCGGCCTTCTACACCCTGGGGCTGATCGGCGGGGTGGGGGGCACCATCACCATGGCGGCCTATGGCTATTGGCTGAACGCCAAGGGCTGGAAGGGACCGGAATGGATGGCGACCATGCGGCTGGACAACCGCGTGGCCTATGTCGTCACCGGGGTGTTCGTGATCGCCATGCTGGTGGTCGGGGCCGAGCTGCTGCACGCCGGGGGCGTGGCGCTGGCGGGCGGCGACCGAGGGCTGCTGGACCTGGACCGCGTGCTGCGCGAGCGGTTCGGGCCGGGGGTGTCGGCGATGTTCCTGGTCGGCTTCTGGGCCACCAGCTTCACCAGTCTGATCGGGGTGTGGCAGGGGGTCAGCCTGCTGTTCGCCGACTTCTGGGCGCACATGACCGGGCGGGCGGGCGACGCGGCGGTGCGAGGCCAACACAGCCGGGCGGCGCGCGGATACATGCTGTGGCTGACGTTTCCGCCCATCGCCCTGTTGTTCCTGGACCGGCCGTTCGCCCTGATCGTGGCCTATGGCGTGTTGGGCAGCCTGTTCATGCCGTTCCTGGCGGGGACGCTGATCTGGCTGTTGAACTCGGGCCGCGTGCCGACGGCATGGAGGAACGGCTGGACGTCCAACATCCTGCTGGCGGCGGCGGCGCTGTTGTTCGCGGTGCTGGCGGGCAAGGAGATCGTGGGGTTGTTCTGAGGGTCTGATCGGCCTACCCCTCGCGCCGGAATCAACGGTTCGGAGCGTCCTGAATGAGCCTCGCCTTTCTGTTCCCCGGCCAGGGCAGCCAGTCGGTCGGCATGGGCGCCGGTCTGGCCGACGCCTTCGCCGCCGCGCGCGAAGTGTTCGCCGAGGTCGACGACGCCCTGAACCAGAAGCTGTTCCAGTTGATGCGCGAGGGACCCGAGGATCAACTGACCCTGACCGAGAACGCCCAGCCGGCCCTGATGGCCGTGTCGGCGGCGGCGATGCGGGTGCTGAAGGTCGAGTTCGGGGTGGAGGTGACGCGCGCGGGCTTCGTGGCCGGGCATTCGCTGGGCGAATATTCGGCCCTGTGCGGGGCGGGCGCGATCAGCCTGGCGGACACGGCGCGGCTGTTGAAGCTGCGCGGCCAGGCGATGCAGCGGGCCGTGCCGGTGGGGCGGGGGGCCATGGCCTCGCTGATCGGGCCGAAGACCGACCTGGCGCTGGCGGAAGCCGCTGCGAAGGCGGGGTCCGAGGTCGGGATCTGCGTGGTGGCGAACGACAACAACGCGGGCAATATCGTCATCTCGGGCGACAAGGCGGCCGTGGACCGGGCCATAGAGGCGGCCAAGGAACTGGGCGCGCGGGCCATACCGCTGAACGTCTCGGCGCCCTTCCACTGTCCGTTGATGCAGTCGGCGGCCGACGAGATGGCTGACGCCCTGGGCGACGCGCGCATCGTCGCGCCCGCCGTGCCGGTGGTGGCGAACGTCACGGCGCGGCCTGAGAGCGATCCCGAGGTCATCCGCCGCCTGCTCGTCGAACAGGTGACCGGCCGCGTGCGCTGGCGCGAGAGCATGGAATGGATGGCGGGCGAAGGGGGCGTGACCCGCTTCGCCGAGATCGGCTCTGGCAAGGTGCTGACCGGCATGGCCAAGCGCATCGCGCCGGAGGCCGAGAGCGTGGCGCTGAACACGCCCGAGGATCTGGAAGCGTTCGCGAAGAGTTTTTGACTTCCCTTCTCCCCTTGCGGGAGAAGGTGGCAGGCGAAGCCTGACGGATGAGGGGGCGCTGGGTGCGTAACCCCTCTAGAGTTCAACCGGAGAGGTCGGTGTGACCCCTCATCCGGCCCTGCGGGCCACCTTCTCCCGCAAGGGGAGAAGGAAGGAGATTTAGATGTTCGACCTTACAGGCAAGACCGCGCTGGTGACCGGCGCGACGGGCGGGATCGGCGGGGCGGTGGCGCGGGCGCTGCACGCGCAGGGCGCGACGGTGGTGCTGTCGGGCACGCGGGAGGCCGTGCTGGCCGAGATGAAGGCCGGATTGGGCGAGCGCGCGCACTTCGCCACCGCCAATCTGTCGGACCCTGCGTCGGTCGATAATCTGGTGAACGCGGCCGAAGAGGCGGCCGGGGCGCCGCTGGACATCCTGGTCGCCAACGCCGGCATCACCAAGGACGGCCTGTTGATGCGGATGAAGGACGAGGATTTCGATCAGGTCATCAAGATCAATCTGGAAAGCTATTTCCGCCTGTCGCGCGCCGCCGTGAAGGGGATGATGAAGCGTCGGGCCGGACGGATCATCGGCGTGACCTCGGTGGTCGGGGTGACCGGCAATCCGGGCCAGACCAACTATTCGGCGTCCAAGGCCGGGATGATCGGCTTCTCCAAATCGCTGGCCCAGGAGGTCGGCAGCCGGGGGATCACGGTCAACTGCATCGCGCCGGGCTTCATCGCCAGCCCCATGACCGACGTGCTGAACGACCAACAGCGCGAGGGCATTCTGGGGCGCATCCCGGCCGGGCGGCTGGGCACGGGCGACGAGATCGCGGCGGCGGCGGTCTATCTGTCGTCTGATGAGGCGGCCTATGTGACCGGCCAGACCCTGCACGTGAACGGCGGCATGGCGATGATCTGATTTCCTCCCCGCTGAGCGGGGAGGGAGACCGCGAAGCGGTGGAGGGGTTTTGACCGCGCACGCGGCGTCCAGCCCCTCCGTCTCGTCGGCGCCGCCGACGATCCACCGCCCCATGAAATGGGGAGGAGACCCTTCCCCAGGGGAACGGCTGTGCTAAAGGCGGTCGCAACCGCCCGCGCCGAGGCCCGTTATGGTCTTGCACAAGCGGCGCCGTCGTCATACGGCATTGACTGAGACAACCGCCGCGCCCGCGGCATAGAAGGCAGAGACTTCCCATGTCCGACACCCTGGAACGCGTCCGCAAGATCGTCATCGACCACCTGGACGCCGATCCTGACAAGGTCACCGAAAAGGCCAGCTTCATCGACGACCTGGGCGCCGATTCGCTCGACAACGTCGAACTGGTCATGGCCTTCGAGGAGGAATTCGACATCGAGATCCCCGATGACGCCGCCGAGCACATCCAGACCGTCGGCGACGCCGTGAAGTTCATCGACGAGAAGTCGGCCGGCTGATTCCAGCCCGCCTGACTTTTCTGACGGCATCGATGGCCGCCGTGGCGCGCCCCTAGCGGGCGGGTCCGGCGGCCATTAGTCTTTCTACATACGGATTCTGCGAAGGAGCGCCTGTATGCGCCGCGTCGTCGTCACCGGCATCGGCCTTTTGACCCCCCTGGGCTGGGGCGTCGAGACATCGTGGAAGGGCATCGTCGAGGGCCGCTCCGGCATCGGCCCGATCACCAATTTCGACACCGAAGGTTATGGCTGCACCATCGCGGGCGAGATTCCGTCGGTGGACGGGCGCGGCGGCGGCGGGCCAGGCGACTTCGATCCCGAACAGGTGATGTCGGCCAAGGACCGCAAGCGGGTCGACGACTTCATCATCTACGGCATCGCCGCGGCCGACGAGGCGCTGGCGGATTCGGGCTGGAAGCCGGAAACGGACGAGGAGCGCGAACGCACCGGCGTGATGATCGGTTCGGGCATCGGCGGCCTGGGACCCATCGCCGACACCGCCATCGTGCTGAAGGAGCAGGGACCGCGCCGGGTCAGCCCCTTCTTCATCCCCATGTCGCTGATCAATCTGGTGTCGGGCCAGGTGTCGATCCGGCACGGACTGAAGGGACCCAACCATTCGGTGGTCACGGCCTGCGCCACCGGCGCCCACGCCATCGGCGACGCGGCGCGGATGATCGCCCTGGACGACGCCGACGTGATGGTGGCGGGCGGGGCCGAGGGTTCGATCGTGCCGATCGGCATCGCCGGCTTCCTGGCCTGCAAGGCCCTGTGCACCGCCTATAACGACACGCCGGAGAAGGCTTCGCGGCCCTATGACCGAGGCCATGCGGGCTTCGTCATGGGCGAGGGCGCGGGCATTCTGGTGCTGGAGGAATACGAGCACGCCAAGAAACGCGGCGCGAAGATCTACGCCGAGGTGGTGGGCTATGGCCTGACCGGCGACGCCTATCACATCACCGCCCCGTCCGAGGACGGCGAGGGCGGCCGCCGGGCCATGCAGATGGCGCTGAAGCGCGCCGGGATGCAGCCGTCGGACCTGGACTATGTCAACGCCCACGGCACCTCGACCATGGCCGACTGGATCGAGCTGAAGGCTATCGAGGGACTGGTCGGCGATCACGCCAAGAACCTGGCGGTCAGCTCGACCAAGTCGATGACCGGCCACCTGCTGGGCGCGGCCGGGGCCATCGAGGCGGCCTTCTGCGTGCTGGCCATCCGCGACCAGATCGCGCCGCCGACCATCAATCTGGACGATCCCGAGCATGAGACGGCGATCGACCTGGTTCCGCACAAGGGCAAGCCGATGAAGATCGATGTGGCGATGTCCAACAGCTTCGGTTTTGGCGGCACCAACGCCTCGGTGATCTTCAAGAAGGTGGAGGCATGAGCGGCGCCGAGCGACGCCCGCGTTCGGGCCTGGCGGTGGCGTTGCTGACGGCGTCGGCGACGGCCAGCCTGTTCCTGATCGCCGCCCTGGCCATCGGCTGGAGCGTCTATTTCGGGCCTGGACCGGTGGCGCGCCAGGGCGAGTCGACCGTCGTCAGCCTGCCCAGCGGGGCCGGGGTCTCGGCCATCGCCGCCAATCTGAAGGCGGCGGGTGTGATCAAGTCGACCGACATGTTCAAGGCGGCGGCGACCTTCACCGGGGCCGACCGCAAGCTGCGCGCGGGCGAATACGAGGTGCCGTCAAAGGCGTCGTTGAAGACGGTGCTGGGGCTGCTGACCGACGGACGGGTGGTGCGTCACTTCGTGACCCTGCCGGAAGGCTGGTCATCGGCTCAGGCGGTGGACATCCTGATGAAGGAAGACCTGCTGACCGGCGAGGCGCCGCCCGTGCCGCCGGAAGGATCGCTGTGGCCCTCGACCTATGAGATCTCGCGCGGCGAGACGCGCGCCTCGGTGATCCGGCGAATGCAGACCCTGGCCGAGGAGCGGCTGGCGCAACTGTGGGCGGCGCGCGGGCCGAACACCGTCGTGCGCACGCCGCAAGAGGCGCTGGTCCTGGCCTCCATCGTCGAAAAGGAGACCGGAATCGCCCGCGAACGGCCGCGCGTGGCGGCGGTGTTCTCGAACCGGCTGCGCACCGGCATGCGGCTGGAGAGCGATCCGACCATCGTTTACGGCATCACCCAGGGACGGCCCCTGGGGCGCGGCATCCGTCAGTCCGAGCTGCGGCGCGAGACGGCGTGGAACACCTATCTGATCGACGGCCTGCCGCCGACGCCGATCGCCAATCCGGGCGAGGAGGCGATCAAGGCGGTGCTGAACCCGCCCCAGACCCGCGACCTGTTCTTCGTCGCCGACGGCACCGGCGGGCACGTCTTCGCCCCGACCTATGAGGAGCATCTGCAAAACGTGGCGCGCTGGCGGGCCATCGAGCGTCAGAAGGCCGGCCTGCCGCCCGCGCCCGCCGCCGAACCGAGCGCGCCCGCCGAGGGCGATGCGGGCCAGGCCGTGATCACCATGCAGGCGCCGGGGGCGGTGACGCCGTCGCGGCCGCTGCGGCCCGCAACACCGGCGACCGCGGCGGCCAATGACGACATCGCGGCGGCGGCCCGGTCGGGAGCGCGCGGCGGGTGAGCGGCATCTTCGGCATGACCGGCTTCGGCCGGGCGGAGGGCGCTTCGGGAGACTGGAGCTGGTCGGTCGAGGCGCGCTCGGTCAACGGGCGCAATCTGGATGTGAAGTTTCGCGGCCCGCCGGGCTTCGACCGTCTGGAGCCGCTGGCCAAGGCGGCGGCCCAGGGCCGGTTCGCGCGCGGCCAGGTGACGGTCGGGGTCCAGGCCAAGCGGGCCGAGGCGGGCGCGGGCGCGCTGAAGGTCAACGGCGAGGTGCTGAACCGCTATCTGCGGCTGGCCAATGAACTGGTCGAGGGCGGGGCCGCCCCGGCCACGGCCGACGGCCTGTTGAGCCTGCGCGGCGTGCTGGAGATCCCCGACGAGGTCGAGGACGAAGCGGCGCGCACGGCGCTGGAGACCGCCATCGCCGCCGATGTCGAAAAAGCGCTGGAGGCGCTGAAGGCGTCGCGGGCGCGCGAGGGCCAGCAGTTGACCCCGGTGATCGACGGCTTCGTGACCCGGATCGAGACCTTGGTCGCCGACGCCGAACGCGAGGCGGGCGCGCAGGTCGAGGCGATCCGCGAGCGGTTCAGCCGCCGCCTGGCCGAACTGGCGCCCGACGCGCCTGGGCTGGAGGAGCGGATCTATCTGGAGGCGGCGGCCCTGGCGGCCAAGGCCGACGTGCGCGAGGAGCTGGATCGGCTGACCGCCCATGTCGCCAGCGCCCGCACCCTGTTGCAGCAACCCCCCGCCGGACGAAAACTCGACTTCCTGATGCAGGAATTCATGCGCGAGGCGAACACCCTCTGCTCCAAATCGGCTACGACGCCGCTGACCGCGACGGGCCTGGACCTGAAGGCGGTCATCGAGCAGTTGCGTGAACAGGTGCAGAATGTCGAATGAACGTACGCCCCGCCGGGGCGTCCTGCTGATCGTCGCCAGCCCGTCGGGCGCGGGCAAGACCAGCCTGTGCCGTCGCCTGATGGCCGACCACAAGGGGCTGGAGCTGTCGATCTCGATGACCACGCGCGGCATTCGGCCGGGCGAGGTGGCCGACCGCGACTATCACTTCGTCGAGCGCGCCGAGTTCGAGCGGCTGATCGCCGAGGACGCCTTTCTGGAATGGGCCGACGTGCACGGCAATCTGTACGGCAGCCCGCGCGCGCCGATCGACCGGGCGTTGGCCGAGGGCCGCGACGTGCTGTTCGACATCGACTGGCAGGGCGCGCGCGACATCGCGGAAAAATGCCCGGACGACGCGGTGCGGGTCTTCATCCTGCCGCCCAGCCTGGAGGAGCTGCGCCGCCGCCTGGTGACGCGGTCGCAGGACGCCGATGACGTGATCGAGCGCCGCATCGCCAACGCCAAGGGCGAGATCGAGCACTGCGACGACTTCGACTACGTCCTGGTCAATGACGATTTCGACCGGTCGTACGCCGAACTGGCCCACATCTATCACGCCGAACGCAGCCGCCGCCGGCGCAACCTGTGGGTCGAAGCCTATAAGGCCGCGCTGCTGAGAGAAGCGGTCTAGGCTGCGGCGACGGTCGGCCTTTAGGGCAATGCGGCGGCCAGGCGGAGGAAGCCGGCCAGGTCGATGACCTCGGCCCGGGCGTCGGGTTCGATGCCGGCGGCCTGGCACAGGGCGGCGCCGCCGAGCGGTTTCAGACTGGAGCGCAGCATCTTGCGGCGCTGGCCGAAAGCGGCGGCGGTGACGCGCTCAAGCCGTTTCAGCAGGTCGGGCGCCGGGCGGTCGGCGCGGGGGACCAGATGCACGACGGCTGAGGCGACCTTGGGCGGCGGGGTGAAGGCGGCCGCGGGCAGGTGCATGACCAGTTTCGCCTCGCACACCGCCTGGGAGATGACGGCCAGGCGGCCGTAGGCGTCGTCGCCCGGCGCGGCGACGATGCGCTCGGCCACTTCCTTTTGGAACATCAGGGTCAGGGCGTGGGGCGTCCACGGGCCGGTCAGCCATTTGATCAGCAGGGCGGTGCCGACGTTATAGGGCAGGTTGGAGACCAGATGGGCGGGACCGTCGACCAGATCGGCTTCCTGCACCTTCAGGGCGTCGGCCTGGACGATCGTCAGGCGGCCCGAGCCGTCGTCGAGTTCGGAGAGCAGGGGGACGAATCGCGGGTCCTTCTCGACCAGCACCACGCGGCCGGCGTCGGATTCCAGCAGGGCGCGGGTCAGGCCGCCGGGACCGGGACCGACCTCGATCACGGCGCGGCCCTCGAACGGCCCGGCCAGGCGGGCGATCTTTCGCGTGACGTTGAGGTCGAGCAGGAAATGCTGGCCGAACGACTTCTTGGCCGAGAGGCCGTGGGCGTCGAGGGTCTCGCGCAGGGTGGGGAGATCGGAAATCGCAGAACTCCATCCGCTCATCCCCGCGAAAGCGGGGACCCAGTTCTTTGGCTGCATACGCGACGATTGACGGTTTGTCCGCAGTATCGGGCAGACGTCTTGCAGCTCTCACTGGGTCCCCGCTTTCGCGGGGATGAGCGGCGTAATTTAGTGGGCGCGGCTCGCGGCCATCTCGGCGGCCAGGCGCAGGGCGGCGATCAGGCTGTCGGGGCGGGCCTGGCCCTGACCGGCGATGTCGAAGCCGGTGCCGTGATCGGGCGAGGTGCGGATGATCGGCAGGCCCAGGGTGGCGTTGACCCCGCCCCAGAAGTCCAGCGTCTTGACCGGGATCAGGGCCTGGTCGTGATACAGGCAGACGACGGCGTCATAGCCGCGCCGCGCCTCGTCGTGGAACAGGGTGTCGGCGGGGCGGGGATCGGTGATGTCGACGCCCATGTCGCGCAGGCGCCGGGCTGCCGGACGCAGCATCTCGATCTCCTGCATTCCCAGGGCGCCGTCTTCGCCCGCGTGCGGGTTCAGAGCGGCCAGGGCCAGGCGAGGGCGGGCGATGGCGAAGTCGCGGCGCAGGGCGTCGTCGACCACCTGGGCCGTGCGGATGACGCGGTCGGCGCTCAGGGTCTGGGCCACCTGATCCAGGGCGACATGGATGGTGACCAGACAGGCGCGCAGATCGCGCGCGGTCAGCATCATCACCGGCCCGCGCACCCCGGCGAAGGGCGCGTCGGCGGTCAGTTCGGCGATGAATTCGGTATGGCCGGGAAAACGAAAACCCGAGGCGTACATCGGCGCCTTGGCGATGGGGCAGGTGACGACGCCCGAGGCCTGGCCCGACAGGGCCAGGGAGACGGCTTCCTCGATCCAGTCGGCGACGGGGGCGGCGTTGGCCGGGTTCGGCGCGCCGGGCGTGACGGGCGCGCGGACGGGGCGGTGGATCACCGGCAGGGCGTGACCGAAGACGGCCGGGGCGTCCGAGACCGCCATGATCTCGCGCACGGGCGCGCCTTGCGTCCGCAGCACCTCGGCGTCGCCGACGACGGCGAAGACCGGGCCGGAGACCGACAGGGCGCGCCAGGCGGCGACGGCGATCTCGGGTCCGACGCCCGCCGGATCGCCGAGGGTGAGAACGAGCGGAGCGCCCGCCGCCGTCACTTCAGCTCGATCAGGGCGTCGGCGCGCAGATCGCGCATATAACGACGCGCCAGCATGGACAGGTTGGCGTTGCGCAGACGGCCCTCGACTTCTTGGCGCGACGGCACCTCGGGTCCGCCCGCGCGACGGCCGCACAGACCGATCAGGTGCAGGCCCAGCGGCGTGCGTACGGGGGTCGAGATGGAGCCGACCTCGGCCGAACGGGCGATCTGCTGGAACTGCGGAGCCAGGTTCTGAACATCGGCCTCGCCCAGGTCAGAGCCGAGCAGGCCCGCCTCGGACGTGGCGCGCGCCAGCATGGTGTCGCAGGTCAGTTGCGGGGCCAGGGCCGTCAGGCGCTGGGTCGCGGCGGCGACATCGGCCTCGGACGCCGTTTCTGGCAGTTCGATCATCACCTGCTTCAGCGAGACCAGGCTGGTCGCCGCGCCCGAACGCTTGTCGCGCATATAGATGATGTAGACGCCGCCATCGACCTGGATGGGGTTCGAGAGCTGGCCGACCTGAAGGGTGTCGAGCGTCGCCTGAAGCTGCGGATTGACGCTGCCCTGGACGACCCAGCCGGCGTCGCCGCCGTTGACGGCCGAAGGTGCGGCCGAGAATTGGCGGGCCACGGCCTGGAAGGGCGCGCCCTGAACCATCTGGCCGACCAGTTGCTGGGCGCCGTTCAGGGCCGCCTGCTGACCGCCGACGCGGGCGGCTTCGATATAGATTTCGCCGATCAGATACTGGGGCTTGGTGGCCGAGGTCTCGGCCTGGCGCACGGCCTGATCGACCTGGGCCTGGCTGACGCGCGAACGGGCGTTGAAACGGCCGCCGACCAGTTCACGCCAGCCGATCTCGGTGCGGATCTGCTCGCGCAGGGTCGAGGTGCGAATCCCCGCCTGACGCAGGAAGGTGATGTAGTTTTCCGGCGTGGTTCCGACCTGTTGGGCCGTTTCGGCGATCTCGCGGTCGACCTCTTCGTCGGTGATCTTCAGCGTGTCGTATTTGGCGATCTCCTGGGCCTGGAGATGCTCTTCGATCAGGGCGTTCAGGGCCTGCTGCTGAATGGCGGGCAGATTCTCGGGCGTCGGCTGGACCTGGGTCATGGCGATCAGCATCAGCATGCGCTGACGCAGGTCGAAGCCGGTGATGACGCGGTCGTTGACCGTGGCGACGATGCCGTCGGCCAGTTGGAACTGGGCCTCGGGCGCGGCGGACTGGGGCGCGGCCTCGGCGCCGGGGTTCAGGGCGCCGGCGGCGGCGGGCGACTGGCCCGGAACCTGAGCGAATGCCGCCGTCGAAAGCAGCGCGGCGAACGAGATCGCCGTGGTGGAAAGCCTCAAACCCATGGTCCGTCCTGGTTCCTCAAAGCCCTCGCCTCGACCCCGATCAGGGGGAGGTCCGGTCCCGTTTGCGCCCTCACCAGCGCGTTTCGCCCCGTCCATAGCCTGTACCGCCGAAAGTGGCGAGGTTTAGGCGAATGAAGACGCCCTCGGACGGTCCCGAAGGCCGCACGCGGGTGTTGTCGCGGCGGAAGCCGATCTCGAATCGGAAGCAGTCGTCGTCGAAAACGATCCCCGCTTCGGAACGGGTGATGATGTCGCGCTCCAGATCGGCGATGCCGGTGACGGTCACGCCCCAGTTGCCGACGACGAATTGCTGGGCCGCCAACTGCACGAATTCGTAATTGCGGTTCAGCGGCCCGCCCAGCGGGTTGGAACGGTCCACGATGTAGCTGACGGTCGCCATGTCGCGGCGGCCCCAACGGCCGTCCACCGCGGCCTCGGCGCGGCGCACGTCGCCCGAACCGTCCACGGTGGTGTGGAACCAGCCGCGAACGCGGTCGGACGGCGAGAAGGTTCCCTGAACCACCCAGTCCGAGGTCTTGGACGCCAGGCCGGTGGGATCGTACAGGCGCGAGGGATCGTCCGGCACGGGAACGCGGAAGGCGTGTTCTTCCTGGCCGCGGCTGGAGCGGCCGATGAACAGGCTGGCGCTGCGGCCGTCTTGCCAGCGCAGGGTGGCGCGGACCCCGGCCGTCAGGCGGAAACCGCCTTCCAGCAGGTCGTAGCCGGGGAAGCGGTCCATGCGGAACAGAGAGGATTCGTCCAGCTCTACGGTCTGGCTGTCCTCATTGGGAATGCGCGGGTCCTGGTCGACGCCGGTCGAGAAGGACAGTTGGCCCACCGGCTCCAGGATCACGTCGGCGCCCGAGGCGAGCCGGCGGATCAACGGATAGGCCACGTCCAGGCCCGCCGTGGCGCGGGTGCGGGTCACCGTCTCATCGGCCAGACCCAGGACCGGCGGAAGTTCGGCGATGGAATAGGTGTCGGCGCGCAGGTCCACGAACGGCTCCCACCGCACGCCCGCGGGACTGATGAAGGCGCGGCGCCAGTCCATCTGGCCGGTGACGCGTCGGGTGTCGACGCCGTCCAGGCCCGCCGTCGGGCCGGGCGGAATGATCTCGGGCCGCAGGACGGGCGATCCGACATAGGCGTCGCGGTACAGCGACACGGCCGAGCCGCGCAGGCGCAGTCGGCCGCCGAAGACGGGCTGGTTCGGCTCCCACCGCGCCTCGACGATGGGCGCGACCAGGGGCAGGGCGTCGTCGTTCTCGAAGACGTTCAGGGCCGGGGTGACGGGATCGAACCGGGCGACCCGCAGGCTCTGCATCGAGAAGGCGGCTACGGAGACGTAGGAGCGTCGGGTCTGGCGCTCGGCGTAAAGCTGGCTGATCAGGCGGCGGCGGTCGCCGTAATAGAGACCGTTGTCCTGATAGGGGTCGCGCACGTCATAGCGGTCGAACAGGGTCTTGTCGGACACGCGCTCGGCGGTGAAGCCCCAGCGCCAGGGACCGTCCGGGTCGAACCGGGCGTGGGCCAAGAGGTAGCTGCGGTTGGTTTCGTCGCCGAACTTGACGTTGCTCTCGGGGCGGCCGTCGCCGTTCAGGTCGAAGTCGCCGAAATTGCGCTCGTGCGTATAGCCGCCGCGCACCACGATCACGCCGTCGTCGAACCGACGGCGCCATTGCAGGTTCAGCAGCGGCGCCACGCGCGTGTTGATCTGCGGGCTGACCAGCCAGTCCTCGGACGGCGAGACGACGTGCAGATAGGGCAGCTCCAGGGAAACGCCCCGACCCTCGTCATAGGTCGGAACGGGAATCAGAAAGCCCGAGGCGCGATCGACCGACGGATCGGGGTGGGCGAAGACCGGCAGGAAGAAGACCGGCACGCCGCCGACCCGGAACAGGGCGTTGCGGTACAGGATCGCCCGCAGTTCCTCGTTCTGGACCACCTTTTCGGCCTGGATCGAGACGCTGGGCGTCTTCGGCCCGTTCGCGTCGCAGATCGGGCAGGGGGTGAAGAGGGCGTAGTTCAGCTCGTTGACGTTCTCGCTGCGGCGCACGGCCGAGGCGGCCATCAGGCTGGCGCCGTTCGACAGGCGCGTGGCGAAGTCGACGGCCACGCCGGCCCGGAGTTGGTCGTCCAGCTCGATCAGGTCGGCGAAGATCGTGTCGCCCAGCGGCGAGACCAGCTCGACCTGGCCCTCGGCCCCGCCGACGCCGCCGGCCAGATCGTAGCGGATCGTCTCGGCGCGCAGGGTGTGGCCCTGGAAGCGCGCCAGGGCGCGATCGGCGCCGGGACCGCCGTTCAGGACGACGACGTCGCCTTCGCGCGTCGTTTCGCGGGCATCGACATAGACGGCTTGCGGCGTCAGGCCGTCGGAACCGGGCGTCGAAGCGGCCTGGGGCGCGGGTTGTGGGGCCGGAGCGGCCTGGGCCAGGGCGACGCCGGGCGCGCAGGCGAGGGCGGCCCCGGCCAGAAGCCGGGTCCGTAAGCCCTGTCCGCGATGGGCGCGGCGATCAGCCTGCATGAAGGGTCACTCGGGAGACGTCTCGGGAGGGCCGATTAGCCGTCTTCGGTATAGAACAGCAAGGTGAAGGCCGCGAGCGCCGTCAATAGAGGCGGCAGCCAGGCCGACAGGAAGGGCGGCACCACCTCGGCCGAACCCATGGCCGCCGAGAATTGATTGATGAAGAAGAAGGCGAAGCCCAGCACCACGGCCGCCACGCTCATCCGCGCCAGATCGCCCAGACGCATCAAACGCAGCGAAAAGGCGGCGGCCAGAATCGACATGGCCGCGAACATCAATGGCGTGGCCAGAAGCTGTTGCAGGCGCAGGCGATAGGCGGTGGACGAAAATCCGGCCGCCTCGATCCGCGCGATCTGGCCGGGCAGGGACCAGAAGGGCGTCGACTGGGGCCGGGCGAACTGTTCAAAGGCCTCCTCGTCGGCCAGGCTGGAGATCAGGTCCAGCGTCGCATAACGCACGGCGCGCTGGCCGGTCTGGGCGCCCACGGCGTCGGTCAGGCGCCAGCGTCCCGCCGACAGGCTGGCGGTGGCGGCGTCGATGCGTTCCGAGAAGGTGCGACGGCCGTCCTCGGCGTTGGTGTAGATGAAGAAGGTCACGTCCAGCAGGCGGGCGTTGGCCCGGTCCTGGCGACCCGCGCGAATGATCATCTGACGCTGGTCGTCGCCCTCGCGCAGCCAGACCGCCTCTTGCCGTTCGCCCTGGACCCCGCCCGAAATGCGGGCGCGCTCGCGTTGCCACAGGCCGTCTCCGGCGGCGGCCAGCGGGCCGAGCACGGTGACGGTCAGGACGCCGATCGCCAAGGCGGCGCCGGCCGCCGGCAAGACGAAACGCCAGGCGGACACGCCGGCGGCGCGCATGGCGATCAGTTCGCTGCGCCGGTTCAGGCCGATGAAGGCCGACAAGGTGCCGAACAGAAAGACGAAGGGCAGAAGCTGCAGGATGACGCTGGGCGATTTCAGCAGCATCAAGCCGACGATGCGCACGGCCGACAGATCGACGTCGGAACCGAGACCGCGCGAGATCTCGACGAAGTCGATCAACATGATCAGGGCCGAGATGACGCCCAGCGCGATCAGCAACGACCGCGCCTGGGTCTTCAGCACATAGCGTTCGATGCGCCCCAGCCGGATGCGCGAGGCGGGCAGTTTGAGATCGAGACGGCGCGCGGTCATGCGAACCTCGCCTTCAGCCGCTCCAGCGGCGGCCAGACGCGGCGACGATGCGGCTTGAGGGTGCGGAACATCATGCGCAGGGCGACGGCGGTGGCGGCGACCGGCAGGAGGTACTGCAGGATGTTCAGCCATGGGTTCCAGACGCTGGCGGCGACCAGGCCGTATCCCGCGATGCGCAGGAACAGGAACAGGCCCGCCGCCTTGGCGATGCGGAACGCATAGCCGGTGCGCGAGAAGGCGCCGCCCAGGATGGCGTTCAGGGCCAGTGCCATGGCCATCAGGGCGTAGAGGGGCGCGGACAGTCTCGAATGGGCCTCGGCCAGCAGTTCGTCGCGCGGGCCGACCCGCTCCAGCGTCGCGGGCGACGGGTTGAACAGGTCGGTCAGATACAGGTCGCCGGGCTTGTAGCGGATCCGCTCGTCCGTCTCGGTGAACTGGGCCAGCGGGAAGTTGTAGCCGTCGAACGACAGGTATTCGAGCACGCCGTTCTTGGAGAACCGCTGCCACGAACCGCCGCGCATCGACAGATAGGGTTCGCCGTCGATGCGGCCGAACCGGGCCTCGGCCGCGTCCCAGGTGGTGACCTGGTCGCCGTCTTCCAGATAGACGAACAGGTTCTTCAGCAGGCCGTTCTGCTCGACCTGCTGGACATAGACGGTCAGGCCGTTGGGACCCTGGACGAAGCGGCCCTCCTCGACCAGCAGGGCGGCCAGGTCGGTGCGGACGGCGAAGGCCTGGGCGCGGGCCTCGCGCTGGGCCATGGGCTGGAGCACGACGCCGATCAACAGGCCGACGGCCGCCGCGATCAGGGCGATGCGGGCGGCGGGCCGGATGACCTGCCAGCGCGACAGGCCGGCGGCGAAGGCGGCCGTCAGCTCCTGCTCCCTTTGCAGCCGGGTCAGGGCGACCAGGGCGCCGACGAACAGGCCGATGGGCAGAATCACCGCCAGCAGTTGCGGCAGGGCCAGGAGAGTCAGCTTGGCCATGACCCAGACGCTCTGGCCGCGTTCGACGATGACTTCGAGCTGATCGAGGCTCTGACTCAGCAGCCCGATTCCGCACAGGGCGCCGACGGCGGCGACCACGGGCAGAGCGATCTGTCGGAAAAGATAGCCTTGAATCAGGGTCATGGGCGGAAAGAAATCGCCCGGTTGCAGGCGGCGGCTGAGAGGCGCATCTAATACCACATCCCAAGGCGTCCGCGACTGTCGCGGTTCGTTTTCATCGCCTTTTTGAGCAACCAAGACCGGGGCCGTAACCCCGGCTGGAGTCCCCAGTATGAAAGTTGAGTTCGTCGCGTCGGCCGGTTCCGCCGAAATCCTCGCCCTGTTCGTTCGCGAAGGCGGCCAGGCCCCAGACGGTCTGGCGGCGGCGATCAAGACCAGCCGGTTCAAGGGCGGGCGCAATTCGGCGCTGACGATTCCGGCTCCGGGCGGAATGGACGCGGAACTGGTCGTGCTGACGGGCCTGGGCGCCGAAGCGGCGGACGATCTGGCGCTGGAGGCCGCCGCGGGCGCGGCCTGGCGCGCCGTGGCGACCAGCGGCCTGTCGATCCTGACCTTCGACGCTTCGGGCCTGACCGCCGAACAGGCCGCGCGCGTGGGCTTCGCCGCGCGTCTGGCCGCCTATCGGTTCGACAAATACCGCACCAAGGAAAAGGCCGAGAAGATCCCGTCGGTGAAGACCGTTCGTGTCGTGACCGGCGACGTGAAGGCCGCCCAGGCCGCCTTCGCGCCGATGTCGGCCGTGGCCGACGGCGTGCTGTTCGCCCGCGATCTGGTGTCCGAGCCGGCCAACATCCTGCATCCCGAAGAGTTCGCCAAACGGGTCAAGGCGTTGGAAAGCCTGGGCCTGGAGGTCGAGATCCTGGGCGAGAAGGAGATGGAGAAACTGGGCATGCGCACGCTTCTGGCCGTGGGTCAGGGCAGCGAGCGCGACAGCCAACTGGCCGTCATCCAGTGGAAGGGCGGCAAGTCCGGCGAACAGCCGATCGCCTTCGTCGGCAAGGGCGTGTGCTTCGACACCGGCGGCATTTCGCTGAAGCCGGCCGACGGCATGGAGGACATGAAGTGGGACATGGGCGGCGCCGCCGCCGTGGCCGGAACCCTGATGGCCCTGGCCGGACGCAAGGCCAAGGTCAACGCCGTGGGCGTGCTGGGGCTGGTCGAGAACATGCCCGACGGCAAGGCCCAGCGCCCGGGCGACGTGGTCGTGTCCATGTCGGGCCAGACGGTCGAGGTGATCAACACCGACGCCGAGGGCCGCCTCGTCCTGGCCGACGCCCTCTGGTACACGCAGGAGCGGTTCAAGCCGAAATTCATGATCGACCTGGCGACCCTGACGGGGGCCATGATCGTGTCGCTGGGCCTGGAATACGCGGGCGTCTTCTCGAACGACGACGCGGTGGCGCAAGGCGTGCTGGACGCGGGTCCGAAGGTGGGCGAGAATTTCTGGCGCATGCCGATGCCCGAGGCCTATGAGCGGCACATCGACAGCCCGATCGCCGATGTGAAGAACACCGGCAACGGCCGCGCCGGCGGCTCGATCACCGCCGCCCTGTTCCTGCAACGCTTCACCAACGGCACGCCCTGGGCGCACATCGACATCGCCCCGACGGCCTGGGTCAACAAGAGCCAGAACCCGACCATCCCGGACGGCGGCGTCGGCTTCGCCGTGCGCACCCTGGATCGCATGGTGGCGGACAAGTACGAGAGCTAGGGTCCGCATGGCCGAGGCCGGGACGGAAATCTGGTTCTACCACCTGGAGCGCTCGTCGCTGGACCAGGTGCTGCCCGGCCTGTTGGAGAAGACGCGCGAGCGGGGATGGCGGGCGCTGGTCCGGGCCGATGACCGCGCCTTGCTGGACCATGTCGATGAGCGGTTGTGGACGTACCGGGAGGAGAGCTTTCTGGCCCACGGCCGGGCGGACCAGCCGCACGCCGAACGCCAGCCGGTGCTGTTGAGCGAATCAGGCGAGAACTCGAACGGCGCTCAGGCGCTGTTCATCCTGGACGGCGCGGAACTGGGTCAGACGGAGGCGTTCGAGCGATGCTTCATCCTTTTCGACGGGCGGGACGAGACGGCGTTGCACGGTGCGCGGGCGCGCTGGAAGACGCTGAAGGACGCGGGCGCCGACCTGGCCTATTGGCGTCAGGACGCGGACGGGCGCTGGGAGCGGGCGGCCTGATCCTGGCCCTGGCGGCGGCCTGTTCGTCGGCGCCGACCACCGAAGCCCGCGCGCCGCGCACCGTCGCCCATGCCGAACAGAGCCGTCCCGTCGTCGACCGCCAGCCCCCGGCCGGGGCGGATCAGTGCAAGGCCGGTGAAATGCAATGGCTGGTCGGGAAACCAAGGACCGACATTCCCGTTCCTGTGGAGGTGGTGAATCGGCGTGTCACCTGCACGACCTGTCCCATCACTGAAGATTATTCGGCTTACCGTTTGAATATATTCTTCAACCATGAAACCGGGATCATCGAACAGGTGCGCTGCGGCTGATCCCCGAACCGGAGTTTCGGACCATGCGCGAGCTGATGATCTTCGCGGCCCTGGGCGGCCTGACCCTGGCGGCCTGCGCTCCGGTGGAGGGCGGCGGCGCCTCGACCCCGCCCAGCGACGCCCCGGATCAGTGCAAGGCGGCCCAGTACCAGTCGTACATCGGCCGCAACCGCGTCAGCCTGCCGGCCAGGCCGGAAGGCGAGACCTGGCGCGTGACCTGCACCACCTGTCCGATGACGATGGACTACAACCCCAGCCGCCTGAACATCCTGTATGACCAGCAGACGGGTCTCATCCGCAAATTGACGTGCGGCTGAGATCGTCGGTCGGGCGGGCGGCGGCGCTGGACTCTAGGGGAGCAGGGGACTGAGGGTGATCTCGATCGCGCCTGAATCCTGTTCGACCAATGTAAACCGTGCGACGCGCCCACGCATGACCGAAAGGCGTGGCGCGGCGAGTTCGGTGTCGTTGCGCATCAGGCGGCTCTCTAGGAGAAGCTGGTCCTTCTCTCCGTCGCCTTGGACGCTGAGCAGGTTGACGTTGAACTCGTATCGGACGCCATCGACCGTGAGCGAGGTTTCGGCGGGCGAATTCTCGATGATCTGGCTGGTGCTGCTGAACTGGAGGTTCGGCCGGACCAGCGAAAGCTCGACCTGATAGCGCGCCGGAGCGTCCTGGGCGAAGGCGGGTGTGGCGACGAGGGCGGCGGCGGCGACGACGGCGCGGAACATGACGATCTCCTCTGACGAGAGGCACGGTAGCAGAATGCGGGCCGTTTGCCTAGCGCCGCTCCAGCGACAGGATGGCTTCGCCGACCTCGTCGAGCCTGGCCGACAGCGCCGCCTGGGCGTCGTATAAACCCCGGTTGTAGAAGGCCGGGCCGAACTCGCGGGCCAGGAAGTCGATCAGCATTTCAGCCGGCAGGCCGCCCAGCTCCATGTCGTATTCGTCGCGAAACCAGGCCTGAAGTTTCGGCGTCAGGGCCGCGATCTCTTCGCGGCTGAAAACGATCGGCTTCATTGCACCTCCGCCAGGGCTTCCTCGGCCTGGATCCAGGCGGTCTCGGCGGCGTCGAGATCGCCTTGCGTCTTGGCGCGGGCGCGGGTCAGACCCTCCAGCGCCTTGGGATTGGCGACGGCGGCGTTGGCCAGGTCGTCGTCGATGCGGGCGATCTCGGCGGTCAGGGCGGCGATCCGCTCCTCGGCCTTCTTGACGGCGTGGCGCAGGGTGGACGGCGAGGGGCCGTCTTTTTTCCTGCCCCTATCGCTCGCGCCGCGGGCGTTTGCGGCTTGAGGGGCGGGGGCGGGCGCGGCGGCTTCGTCTGGCCTGATCTGACCGGGGCGGACGCTTCCGGCCTGTTTGGCGCGGTCCAGGACGAATTTGGCGTAGTCGTCCATGTCGCCCTCGAACGGCTTCACCGTGCCGTCGGCGGCCAGCCACAGCCGGTCGGCGACCAGTTCCATCAGCGAACGGTCGTGGGTGATCAGGATGACGGCGCCCGTGTACTGGTTCAGCGCGTCCAGCAGGGCGCGGCGGCTGTCGATGTCCAGGTGGTTGGTCGGTTCGTCCAGGATCAGGATGTGCGGCGCGTCCATCGCCACCAGGTTCAGCAACAGACGGGCGCGTTCGCCGCCCGACAGACTGTCGACCTTGGTCTCCTGCTTTTCGAACGGCAGGCCGAACTGGGCCAGACGGCTGCGGCGGCTGGATTCGGAGGCGTCCGGCATGGCCCGGCGGATGATCTCCAGCGGGGTGTCGGTCGGGTCCATGGCCTCGATCTGATGCTGGTGGAACCAGCCCACGCGCATCTTGCCGTCGCGGTGAAACTCGCCCGTCTCGATGGTCAGGGCCTTGGCGATCAGCTTGGCGAAGGTCGACTTGCCCGCGCCGTTGACGCCCAACAGGCCGATGCGGTCGTCCAGATCCATGCGCAGGTTCAGGTTCCGCAGGATCGGCTTGCCCGGCTCATAGCCGACATAGGCCCGCTCCAGCCGGATCAGGGGCGGGGGCAGGGGGCGCGGCGGGCTGGGCAGGACGAAGGGGGCCACGCGCTCTTCGGGCGGCAGTTCCACGGTCTGCATCTTTTGCAGCTTCTTGACCCGCGACTGGGCCTGGGCGGCCTTGGACGCCTTGGCCTTGAAGCGATCGACGAAGGCCTGAAGGTGGGCGCGCTCGGCCTCCTGTTTGGCGCGGGTGGCCGACAGCAGGCGGATCTTCTCGGACCGCATCCGTTCGAAGTCGTCGTAGTTGCCGGTGTAGAGTTCCAGCTTGCGGTTCGACAGGTGCAGGATGTGGGTGCAGACCTCGTTCAGCATCTCACGGTCGTGCGAGATGATCAGGGCCGTGGCCGGATATTTCTTCAGCCGGGCCTCCAGCCACAGGGCGCCTTCCAGGTCGAGATAGTTGGTCGGTTCGTCCAGCAGCAGCATGTCGGGCTGGGCGAACAGGGCGGCCGCCAGGGCCACGCGCATCCGCCATCCGCCCGAGAAATGCGACATCGGACGCTGGATGTCCTCCTGGCTGAAGCCCAGGCCGACCAGGATTTCGGCGGCGCGCGCGGGGGCGGCGTCGGCGTCGATCTCGATCAGGCGCGACCAGATCTCGCCCATCTCTTCAGGCTCGGCGGTCTCCAGCCGGGTCAGCAGGCTGTGGCGCTCGGTGTCGGCCTCCAGAATCGTCTCCAGCACGCTGACGGGCGTGGCCGGGTGTTCCTGATCCACCGAACCGATGCGGGCGGTCTTGGGCAGGCTGACCTCGTCGCCGCCGGCGACCAGTTCGCCCAGGATGACCTTGAACAGGGTCGACTTGCCGATGCCGTTGCGCCCGACCAGGCCGACCTTGGCGCCGGGCGGCAGGCTGACGGAGGCGTCGTCGAGGAACTGGCGGCCCCAGGCGTTCAGGGTCAGGTTGGTGATCTGCAGCATGGCGGGTCGTAAATCTCGAGCGGTCTCTGTCACGGCGAGCCGCGAGACGGGCGATAAAGGCGAAATTGTGAGGCGGTTGGAAAGCGGAGAGGGCGCCGCTATAAGCCCGCGACCCTCAATCTCCCAACAAGAAGTCACTCCCATGACCGAACGCACCTTCTCGATCATCAAGCCCGACGCCACGCGCCGCAACCTGACCGGCGCCATCAACGCCGTGATCGAGGCCGCCGGCCTGCGCATCGTCGGCCAGCGCCGCATCCGCCTGACCGAAGACCAGGCCAAGAAATTCTACGAAGTCCACGCCCACCGTCCGTTCTACAACGAACTGGTCGGCCAGATGATCGCCGAGCCGGTGGTGGTTCAGGTGCTGGAAGCCGACAACGCCGTGGCCCGCTATCGCGAAGTCATGGGCGCCACGAACCCGCAAGAAGCCGCCGAGGGCACGATCCGCAAGCTGTTCGCCCTGTCGATCGGCGAGAACTCGGTCCACGGCTCGGACTCGATCGAGAACGCCGGCATCGAGATCGCCCAGTTCTTCACCGCCGATCAGATCGTCGGCTGAGGCATTGTTCTTGGGCCGCGATCGTCGGTCCTTCGGGAACTCCCGGCCCGACGCGGCCTGGCGCTGACGCGCCGGCCAAACGGATACAGCGGCCCGCGTTCGGAAACGGACGCGGGCCGTTTCATGTCTGGGATCGACAAAAGTCCGCCAGGGCCGCCGGATAGAGGGCGTGTTCGGCGACCAGCACGCGCTGGGCCAGGGACGCGGCCGTGTCGTCCGCCAGGATCGGCACGCGCGCCTGGGCCAGGACAGGACCTTCGTCGCACCCCTCGGTGACCAGATGGACGGTGCAGCCCGCCTCGGCGTCCCCGGCGGCGAGGGCGCGGGCGTGGGTGTCCAGGCCGGGATATTTCGGCAGCAGGCTGGGGTGGATGTTCAACATCCGCCCGGCCCAGCGCCCGACCAGCCAGGGGGTCAGCAGGCGCATATAGCCGGCCAGGGCCACGACCTGGACCTCATGACGGGCCAGCAGGGCGTCCAGCAGGCCTTCATGCGCTTCGCGGTTCTTGCCGGTGGGGCGATGGTCGACGGCGAGCGCGGACACGCCCTTGCCCGCTGCGACGGCCAGGCCGCCCGCGTCGGGGACGTTGGACAGGACCAGCACGACCTCGAACGGGCTGTCCGGCGACTGTCCGGCGTCGATCAGGGCGGCCATGTTCGAGCCGGTTCCCGAGATCAGGACGGCGACGCGGACTTTGCCGGACCCAGGCACCGGATCAGGCGGCGGTCAGTTGGCCGCAGACGAAGGCGGCTTCACCGGTGTTCAACAGGGCGGCCAGCACTGGCTCGGCGTTCTCGGGCGCGACGATCAGGATGAAGCCGACACCGCAGTTGAAGGTGCGGCGCATCTCGTGATCCGAGACGCCGCCGGTCTTTTGCAGCCATTCAAAGACGTGTGGCTGGGGCCAGGCGTTCCAGTCGAAGGCGGCGCTCAGCTCCTCGGCGATGCAGCGCGGCGGGTTTTCGATCAGGCCGCCGCCGGTGATGTGGGCCGCGCCCTTGATCAGACCCGCCTTCATCAGCGGCAGGACCGGCTTCACATAGATGCGGGTCGGCTCCATCAGGGCCTGGGCCAGGGTGCGGTCCTTGGCGAAGGGGGCGTCGTCGCCCCAGCCCAGGCCCGAGGTCTCGACGATCTTGCGCACCAGCGAATAGCCGTTGGAGTGCGGGCCGGACGAGGCCAGGCCGATGATGACGTCGCCCGCCGCCTGGCGGTCCAGATAGGGTAGGGCGTGGCCGCGCTCGACCGCGCCTAGCGAAAAGCCCGCCAGGTCATAGTCGCCGTCGCCGTACATGCCCGGCATCTCGGCCGTTTCGCCGCCGACCAGGGCGCAGTTCGCCTGGCGGCACCCTTCGGCGATGCCGGCCACGACGCGGCGGGCGTCGTCCACCGACAGCTTGCCGGTGGCGTAATAGTCCAGGAACAGCAGCGGCTCGGCGCCCTGGGCCAACAGGTCGTTGACGCACATGGCGACCAGATCGACGCCGACGCCGTCGTGCCGTCCGGTCTCGATGGCGATCTTCAGCTTGGTGCCGACGCCGTCGGTGGTGGCGACGATCAGCGGGTCCTCGAAACCGGCCGCCTTCAGGTCGAACAGGGCGCCGAAACCGCCCAGCGACGCCTCCGCGCCGGGCCGCCGCGTCGACTTGGCCAGGGGTTTGATGGCGTCGACCAGCATCTCGCCCGCGTCGATGTCGACCCCGGCGTCAGCGTAGGTCAGGCCGTTGGTGGGCGAATCCTTGTGCGCCGTCATTGCGTTGGGAGCCTTGAATCGGTGAACGAAAAGTCCGCGCGGCTCTTGCCACACGGGGCGTCGCGGGGGCTATAGCATTCCAATGACGCCGATCACCACCAATGACGCCTTGGCCGCCTTCTGCGACCGCCTGAAAGGCGCCCCCTTCATCGCCGTGGACACCGAGTTCATGCGCGAGACGACCTATTGGCCCAAGCTGTGCCTGATCCAGGCGGCCTCGGCGACGGATTCGGGGATCATCGATCCCCTGGCCGAGGGATTGGACCTGGAGCCGTTCCTGGCCCTGTTGCGCGACCCGGACATACTGAAGGTCTTCCACGCCGCCCGGCAGGACGTGGAGATCTTCGTCAAACTGGGCGCCATGCCCAAGCCGATGTTCGACACCCAGGTGGCCGCCATGGCCGCCGGTTTCGGCGATCAGGTCAGCTATGAATCCCTGGTGCGGCAGATGCTGCGCCAGGAGGTGGACAAGGGCAGCCGCTTCACCGACTGGGCGCGGCGCCCGCTGTCGGACGCGCAACTGACCTACGCTCTGGGCGACGTCACCCATCTGGCGGCCCTGTATCCCAAGCTGCGGGATCGGCTGGACAAGGAGGGGCGGCTGGACTGGGTGATGGCCGAGATGGAGGATCTGACCGATCCCGCCGTCTATGACACCGAACCGGAAAACGCCTGGAAGCGCCTGAAGCCCAAGAAATACGCCGCCAAATACCTGGCCGTGTTCAAGGCCGCCGCCGTGTGGCGCGAACGGGCCGCGCAAGAGCGGGACCAGCCGCGCGGCCGCATCCTGAAGGATGAGGCGATCGACGAACTGGCCACCCAGGCGCCGACCGACGTGGACGCCTTCAACCGCATGCGCTCGATCCCCAAGGGGTTCGGCGGATCGCGGCTGGGCCAGGATCTGATCGTCGAGCTGAAACGGGTGCTGGCCGATCCCGAGGCCCATGCGCCCAAGCTGGAGCGGCCCGCCCACGGCCAGCCCGCGCCGCCGTCGGTGGTCGAGCTGCTGAAGGTGCTGTTGAAGGCCAAGAGCGACAATGCCGGCGTGGCGACCAAGCTGATCGCCAATGTCGCCGATCTGGAGAAGATCGCCCTGGACGACGACGCCCCGGTCGAGGCCCTGCACGGCTGGCGTCGTCAGTTGTTCGGCGAGGACGCGCTGAAGCTGAAGCGCGGCGAGATCGCCCTGGTGCTGAACGGCGCCCGGGTCGAGGTGGTCGAGATCGAGGGGTAGGGTCGGTCCCCATGATCCCGTGCATTCCCGCGAAAGCGGGGATGAGCGGTAAGGGAAGCTAGGCCGCCGTCGGCGGCTGCCACAGCTCGATCGGATTGCCTTCCGGGTCGTGGATGCGGGCGAAGCGGCCGATTTCGGGCGTGGCGTCCCATTCCGGCTTGGTGATCACCTCGATCCCGGCGGCGCGCAGGCTGGCCAGCAGGCCGTCCAGGTCGTCGACCCGCAGATTGATCATATAGGCCTTGTCGGCGGCGAAATAATCGCTGTCGGCCTTGAACGGCGAGAAGACGGTCGGTCCCGCCTGCTGGTTCCAGATCCAGACGCCCTCGGGCGCGCCGACGCCCAGATGGGTCAGATACCATTCGGCCTGGGCCTTGGGGTCCTTGCAGCGGAAGAACAGCCCGCCGATTCCGGTCACCGCCATGTCGTCTATCCCCTATCGCGGACGCCAGACTGCTCGGCCTCGCGGCCGATGTCGAGCCTCAGACCCAAGGCGTCGGCCAGGGCGCGGGCGCGGCGGCGGGTCTGGTCGCCCAGCAACAGGTCGGCGTAGCCCGGAGCGGCGCTGAGACGCAGGGCGCCGTCGGCGACCACGGCCTGGGCGTTCGCCAGCAGATGCGCCGAGCGGCCGGACAGATCGCAGCCCAACCGCATGGCCAGGCCCAGGGCGCGGGCGCGGATCGCCGCCGTCTCGGTCAGCAGGCGTCCGACCGTCGCCGGTTCCGGCGTCGCCGCCCCGCCGCCGTAGCGGGCGTTGAGGGCCGCGGCCAGGAAGGCGCGCTCGGCATGGGTCTGGCCCGGCACCGGCGCGCGCAGCACCTGGTCGAACACCAGATTGACCCGGTGGTCGGGATGCAGTCGCGCGCCCAGGTCGGCCAGGTTGCAGGCGGCGCGCGACAAGACCGCGTCACGCTCAAACCCGAAGGCGGGGGGCAGGGCGGCGAGGATGGAGGCGATCCAGGCGTCCAGGGCGGTCGGCAGGGTGGGCGAGACCCCCTGGCGCAGGCCCAGGGCGGCGCTGCCGGCCAACAGGGGGTCGATGGCGGCGGTCTCCGGCTCCAGCCCCTCGAACAACAGGCCCTCGCGCACGCCCCAGGCGGAGAATTCGACCCGTTTCAGATCCAACCGTTCGATCAGCCGGTCCAGAACGACGGCGGCGTGCGGCAGGGTTTCGGCGCGTTTCTTGGACAGGCCGGGAATCTTGTCCAGAGCGCCGGGCGACGAGCGGGCGATCAGGCGGGCCAGGTCGCGCGCCTCGGCCGCCGACATGGCGAACTGATGGACGATGCGCAGCGGGTGGTCGTTCTGGGCCATGCGCACCTGGGCCAGGCTTCGCCAGGCGCCGCCCACGGCGTACAGGGTTTCGGCGCGATAGGCCGCGGCGACCGCGGACAGGGCCTTGTCGGCGACCGTCTGGACCCGGTCGGGATCGAACCCCTTCTTGCTCGCCAACGAAAAGGGACCCAGCGGCAGGGTGACGCCGCGCCCGACGGCGCCGTCGGCGATCTGGATCAGCTCCAGGCTGGCGCCGCCCATGTCGGCGACGACGCCATGCGCCGAGGGGGCGCCGGCCAGCACGCCCAGGGCGGCGTAGCGGGCCTCGTCCTCGCCCGACAGCACGCGGACCTGAAGACCGGTCTCGGCGGTGATCCGTTCGCGAAAGACCTGGCCGTCCTGGGCGTCGCGGACGGCGGCGGTGGCGGCGACGAACAGGGCCTGGGGCCGCACCCCGTCCAGCACGGCGGCGAAACGGCGAAGCGCGGTCAGGGCCATGACGGCGCCGTCCGGCGACAGTTTTCCGGTCACGGCCAGATCACGGCCGAGACCGGCCAGCACCTTTTCGTTCAGCACCGTCCAGACGGCGCGCCCTTCCAGCCGGTACAGCACCATGCGCACCGAGTTGGAGCCGATGTCGATGACCGCGACCTCACGCGGGGGCGTCGCCATGGGCATCAGCGGCGCTCGTATCGCAGACGGCCGGGCAGGGTCTTCACCTTGCGGCCGCGCCCGGACAGGCTGGGGTTGGTCATGAAATACTGGTGCGCCGAAAAGGGTTTGGCGGAATCGGCCGGCACGATGCGGCGATAGGCGCCGTCGGGCTGGAGCACCCAGCTTTGGGCGTCGTCCTTCAGATTGGCGACCATGATCTGGTCCAGCACCTGATCGTGGACGGTGGCGTTCAGCACCGGCGTCATCAGCTCGACCCGGCGGTCCAGGTTGCGCGGCATCCAGTCGGCCGAGGCGATATAGACCCGCGCCTTGTCGTGCGGCAGGTCCTGGCCGTTGGCGAAACAGACGATGCGGCTGTGCTCCAGGAAGCGGCCGATGATCGACTTGACCCGGATGTTGTCCGACAGGCCCGGCACGCCCGGCCGCAGGCAGCAGACGCCCCGCACCACCAGTTCGATGCGCACGCCCCACTGGCTGGCGCGATACAGGGCGTCGATGATCTCGGGATCGACCAGGCTGTTCATCTTGGCCCAGATGGCGGCGGGCAGGCCTTGGGCGGCGGCCGACATCTCCTTGCCGATCAGCTCCAGCAGGGTCTTCTTCATGTTCAGGGGCGAGACGACCAACCGCTCCAGGTCGTCGGGCGGAGCGTAGCCGGTGATGTAGTTGAACACCCGCGCGGCGTCGCGCGCCAGCGCCGGATCGGTCGAGAACAGGCTGAGGTCGGTGTAGATGCGGGCGGTGACCGGGTGATAGTTGCCGGTGCCGAAATGGCAGTAGGTCTTCAGGCCCTCGCCCTCGCGCCGGACCACGACCGACAGCTTGGCGTGGGTCTTATAGGCGACGAAGCCGAACACGACGTGGACGCCCGCCCGCTCCATGGCCCGCGCCCAGCGCAGATTGGCCTCTTCGTCGAAGCGGGCCTTGATCTCGACCAGGGCGGTGACGTTCTTGCCGTTCTCGGCCGCCTCGATCAGGGCGGCGACGATGGGGCTGTCCTTGGACGTTCGGTACAGCGTCTGTTTGATGGCGATGACGTTGGGATCGCGCGCGGCCTGACGCAGGAACTGGACCACCACGTCGAAGCTCTCGAACGGGTGGTGGATCAGCATGTCCTTCTCGCGGATGGCCGCGAAGACGTCGCCCGACTGGTCGCGCACCCGCTCGGGGAAGCGCGGCTCATAGCCGGGGAATTTCAGGTCGGGGTGGCCGTCGCGGATCAGCTCGTCCAACTGGGCCAGGCCCAGCATGCCGTTGACCAGAACCACGTCCTGGGGCGCCGCTTCCAACTGGTCGATGATGAAGGCGCGCAGATCGTCGGGCATGGACGCCTCGATCTTGATCCGCACGACCGAGCCGAGGCGGCGCTGTTTCAACGCCTCCTCATATTCCAGGACCAGATCCTCGGCCTCTTCCTCGACCTCGATGTCGCTATCGCGGATCATGCGGAAGACGCCCTTCTCGATCACCTCGAAGCCGGGGAAGAGGTGGTCGATGAACAGCATCAACAGGGTTTCGAGCGTGACGTAGCGCCGCCGCCCGGCCTTGGAGCGGCCGTCGGTCGGCAATTGCCAGAAGCGCCGCACCTGGGTCGGCACCGGCACCAGCGCATACTGGACGCGGCCGTCCTTGACCCGTCTCAACCGCAGCCCCAGCGAGAAGCCGAGGTTGGGCAGAAAGGGGAAGGGGTGGGCCGGATCGACGGCCAGGGGCGTCAGAACGGCGAACAACTGACTGAGGAATTCCGGCTCCAGCCGTTCCTTCTCGGTCTTGGTCACCTTGCCGATGTCGACGACCTCTATGCCCGCGGCGGCCAGTTCCCGGCGCAGCCTGCCCCAGCGCGCCTGTTGTTCGGCCATCAGGGTTCCGGCGGCGGCGTTGACCTTCTCCAGGGTCTGGGCGGGCGTCAGGCCGTCGGGCGAGACGACGCGCACGCGCTCGCGCACCTGGCCCTTCAGCCCGGCGACGCGGGTCATGTAGAATTCGTCCAGATTGTTGGCCGAGATCGACAGGAAACGCAGCCGCTCCAGCAGGGGATGGGCCGCGTTTCCGGCCTCTTCCAGAACGCGGGCGTTGAAGGCCAGCCACGACAGTTCGCGGTTGAAGAAGCGCGACGGCGATTCCATCAGCACGGCGTCCAGCGTCGACTGGGCCGCGCGAGAGGAGGGGACTTCTTCGCCCCGGGTGGCGTCTGCGATGGCGGCGTCGCTCATGGGCCGGTTCTGACGCGCTCGCGTGACGGCCGCAAGTCAGAGCGGCGGATCGTCGCTCGCCGCCTCCAGCACCTCGCGCGCCGTGGCGCGGGTGGCGGGCCGGGGGTCGGCGCTCAGACGCTCCACCACATCCGCCGCGGCCTGGGCTGAACGATCGATGCGGCGCAGCAGATAGGCGATCAGGTCGTCGCTGGGGGTGATGCTGCGTTCGGCGAACCGGGCGCGCAGCATGGCGGCCAGAACGGCGTCGTCCGGCGTCATGATCGTCACCACCGGCGTGGCGTTCAGCCGCGACCGCAGATCGGGCAGGGCGCGATCCCAGCCCTGAGGCGCGGATCGGGCGACCAGCAACAGGGCGCCGCCCGGCGCACGAGCCAGGTTGAACAGGTGAAACAGGGTCTCGTCGTCCGCGTCCGGCGCGCGGTCCAGCAGGATGGGGCGGCCCTCCAGCTCCAGCGGGTCGATCAGGGCCGCCTCGGCGCCGAGCAGGGCCACGGCCCCGACCCGTTCGGCCCACAGGGCGGCCAGGCGGCTCTTGCCTGAACCGGGCGGCCCGCTGAGGGCCAGGATCGGCGCGATCCCGTCGGGCCAGGCGGCCAGGCGGTCGAAGGCCGCGCGATTGGCGTCAGACACCACCAGATCGTCCGCCCGGGCGGGGCGGTCGGCCTGCAAGGGCAGGCGCATCTGCGGAGGCGGTTGACGGCGCGCGGACATGGCGGACGGCATAACAGCACTGTTCGACAGAGCGACGAAACTTCCATCCACTTCCGTGGACAAGCCGCGACAGGTGTTCAAAACTTTCAACAGACGGCCGCGCACGGCTTCGGAAGGCCCGCCAGCCTTGACTTTCCGGGGCGATGATGCGCCCTTCCGCCCCTCCCAATTCACGCCGTTTCCCGCGGCCGTTTGCAGACGAACCTTCCCATGCACGCCTATCGCACCCACACCTGCGGCGCCCTCCGGTCGACGGACGCCGGGTCGAACGTCCGGCTTTCGGGCTGGGTGCACAGGAAGCGCGATCACGGCGGCCTGCTGTTCATCGACCTGCGCGACCACTATGGCCTGACGCAACTGG